>JBQDIN010000054.1:0-29038 GCA_052094425.1 Propionibacteriaceae bacterium
GTCCTCGGGGGCCGGGACGTCGGCCGGCGGCTGGTCCTGGTGCTCGAACCCCTGCTCGTCGGCGTGGAAGGAGGCGGAGAGGAAGAAGATCACCTTCCCGTCCTGCCGGGCCACCGCCCGGCGCGCGGAGAAGGACCCGCCGTCGCGGACGAGTTCCACGTCGTAGATGATCGGCTGGTCGGTCCGCCCCGGGCGCAGGAAGTAGCCGTGCATGGAGTGCAGCAGGCGATCGGCATCGACCGTCCGTGCGGCCGCCACCAGAGCCTGGGCCAGCACCTGGCCGCCGAAGGCGCGCTGCAGCCGGGTCTCCGGCTGTTGCCCCCGGAAGAGGTTCGACTCGATCGGCTCGAGGTCGAGGAGCTGGATCAGGTCGGCGGTGGACTGTGGCATGGACACCATCTTGCCCGTCGCCGGTTGCGCCTGTCGAAAGCCACCGACCGGCCACGCGTCACTCCCCCTCGGTGCCCTTGTCCTGCTCAGCCAGGAACCGCTCGAACTCCGCGCCGATCTCGTCCGCGCTGGGCAACGCGTGGCCCTGGTTCTCGATCATCGCGTCGTACCCGGCCTCCAACTGGGAGACCAACTGCTGCACCTCGTCCGAGCCGGCCATCTCCCCGTTGATGTCGGACAGGTTCCCGATCGCCGACTTCTCCAGTCCGTCGAACGGGATCGCCAGACCGGTCGCCTGGTTGAGGGTCCGAGTCAACGTCACCGCCGCCTCGTGGAACGGGGCCTGGGCCAGGTAGTGCGGCACGTGGGCGACGATCCCCATCGACTTGCGGTCCCGCAGCCCGAGCCGATACTCGAGCAGGCTGGACAGGCTGCCGGGGACCTCGACCCGCTCGATCCAAGTCCGATACCCCTGGGTGAGCTCGGGATCGGTCCCGTGCACCGTCAAGGTGATCGGACGGGTGTGCGGGACGGCCATCGGAATGCCGTGGACGGTGGCCGACATCCGGACGTCGAAGCGCTCCACCAAGTTGATCACCGCAGCGCTGAACCGCTCCCACTGGACGTCCGGCTCGGGACCTTCCAGATAGAGGAAGGTCTCCCCCTGCGGATCGGTCATCCGATGCACCCGCAGGTGGAACTCCTCGGCCGAGACCCAGTGGTCGCGGTCGAAGACCATCGTCGGGCGACGGCTGCGGTAGTCGTGGAGTTGGTCGTGGTCGAACACGGCCAGCACCTCATGGTCGAGTTGCTCCAACAGGTTCCCGCTGAACAGTTGCCCGGCCTGGCCCGCGTCGACGAAGCCGACGAGTTGGTGGATCAGCACCGGCCGAGTCCCAGCGAGGCTGGCGGCCACGTCATCGTCCACTGTGTACAGGCCCTGCGGATCCATCATGGGTCCCAATCTACCCGGCTGGCCTGAGGGCCCTTCACCGGAAGGCGCTAGGCCCCACGGGCCTGTCGGATGGCGGTCAGGACGCGCTTGCGCGACACCGGGAGGCTGGTCCCGAGTTGCTGCGCGAACAGGCTCACCCGGAACTCCTCCAACTGCCAGCCCACGTCGCTGAGCGCGGGAGGCAAGCGCCCCGGCGGGGCGTCCGCACAGGCCAGGGCGTAGGCGTCCTCCACCTCGACGACCTGGTCCAGCGCCTTCGCGTCCCGGTCCGGATTGGTCGCCAGCGCCGCAAGTCGCTGCTCCACCGCCCGCAGGTACCGGGCCAGGTGGCCGAACCACGGCTCACCGGTGGCGGCGACGAAGCCGGGAAAGACCAGGTTGCCGAGTTGCTCGGTGATGTCCTGGCGCGCCTCGGCGACGCGCGGATCGCTCGACCGCACCGTGGAGAGGGCCAGTTGGACGGCCTGGTGGCGGCGCAGGATCTCGGCGGTGGTCGCCACGTCGCGGCGCATCCGGTCCGCAGCGTCGGTGCGTACCGCCAGGCAGAGGGCGTCGAAGGCGGCCTCGTCGTCGACCCACCAGTCCCCGGTGGCGGCCGCGGTCAGGAAGCCCACCGAGGCGAGCCGGACGTCGGCCAGCAGTGCCGGCACGGAAGCGTACGGGCTGTGGCCCAGGGCCAGTTTGTCGGTGTTGGACAGGCGGCCGACGACCCACTTGGTCGGATCCGGCAGGGCGAGGAGCACCAGCCGACGCAGCCCGTCGGGGTGGGTGACCCGCTGGCGTTCGACGGTGTCCAGGACGGACAGCCCGACCGAACTGCCCTCGTCCACCAGCGACGGGTGCCCGATCACCTGGCGGCCACCTCGGTCCAGGGTGACGCTGCGCGCCAAGGTGCCGAACTCCCACCGGGTGGCCCCGGTACGGACGAGCTCGGCCGCCGCGGTGTTCAGACTGTCGGCCACGGCGGGAGCGAGATCAGTGGTCAGCGCGGCCAGGTCCTTGTCCTCGCCGAGCACCACCGGATCCCGCCCGGCTGTGGTCTCGTCGACCACCACGAAGGTGACCCGCAGGTGGTCCGGCACCCGCTCCGGCTGCCAATCGGTCTCGGTCACCCGTACCCCGGTGAGGGCGGTCAGTGCCCGGCCCAGGGTGGCCGGGAAACTGGCGCCGGCCGCGTCGGCGTGCTCATCGATCCGCTGTTCATCGATCCACTGCAACCCTCGCCGGGCGAACTCCGGCGCCGGGACGAAGTTGGTGCGCAGTTGCTTCGGCAGTGACCTGATCAACTCCGTGGCGGTCTCGGTCCGCAGGCCGGGCACCTGCCAGCTGAACTGGTCCGCCGCGACCTGGTTGAGCAGTTGAACCGGCACCTCCACCGACACCCCGTCCCGCCCGGTGCCGGGGTCGAAGGCGTACGCCACGTCGAGGGTGTGCTCACCGACCGTCCAGGTGTCGGGGAAGGCGCCGGCGTCCAGGCCACCGGCCTCCGGGGCGATCAGGTCGTCCAGCTGGAGGTCGAGCAGGTCCGAGCGCTGGAGCCGCTCCTTCTTCCACCAGCTGTCGAAGTGCGCCGCCGAGACGACGTCGGTCGGCAGCCGGCGGTCGTAGAAGTCGAAGATCACCTGGTCGTCGACGACGATGTCGCGCCGGCGGGTTCGCTCCTCCAGTTCCTCGGCCTGCTGGCGGACCTCGCGGTTGCGGGCGTCGAAGTGGTGCCGGGTGCGCCAGTCCCCCTCGACCAGCGCGGAGCGGATGAAGATCTCCCGGGACAGCACCGGATCCACCCGGCCATAGTTGATCTTGCGCCCGGAGATGATCGGCACGCCGTACAGGCTGACGGTCTCGAAGGCGAGCACTGCCCCCTGCCGTGAGGACCAGTGTGGTTCGGAGTGGTTGCGCTTGAGCAGGTGTCCGCCGACCTCTTCCACCGTGGCGGCGTCGATCCCGGCGACCGTACGGGCCCAGAGCCGAGTGGTCTCCACCACCTCGGCCGCCATCACCAACTCGGGTTGGATCTTCGCCACGCTGGAGCCGGGGTTGATCGCGAACTTCGTGCCCCGCGCGCCCAGGTACTCCCGCGGCCCGGATCGTTGCCGCCGCTTGCCCGGCTGCGGCTTCTTCTTCCGCTCCTCCTTGAGATCGGCGAGCCCGACGTGGGACAGCAGTCCGGACAGGACTGCGGTGTGCACCGCGTCCGGGCCGGCGGGCTGCTTGTTCCGTTCCAGGTCCAGTTCGCGGCAGATGTCGCGCAACTGGGCGTGCAGGTCCTGCCACTCCCGGATTCGCAGGAAGTGCAGGTACTCCGCGCGACACATCCGCCGGAAGGCGTTGCCGGAGAGCTCCCGTTGCTGTTCCTTCAGGTAGTCCCACAGCCGGAGCAGCGCGACGAAGTCGCTCCCGTCGTTCTCCCGCGGCTGCTCGTCCCGCTTGCCGTGCAACTGCTCCCGCTTCGGTGCCCCGTCGGCGGTCCGTTCCGGTTCCCGGTCTCCGCTGGCCAGCGGCGCCCAGAACCGGCGGTGTTGCTCGTCGGCGGCCTGCTGCTTCTCGGCCGGGCGTTCCCGGGGATCGGGGATGGACAGCCCGGAGACGATGATCAACATCTCCCGCAGGCAGCCGTACTGCCCTCCGGCCAGCAGCATGCGTCCCATCCGCGGATCGAGCGGGACCCGGGCGAGCCGGCGCCCGACCGGGGTGAGCTCGGCGCCGCGGCGCCCGGATCGACCACCGGGCTCGGGTCCCGATCCCGGCTTCGGGGCCGAGGCGAGGGCGCCGAGTTCGTCCAGCAGCCGGAGACCGTCGGTGATCTGGGTGGCATCCGGGGGCTCGACGAAGGGAAAGGCGGCGATGTCGCCGAGCCCGGCGTCGGTCATCTGCAAGATCACCGAGGCCAGGTTGGTACGCAGGATCTCCGGCTCAGTGAACTCCGGCCGGCCGAGGTGGTCCTCCTCGCTGTAGAGACGGATGCACACGCCCGGGGCGACCCGGCCACAACGTCCGGCCCGTTGGTTCGCCGAGGCCCGCGAAATCGGCTCGATCGGCAGCCGCTGCACCTTGGTGCGCGCCGAGTAGCGCGAGATCCGCGCCGTACCGGCGTCGACGACGTAGCGGATCCCGGGCACCGTCAGGGAGGTCTCGGCCACATTGGTCGACAGCACGATCCGTTGCCCGGTGTGCTGGCCGAAGACCCGCTGCTGCTCGACGGCCGAGAGCCGCGCGTACAACGGCAGTACGTCCACCTCCGGCAGTTTCATCGCGGCCAGCGCTTCGGCGGTGTCGCGGATCTCGCGCTCCCCGGACAGGAAGACCAGGATGTCGCCGCGCCCGCTGAGGGTACGCAGCTCGGTGACCGCAGCGCAGATGCCCTCGACCTGGTCCCGGTCCTCGGCCCGATCGCCCTCGGATTCGGCGGCCAGCAGCGGCCGGTAGCGCAGCTCCACCGGGTACGAGCGTCCCGACACCTCGATCACCGGGGCGTCGTCGAAGTGCTCGGCGAAGCGGGCGGTGTCGATCGTGGCCGAGGTGATGATCACCTTCAGGTCCGGCCGACGGCGCAGCAACTGTTTGAGGTAGCCGAGCAGGAAGTCGATGTTCAGGCTGCGCTCGTGGGCCTCGTCGATGATGATCGTGTCGTAGCGCCGCAGGTCCCGATCATGGGAGATCTCGGCCAGCAGCACGCCGTCGGTCATCACCTTGAGCCGGGTCCGGCGCGAGGACTTGCGGGTGAACCGCACCTGGTAGCCGACCAGGTCCCCCACCGTCGTGTGCAGTTCCTCCGCGACCCGGTCGGCGACATTGCGCGCAGCGATCCGACGAGGCTGGGTGTGTCCGATCTGCTTGCGTCCCAGCTGCAGGCAGACCTTGGGCAGCTGGGTGGTCTTGCCCGATCCGGTCTCCCCCGCCACCACCACGACCTGGTGGTCCCGGATCGCCGCCGCGATGTCGTCGACCCGACTACTGATCGGCAACTCAGCCGGGAAGCTGATCTCGATCGGGGGCTGGTCCTCGGACATTTCGCCCATTCTAGGCATCCCCGCCGACCAGGCGGCGCCGGCGGGTCACGTCCTGACCCCGGGCGCCGAACGTGCTCAGTTGTGGTCGTCGAAGGTGGTCCGGCCGCGCAACTTGGACGCCAGTTCGTTGTCGATGCCGTCGGCCACCTCGGACAGGGTGCGGACGGCCTGGTGCAGGTGGGCCGGCACGAAGGGGTGGGCCCGGACGGAGGTCGTCACGAAGACCCGGTCCCGGATCATCTGGAACTTCACCCAGCGGGCGTCCACGTTCAGGTCGTTCAACACCTCGGTCGCCCGGGAGCGCCCCTCCACGTCGTGGACCACGGCGGAGAAGACGATGATCTCGTGGCCGTCGCTGGAGGTGCGCAGGAACACCATCGTGGAGCCGACCCGGACGGCGATGTCGCCCTCCTCGTCGCGCAACGGGTGGTGACCGAACATCTCGGTGAGCTCGCGCTCCACCATGTCCTGGAGGTGTTCCGGACTCGCCGGGATGGTGGCGACCACGTCCTCGGCGTCGAACTCGCTGGTGCCCTCGATCGGCTCCGGGGACGGCTGCAGGATCTCGGCGAGCTGGTCGGGGGCGAGGAAGATCGGGTGCTGGACGCCGTACACGTCCCGCAGCGCCGAGACCGCCAGCCGACCGAGTTCCTCGAAATCCTCCTGGGAGCGCTCGACCCAGAAATTGGCCGAACCGGATCCGTCGGCCGCGGTGGTCGGCGACTCCCAGCCGAGGTCGGCCATCGCGTCGAGTTGGCCCGGGGCCAATTGGAAGTCCTCGCCGAGGACGGCGTTGCTGGCCGCCTCAGCCCGGACCACGTCCTTGGCCGGTGAGTGGAAGGTGACGTACGGGCCCGGATCAGTATTGACGTTGGCCGTCCCGATGGTGAGGTCGTGACTGTCGTCCATCACCGACACCACCTCGGACAGCCTGGTCTCGAACTCGCGCCACGCCTGCTCGGTGCTGCGGTCGATGTCGAAGTCCTCGTATTCCGGCACCCGGGTCGCCTTTCTGGTCGTGGGCGGTCTGTGGCGTGGCCGAGCCCAACCGGACGTCCCGGATCGAACTCGTCCCACACGTCGAACCTAGCGCACTCGCCGGAGGCTGCTGGGAGCACCGATCCCAACACGCAGACAACCGATTCCGACGGTCGGCACACCCGATTCCGACGTTCGGAGCGACCCGGTTCCGGCACCGGGGCAACCTGTTCGGGTCCCCGGGCGTACCTGGAGTGAGACCGGACACCACGAAGGGAGCAGGGATGCGTTGCGAACTGGAGCGACCGTCGGCGTCCGCGGCACCCGCGGCACCCGTCCGCCCACGCGCCTCAGCCGAGCAGGGCCCCGATCAGCAGCAGGGTCGGGACCGACAACAGGGTGCTCGCGAACACCACGTCCCGGGCCAGCAGGGAGCCCCGCCGGTAGCGGGTCGCGATCACGAAGACGTTCTGCGCGGTGGGGAGTCCGGCGATCAGCGTGACCGCCAGTACGCCGGCCGCATCGAGGCCGAGGACGTGCGCGGCCAATAGGTAGCCGACCAGCGGTTGGAGCACCAACTTGAGCGCCACCACAACGGCCACCTGCCCGACCGGCTCCCCCGTACCGGGACGCGGGCCGAGGCGCAGCGAGACCCCGAAGGCCAGCAGCATCGCCGGGATCGCCATCGCCCCGAGCAGGGTGAGCGGATCCAGGATCGGCCCGGGCAGCCGCCACCCGGTGACTGCCAGGACCACACCGGCCAGTGACCCCAGCATCAACGGATTCAGCAGCGGCCGGAGCACCCGCCGGATCAGTGGTTCGTCGGACCGCGCGCTGAGCACGTCGAGCACGGCGATGCCGGCCGGTTGCAGCACGACCACCTGGACGAGGAGCATCGGGGCGATCAGGGCAGCATCCCCCAGTGCGTACGCGGCCATCGGCAGCCCGAGGTTCCCGGCGTTGACGTAGCTGGCCGAGAAGGTGCCGACCACGGTGTCCGCCACGGTCCGTTTCCAGACCAGCCCGGCGAGCAGGATGTACACCCCGGCGGTGACGACCACCGAGCCCAGTGAGGCGGCCAGGCTGGCCGAGAAGAGCACCCGTACGTCGGTGTCGGCCAGCACCGTCAGCATCAGGGCGGGCGAGGCGACGAAGTAGGCCAGTCGGGCGAGCTGCAACTGCCCTTGCAGGTCGAGGATGCGCAACTGCCCGAGCAGGAACCCCACTCCGACCAGGATGCCGATGGTGCCGAACCCGGCCAGCACGCCCTGCACCTGGTTCGCTCCTGATCGTCGACGGCCCCCGCTCGATGGTCATTCTTGCCTACAGTCGGCCGTGGCAACCGCGCACCGTCCCGGCCCGTGGACGGGAACGCCGCTGGCAACGGGTGCCGCGCCACGTGCTCATAGGCTGGCCCCATGACCGATCTCCACCCGGTGTCCAGTTGGCTGACCGACATGGACGGCGTCCTTGTTCGAGAGGACAGTGCGATCGACGGGGCGGCAGAGTTCCTGGCCGAGTTGCAGCGCACCGGCCGCCGCTTCCTGGTCCTGACGAACAACTCGATCTACACCGCACGGGACCTGCGGGCACGGCTCGCCACCAGCGGAATCGATGTACCGGAGGAGAGCATCTGGACCTCGGCGCTCGCCACCGCCCAGTTCCTGACCGACCAGCGGGCCGGCGGATCGGCCTACGTGGTCGGTGAGTCCGGGCTTACCTCGGCCCTGCACGACGTCGGCTTCACTCTCACCGATCGTGATCCCGACTACGTGGTGCTCGGCGAGACCCGCACCTACTCCTTCACCGCCATCACCTTGGCCATCCGGTTGATCATCGGCGGGGCACGCTTCATCGCCACCAACCCGGACGCCACCGGGCCGTCACGCGAAGGGCCGCTGCCCGCGACCGGCTCGGTGGCGGCGCTGATCACCCAGGCGACCGGCGTCCGGCCGTACTACGTCGGCAAACCGAACCCGCTGATGATGCGCTCGGCACTGAACCGGATCGACGCGCACTCGGAGTCCGCGGTGATGATCGGCGACCGGATGGACACCGACGTCATCTCCGGGCTCGAGGCCGGGATGCGCACCCTGCTGGTCCTTAGCGGGTCGACCTCGGCTGACGAGGTGTCCCGCTTCCCCTACCTTCCGACCAGGGTGCTGGACTCGATCGCCGATGTGGTTCCGCTGGTGGAGCAACTCGCCCCCGACGAGACCGCCGAACTGAGCGCCGACTTCCTCTGATCACCCACCCTTTTCGGCCGGACGCGTCCGGCCGCCCCTTTTGTACGCCGCTGGTAGCGTCGCCACCTTGACCCATCTGTGAGGAGTTCGATCGTGCGTACGTCATTGAGGCTCGCCACCTGCGCCGTGGCCCTACTCGCCTTGGTCGGGTGCAGCGGGGACGGCAGCGGAGAGGATGCCTCCTCGGCCCCGCCCAGCGGCGCGCCGAGCGCCCAGCAATCCGCACCCGAGGCGGACGTCTCGGACATACCCGAGGTCGTCGCCGAGGTGAACGACGGCGAGATCAAGAAGAAGGAGTTCATCCTCGCCTACGAGGGGCGCTTCCAGCAGGCCGTGACGCAGTCCCAGGGGCAGCCGGTCGACCAGGCCAAGCTGCGGACCGAGGTGGCCGAGAACATGGTGTCCACCGAACTCCTCACCCAGGAGGCGGGCGAGCGTGGCCTGAAGGCCACCGACAAGGAGATCGGACAAGCCCTCGACGCGGCGGCCGAGCAGAACGGGATGAGTTCGCGGGCCGAGTTCCTGGCTGCCCTGGCGGAGCAGGGAATGACGAAGGAGCAGGTGCTCGCCGACTTGGGCCGCCAGGTGAAGATCAATCATCTGGTCGACGACGAGGCGGGCACGGTCAAGGTGACCGAGAAGGAGCTCAAGGAGCTGTACGAACAGGCCGTGGCCCAGCAGGAGCAGTCCGGCCAGCAGAGCCCGGGGACCGAACCACCCTCCTACGAGGAGATGAAGCCCCAGCTCAAGGAGCAGATCGAGTCACAGAAGAAGAATGAGGTCGCGCAGAAACTGGTCAAGTCCCTGCGCGCCGACGCCGACGTCACCGTGCACGTCTGAGCTGACACGGATCAGTTGGAGTCGCGGCGCTGCAGCAGCAAGCCACCGACGACCACGGCGGCCGCGGCCCAAGCGCCCATCACCAGCAGGGCAATCGGCCAGCCGTACGGTTCGCTACCGCCGGTCCCGAGCACCGCGAAGGCCGTGAACGGCAGGTAGTCATTCGCCTTGGTGAGCCATTCGACCCCGAAGGCCGGCAGCACCTGCGGCACCACGTAGATCAGCACGAAGAGGCTGACCAGGGAGCCGGCGGTACTGCGCAGTGCCATCGACAGGCCGACCACCAGCACCCCCAGCAGGCCGAGGAAGGCGGCCGTCCCCACGGTGACGGTCGCCACCTCTCCGGCGTTCAGGGGCGCCCAGTCCCCTGCCAACAGGGCGGCGGACACGCTGCTGATCGGAGTCAACACCAAGCCGGCGACCACACCCACACCGATCCCGACCACGACCTTGGCCAACAGCATCCGGCCACGGCGGGGCACTGCCTGCAGGGTGGTCCGGATCGAACCGCTGGCGTACTCACTGGTGACGGAGAGGGTGACGATGGCGATCACCAGTGCCTGGGTGACGATGAGGGGTTGGAAGGCCAGCGCGGCCGCTGTGGTCCGTTCGGCGAGCCCGTTCTCGCCGCTGGCGCGGACCGATCCCCCGAAGAGCAGACCGAGGCCGACGGTGCCGAGCAGGGCGAGCAGAGCGTTCACCACGGTCGCACGGACGCCGATCAGCTTGGTCCACTCGAAGGCCACCGCGCGGCCGAAGAGGACCGGCCTCGATCCGGTGGAACTGGCTGCGGAGCGGGTGGGCTCCGCCACGGTGGTCGTCATCAGGCGCTCGCTTTCTCGGTGGTGGCACCGACGGGGAGATCCACGCCGCCACCCTCGTACTCGACACTGCTCTCGGTGAGTTCCACGTAGGCCTGCTCCAGGCTGGCCCGTTGGAAGGTGAGTTCGTCGATCTGCACCCGGGCCGCGAAGGCGAGGGCACCGATCCGGCCCACCTGTTCGCCGGTCACGCGCAGTTCCTCCGGGCCGGCCAGGAGCACCGTCAGGTCGTGCTCTTCCAGTTCTTCGCGAAGGCGCTCGGCTTGCGGGCTGCGTACCCGCACCGAGTTCTGCGCACTGCCACTGATCAAATCGTCCATCGGCGCATCGGCGATCAGTCGGCCGCGTCCGATCACGACCAGGTGGTCGGCGGTCTGCTGCATCTCACTCATCAGGTGGCTGGACACGAAGACGGTCCGGCCCTGGTCGGCCAGGGTGCGCATCAGCCGTCGGATCCACAACACCCCGTCGGGGTCGAGACCGTTCACCGGCTCGTCGAACATCAACACGTCTGGATCGCCGAGCAGTGCGGACGCAATCCCGAGTCGCTGCCCCATCCCGAGGGAGAAGGAGCCGATCCGCTTGGTCGCCACCGAGCTGAGCCCCACTGCGTCGAGCACCTCGGCCACCCGGGCTCGACCGATCCCGTGACTGCGGGCCAGGCCGACCAGATGTCCGCGGGCGGTCTGCCCGGGGTGCCCGGTGCGGGGATCCAGCAGTGCACCGACCCGCCGCAGGGGTTGGTCGAGGTCGGCGTAGTGCACCCCATCGACGAGGGCGCGACCGGCCGTCGGATTGTCCAAACCCAGGATCATTCGCATCGTGGTGGACTTGCCGGCCCCGTTCGGTCCGAGGAACCCGGTGACGGCACCGGGACGAACCTGCAGACTCAGGTCGTCGACGGCGAGCTTGTCGCCGAAGCGCTTGGTCAGCCCTTCGAGTGTGATCATGTCCCCCACGCTAGGCCCGAAGGGACGTCATACCCATCAGGGAGCGCCCGCACACACCCCTGACGCGCCACCCAGTCCGCGCAGGGCCGAAAGCCAGCCAAGCACCAATCCGTGGCACAACGTCCCTGGCACAAACAAGGGAGGCCGCGCTCTGGCGCGGCCTCCCTCTCCTTGCTTCCCCCCGAGCACACACTCCCGGGGTGGTCCTCGGTCAGCTGCAGCCGGAGGTGGCTCCGCAGCCCTCGCAGGCGTAGCACGATCCGCTGGGACGCATCTTCGTGCCACAGGTGAAGCACAGCGGCGCGTCCACGGTGTTGCCGGAGATCGACTCCATCAACTCGGCTGTCGTGTGTGCCTCCACCTGCGCCGGCTTGGCGACCGTCGGTGCAGTCGTCACTGCGGGCGACACGTCCTCGGCGTCCCCGGTGAGGTTCTCGGCCTCTGTCAGGCCATCCTCCTCAGTCGGCAGGTACGAACCGGTCTCGACGTGCCGCGCCCGCTCGGTGGCGGTGTAGATGCCCAGCTCCGCCCGCGCCTCGAAGGCCAGGTGGTCGAGGGCCAACCGGCGGAAGATGTAGTCCATGATCGACTGTGCCATCCGCACGTCCGGGTCGTCGGTCAGTCCGGCCGGCTCGAACTTGAGGTTGGTGAACTTCTCCACGAAGGTCTCCAGCGGCACCCCGTACTGCAGCCCGATCGACACCGCGATCGAGAACGCGTCCATCACGCCGGCCAGGGTGGAACCCTGCTTGCCGAGCTTGAGGAAGACCTCGCCCAAACCGTCGTCGGGGTAGGAGCCCGAAGTCATGTAGCCCTCTGCCCCGGCCACCGCGAAGGAGGTGGTCAGGCTCGGTCGCGACTTCGGCAGCCGCTTGCGGATCGGGCGGTACTCGACCTGCGGTGTCGGCTCCGGCACCGCCTTGCCACCCTTGCCGTCACCGGACTTGCCGTCGCTGAGCGGCTGGCCGACCTTGCAGTTGTCCCGGTAGACCGCGAGCGCCTTCAGGCCGAGCTTCCAGCCCTGCAGGTACACGTCGGAGATCTCGTCGACCGTGGCCGACTCCGGCAGGTTCACCGTCTTGGAGATGGCACCGGACAGGAACGGCTGCGCGGCCGCCATCATCCGCACGTGGCCCATCGGCTTGATCGCCCGGGCACCCATGGCGCAGTCGAACACCTCGTAGTGCTCCGGCTTCAGGCCGGGGGCGTCGATCACGTGGCCCTTGTCGGCGATGAACTCGATGATCGCCTCGGCGGTCTCCTCGGCGTACCCGAGCCGCTTCAGCGCCCGCGGGATCGTCTGGTTGACGATCTGCATCGAACCGCCGCCGACCAGCTTCTTGAACTTGACCAGCGAGAAGTCCGGCTCGATGCCGGTGGTGTCGCAGTCCATCATGAAGCCGATGGTGCCGGTGGGCGCGAGGACGGAGGCCTGCGCGTTGCGGTAGCCGTTCTTCTCGCCCGTCTTGACGACCTGGTCCCACTCCTTGGTCGCCGCGCGGTGCACGGCGCCATCGATCGCGGTCATGGTCCGCAGCGAGTCGTTGGCTGCCTGGTGCTTGCGCATCACCCGCTTGTGGGCGTCGGCGTTGCGGGCGTAGCCCTCGTACGGACCGACGATCCCGGCCAACTCGGCGGAGCGGCGATACGACGTGCCGGTCATCAGTGAGGTGATCGCCCCGGCGAAGGCGCGACCGCCGTCGGAGTCGTAGCCGTGGCCGGTGGCCATCAGCAACGCACCCAGGTTGGCGTACCCGATGCCGAGCTGGCGGTAGTCCCGGGTGGTCTGGCCGATCGCCTCGGTCGGGAAGTCGGCGAAACAGATCGAGATGTCCATCGCGGTGATGATCAACTCGACCGCCTTGACGAACTTCTCCGCGTCGAAGGAGTCGTCGTCGGAGAGGAACTTGAGCAGGTTCAGGCTGGCCAGGTTGCAGGAGGAGTTGTCCAGGCTCATGTACTCCGAGCAGGGGTTGGACGCGGTGATCCGACCGGACTCCGGGTTGGTGTGCCAGTCGTTGATCGTGTCGTCGTACTGAATGCCCGGGTCGGCGCACTCCCAGGCCGCCTTGGCCATCTTGCCGAACAGCTGGCGAGCCTCGACCGTCTCGATCACCGAGCCGTCGCTCCGGGAACGCAAGCCGAAGTCGGTGCCGCCCTCGACCGCGGACATGAACTCGTCGGAGACACGCACCGAGTTGTTCGCGTTCTGGTACTGCACCGAGGCGATGTCCTTGCCGCCCAGGTCCATGTCGAAGCCGGCGTCACGCAGGGCGCGGATCTTGTCCTCCTCGCGGGCCTTGGTGTCGATGAACTCCTCGATGTCGGGGTGATCGACGTCGAGCACGACCATCTTCGCGGCCCGCCGGGTGGCACCGCCGGACTTGATGGTGCCGGCCGAGGCGTCCGCACCACGCATGAAGGAGACGGGCCCGGAGGCGGTGCCGCCGGAGCTCAGCAGTTCCTTGGAGGACCGGATCCTCGACAGGTTCAGGCCGGCACCGGACCCGCCCTTGAAGATGAAGCCCTCTTCCTTGTACCAGTTGAGGATCGAGTCCATCGAGTCATCCACCGAGAGGATGAAGCAGGCACTGACCTGCTGGGGCGACTTGGTGCCGACGTTGAACCACACCGGCGAGTTGAAGCTGAAGTACTGGTGCAGCAGCATCCAGGTGATCTCGTGCTCGAAGATCTCCGCGTCAGCGGGGTTGGCGAAGTAGCCGTGGTCCTCCCCGGCCTTGCGATACGTCTTGACGACCCGGTCGATCAGTTCACGGAGGCCCTGCTCCCGGGTGTCGGTGCCGACGGCCCCACGGAAGTACTTGGTGGTGACGATGGTGGAGGCGTTCACCGACCAGAAGTCCGGGAACTCGACGTTCTTCTGCTCGAAGACGACTTCGCCGCTCTTCCAGTTGGTCTGGACGACGTCGCGTCGTTCCCAGGTGACCTCGTCGTAGGGGTGCACACCCTCGGTGGAGAAGACCCGCTCGATGGTGAGTCCCGTTGCCTTGGCCCCTCCTGCCCGCGTCCTCGACGTGGCCTTCGACGGGCGACTGGTCTCGGTCATGTTCTGCCTCTCTGGTGACCCAGTTGGTCCTGCTCGGTGCTGATCTGAAACTGCTCTGCTGTGCCTGCGATGAATCTGGCGGTGAGTTGAACCGGGATCGAGTCCACGAAGCCTTCCCCTGCTACGCGGACCCGATCCCGGAGTACGGGGGTCCTGGACGGACTACGGACCGGGGAGCTCGTCGGAGACGAGCGGGTCCAGGTTCTGCTGCTCGATCCGCAGCAGGGCGATCTCGTGGTCGAAGTCATCGACCGACGCGTACTGGCGATAGACGCTGGCGAATCGAAGGTAGGCGACCTGGTCCAGCTCGCGCAGCGGCCCCAAGATCGCCACTCCGACCTCGTCGGCGGGGATCTCCGGACAACCCGAGGCGCGCAGTGAGGCCTCCACCAACTCGCCCAACCGGGCCAGTTGGTCCTCTTCCACCGGACGGTGCTTGCAGGCCTTCCGGACGCCGGAGACGACCTTGTCACGGTGGAAGGGCTCCACCACCCCGGAGCGCTTGACCACCGACAACTGCATCTGCTCGACGGTGGTGAACCGACGCTCACACGAGGGACACTGGCGGCGCCGGCGGATGGAGCCGCCGTCGTCGGCCGCGCGCGAATCAAGGACTCGAGAGTCGTTGTGCCGACAGTACGGGCAGTGCATCTCGGTGCCTCTCCTCTCGCTCCGCGGGTGTCGCCTGTGGGTGGATCTGAGGAAAACCCTGTGGACGACCTGTGGACCATGACCACAATCTGTGGATGAACAACAAGGACGTAACTACTAGATATGGATACCGTAAGTCTTCGGGGCCCCAGAAGCAACCCCCGACACCCCGAGGAAATCAACCAACAGGAATCACACCGCTCCGGGCGCACGGGCTCCGCAGATCCCCGCCGGCCGCGACGCGCGGAGCGGAGCGTGGACGGACCTAGAGCAGGTTGCGGACCAGGGTCCAGACCACGGCCAGGGCCACGATCACGACCGCCCACCCGCCACCGCCCAACCGAACGCTGAACGCCCGCAGTCGAGCGGGTGGGCGCAGCGCCGGGCCACCCACGAGCTCCACCAGCCAGGCGATTCCGAGCAGGGTCAGCAGGCCGAGGCCGATGAAGACCACCGGGTTCGCGGCGAAGGCTGCCGCCACGTCGAGATGGAGCAGCGCGCCACCGAGTCGGGTGCCACCACAGAGGGGACAGTCCCAGCCGGTCAGGGCGCGCAGCGGGCAGGGCAGCCCGAGTCCGGTCAGCGCGTAGAGCGCCGACAACCCCACACCGACCCCGGCGAAGGCGGCCAGCCCGGTCAGCCCGCGACGGGCCACTGACGGGCCGGCGTCCACCGTCCCGCTCGACACCATGCCCTCGCCCACCATGTCCCCAGTATCGTCCGCGCGTCGGATTGACCAAAACGAGTGGGTCAAACGTGCAGTTGGCCCCTTCTCTCCCCTAAACTCCCACTGGACTCCGATCTTCGACCAGAAAGATGGCCATGAGCAATCAGAACCCGCAGGATCCTTACGGGCAGCAGCCCCAGGATCCGTACGGTCAGCAACCCCAGGATCCCTACGGTCAGCAGAGCGCAGGCGACCCGTACGGGCAACAGAGCGCAGGCGACCCGTACGGACAGCAGAGCGCAGGCGATCCCTACGGTCAACAGAGCGCAGGCGATCCCTACGGACAGCAGAGCGCAGGCGACCCCTACGGACAGCAGCAGCATGTCGGAGGTCAGCCCCCGTACGGCGGTGGCTACGGTGCCGGTGGCCCTGCCCCGCAGTACGCCACGTGGCCGATCCGCGTGGCCGGCTACCTGATCGACATGGCCCCGGCCATCGTGATCGGCGCCATCATCGGCGGCGTCAGCAGCGCCTCCATCGACCCGATGACCGGACAGGCCAGCGGGGTCAGCCTCGCGGTCTCCTTCATCGGCTACCTGCTCATCCTCGGATGGAACATCTACAACCGCTGGCTCAACGGCGGCAAGACCGGTCAGTCCCTGGGCCGCAAGGTCATGGGCACCAGCATGCTCAGCGAAGAGACCAACCAGCCGGTCGGTCCACTGATGGCCTTCGTGCGCGACATCGTGCACGTGGTCGACTCGATCATCTGCTACATCGGTTGGCTCTTCCCCCTCTGGGATGCGAAGAAGCAGACCCTGTCGGACAAGATCATGAAGACGCACGTGCTGGTCGTCCCGAAGCAGTGACCCGCGCCTGACGCAGGACAGCGACGAAGGCCCCGACCGATTCGGTCGGGGCCTTCGTCTGTCGTCCGAGGGACAGTGTCGTGTCGTTCGAGGACAGTTCCGTGTCGTCCGAGGACAGTCAGCGAGCCGGGGAACTGACCCCGGGCGCGTGGGATGCCGCCTGGTAGTCCGCTCCGGTCACCTCGACGGCGCGCAACCCGATGCACACCGTCGCCGCAACGCCGAGCAGTACGCCCAGGGCGAGCACCACGGCGATCCCGCGGTCGGTGAGGCGCCACTGGGCGCCTTCGGGAGTTGACCTGATGTGCTCCCCCGCCACCAATGCACAACTCCTGGACCCCACCTGGGCGGAACTGCCCACCGTGACCGACCGGCCCAGTTGCGGGGCTGGGCAGTTTCCCGGCCTGCCCACCGGGCGGGTCCGGACACCTCGACGGCCAGGAGCGACGGGGCGCCCGCCGACGCGAGCCGTCGTGCGGCCGGCAGCCTCGGTCAACTCGGGGGCCGGTGCCAGTGCGGTCATGATGTCTCCTCGGGATGTGCTCGAACAGGTGTTCGAAAGTGCGACGGGTCCAGTTGTAGCGCAGACTGGCGACAGATTCCAGTGTTTTCGCACATTTGTTCGACCCGCGTGTCGCCGAACCTCGACACATCGGACCCGGTCGACCTGGTGGACTTGCTGGGCTGACTGCATGGATCCGACTCCATCAGGAGCCACTGACAATTCCCTCCGAACGAGCGGACGGCACCGCGACACGCTCGAACAGGTGTTTGATTCAGGTGTTCGATTTCCCCTATCGTGTGGACATGGCATCGAAGAAGAGCGACTCCGGCAGCGACCTCCCCCCGTCCGACCCGCCCTCCAAGGCGCGGCCCAGGGAGGGCTCGCCCCGGAAGGCGTCGGTCCGCGGTCGACCGACGAATGCCGAGATCGCCGCCCAGCTCGGCGGTTCGGTCACCTCCCTGCCCGATGGCCCCGCCGATGCCCACGGATTGACTCCGCGCCAGCGTCGCATCCTCGAGGTGATCCGCGAGGCCATCGAGGCCCAGGGCTACCCGCCGAGCATCCGCGAGGTGGGCAACGCGGTTGGCCTGGCCAGCTCGTCCAGCGTCGCGCACCAGATGAAGGCGCTGGAGCAGAAGGGCTTCCTCCGCCGCGACCCGAATCGCCCACGGGCGCTGGAAGTGTTGATCCCGGACGAGTCCGGCTCCACCCAGCGTCGGGTCGCCGAGATCGAGCCGGAGGACGAGACAGACATCAACGACGTACGGCCGGTGCCGGTGAATGTCCCCGTGGTGGGCCGGATCGCGGCCGGCGGACCGATCCTGGCCGAGGAACACTACGAGGACGTGTTCCCGCTGCCGAAGCAGTTGGTCGGCGAAGGCACCCTGTTCCTGCTGGAGGTCTCCGGCGACTCGATGGTCGATGCGGCCATCTGCGACGGCGACTGGGTTGTGGTCCGCAAGGAACAGACTGCGGAGAACGGCGACATCGTGGCGGCCCTGCTCGACCACGAGGCGACGGTGAAGACCTTCAAGCGAACGGCCGACCAGATCTGGCTGCTCCCGCACAATGAGTCGTACGACCCGATCGACGGCAACCACGCGTCCATCCTGGGCATCGTCGTCGCGGTGTTGCGCCGGGTCTGATCACCCGAGGTCTGATCACCCGGGGTCTGATCACCCGGCGGAGGACGAGGCCCTCACCCCTGCCACCTTGCCGTCCGCTCCGTTGTCCACTGCCAGGTCTGCTGCCATCTCCTCGTTGAAGCGGGCCACCGCGCGCAGCTTGTTGGCGACATCCAGGGCGGCAACCTTGTACGCCTCCGACAGGGTCGGGTAGTTCAGCACCGTGTCCACCAAGTAGTCGACGGTCCCCCCGCAGCCCATGATCGCCTGCCCGATGTGCACCAGTTCGGTCGCGTTCGTGCCGAAGACATGCGCGCCGAGGATGCTGCGATCCTCCGAATGCACGATCAACTTCAGCATTCCGTACGAGTCCCCGATGATCTGGCCCCGCGCCAACTCCCGGTAGCGGGAGATGCCGACCTCGAAGGGCACCGCGTCCGCGGTCAGCTCCGCCTCCGTCCGGCCACAGTAGGAAATCTCCGGAATCGTGTAGATCCCGATCGGCTGCAGGCCGTGCAACTCGTGGGCCGGCTCCTCGAAGGCATGCGCCGCGGCCAACCGCCCCTGGTCCATCGAGGTGGCGGCCAGCGCCGGGAAGCCGATCACGTCGCCGACGGCGTAGATGTGGTCCACCGGGGTCCGGTAGTGGCCGTCCACCTCGAGACGGCCGCGCGGGTCCGCCGCCAGCCCCGCTGCGTCGAGTCCGAGGCCGGCCGTGTTGCCCTGCCGGCCGGCGGAGTACATCACCACGTCGGCCGCGACCTTCTTGCCCGAGGCCAGGGTCGTGATCGTGCCGCGCGGCGAACTCTCCACTGACGACACCTCCTCCCCCAACCGGAACGAAACCCCGTGGTCGCGCAGGTGGAACTTCAACGACTCGACGATCTCTGGATCACAGAAGTCCAGCATCTGCGGACGCTTCTCGACCAGGGTGACCCGGGTACCGAGGGCGGCGAAGATCGACGCGTACTCGACCCCGATCACCCCGGCCCCGACCACCACCATCGAGTCCGGGACCTTGTCCAGCACCAGGATCTGGTCGGAGTCGAGCACCCGGGTGCCGTCGAAGGAGACGTGCGCCGGCCGCGCGGGTGTCGTACCGGTCGCCACCACGATCTTGGCGGCTGTCACCACCCGTTGTTCGCTGGTGGCCTCCGCGTCGATCTGCAGGGTGTGTGGGTCGACGAACCGCGCCATGCCCGGGATCAACTCGATGTGGTTGCGCAGCAACTGGGCTCGGATCACCTCGGTCTCCCGGCCGACCACGTGCTGCAGCCGACTGAGCAGGTCGGTGATGCTGATGTCTTCCTTGACCCGATAGCTGGCGCCGTAGATCTCGCGCAACTGCATGCCGGTCAGGTGCATCACCGACTCGCGCATGGTCTTGGACGGGATGGTGCCGGTGTTCACGCACACCCCACCCACCATCGTCTTGGAGTCGATCACGCAGACGCGCTTGTTCAACTTGGCCGCCATCACGGCCGCCTTCTGGCCCCCGGGTCCGGAGCCGATCACCGCCAGGTCGAAGTCGTTGGAGTGCTCCATGCCCAACACAGTGCCAGAGCGAGCGGTCCGGGGCCAGAGCGAGCGGTCCGGGGCCAGAGCGAGCGACCCACGGGAAGGGCACGGCGGGTTCAGGCTCGGGCGGCCACCCACTCGTCGTACAGCATCGCCATCAGGATCGAGTCGTGCCACCCATCGTCGAAGCGGAACTCGTCGCGCAGCCGCCCCTCCAGCACGAAGCCCGCCTTCTCGTACGCGCGCTGCGCACGGGGGTTGAAGTCGTAGACGTCCAGGCTGATCCGGTGCAGTCCGAGGGCGCCGAAACCGTGGTCCACGATCAGCCGGGTGGCCTCACTACCGAGTCCGCGGTCCCGCCCACGCGGACCGATCAGGGTCCGGAAGTTGCAATTCCCGTTGTCCCGGTCCAGTTCGTTGAGCACCACCTCCCCGACGCACGCGTCGGTGGCCCGATCCACCACGGCCAGGTCGAGCCGGTCGTCCTGGTCGTTGCGGGAGAGGTACCAGTCCCGGAGCCGTTGGTCGACCTCCACCGAGACGTCGGCGGCCTCGGCCGTGGTCTGCACCGAACCGGTGAGTTTCAGCACCTCCGGATCGGCGATGCACTCGGCGATCGCCGGCAGGTCATCGGCCCGGAACGGTCGGAGTTCGACCCGGTCCCCGGACAGGGTCGGTTTGTGCGCCCACGGGTTCACGGTCGGCTGGTCACTGTCCAGCTGGGGGTTGTCCGTGGCGGGGTTCATGGCAGTGCAGTCTGGTCGGACGATCCTGCCCGGGCAACCGGTTTCAGGTCTCCGGTCCGGACAACCGGCGCAGTGCGCCGACCACGATCTCGGTGTCCGAGGTCGCCCACATCGGCGGCATCGACGCCCGGAGGAAGGAGCCGTACCGGGCGGTGACCAACCGGGGGTCGAGGACCGCAACGACCCCGCGATCGGTCAGCCGTCGGACCAGCCGGCCAGAGCCCTGGGCCAGCAACAGCGCGGCGTGGGTGGCGGCGACGGCCATGAACCCATTGCCGCCGGCCTCGGCCACGGCACGCTGACGCGCCAGCATCAGCGGATCGTCCGGTCGGGGGAATGGGATCTTGTCGATGATCACCAGCTGGCAGGTGTCCCCGGGCACGTCCACGCCCTGCCACAGGGACAGGGTGCCGAACAGGCTGGTGGCCGGCTCATCCACGAAGCGGCGGGTGAGCTCGGGCAACTGCGCGTCCCCCTGGCACAGCGTGGTCATCTTCGGCAGTTGCTTGCGTACGTGTCGGGCGGCAGCCTCGGCGTTACGACGCGAGGCGAACAGGCCGAGCGTACGACCACCCGCCGCCCACACCAGTTCGGCGATCTCGGCCAGTGCGTCCTCGGTGAGCCCGTCCCGACTGGGCGGAGCCAGATGCCTGGCCAGGTAGAGGATTCCCTGCTGCCCGTAGTCGAAGGGTGACCCGACGTCCAACCCCCGCCACGGAAGTTGATCATCATCTGCTGCCGTGTCCGGATCATACGGTTCGGCGTCATCGCGCTCCCCCGCCCGGAGCCCCACCGAAGCCGCGACCCCGGTGAAGTCCCCGCCGAGCTTCAGGGTCGCCGAGGTGAGCACCACGGTCTTCTCGGCCAGTACCCGCTCGCGCAGCAGTCCGGCGACCGACAGCGGGGCCGCCTTCGCCTCCCGGCCGAACCGTTCCCGGTCGAGCACCCAGACCACGTCGTACTCGGAGCAGTTCGCCATCCGCTCGGCGATGTCGAAGATCTCCTTCACCGATGCCGCCGCCTGGCGCTGTTCGGGGTCGGCGTCCTTGGCGTCCTTGCCGGACGGGGTCATCGCGCTCACCACCCGACGCGTCACGTCCCGGATCTGCTCGAAGGCACGCACCACCGGCGCCTCGCTGGACTCGATCCGTTCCAGCGGGGCCTCCTCGAGGGCTGCCCGGAGCACCTCGCCGGACTCGAGGAACTCCAACGCCAGTACGTCCTCGAGCCAGGACATTGCCCGCTTCGCCACCCGCTCGACACTCTGCGGGCTCAACTCGTCGGTGGCTGCGCCGGTGATCCGGCCGACCAGTTCGTGCGCCTCATCGATCACCACGGAGTCGTACTCGGGCAGGGCAGTGTGGCCGTGCATCGCGTCGATCGCCAGCAGGGCATGGTTGGTGACCACCAGGTCAGCCGCTCGGGCCTTCTCCCTGGACCGCTCCACGAAACACTCGTCGCCGAACGGGCAGCGCTGCACCCCGAGGCACTCGCGGACCGGGATCGACACCTGCTGCCACGCCTTCTCCGAGTGGCTGGGGGCGTCGTCGCGATCGGCGAGCTTCCCGGCGGCGGCCTGCTCCTCCGCCCACTCCCGCAGCGCCACCACCTCGGCACCCACCACCGAGTCGGGGGTGGGGTCGCTGGCGTGCAGGGTGGCGGCCAGTTCATCGGCGCCGATCAGGGTCTCCTGCCCGCCGGCCTGTCCATCCCGGGCGCGCAGCATGCAGGCGTAGTTCGTCCGGCCCTTGAGTACCGCGTGGCGCGGCTTGCGTCCGGAAACCGTACGCAGCGCGGCCAGTGCGGCCGGGATGTCGTTGGTGGCCAGCTGGGTCTGCAGGGCCAAGGTGGCGGTGGCGACGACGATTCGGCCCTGCTTCCCCTGGGCCAGCGCGACCAGGGCGGGGGCCAGGTAGCCCAGTGACTTGCCGGTACCGGTGCCGGCCTGGACGAGCAGGTGGCGTCCGGTGCCGAAGGCGTCGTCGATCGCATCCGCCATCGCGACCTGACCCGGTCGCTCGGAGCCGCCGATGTCCGCGACCGCCGCCGCCAGCACCTCCACATGCCCCCACTCGGGGGCCGACTTCGTCGCAGGGGTGTCGGCCTCGGTGTCGGCTTCGGGGGTCACTGCTCCACGGTAGCGAGGTACGGCTCGAGTTCGCCCGCCAGCCCGGGGTGCACCAGGGCCACGATCCGGGTGCCCTCGGCCTCGTGCTCGATCGTGATGAACTCGCCACCTCGGTGGATCCGGTCGATCAGGTCGCCCCGGTCGTACGGCACCAGGGCCCGGATCTCGACCGAAGGCTTCGGCAACCCGGCCTCGACCCGCGTCCGCAGCGCGTCGATCCCGGCGCCGGTCCGGGCGGAGACGAAGGCAGCCCCGGAGTACTGGGTACGCAGCGCAGTCAGCTGGTCCTCGCTCGCGGCATCGATCTTGTTGATCACGATCAGTTCGGGGAGTTCGCCCGCGCCGATGTCGCTCAGCACGGCACGTACCGCGGTGATCTGGCCGGCCGGATCTGGGTCGGAGCCGTCCACCACGTGCACCAGCAGGTCGGCCTGCGCCGACTCCTCCAGGGTGGAGGCGAAGGCCTCGACCAGGTCGTGCGGCAGGTGGCGGACGAAGCCGACCGTGTCGGTGAGGGTGAACACCCGTCCGTCGGTGGTCTCGGAGCGACGTGTCGTCGGGTCCAGGGTGGCGAACAGTGCGTCCTCGACCAGCACACCGGCCCCGGTCAGTCGATTCAGCAGGCTGGACTTCCCGGCATTCGTGTAGCCGACGATGGCGACCGAGGGGACCTGGTGGCGGCGCCGCTCGGCCCGCTTCGTCTCCCGGGTGCCGTCCATCTCGCGCAACTCGGCACGCAACTTGGCGATCCGGCTGTTGATCCGGCGTCGGTCGGTCTCCAACTTCGTCTCACCGGGACCGCGACCGCCGATCCCCCCGCCGGCCGCGCCGACCCGTCCACCGGCCTGTCGGGACAGGTTGCCACCCCACCCGCGAAGTCGCTGCTTCAGGTACTGCAGTTGGGCCATCTCGACCTGGGCCTTGCCCTCCGCGCTCTTGGCGTGCTGGGCGAAGATGTCGAGGATCAGGGCGGTCCGGTCGATCACCTTGACCTTGATCCGGTCCTCCAGGTTGCGCAGTTGCGCGGGGGTGAGCTCGCCGTCGCAGATCACCGTGTCGGCTCCGGTCGCGATCACCACCTCGCGGAGCTCGTCCACCTTGCCGCGGCCGACGTAGGTGGCCGCGTCCGGCTTGTTGCGGCGCTGGATGAGCCCCTCCAGCACCTGCGATCCGGCGGTCTCGGCCAGCAGCTTCAACTCGGCCATCGCGTTGTCGGTGTCGGCCTCCGAACCGGAGGTCCAGACGCTGATCAGCACCACCCGCTCCAGCAGGAGTTTGCGGTACTCGACCTCGGTGATGTCGGACAACTCGGTCGACATCCCCGCGACCCGCTTCAGCGAGATCCGGTCCAGCAGGTCCTGCTGGTCACCGTCGTGGCCGTGGTCGTCGAGCGACTCCGGATCGTCCGGGAAGTCGTCGACCGGGCCATGGTCGCCGAGGGCGTCCTCGAAGGAGGGTTCGTCGGGCGACGGGTCCTGCTCGCTCGGGTCGGCGGAGACGGGGCTGCCGGTGCCGGTACGGGAAACTGTCATCGTGGGTCCAGAATCTCACGTGGACCCAAATCAAGCGACCGGTTTGCTCCCTTGTCGGTGGGCTCACGCGTCGGGCAGCAGCACCTCGCCCCGGGCCACCACCACGGCGGGACCGGTGAGCCATGCCTCGCCCCGGGCCAGGTCGACCAGCAGGGTGCCCCCCGGCACGTCCACCCGCCACTGTCCGTCCGGTGCGCCGGCGGCCCTTGCTGCCGCAACGGCCGCGGCCACTGTCCCCGTACCGCACGACATCGTCTCCCCCGCCCCGCGCTCGTACACGCGCATCCGCAGGTGCCGCTCCCCGACCGCCACGACGAACTCGACGTTCACGCCGTCGGGGAACTCCGCGGCGGGCGTCCAGCCGGGGGGCCCGGTCAGGTCCAAGACGTCGAGTGCCGCCTCGGTGTCGAGGAGTACGACTGCATGCGGGTTGCCCACGTCGACACGGGTGGCTGGCCACCCGGCGTCGCCGAGTCGTACGGTGAGTGCCGCCTCCCCCGCCGACGCCGACCCGATTCCCACCCGGATCGTCTGGTCGGGCAGCAGGCTCGCCTCCTTCAACCCGGCTCGGGTGGCGATCGGCAGGGTGAAACCGCTGGCCAGCCCCTCCTCGTTCAGGTAGCGGGCGAACACCCGGACCCCGTTGCCGCACAACTCCGCCACCGACCCGTCGGCGTTGCGGTAGTCCATGAACCACAGGTCCGGATCGCCGTCCCAGGAGTCGATGTACTGGGCCTTGATGGCCCGCAACAGACCGTCACCGCCGACCCCGGCGCGGCGGTCGCAGAGCAGGCGGACGTCGTCATCGCTCGGGTCGAGCATGTTGTGTCGGTCCTGCAGGAGCACGAAGTCGTTGCAGGTCCCGTGTCCCTTCGCGAATGACCAGTTACGCATGGTTCGAGCCTCTCACGGGGGCTGCGGCGACGGAATCGGCGACCAGGCTGTCCGACTCCCAGTCCAGCCACTGGATCCGGGGGTCGCGACGGAACCAACTCTCCTGGCGGCGGGAGAACTTCCGCGTTCCGGTGATCGTCTGCTCCCGCGCCTCGTCCTCGGTGATCTCTCCGGCCAGAAAGGAGAGCACTTGTCGGTAACCGAGGCCCCGGGAGGCGGTCAGCCCCTCCCGCAGCCCGAGGTCCACCAGGGCCCGTACCTCGTCGACCAGTCCGTCGGACCACATCCGATCCACCCGCCGGACGATCCGCTCGTCCACCACCGGGCGGGGCGCCGCCAACCCGACCAGGGCGACCTCGCCCTCGACCTCGCGGTACTTCGGCAGTCGGGCCCGGAACGGCTCACCGGTCAGCTCGATCACCTCCAGGGCGCGGACGATCCGGCGGCTGTTGGCGGGCTGGATCTGGGCCGCCGCCGCCGGGTCGATGGCCAGCAGCCGCCCGTACATCTCCCGGGTCCCGCGCGCGGCCACCTCCCGCTCCAACCGGTGCCGGATCTCCGGATCGGTGCCCGGAAACTCGAAATCGTCCACGACGGCGCGCAGGTAGAGGGCCGATCCGCCCACCAGGAGCGGCAGTACGCCGCGGTCGCGGCAGTCCGCGATCGCCGCCCGGGCCATCGTCTGGAACTCCGCCACGGTGGCAGTCTCGGTCACGTCGAGGACATCGACCAGGTGGTGCACCACGCCCTGCCGTTCGGCCTCCGAGGGCTTGGCCGTACCGATGTCCATCCCGCGATAGAGCAGCATCGAGTCCGCGTTCACGATCTCGGTTGGACGCCCCCCGGCAGCCAGCACCTTGGCCACCCGTACGGCGAGTGCGGTCTTGCCGACCGCCGTCGGGCCGAGGATCACGAGGGTCACGTGCCCAGTGTGCCGCACCTTTACAGGGGAACTCGGGACGCGGTACAAAGGGAAAGTCCGTGGGCCCCAGGGGCTCCCGGGCCGCCTGCGCCGACAGGGTGCAGGTGCACGCCAATCGAAGGAGGCAAGTCATGGGCATCTTTGACAAGGCCAAGGATCTCGCCAACGACAACAAGGACAAGATCGGCGAGCACTCGGACAAGATCAACGAGGGCGTGGACAAGGCCGGAGACACCGTCGACGACAAGACCGGCGGCAAGCACTCCGAGCACGTCGACAAGGGCCAGGACTTCGCCAAGGACAAGCTCGGCGAGTTCGGCGGCGACGGCGGCGAGCAGAAGTAGCAGTACCGACCACGCAGTGAACCCGGACCGTCCCTCGCTCGTCGAGGGGCGGTCCGGTCACGTCCGGACCTTCCACGTGTTCAGTCAGGTGTCGTTCAGGTGAACTGACGCTCCCAGTTGCCAGAATGGAACCATGACTGACGGATTCGGATGGACCTTCGGGAGCGAGTGGACGCGAGACAAGATCCTGGCCGACCGGGTCGCCGGCATCGAATCGCACGCCGCGGCCACCACCTCACGGCTGCGCAGCCAGCTGAACAAGGTCCAGGGCAACATCGAGAAGAGGTTGGATGTCCTGACCGCCGCCTTCGACGCCTACGTCGAGCTCGGTGATATTCGCGAGCAGTTGCTGGCGCACGCCGACACCAGCGGGAGCCGACGGCAGGCCGGCAGTGCCTTCGAGGCGATGCTCGAGGGCCGCACCGCCACTCCGCTGGACACCCTCGACGGACAGTACTGGCTGCCGCACGCGGTGAACGCCCTGATCGCGATCGTCGAGGGTGGCAGCGACCCGGAGGCGGAGGAGACCGCGCGGCGCCTCACCCCCGACGCGGACCGGTTCATCGTGATCGCGGCGGGAGCACTCGGTCGGGGCGAGACGGTGCGGGGGCGGGTGGCCGACCTGCTGGTGGGCGACCGGACCCTGACCGAGGCACAGTGGCTCATCTGGGCCGCCGCCCAGGAAGGCGTGTACGGGGAGGTGCTGCCCTCGATCCGGGACGCCTGGGCGGCCACCCTGGACAATCCGGACCCCGACGACTGGCAGGAATGGGCGGCCGACGAGGCCGGCCAGGACCCGCAGAAGCAATTGGCTTGGCTGGACACCGAGACCGGCGCGCGCGTACCCGAACCGGTCGACTACATCGGCCCCGCCGACGCGGCGAGTGACGCTGCGGATGTAGCGGTCGACGGCCTCGGGAGTGGTGGAAGCGGGTCCCTGCCCCAGAGCGTGGAAGCGCTGCGCGGCACGGTCACCGAGATGATCGAGGCCGGGATCGGCGAGGAGCAGGAACTGCTCTCCCGAGCCCGGGAACTGCGAGCCCGGATTGAGGACCCGGAGGGTGGTGCGCGCCGGGAAGCAGCTCAGCGTGGGCCCACCCGCTCCCTCACCACGGTGGAACTGGACCGGAACGAGCAGTTCGAACAGTCCGCTCCGGCGATTGCCGACGTGGTCCGCCGCACGTGGGTGGGGGCCCCGGCCGGTTCACCGCTCCGGAACGAGCTGGACAGCTGGGTACGGCCCGGCCTGGTCGCCACCGCGCAGGCGATCACCCTGCCGTCTCCACAGCCCGCGGTCATTCAGGCCCGGAGCGCCGGGGGCACTGTGGACGTCGTCGCAGGTGGCCCCAAGGACCCGAAGCGGGTCCGAGTCGCCACCGAGAACATCGAACGGATGCACGCCCGGCAGCCGTGGCGCCGCTTCGCCTTCGCCGGCGGAGCCGCCCTCTGCCTCGTGCTCGCCATCGTGACCGGCATCGCGGGCTCCACCGGGTGGACGGTGTTGTTCGCCCTCGGCGCCGTCGGCCTGGGCGCCGCCGCTGCGTGGGAGTTCGCCCAGTCGTCCATGGCGACCCGCGCGACGAAGGAGGACAAGGCCGCCCTGGAGCAGTCCATCGCCACGAGCGAGACCGAGGCGTCGACCCAGGATCGCGAGGCGCACCTCGCCCTTGAGCAGGCCCGCGCCGCGCAGGAGGCGCTGGTCGCCCGGCTGGCCGATCCGGTGGCGTCCTGACTCCCGGGCGTCCTCGTCGGACTCAGGTTTGCCGCCTCAACCTGATTCCTCCCCTGTTCGAGGTTCAGCTGATCGAGCACTGTTCGAGGTTCAGCTGATCGAGCACTGTTCGAGGTTCAGCTGATCGAGCAGCCTTCGGCCGGTGGCAGCGCTGCCGGGGCACCGACGCTCGGCATGCCGAGGCCGACCGGGCGTGGCGCGGGCTCCTCGCCACTGCGCCGTGCCCACGCGTCCCCGCCGCGGGTACGCCGCAAGTTGCTGATCCCGGCGTCGGCGTTCAGATGGTGGGGTGCGGCATGGGTGATCACCGTCTCGGCCAGGTCGCCCGGCCGGGGCCGCAGGGCCTCGTCGTCGGGCACCGCGACATGCACCAGCCGGTTGTCGCGGGCACGCCCGGACATCCTCCTGGTCTCGGAGTCCTTGCGACCCTCCCCGTCGGCGAACATCACTTCGACGGTCTCGCCGAGACGCTTCTTGTTCTCCTGCCAGGACTTGTCGTTGACCAGGTCGACCAACCGCTCGTAGCGCTCCTGCACCACGGGCTTCGGGATCTGGTCCGGAAAGGTGGCCGCCGGCGTACCGGGGCGGATGGAGTACTGGAAGGTGAAGGCGGCCGAGAACCGGGCGGCGGCCACCACGTCCAGGGTGTGCTGGAAGTCCTCCTCTGTCTCCCCCGGGAAGCCGACGATGATGTCGGTGGTGATGGCCGCTGTCGGCATCGCTTCGCGGACCCGGTCGATGATCTTGAGGTACCGCTCGCGGCGGTACGACCGGCGCATCGCCTTGAGCACCGCGTCCGACCCGGACTGCAGCGGCATGTGCAGTTGGGGCATCACATTCGGGGTCTCGGCCATCGCCGCGATCACGTCGTCGGTGAAGTCCTTCGGGTGCGGCGAGGTGAAACGGACCCGCTCCAGCCCGTCGATCCCGCCACAGGCCCGGAGCAACTTCGCGAAGGCCTGCCGGTCGCCGAACTCGACGCCGTAGGCGTTCACGTTCTGGCCGAGCAGGGTGATCTCCTGCACCCCCTCGTCCACCAGGGCCCGCACCTCGGCCAGGATGTCGCCCGGCCGGCGGTCGGTCTCCTTGCCGCGCAACGCCGGGACGATGCAGAAGGTGCAGGTGTTGTTGCAGCCGACGCTGATCGAG
>JBQDIN010000055.1:0-13972 GCA_052094425.1 Propionibacteriaceae bacterium
GCCGTCCCCGGGATCGCGAACAAGGTGGCGGCCCGGTTCAGCCGGCAGGTTGCGACCTCCTTCCCCGACACCCCGCTGCCGCGGGCGCGGTTCATCGGCCTGCCGCTGCGGGCCGGGATCACCGGACTCGACCGTACGAGCGCCCGCCCGGCCGCCCGCCGGACCTTCGACCTGGCCCCGGACCTCCCCACCCTGTTGGTGAGCGGTGGATCCCAGGGGGCCCGCAGCATCAACACCGCCTGCACAGCCGCGGTCGCGGACCTGCTCGCGGCCGGGGTCCAGGTGCTGCACGTGCTCGGCCCGCGGAACTTCACCGACGCGCATGCACCGATCACCCACGAGCAGACCGGAGCCCGTTACCGACCGGTGGCCTACGTGGACCGGATGGCGGACGCCTACGCCGCGGCGGACCTGATGGTGTGCCGTTCCGGTGCCGGAACCGTGGTGGAGACCGCCGTGGTCGGGCTGCCGTCGATCTTCGTCCCGCTGCCGCACGGCAACGGGGAGCAGGCCCGCAATGCCGACGCCCTGGTGGCTGCCGAGGCCGCCCTGGTGGTCGCCGACCAGGACCTGGACGCAGCCTGGCTGCGCGCGCGGGTCCCGGAGTTGATCACCGATCCCGGCCGGCTGGACCGGATGGGGCAGGCGGCACAGGGACTGCTGCCCGGCGACGCGGCCGGCGTACTGGCCGGTCTCGTGCTGGATGTGGCCCGCGGGCAGGGGCGGGACTGATGCCGCTGATCGAGCCGACCGCCGTTCCCGACGTCGATGCGCTGGCGGCGGTCCACTTCATCGCCGTCGGCGGCGCCGGGATGAGCGGTCTGGCCGGCCTGTACGCCGACCGGGGTCACCGGGTGAGCGGATCCGACCAGCAGTCCTCGGCGGCGCTGGAGGCCCTGGCGGCCCGTGGTCTGGCGGTGCATGTCGGCCATGATCCCGCGCACCTGGCCGGTGCCGACACCGTGGTGGTGTCCTCGGCGATCCGCGACGACAACGTGGAGGTCGTCGCGGCCCGGGACCGGGGCCTGCCGATCCTGCACCGCAGCACGGCGCTGGCGGCCCTGATGGCCGATCGGGTGGGCATCGCCGTGGGCGGAACCCATGGCAAGACGACCACGTCGGCGATGATCGTGACCGCCCTCGACACCCGGGACCCCGGGTACGTGGTCGGCTCCCGCCTGCAGGGCCGGGGGGCCTCGGCCGCCCTCGGTTCCGGGCCGGAATTCGTGGTGGAGGCCGACGAGAGTGACGGCACCTTCCTGCAGTACCCGTCCGAGATCGTCGTGGTCACCAATGTCGAGGCGGACCACTTGGACAACTGGGAGACCCCGGAGGCCTACCGGGAGGGGTTCGTCCGCTTCGTCACCGCACCGGCGGTACGGATCGTGGTGATCAACATCGACGACCCCGGGGCGGCGGCCCTCGCCGAGTCGTTGGCGGGGCGTCCAGTCCGGGTGGTCCGGGTCGGCAGCGGCGAGGATGCGGACATCCGGATCGGAGTGCCCCGGTTCTCCGGGTCGGGGTCCGTTGCCGAGGTGCATTCCGTGGACGGGGTGCATGCCCTGGAGTTGGCGGTCCCCGGCCAGTTCAACCTGCAGAACGCCGCCCTCGCCCATGCCGTCGCCCGGTGCGCCGGCGTGTCCGCGGAGGAGTCCGTGGCCGCGCTGGCCACCTTCGCCGGGACCGACCGGCGTTTCCAGCAGGTCGGCGAGGTCGCCGGGGTCCGCATCTTTGACGACTACGCCCACCACCCGACCGAGGTGCGTGCCACCCTCACCGGTGCCCGCGCGGTCAGCGGCGAGGGTCGGCTGATCGCCCTCTTCCAACCACACCTGTACAGCCGGACCCGGGAGTTCGCCGCCGAGTTCGCCGCCGCACTCGGCCTGGCCGACGTGGTGATGCTGACCGACGTGTACGGGGCCCGCGAGGAACCGGTGCCCGGAATCACCGGCCAGTTGATCAGCGACCGGATCCCGAACGAGAATCCGAACACCGAGGTGCACTACGTCGCCGCGCGAACTGACGTGGCTGCCGCACTGGCCGACCTGGTGCGTCCGGGTGACGTGGTGCTGACGCTGGGGGCCGGGGACGTGACCCGAGCCGGTCCGGAGCTCGTCGCACTGCTCCGGCGGGCGGGGGACTGCGATGACTGACACCGCGACGCGCCCGAGCCGCCGCAGTCGGATCACCGACGCGACTCGCCAACTCCGGGTGCGCCGGAAGCTGCAACGTCGGCGCCGCGTCCGCCGGGTGCTGGTGGCCCTCGTGCTGCTGGCCCTGATCGGTACGGGCATCTGGGCCGTCGGATTCTCGTCCCTGCTCACCGCGGACTCCGTCCGGGTGCGGGGGACCGAGGTGTTGTCCGCGGACGAGGTCGAGCAGGTGGCTGCGGTGCCGGTCGGTACGCCGATGGTGCGCGTCGACCTGCCGGCGGTCGAGGCCCGGGTGGGGGAGTTGGCCCCGATCCGCGACGTGGCGGTGGAACGCAGTTGGCCGCACACGGTCGCCATCACGGTGACCGAACGGGAGCCGGTGTACGCCCTCTCCCAGGCGAACTCGGGAGTTGACCTCCCGTACCGGCTCGTGGATGCCGACGGGGTGGCCTACATCGGAGTCGAGAAGGTGCCCGACGGGCTCCTGGTCGCCGAGGTCACCGGCAGCGACCCGGCCATCCTGGCGGATCTGGCCCTGGTGGCCGACGCACTGCCGGAGAAGTTGGCCGAGCGGGTCCAGAAGATCACCGCCGCCTCGCCGGACAGCATCCAGTTGGAACTGTCCAAGGGCGTGACAGTGGTCTGGGGGAGTGCCGACCAATCCGAGCTGAAGGCGGAGGTGCTCACCGCCTTGATGAAGCAGGAGGCGGACGTGTACGACGTGTCCGCACCCGCCAACCCGGCCACGCGCTGATCGGCCCTGAGCCCCGTACCGCCGGCGACTCACCGTGAAGTAGACGTTGAGAGTCTGCCCCGGATTGCGCCCCCGGGGCGTGGCTTGGTGGACTTGACCGCAGGCCGACCCATAGCCTGCTACTCACGCCCTGTCTGGTGCCGAGGAACTTCCCCCTTGTGACTTCAGGTTTTGGACTTGGCCACCAGTACGACACGCGTTCGGCACAGAAAGAGGCGGAAACCCCGTGGTCAATGCATCACAGAACTACCTGGCCATCATCAAGGTCGTCGGCGTCGGCGGCGGCGGCGTCAACGCCGTCAACCGGATGATCGAGGCCGGACTGCGGGGCGTCGAGTTCATCGCGGTGAACACCGACGCCCAGGCGCTGCTGATGAGCGATGCCGACGTCAAGCTGGACATCGGTCGCGACCTGACGCGCGGCCTCGGTGCCGGCGCCGATCCCGACAAGGGACGCCAGGCCGCTGAGGACCACGCGGAGGAGATCGAAGAGGTGCTGAAGGGCGCCGACATGGTCTTCGTCACCGCGGGCGAGGGCGGCGGAACCGGTACCGGCGGCGCGCCGGTGGTGGCACGGATCTCCCGTGCCCTGGGTGCCCTGACGATCGGTGTGGTGACCCGCCCGTTCGGTTTCGAGGGACGCCGCCGCTCGGTCCAGGCCGAGGACGGCATCGCCCAGCTGCGCGAGGAGGTCGACACCCTCATCGTCATCCCGAACGACAAGTTGCTCGAGATGACCGACCACCAGATCGCCATCCTGGACGCCTTCAAGCAGGCCGACCAGGTGCTGATGCAAGGTGTCTCCGGCATCACCGACCTGATCACCACCCCCGGTCTGATCAACCTCGACTTCGCCGACGTCAAGTCGGTCATGTCCAACGCCGGTTCGGCGTTGATGGGCATCGGCTCGGCCCGCGGCGAGGAGCGAGCCCGGGCGGCGGCCGAGATGGCCGTGTCCTCGCCGCTGCTGGAGGCCAGTATCGAGGGCGCCCACGGGGTGCTGCTCTCGATCGCCGGCGGATCCGACCTCGGTCTGTTCGAGGTGTCCGCCGCGGCAAACCTGATCCAGACGGCCGCCCACGACGAGGCCAACATCATCTTCGGCACGGTGATCGACGACGCCCTCGGCGACGAGGTGCGGGTGACCGTGATTGCCGCCGGGTTCGAGGGTGGTGCGCCCCCACAGCGCCAACCCGGGGTGACCCGCAAGCCGGCGGTGGAGCGCCAACCGCGCAAGGAGGAGCCCGCGGAGGAGCAGGGGACCCAGCTCATCAACCCGCTGACCGGGTCGCCCGCCCCGTACAGCCCGGCCAAGGCGCCGGTCACCGATCAGGCCGAACCCGTGGAGAGCCGCCCGCGGCAGGGCCAGCAGGGTGGCCAGCGGCCTGACTCCGGCCGTCCGGAGCAGGGACGTTCCACGACCCAGCGGCCGAACGCACCGAGGCCGCCGGCCGATGACGACGACCTGGACGTACCCGACTTCCTCAAGTGAGGCCCCCGAAGGTGGGCGCAACCGCCGGTCGCCGACCCGGAGTGTGTCGTGTTCAGTTTCCGGGCTGATCCGCCGCCCCGCGGTGGGGTCGGCGTGGCCTTCACCGACCGGTACGGGGGAGTCAGCGCCGAGGACATCGGCCCGCTGAACCTGGGCCGGGTCGGCGTGGACGACCTCGACCACGTCCGGGAGAACTTCGCCCGCGTCCGGACCGCGCTCGGGGTGGCGGCCATCGCCACCGTCGACCAACGTCACACCGCCGACGTGCGCGTCGTCGGTACCGAGGACTGGGAGTGGGGGCCCGAACAGCACCTCGGCTCCGGGGTACCCGGTCAGGTCGCCAATCCGATCGCCGACGCACTGGTCAGCACCGAGCCCGGGATCGCCCTGTGCATCCGCGTGGCCGACTGCCTGCCGGTCCTGTTCGCCGACCCGGTCGCCGGGGTGATCGGCGCTGCGCACGCCGGTCGGGTGGGACTTGCCGCCGGGGTGCTCACCCGGACCGTCCGGGTGTTGCGTGCGCACGGTGCCACCCGGCTCACCGCCTGGCTCGGGCCGCACGTGTGTGGTCGCTGTTACGAGGTGGGGGCCGACATGGCCGACGAGATCGGCGCCAACCTTCCGGGATCGCGCGCCACCACGGACTGGGGGACACCGTCGCTCGACCTCGCCGCCGGCGCGGTCCGTCAGCTGACCGACCTGGGTTGCCGGGTGCAGCGCCACGACCGGTGCACGCGGACCAGCGCCGGGCTGCACTCCCATCGGCGGGACGGGGCTCGCAGCGGACGGCTCGCCGGGCTGGTGTGGTTGCAGCCCGAGGCCACCCCCGAGGGTTCACCCACATCGGCCTGATCGCTGGAATCCCCGCCCTGGTGGAAAACCAGATCGACGGGGCCTGCGGAAAAGTCCGATGCGTGTCGGGCCGTGCCCTCACCCGATTCGCCGCTGGGTCACGGTAGGGTCAGTGCCGAACATGCACCAGGAGAGGGCGGACTGATGGCCGAAACACTCAAGCGCGCAGCTGCGTGGCTGGGCCTCGTCACCGACGACCGATACAGCGAGTACGACGAGGCCGACCAGGAACTGACCGAGGGCGTCAGCCGGGACGAACTTGCCGAGGCCGAGGAGGCGAGTGTCACCGAGTTGGAGACGCGCCGTTCCGGCCCTGCTCCCACCAACCCCCCGGTTTCCAACCCGACCCCCCGGACGGCCGACTTGTCACGCATCATCACGGTCCACCCGCGCACCTACAACGAAGCGCGCACCATCGGCGAGCACTTCCGCGACGGTGTGCCCGTCATCATGAACCTGTCCGAGATGGAGGACGTGGACGCCAAGCGACTCGTCGACTTCGCCGCCGGACTCATCTTTGGTCTGCATGGCACTATCGAACGTGTAACCAGCAAGGTGTTCCTGCTCTCCCCGCAGAACGTGAATGTCACGGCGGAGGACAAGGAACGCATTGCCGGCGGATTCTTCAACCAGAGTTGAGCAGGCTCCACGTTGACGGCTCCGCCGTCGACCAGTAGCACAGACACGGAGTCAGACGTTGTTCATCCTCGGACGCATCATCGACATGGTGCTGTGGATCTTCCTGCTGGTGTGCTTTGCCCGGATGATCCTCTCCTGGGTCCCGGTGATCGTGCGTGACTGGGAGCCGCGCGGCCCGCTGCTGGTGGTGGCCGAGGTCATCTACTCGATCACCGATCCACCGCTGCGCCTGTTCCGCAAGGTGCTCCGTCCGGTCCGGATCGGCAACATCATGTTGGACTTGGCCTTCCTCGGTCTGGTCATCGTGGTGTCCATCCTGATGCGGGTGAATGCGGCTCTCCTGCTGACCTGATCGACCCTGACCCCGGTGGGTTCCCCCGCTGCGGATGGCCCCGGTGCCCGAGCACGCTCAATGGCGGGTCGAGATCCGAATGTGAGATTGCGGAATAGTTTCGGTACGGTAGATTCGTTGGGCTCAGGCTCGGCAGGCTTACCCATGACAATCACGAGGTGAACGATGACGCTGACGTTGGACGATGTGCGCAACACGAAGTTCCGCATGGCTCGACGGCAGGGCTATGAGGTGATCGACGTCGACCAGTTCGTCGACCAGGTCGAGGACGCCTTTGCGCAACTGACCGAAGAGAACCAGACGTTGAAGCGTCAGGTCGAGGCTCTGCAGCAGTCGCAGCCCGAGACCGGTGAGCAGGACGCCCGTGCATTCGGTCGACAGGAGTCGCCGCAGTCCCCGGCCACCCCAGTCAGCGCCCCCACGGTCAGCGCCCCCACGCCGCCGGCCCAGCAGCCGCAGCAGGCCACCGCCCAGGTGGCCGAGGGCGGCCAGACCACGGTGGTGACCACCAGCGCCGAGGCCAGCCCGGCCGTCATCCGGCTCGTGCAGTTGGCCACGGAGCAGTCCGAGCGACTGGTGGAAGAGGCGAACGAGCAGGCGGCCCAGGTCGTCGACGACGCCAAGCAGACCGCCCACGAGATCACCACGGACGCCCGGACCAAGGCCGAGCGGGTGGAGTCCGAGGCCCGGGTGAACGCGGAGAAGATGACCTCCGACGCGAACGGTCGCGCCACCGCCCTCGATCTCGAGATCGAGACCCGTCGGACCGACCTGTTCGGCCAGTTGGAACAGCAGCGCGACGAGTTGCAGGCCTCGGTGGCCGATCTGCGCAGCTTCGAGTCGCACTACCGCAACAACCTGACCGCCCACCTCCGTGGCCAGATCGAGACCCTGGAGGGGAGCACCTTCGAGCCGAACGAGAAGCCGAGCCTGGCCCCGGCGGCGACCAGCACCGAGGCCCCGGCGGACGCAGGAAGCGCGAGCCAGGGGAGCGAGGGTGATCAGAACTCCTCGAACACCCCGCGTCTGGACGCGCTGATGGGTGATCAGAACTCCTGATCTCGAAGCCGGCGGCGACAACCGCCGGACCCGTACCACCACCACGGGCCCTGCCACTGCGGCAGGGTCCGTGGTGCATCCGGGTCGGCGCAGTGGCCGGAGAGGACACGGTGAGACCACGAATTGATCGAATCTGGGTCGTGTCCATTGAACAATTCGCGTGGCGGCCCTACTCTCAGCCGGACAACCCAACTCCGAGGGAGAGCGATGTCCGCAGCAAAGAAGCGTGCGGCCTCCACGACGGCGGCCGGTAAGGCCACCGCCACGAAGGCACCGGCCAAGAAGTCCGCCCCGAAGCAATCCTCGGTGGCGGCGAAGAAGACGGCCACGAAAAAGCCTGCGACGAAGAAGACTGCGACGAAGAAGACTGCGACGCAGAAGACCTCGGGAACGACGAAGCCTGCGACGAAGAAGTCCGCCACCACGAAGACGGCGGCCCCGGCACCCGCCAAGAAGTCGGTTGCCAAGAAGGCCGCGACGAAGAAGACTGCAGCACCGAAGGCCGCCCCGAAGAGGGCAGCCGCCGCGAAGCCGGCCCCGAAGGCCGCATCGAGGTCAACGTCGACCGCGCACACCAATGGCACCTCGAGAAAGTCGGCAGTGAACGACACCACCACCACGGCGACCGCAGAGAAGCCCACCCGGCTCGCCACCAAGGACATCAAGAAGCTTCCGGTGCGACCGGGGGAGGACGCCTGGACCAAGGCGGAAGTCGACGGGGTCCGGAGCGAGCTGGCGGCAGACATCGTTCGGCAGCAGGCCCAGATCGAGGCCACCGAAACCGAACTGGCGGGACTGCTCCGCGACGGCAGCGACGGTGCCGGGCGGGACCCGGCCGACGTCGGATCGTCCAACTTCGAGCGCGACCAGGAGATGTCACTGGCCCAGAACGCCCGCGAGATGCTGGAGCAGTCGCAACTGGCGCTGCGCACCATCGACTCGGGCACCTTCGGTTCCTGCGAGAACTGCGGGGAGCCGATCGGCAAGGGACGGCTGATGGTTTTCCCCCGTGCGACCTTGTGTGTGCGATGCAAGCAGCGTCAGGAAAGGCGATAGCCGCCGAAGGGGAGCCCGCCGGGGCACCCGGTTTCCCACGGCGGCGAGCGTGGTTCCGCATCCTCTTCGTCGCGGTGGCCGTGGGCGGTCTTGGACTGGACGCGGTCACCAAGATCGCCGCGGTGGCGCGGCTGGACGAACGCAACCCGATCGAACTGCTCGGTGGGTTGCTCACCCTGCGGCTGATCCGCAATCCGGGTGCAGCCTTCTCCCTGGGCGAAGAATTCACGATCGTCTTCACACTGCTGTCTTTCGCAGTACTCAGTTTCGTCTGCATCCGATTGGCTCCGCGGCTGGGCCATTCCGGGTGGGCGGTGGCCCTCGGGCTGCTCTGCGCCGGGATCTCGGGGAACCTGTCCGACCGGATCTTCCGGCAGCCTGCCTTCCTGCACGGCCACGTCGTGGACTTCCTGCAGCTGCCCTACTGGCCGATCTTCAACGTGGCCGACATGTGCATCGTGGCCGCGGCCGTTCTGATCATGGGGCTGAGTGTGATCAAGAACGTCGGCGTCGACGGCAAGCGGCACGTGGACCCGAAGAAGGAGAAGGCCTCGACCCGGGGCGCAGGTCCCGCACCTGCCGGGGACACCCAGCCTGCCGGGGACACCCAGCCTGCCGGGGACACCGAGCCGGCCGAGGACTCGGAGTCCGATCCGGCGGGCGGTACCGAGGACTCGGGCCCGGGGCCCCGGGACGAGGGATGAACCAGCGACGCGTCCTGTACGTCCCGGAGGGACTGGCCGGCGAGCGGGTCGATGCCGGGGCGTCTCGGATGCTCGGGCTCTCCCGGGCCCGGGTGGCCGACCTGATCACCGAGGGACTGGTGACCCTGGACGGCGCGACGGTCGGCAAGTCCGACCGGTTGCTGGCCGGCAGCATGCTCGAGGTCGACCTCCCGGAGGTGCGTGGGGTCCAGGTGGTGCCCACCGAGGTCGAGGGAATCCGGATCGTGCACGACGACCCGCACATCGTCGTGGTGGACAAGCCGGTCGGGGTGGCCGCCCACCCGAGCGTGGGCTGGTCCGGACCGTCGGTGGTCGAACACCTCGCCGCGGCCGGATTCCGGATCTCCACCTCCGGGGTCCCCGAACGACAGGGGATCGTGCAACGCCTCGACGTCGGCACCTCGGGGTTGATGGTGGTGGCCAAGAGTGAGCAGGCGTACACCGTCCTCAAGCGCGCCTTCCGCGAACGCACCGTGGACAAGACCTACCACGCACTCGTCCAGGGGCACCCGGACCCCTTCGAGGGCACCATCGAGGCCCCGATCGGCCGGCATCCCGGTGCCGACTACAAGATGGCCGTCCTCGAGGGCGGCCGGCACAGCGTGACCCACTACACGACCCTGGACGCGTTCGTCGGCAGCACCCTGCTGGAGATTCGTCTGGAGACCGGCCGGACCCACCAGATCCGGGTCCACATGGCGGCGATCCGGCACCCCTGCGTCGGCGACCCCACGTACGGCGCGAACCCGGTGCTGGCGGAGCAGTTGGGGCTGATCCGGCAGTGGCTGCACGCCGTCCGGCTCTCCTTCGTGCATCCGGGCAGTGGGGAGTACACCACCTACACCTCCGAGTACCCCGAAGACCTCCAGCACGCATTGGATCTCGTCCGTTCCTGATCGGTTCGACCGGGCCTCATCCGGGGACCCGGGAGGTGGGACCAGTCGACCAGTGGTAGGAATCGGGCCGGTGTCGACCCGCTAGGGTCGGGGACGTGCGTAGAGCGAAAATTGTCTGCACCCTCGGCCCGGCCTCCTCGGCCCCCGAGCGGTTGTCCGAAATGGTTGCGGCGGGGATGGACGTCGCTCGGCTGAACATGAGCCACGGTGACCATGCCGATCACGAGCGCAACCTCCGCTCCGTGCGCAAGGCGAGCGAGGACGCCGGTCGTCCGGTCGGTGTGCTGGCCGACCTGCAGGGACCGAAGATCCGACTCGGCCGGTTCGCCGAGGACAAGGTCACCCTGTCCTACGGGGCCACCTTCACCATCACCATCGACGACATCGAGGGTGACGTACGCCGCTGCTCGACCACCTACAAGGGCCTCCCGGGCGACGTGTCGGCCGGCGACCGGATCCTGATCGACGACGGCCGGGTCACCCTGATCGCCACGGAGGTCTCCGACACCGACGTCACCACCCGCGTCGACGTGGGTGGCCCGGTGAGCAACAACAAGGGCATCAACCTGCCCGGCGTGGCCGTCAGCGTCCCGGCGATGAGCGAGAAGGACGTCGACGACCTGCGCTGGGCCCTGCGCCGGGGGGTCGACATGGTCGCCCTCTCCTTCGTACGCAATGCCGTCGACGTGGACGCGGTCCGCGCGATCATGGCCGAGGAGGGCCGCCAGGTCCCGGTGATCGCCAAGATCGAGAAGCCGCAGGCGGTGGACAACCTGGACGAGATCGTCGACGCCTTCGACGCGATCATGGTCGCCCGCGGTGACCTCGGCGTCGAACTTCCGCTGGAGCAGGTGCCGATGGTGCAGAAGCGGATCGTCACCGCCGCTCGTCGCTGGGCGAAGCCCGTGATCGTGGCGACCCAGATGCTCGAGTCGATGATCTCCTCCCCGCGCCCGACCCGCGCCGAGGCCTCCGACGTCGCGAACGCGGTGCTGGACGGGGCCGACGCGGTGATGCTGTCCGGCGAGACGAGTGTCGGCCAGTATCCGGTGCTGACGGTCCAGACCATGGCCAACATCGTCGAGAACATCGAATCGGTCGGCATGGGAGAGATGGCCGAGATCGACTGGGATCCGCACACGACCAGCGGCGTGATGGCGAAGGCGGCCGCCGAGATCGGTGAGCGGGTCGGGGCGAAGTATCTGATCGCCTTCACCGAGTCCGGTGACTCCGCTCGCCGGCTGGCGCGGCTCCGCTCGCCGATCCCGCTGTTGGCCTTCACCCCGAACGAGTCCACCCGTGCCGTACTGACCCTGTCCTGGGGCGTGGAGTCCTATCAGTCTCCGACGGTCGACCACACCGACGACATGGTGCGCCAGGTGGACCGGGCCCTCAGCGAGATGGGCCGGCTCGAACTGGGGGAGCGGGTCGTGATCGTCGCCGGCTCCCCGCCCGGGGTCCCCGGCGCCACCAACCTGATCCGGGTCCGGCGCCTCGGCGCCCCGCTCTGATCAGGCTCGCGGACTTCTCTGGTGCCGGGCAGGGGAGTCGAACCCCTATGTCCTCTCGGACAGACGGTTTTGAGCCGTCCGCGTATACCATTCCGCCAGCCCGGCCGGAGCGCTCGGACAGTCTAGCCAAGCCGATCCGCTCCTGTCGCATTCACCCCGCCTCCCTCCGGGAAAGTGGTCACGTACCGCTTCTGTCCGGCGATTCTCCTTGCGGTACCCGACCACTTTCCGAGGGTGGGGGAACGTGAGCAACGCATCACCTTCCCGGTCACGATTCGGTATCGACGGTCGGGTATCTTTGCTTCAAGACAAATCTCGACAACCCGCCCACAGGCGGCACAACACAGAAGGCCAGCCCATGACATCCGAGTCCACCACCGACGCCGACCAGACCCCCGAACCGCAGGACGGGGAGCCCGGTACCGGTGCCCGCGTGCTGGTCGCCGAGGACGAGGCGCTGATCCGGCTCGACCTGGTCGAGTTGCTCACCGAGGAGGGCTACCAGGTGGTCGGCCAGGCCGGAGACGGTGAGGCCGCCCTCGAGTTGGCCCGTGAGCTCAAGCCGGACCTGGTCGTGATGGACGTGAAGATGCCGAAGGTCGACGGGATCACCGCCGCCAGCGCCATCGCCGAGGAGCGGATCGCCCCGGTGGTGATGCTCACCGCCTTCAGCCAGCGGGAGCTCGTCGAGCGGGCCCGCGAGGCGGGGGCGATGGCCTATGTGGTGAAGCCGTTCGGGAAGTCGGACGTGATCCCCGCGATCGAGATCGCGATGGGTCGCTTCGCCGAGATCAAGGCGGTCGAGGACGAGGTGGCCGACCTGACCGACCGACTGGCCTCGCGGAAGGCCGTCGACCAGGCCAAGGGGCTGCTGCAGACCGGCCTCGGGCTCACCGAGCCGGAGGCCTTCCGCTGGATCCAGAAGACCGCGATGGACCTGCGCAAGCCGATGCGTGAGGTGGCCGAGGGAGTCATCGCCCAGGCCGGGAAGATCAAGAAGTAGCTGTGCGCGCCCTCCGCCGGGGCGCGACCGCCGAACCATTCTGGTAACGGTCTGGCAACACGGCCACATAGCCGGTGTTCAACACCTGATTCGCATCGTAGGGTGCTCATGCCTGTGAGAATCGCGGGCGACCGCGCAGGGGCTCGCGGGGAAGCAAAGCCGCTTCAGTTACTCAGGAGGAACAGTGGGCAAGCAACGGCTCGCGGTCGCAGGGGTCACTCTGTTGGCTGCCACTTTGGCAATGACAGCTTGTGGCTCCCGGGCCGAAACCGGCGGCGGCGGTGGTGGCGGCGGCGAGGACAAGGTCGCCAAGATCGGTGTGATCGCCCCGCTGTCCGGCGACCTGTCGGAACTGGGTCTGGGCATCCAGAACTCGGTGGACCTGGCCGTCAAGGAGGCCAACGAGTCCGGTGACTTCGAGGGCTGGACCCTGGAGATCGCCGCGGAGGACGACGAGGGCAAGCCGGACCCGGCACGGAACGCCGGCACCAAGTTGGCCGGTGACGAAGAGGTCGTCGCCGTGGTCGGCACGCTGAACTCCTCCACCGGGACCACCGTGCAGCCGGTACTGGATGCCGCCCAGATCGCGATGGTCTCGCCGGCCAACACCAACCCGTCGCTGACCCGCGGTGCCGATCCGGTGGGGAACCCGGAGCGGACCTACCCGGGCTACTTCCGTACCTGCACCACCGACGCGATTCAGGGCCCGTTCGCAGCGCGTTACCTCTACGAGGACCTGGGCATGAAGAAGGTCGCGACGATCCACGACAAGAAGACCTACGGCCAGGGCTTGGTGGATGCTTTCAGTGGCGAGTTCGAGAAGCTGGGCGGGGAGATCGTCGCCGCCGAGACGATCAACCCGGACGATGCCGCCTACAGCGCCGTGGTGAGCAAGATCGCGCCCCTCGGTGCGGAGGCCGTCTACTACGGCGGGGAGTACCCGCAGGCGGGTCCGCTCAGCCAGCAGATGAAGTCCGGTGGACTGGATGTCCCGCTGATGGGTGGTGACGGCATCTACGCCGACAGTTACCTGAAGCAGGCCGGCAAGGCCGGTACCGGTGACCTGGCCACCTCGGTCGGTGCGCCGACCGAGGACCTCGAGTCCGCCCAGGCCTTCGTCGACGCCTACGCGGCCGAGGAGTACGACGAGGAGTACGGCGCGTACGGCGCCTACGCCTACGATGCCGCCACCGCGGTCATCGAGGGGCTGAAGACCTCCCTCCCTGATGCCGAGGACGCCAAGTCCGCCCGCCCCGGAACCATCGAGGCCATCGGTGGAGTGTCCTTCGACGGAGCCACCGGACCGGTCGGCTTCGATGAGTACGGCGATGCCGTGACTCGCGTTCTGACCGTGTACGAGGTCAAGGACGGCGCTTGGGCCGCGGTGAAGACGGACGAGTTCAAGGAGTGACGTAGTGCGGCGTGGGGGGCGGGGGGGAAGCACCCGCCCCCCCCCCGCGGGGCCCCCCCCCACAATTCA
>JBQDIN010000055.1:13982-28886 GCA_052094425.1 Propionibacteriaceae bacterium
GCCGTGTACCTGCGCGGGGGGGGGGCCGGGGTCACACCGCCCGTGCCCCGGGCGTGTCTTGGTGCGGGGGGGGGGCCGGTGGACACCCCGCCCCCCCCACGGCGCTGTCCGCACCCTCACTTGACTCGGGAGGCCCCGTGCTCTTTTTCCAACAACTGGTCGACGGGCTGTCGCTGGGAGCGCTCTATGCGCTGATCGCGGTCGGCTACACCGTCGTGTACGGCATCATCCAGTTGATCAACTTCGCGCACGGTGAGATCTTCATGATCGGGGCCTTCGGTGCGCTCGCCACCTGGCTGGTCTACCCCCAGGACAACGTCCTGTCGGTGTGGATCCTGCCGTTGATGCTGATCGGGGGCATGCTCGCCGCGGTGGGGGTCGCCCTGTTGGCGGAACGGTTCGCCTATCGACCCCTGCGCAACGCCCCACGGCTGGCCCCGTTGATCACTGCGATCGGGTTGTCGGTCGCCCTGCAGGAGGCCGTCCGGCTCTTCTACGGCGTCATCCCGGGGTTCCCGAGCGCGAAGTCGCGGATTCCGTTCCCACGGATCGAGTACGTCACTGGTGAGGCGTTCAACTTCGGTGGCGTGGTGGTCCAGCGGGCGGCGGTCTTCACCCTCGTCGCGCTGGTGATCTGCGCGACCTTCCTCTTCTTCTTCGTCAACCGCACGCGGCTGGGCCGGGCCATGCAGGCCACCTCCCAGGACCCGGACACAGCCCGGCTGATGGGCATCAACGTGGATCGCATCATCATGATCGCCTTCGCGCTGGGCGCCGCCCTGGCTGCGGTGGCCGGACTGGCCCACGGGCTGAGGCTGGCCAACATCGACTTCCGGATGGGGTTCATGGGCGGTTTGAAGGCTTTCGCCGCAGCTGTCCTCGGTGGCATCGGCAACATCAACGGCGCCGTGGTGGGTGGGCTGCTGCTCGGCGTGGTCGAGGCGATGGCCACGGCCTTCATCCCGGGCACCTTCGGCGGCTCGGCCTGGAAGGACGTGTGGGCCTTCATCATCCTGATCCTGGTGTTGGTGTTCCGACCCCAGGGCCTGATGGGTGCGAGGGTGGTGGATCGCGCATGAGGATCCCGACGCTGGTGGGTCGCGAGCAACAGGCTCGGCTGCACCCGACCGGAGGCATCATCACCCTGGTCGGCGCGCTCCTGCTGATCGTCGGCGCGAACCTGCCGTGGGCCTTCAGCGCCCGCGCGCTCGACAACATGACCTACGTCTTCGCCCCCTCGCCGATCCAGTGGTTCGGTCTCGGACTCGGTGTGCTGTTGGCCCTGATGGTGATCGGTGACCGGGTGGTGCCGAGGCTGTTGGCCAAGCGTGGGTCCACCCGACGGATCGGCTTCGTCGCGGCGGCCAAGGCGATCGCGACCGGCAACCTGATCTTCGTCGTCGTGGTGCTGATCGCCATCGCGCTCGCCCTGGGTGGGCTGATCAACGTGATGTACGGCGGCTGGGTGCAGTTGGCCGGTGCCGTGGTCGCGTTCGCCGGGGTCCGGCAGTTGCTGGTCCCGACGAAGAAGCCGAACCTGGGCACGATCAAGCCGCCTGCCTGGATCGAACTGCTCGCCATCGCGGCGTTGATGGCCGCCCTGTTGTTCATCGCCTACTACGCCCTCGACCAGGGCGATCCGGGTGCCTTCGTCGCCTTCGTTGCGGTGGTCGGCACCCTGGTCGCGGTCCTGCTCAAGACCGGGCTGGTGGACTGGCTGAGTGCCCTCTCGGTGCGGCATCGCAAGGTGCTGGTCCTGTCGGCGTTCATCGTCGCCTTCCTCTTCCCGTTCACCCAGGGGGACTCCGAGGCGAACATGTCGATCGCCACCCAAGTGTTGATCTTCGCCGGTGCGGCGGTCGGCCTGAACATCGTGGTCGGTCTGGCCGGCCTCCTCGACCTGGGCTACATCGCGTTCCTCGGGGCCGGTGCCTTCGTGGCCGCCATCTTGAGCGAGTCGGCCTTCTCCACCGTCGGCTGGCACCCGCCGTTCCTGGTCGTGGTGCTGATCAGTGGCGGCGTGTCGGCGATCCTCGGACTGATCATCGGTTCCCCGACCCTGCGGGTGTCGGGCGACTACCTGGCCATCGTCACCCTCGCCTTCGGCGAGATCTTCCGGTTCGCGGTGATCAACATGGACGGCACCGACGGGCCGTTGCTGACCCGGGGCTCGCAGGGGATCACCGGGGTGCCGAACCTGAGCTTCTTCAACTTCGACTTCGGTGACGCGCACACCATCTTCGGCGTCTCGATCGGGCGATTCTCCAACTACTACTTCCTGTTGCTGGTGGTGATCGGTCTGATCATCCTGGTCTTCGTCCGGCTGAACAACAGCCGGATCGGCCGCGGCTGGGTCGCGATCCGTGAGGACGAGAAGGCGGCCGAGGCGATGGGGGTCAACACCTTCGGCTTGAAGGTGTTCGCCTTCGCCGGCGGCGCCTTCCTGGCCGGCGTGGCCGGGGCGGTCAAGGCCCACCACGACGTGTCCGTCACCCCGGACCAGTACATCTTCTTGGAGTCGGCCTTTCTGCTGGCTGCCGTGGTGCTCGGCGGGATGGGGACCGTGCTCGGGGTGCTGGTCGGTGCGATGCTGCTCAAGTTGATGCCCGAGAAGCTCCGGTTCGTGAACGAGTACCGGCTGCTGATCTTCGGGTTGCTGCTCGTGGTGATGATGCGCTTCCGCCCGGAGGGCCTGATCGCCAGCCAGCGTCGCCAGCTCGAGTTCCATGAGGACGACGAGGATCTGGCGGAGCAGATCGAGGACGAGTTCCTTGAGGTCGCCGAGATCAAGGAGGGCTCGAAATGAGTGAGCCGGCACCCGCCACCGTGCGGGCTGAGACGGCCGGGGAGGCCCTGCTGTCGGTCGAGGACGTCACCATGCGCTTCGGTGGCCTGGTCGCCGTCGACGAGGTGAGCTTCCGCGTCAACGAGGGTGAGATCGTCGGCCTGATCGGTCCGAACGGGGCCGGGAAGACCACCTTCTTCAACTGCCTGACCGGGCTCTACCAGCCGACCAGCGGCCGGGTCGTGTTCAACGGGGCCCTGTTGCCGCCGAAGCCGCGGCGCGTGGTGATCGCCGGGATGGCGCGTACGTTCCAGAACATCCGGCTGTTCGCCAACATGACGGCACTCGAGAACGTGATGGTCGGCCGCTACTGCCGGACCAGTTCCGGAGCGTTCACCTCGATCATCCGCGGGCCGAAGTACCGACGGGAGGAGCGGGAGACCCGGGAGAAGGCCCAGGAACTGCTGGACTACGTCGGACTGGGGCACTACACCGATCACCTGGCCCGCAATCTGCCGTACGGCGACCAGCGGCGGCTCGAGGTGGCCCGAGCCCTCGCCACCGACCCGAAGTTGCTGCTGCTCGACGAGCCGACGGCTGGGATGAACGCGATCGAGACCAAGCAGACCGAGGAGTTGATCTTCAAGATCCGTGACTCGGGTCTTGCCGTGGTGGTGATCGAGCACGACATGCGCTTCATCTTCAACCTGTGTGACCGAGTGCTCTGCCTGGTGCGGGGCAAGGCGTTGGTGGAGGGCACGCCCGAGGAGGTCCAGTCCGATCCCCGAGTGATCGAGGCCTACATCGGGACCGGCCCCGCGGACGAGGAGTCGGCAGCGGCGGAGTCGACGGACGGAGAGGAGCGGGATGCTTGAGATCAAGGACCTGAAGGTCTCCTACGGCCGCGTCCGGGCCGTGAAGGGCATCAGCTTCACCGTGGAGGAGGGGCAGGTCGTCACCCTGGTCGGAACCAACGGGGCCGGCAAGACGACCACTCTGAAGACCATCTCCGGCCTGCTGCGTCCGGAGGCGGGGGAGATCTGGTTCGACGGTGAGCGGATCGACGCGGTCCCGGCCCACGAGGTGCTCACTCGCGGGTTGGCGCACTCGCCGGAGGGGCGCCGGATCTTCCCTCGGCTCACCGTGGAGGACAACCTGCGCCTCGGCGCCTTCGCCCGCAAGGACAAGGTCGGCATCGCCACGGACCTGCAACGGGTGTTCGACCTGTTCGAGGTCCTCCGGGAGCGCCGCAACCAGCCGGCCGGCACCTTCTCCGGTGGCGAACAGCAGATGCTCGCGATCGGGCGGGCGATGATGAGCCACCCGAGACTGCTGATGCTGGACGAGCCGTCGATGGGCCTGTCCCCGCTGATGATGCAGCGGATCATGTCCACCATCACCGAGTTGAAGTCCGAGGGCGTCACCATCTTGCTGGTGGAGCAGAATGCCCAGGCGGCGCTCTCGCTGGCCGACCACGGCTACGTCCTGGAAGTCGGCAAGATCGTGCTCGCCGACACGGGTGCCAACCTGCTCAACGACGACTCGGTCCGCAAGGCCTACCTCGGTGAGGACTGACCCCGTACGACCCGCTCACGCACCCCGCAGCGGCTCACGCACACTGCATGCGAGGTGCGTGAGTCGACCAGGGGTGCGTGAGCGAGCTGTCAGTGTTCCGGGCGCGTCGGCGCGTCGACCACCTGGCAGGTGACCCGGGCGGTGCAGACCCGGCGATCATGATCATCGGTGAGGACGATCTCGTACATCGCGGTGGTCCGGCCGAGCTTCAGCGCGGTGGCCACGCCGGTCACCCAGCCGCGCAACGCCGGCCGGTGGTGGGTCGCGTTGATGTCCACTCCGACCGCCGCCCGATCGGGCTGGGCGTGCGCGAACGCGCCGAGGGAGGCCAGGGTCTCGGCCAGTACGCAGGACGCGCCGCCGTGCCACAACCCCATCGGCTGGGTGTTGCCTTCCACCGGCATCCGACCGACCACCCGTTCCGGGGCGATCTCGGAGACCTCGAGACCCATCTTCGCGTCCAGCGCACTGGGCTGTCGGGTGAACCACTCGGGCACGGAGGGATCGCTCATGAGTATCAGCCTAGACGTGACATTTGTCCTGACCGTCGGAGCGGTCGTCGATCGATACTGGGCCGGTGACGACCACCGCGGACAGCACCGCACTGCACCGGGGATCGGTGCGGGACTCCGAGCGAGCACTGGCTCCGGACCTGGCCCGTGGCGTGATGCTGCTGCTGATCGCCCTGGCCAACACCGCCTGGTACCTGTACGGGGCCGAACCGGGGCCGGCCTCGATCCACCCGCGTGAAGGGTCGCCGGCCGACCGGATCACCCAAGCGGTGCTGATCGTCACCGTGGACGGCCGGGTGTACCCGATGTTCGCCTTCCTGTTCGGGTACGGGTTGGTCCAGGTGTTCCGGCGCCAGACGGAGGCCGGGACATCTACGCCGCAGGCCCGACGGCTGCTGCGCCGCCGCAACTGGTGGTTGTTGGCCTTCGGCCTGGTGCATGCGGCGTTGCTCTGGGTGGGCGACGTGCTGGGCGCGTACGGCCTGGCCGGCCTGATCCTGGTCGCGCTGTTCTTCCGGCGCAGGGACCGGACGATCCGGATCTGGGTGATCGTGCTCGCCTCGTTGATGATCGTCTCCACCCTGTTCGCGGTGGTCGGTGCCTACTTCGCCGCCCAGGTGCCCGGGGAGGCGATGAACTTCCTCGCCAGTTCCCGCGGTTCGATCGCCGATGAGTCCTACCTGGCCTCGATCGGCGAGCGGCTGTCGGTCTGGCCGTTCCTGGTGCTGTTCCAGGGGATCCTCACCCCGGTGATCCCGGTCGCGGTCCTGTGCGCCTTCGTCGCTGCCCGCCACCAGGTGCTGGAACGCCCCGGGGGCCACCTGCCCTTGCTGCGTCGCACCGCCGTGATCGGGATCGCCGTCGGCTGGCTCGGCGGGCTCCCGGAGGCCCTGCACCACGTGGAGTTGCTCGGGATTCCGGACCACGTGGCCTGGGTGTTCTTCGGGGGGAAGGCGATCACCGGTCTGTTCGCCGGACTCGGGTACGTGGCCCTGTTCGGTCTGGTCGGGCATCGCCTCGCTCGGACACCACTGCCGCCCGTCGTGCGGTGGGTGACACCGGTGGGGAGGCGGTCACTCTCCTGCTACCTCGCCCAATCGGTGGTGTGCGCCCCACTGCTGTCGGCGTGGGGCCTGGGGCTCGGCGCCCGGATGAGCAGCTTCACGATGGCCCTGTTCGCCGTCGGGGTGTGGCTGCTGACCGTCATCGGCGCGGGGCTGCTGGAGCGGGCCGGCCGGCGCGGTCCGGCGGAAGTGCTGCTGCGCCGACTCGCGTACCGGCGGTCGATCGGACGACGGCCGCAGGCGCAGCCGGAGCAGTAGCCGGTCGCAGTTGTCCGGGGCCGTCGGTAGAGTCGCGGTGTGAAGAGCGCTGACCCGTCCGGAACCGAGCCGACCGACCGCCCGAAGGTGTTGCTGATCGATGGGCACTCGGTGGCCTACCGCGCCTTCTTCGCCCTGCCGGTGGAGAACTTCTCCACCACCACCGGGCAGCACACGAACGCGGTGTTCGGCTTCACCTCGATGCTCATCAACGTGCTCCGCGACGAGCAGCCCACCCACGCATGTGTCGCCTTCGACGTGTCCCGCCAGACCTTCCGGTCCGAGGTGTACACCGAGTACAAGGCGAACCGGTCCAAGTCCCCGGACGAGTTCAAGGGGCAGGTGACCCTGATCAAGGAGGTGCTGGACGCCCTCAACATCGTTCACGTCGACAAGGAGGGCTTCGAGGCCGACGACATCATCGGCACCCTCGCCACCCGGGCCGAGTCGGACGGGATGGAGGTGCTGATCTGCACCGGCGACCGCGATGCCCTGCAGTTGGTCAGCGACTCCGTCACCGTGCTGTACCCACGCAAGGGGGTGTCCGACCTGGCCCGGATGACACCCCAGGCGGTGGAGGAGAAGTACTTCGTCACCCCCGGCCGCTACCCGGAGCTCGCCGCGCTGGTCGGCGAGACCAGTGACAACCTGCCCGGCGTACCCGGCGTCGGACCGAAGACCGCAGCCAAGTGGCTCGGCCTCTACGACGGACTGGAGAACGTGATCACCCGGGCCGGCGAGATCAAGGGGAAGGCGGGGGAGAGCTTCCGCGATCACCTGGTCGACGTACGGCGCAACCGCCAGATCAACGCCCTGGTTCTCGACCTCGAACTGCCGATCGTGTCCACCGACCTGCTGCGGCAGGACTGGGACCGGGAGGCGGTCCACCAACTCTTCGACGGCCTCGAGTTCCGCGTGTTGCGTGATCGGCTGCTGGAGGCGTTGCCGGCCGAGGACACCGCCCCGCAGGGCGGCTTCGAGGTGGTCGGTGAGGTGCTGGAACCCGGTACCGTCGCCGACTGGCTCGCCGAGCACGCCACCGGTCAGCGCACCGGTCTCGACGTGGTGGGCCACTGGGGGTCCGGCAGTGGTGACCTCTCCGCGCTCGCGCTGGCCGCCGAGGACGGTGCCGCCGGCTGGCTGGACGTCTCGACGCTGCTGCCCGAGGACGAGGCCGCGCTCACCACGTGGCTGGCCGATGAGTCGCGGGCCAAGGCGCTGCATGACGCCAAGGGTCCGCTGCTCGCCTTCTGGGCGCGCGGCCTGGACCTGCGTGGACTCACTTCCGACACCCAGTTGGCCGCCTACCTGGTCCGCCCTGACCAACGCACCTTCGACCTGGCCGACCTGACCCTGCGCTACCTGAAGCGGGAATTGCGCACCGAGGAGGGGGCCGCAGCCGATGACTCCGCCCAGGAGACCCTCGACTTCGAGGCCGGCGACGACGATTCCGGGGCGCCCCTGGCGACGAACGCGGCGATGGTCCGTGCCCGGGCGGTGATCGACCTCGCCACGGCGCTGGACGCCGAGGTGGCGGAGCGGGGGGAGAAGGACCTGCTGGAAGGGGTCGAGTTGCCCCTGTCGCGCACCCTGGCCCGGATGGAGCAGATCGGGATCGCCGCCGATGTGGACCACCTGGAGTCGCTGGAGAGCGAGTTTGACGGCACCGTGATCCAAGCCGCCCAGGACGCGTACGCGGTGCTGGGCAAGGAGATCAACCTCGGTTCCCCGAAGCAGCTGCAGGCGGTGCTCTTCGACGACCTGGAGATGCCGAAGACGCGCAAGACCCGGACCGGCTACACCACCGACGCCGACGCGCTCCAGCAGCTGTACGCGAAGACCGAGCACCCGTTCCTGGCCCACCTGCTCACCCACCGGGATGCGATCCGGCTCCGGCAGACCGTGGAGGGGCTGCTCAAGTCGGTGGCCGACGACGGCCGGATCCACACCACGTACGGGCAGACGATCGCCGCCACCGGGCGGCTGTCCAGCACCGACCCGAACCTGCAGAACATCCCGGTCCGGACCGAGGCGGGCCGGCGGATCCGGCAGGCGTTCGTGGTCGGCGGCGGGTTCGAGTCGCTGATCACCGCGGACTACTCCCAGATCGAGATGCGGATCATGGCCCACGCCAGTGAGGATGCGGGCCTGATCGAGGCGTTCCGTTCCGGCGAGGACTTCCACACGGTGATGGCCTCCCGCGTCTTCGGGGTGGGCGCCGATGACGTGAGTCAGGAGCAGCGGGCCAAGATCAAGGCGATGAACTACGGCCTGGCGTACGGGCTGAGCGCCTTCGGGTTGAGCAACCAGCTGGGCATCTCCACCTCGGAGGCCAAGGGGTTGATGGAGGAGTACTTCGAACGGTTCGGCGGGGTACGGGACTACCTGCAGTCGCTGGTGGCCGAGGCCCGCCGGACGGAGTTCACCGCGACCATCCTCGGCCGCCGGCGCTACCTGCCCGACCTGACCTCCTCGAACCGCCAACGGCGCGAGATGGCCGAGCGGATGGCACTGAACGCCCCGATCCAGGGCTCGGCCGCCGACATCATCAAGGTGGCGATGCTGGACGTGGAGCGCAGCCTGGCCGAGGAGGGACTGACCAGCCGGATGCTGCTCCAGGTGCACGACGAACTCGTCCTCGAGGTGGCAGCCGGGGAGCGCGAGCAGTTGGAGCGGCTGCTGCGCGACAAGATGGGTCACGCGGTCGAGCTCACGGTCCCCTTGGACGTGTCCGTCGGGGTCGGCCGGTCCTGGTTCGACGCCGCCCACTGATCTCCGTCGGTCGATCCGGTCGAAATCGCTTCGCTCGCCGGCACGGGGGAATCGAGCGGGTGTGGACCGGTCCGGGGCCGAGGATCCCCGGACCGGCCACGTCTCACCCGATCGGCATCCGGTGTGCGCCGCCGAAGCGGGTCCCGGCGTAGAGCCACTTGCCGTCCGGACTGATCTCGAGCGTCGCCACGTCGAGGTTCTGCAACCCGCCGGAGAGGTTCTCCCAGGTCCGGCCACCGTCGGTGCTCCGCAACACCCCACGCCCGCCGTGCGGCACGCCGTACTGGCCGTGGTCGCCCGTCGCCGCGTACAGGGTCTTCGGATCGTCCGGGGCGTGCACCAGGTCGGTGACGCTCATCGACAACCCGCCGGCGTCGGCCGCGGTGAAGGACGCCCCGTCATCGGTGCTCACCGCGAGGTCGTTGCCGCCGGCGACCACCCGCCCGTCGACCACCTCGATGCTGGTGACCGGCTCCTTGCGGACCCGCTCCACGGATTCGCCGAAGTCGTCGGAGCGGTACAGCCCGTCCGGTCCGCCCAGCCACACCCGGTCGGAGTCGTCCGGGTCGATCGCGACGGCGGTGAACACCGGACCGTGGAAGAGCTTGCGCCAGTGCTTCCCCCCATCGGTGGTGGTCATCACCCCGAACTGTTCGGGGGTCTGCTTGAAGGGGATCAGCAGTCGGTCCGGGTTGTCGGGGTCCAGGGCGAGGCCGACCGGCAGGATCGAGGACGAACCGCGTACCTCCCAGGTCTGGCCGCCGTCGTTGCTGCGTTCCACCTCGAACTGTCCGATCGCCAGGTTGCGGGTGCGCCAGACCACGCTGGGATCGCGCTCGTACGACTCGACGAAGCGGAAGTCCATCCCCTTCATGGCTTCACCCCCCGTCAGACCCCACTCCGTCCCCTCGGCCGGGAAGTCCGCCCGCGTGGGGAGCGTGGTGTCGGCCATGCCGCGGTCGGTGGCGGCCAGCAGGGTGTCGCCGTCCGGCCCGTCGGCGACGGTCAGGTCATTCACCGTGCCGCCCTGGACGCCGATCCGTTCCGGCTGCTGGCCCGCTCCGTCGGTACGGAAGAGGCCCGCCCCGGGCGAGGAGAACAGCAGTTCGTCGGCACCGAAGCGAACGAAGTCGTCCTCGATGTCCCCGTTGACCGGTTCCGGCACCTCGGTCCAGGTCTTGCCGTGGTCGTCACTCAACCACTGCAGGTCCCCGATGGTGCTGATCATGATCTCGCCATCACGGATGCGCAGGTAGAAGCCCTTCTTCCCCTGCATGTCGAACAGGGACTCCCAGGTCTCGCCACCGTCGGTGGAGCCCATCAAGTCGGTGCTGGTCAGCACGGCCACCAGCTCGCCGTCGGCCACCATGCCGTCGGTACCGGCTTCGTCGAAGATGAGTTCCGCCTCGGACGGCTCTCCGGCGACGATCCCCGGGACCCGCCAGACCGCTGACGAGGAGGCGAGATAGAGGTCGTCACCGCCGAAGTGGATGTCGCGAACGCTGCTGCCGACCGGCTGGGCGTAGTCGGTCCAGGTCCGGCCGCCGTCCCGGCTGACCAGCAGCGAGGTCGCCGTGACGGCCACCAGCAATCGGCCCTCAGGATCGATGACGAGGTCGAGGATCGGTACGTCCGGAACGTCCAGGGTCTGCCAGGTGTCGCCACCGTCGCGGGTGCGGAGCACCTGGCCGCGGTAGGTGGTGTCGGCATTCCCGCCGCGGAGTCCCAACCACATCGCCTCGGGGTTGCTCGGGTCGACAGCCAGCGAGCTCTCACCGCCGGTGACCGACCAGGCCGGACGTTGGCTCCACGTCTCGCCCTGGTCCCGGCTGAGCCACGGCCCGTGGACCCCCGCCTGCAGCATGGCCAGGAAGTCCGGGTCGGACGGCGTGGTGGACAACTCGCCACCGGTCTGGTTCGGGCCGATCGGGTGCCAGCGCTCCTGACCCGACTTCTGGTTCGCCACCACCTCGAAGGCGCTGGCCCCGGTCAGCCGGAGACCGTCCGAGGTCGCCGCCGAGGCCTGGACGGCGTACGTACCGACGACCTCCCCGGTGACCGCGGCCCGGTACCAGGTTCCGTGGTCCAACTTCATCGGGATCCGCTGCGCCTCGCCCTCCGGGGGCTGGACGGTCAACGTCGGCGGCTGGGACAGGGCAGTCGGGGTGTGCACCAGGATGTTGGTCGGCCCGTCGCTCGGGTCCGGGGACGCCTGCACCAGCAACGGCCGGACCGCGAGCAGGTACGGGACCCGGGTGGTCGGCGCGCCGTCCGTGCGCGGGGTCGCCAGCACCCAACCGGACAGGTTCGCCTCGTCCGCCGGGGTCTTCGCCGTCACGGCCACCCGTACGGTCGCGCTGCCGCCCGGGGGCAGGGTGACCTGTGCCGGGCTGACCTTGGCCTCGCCGATCGAGTCCGGCGCACCCTCGGTGGACAGGTCCAGGACCTCCTTGTGATCACCCGAGTTGTGCAGCTCCACCGAGCCCACCTCACGGAGTTTCGCGGAGTCCATCGCGGCGAGCCCGAAGTCGATCGAGGTGGGCGAGGCGACCACGGTGCTCCGGGCGGCCGCAGCCACGTCGAGGCGACCGGCGCCGGCCGCGGTGGGGTCGTTCGTGAGTCCCTTGGTCGACCCCGTCAGGCGGGCGGCCAGGTCGCTGTTGGACTGGTCGGGGGAGAGCTGGTGCAGGAGTGCGGCAGCTCCGGCCACGTGCGGTGCGGCCATCGAGGTCCCGGACATCCGGTAGGCGCCACCCTCGATCTGGCTCGTCGGCAGGGCGGACAGGATCTCCACCCCGGGAGCGACCAGGTCCGGCCCGACCCCGTGGTCGGGCGAGGGCCCGCGGGAGGAGAAGGAGGCGATCTGGTCGGTCAGGTCCTCGGTGCCGATCTGCACGGTGACCGGGCCGTTGGCCAGGTGGCCGGCCAGTTCCTCCCACTGGCCGGGTTCCAGGCCGAGGACGACGAGCGAGTCCATCCGCTGCGGATCCTCCACCTCGGCAGTACTCGCGGCGGTCGCGAACTCGTTCTTCGCCGCATCGGTCGTCGCGCCGGCCAGCACGGGACCGGAGCCGGCGCCCTGGTAGCCGAGAACGGCGATGGCGCCACGGTCCTCGGCGAGTTTCGCCTTCTCGATCATCCGGGAGGAGACATTGCCGATGTCCGCGGGCAGCCGCTCCTTGTAGGCAACCACCTTGCCGGACACGTCCCCGACGCGCTCGTAGTCCGCCTCCGTGCCCGCGCCGACGTCGACGACCTCCCCGCTCCCGACGTCCCCCTCGGTGCGGGCCGAGAACGGCACCCGGAAGGTCTGCAGTTCGAGTTCCTTCGGTGCCACCATCTGCGCACTCGGCACCGACACCCCGCTGGTGGAGGCACCCACCGAGACGACGCCGGGTGCAATCGCCGGGCTGGTCATCGTGCCCGCCCCCGGACCGCTGTTGCCGGCGGAGGCCACCACCATGGTGCCCAGCTGCACGGCGAGAGTGGCGGCCTGGGCGAGCGGGTCGGTGCCGTCCCCGGCGATGCCGAGGCTCATGTTGATCACGTCTGCCTGGAGCGCACCCGGGGCCACGGCTGCCTCCATCGCGGCGATCACGTCGGACTCATAACCCGAGCCCCGCTGGTCGAGCGCCTTGTACGCCATCAGGCTGGCGCCCGGCGCTGTACCGGTGATGTCACCGCTGCCGGCGATGATCCCCGCGACGTGGGTGCCGTGGCCGTTGTCGTCGATCGGGTCGTCGTCATTGTTGACGAAGTCGTGCCCGCCGATCACGGTGTGGCCCTCGCCGAAGCCCTCGCCCAGGGAGGGGTGGGTGTAGTCGATCCCGGAGTCGATCACCGCGACGATGCTCCCGTCGCCGCGGACCGGGACGTCATCGGCGTCGGTCTGCTCCCACACCTCGGGGGCACCGATCAGGTCGATGCTGCTGTCGGTGCTCGCCTTGGCCGGGAGGTCCGGGTGGACCTTCGCGACACCGGCCACCGAGGCCAAGTCCTTCGCGCGGTCGCGCTCCACCGAGACGACGACACCGTTCACCAAGTCGGTCAGGCTGCGTACGTGCTCGACGGTGACCCCCTCGGCTCGGGCCGCCCGAATGAGTTGATCATGGTTGTCCTCGGCCCGGCTGCGTCGCTCGTCCCGTTGACTGGCCGTGGTGCGTTCACCGGGCTCCAGCACCGGATCGCCCTCGGCGATGATGATCATGCGTACCGGGTCCTCGGCCGATTCGTCACCGTGGGCGGGGGAGCGACCCAACACCGCAAGGAAGCTGGTGACGAGCAGTAGCGAGATGATCACGGGCAGTGCGCGACGGGTCATGGTTGGGGAGCGTAGGGCGGGTTGGAGAGGGCGGCAACGTTTTTGGTGGCACCTTGGCGCCAACGGCACAGATACGCCATGGTGGAGGTCATGGCCACCACACCGCACCGCCCGGCTGCCAACGACCTCGCGGCCATCGGCCTGTCCTCGGTCGGGGAGGGGGTCTACCGCACCCTGCTGGCACAGTCGACCATCACCCCGGCTGAGCTCGCCGAGGAATTGCGGGTCGACGTGGCTGCGGTGGAGACCCAACTGGCCACCTTGCGTGCGGCCGGGCTGGCCAGTCGGCTGTCCGGACGCCCGCGGCGCTACACCGCCGTCGAGCCGGATGCGGCGATCGAGGCGCTCGTCCGGGACCGGATCGCCGAGCTGGAGAAGGTGCGCAGTACGTCGTTGGCCCTGTCCGCCACCTTCCATGCGGTGCAGCGATCGGCGGTCGGTTCAGGGGCGATCGAGGTGCTGTCCGGCCCCTCCGAGCTGGGTCGATGGTTCGTCCGGATCCAACACCAGGTGCGGCACGAGATGCTGGCCTTCGACCGGCCTCCCTACGCACTCGCTGCCACGAACCCGGTCGAACCGGTCAGCCTGCGCCAAGGGGTGGAGTGGCGGGTCGTGTACGCACCGGAGTCGCTGGAGCTGGACGGTGCCCTGGACGAGATCAACGAGTTGGCGGAGTTGGGTGAGCAGGCCCGGGTGCACGCCGGTCTGCCCCTCAAGATGGTGATTGCGGATCGACGTCTGGCCCTGTTGCCGCTCAGCCTCGACCTCGAGCAGACCGAGGTGGCGCTGATTCACGAGTCCACCCTGCTCGACGCGCTGATCCAGTTGTTCGAGCACTACTGGCGGGTGGCGCTGCCCCTCGGCGTGGCCGACACCCCGGGGGCGGAGCTGGGCGCGGTGGACACCCCGCTGTTGACCCTGTTGACCTCCGGTCTCACCGACTCGGCCATCGCCCGCCAGATGGGGTGGTCGGCTCGTACCATGAACCGCAGAATGCGGGAGTTGTTCGACGAACTCGGCGCGCAGAACAGGTTCCAGGCCGGGGTGCAGGCCGCCCGCCGGGGCTTGGCCTGAGGCGGACGCGCGGCGGGATGACGGGCTTCGGGGCGAATTGACCGGCATTGCGGCGGGCCGTAGGCTGAGGGGGCGCTGTGGCCTGCGCGACTTCGGACGGAGTAGGTCACGCTCGTACGGGTCGGATGTCAACGCGCTATCGCAACTCCTCGGCTTATACGGACCGGGCCGCGGCGTGCCAGTCAACGTACATCCATCCCTACGGAGCCCTACTACATGACCTCCTCCCTTGAGGCCCCCCCACAGGTTGCATTCGACGATTTCGGATCCCCGGAAGCCTTCCTCGAGGCTATCGACAAGACCATCAAGTACTTCAACGACGGTGACATCGTCACCGGCACCGTCGTCAAGGTCGATCGTGACGAGGTCCTCCTCGACATCGGCTACAAGACCGAAGGCGTGATCCCTTCCAAGGAACTCTCCATCAAGCACGACGTCGACCCGAACGAGGTCGTCAGCGTCGGTGACGAGGTCGAAGCCCTCGTCCAGCAGAAGGAGGACAAGGAAGGCCGTCTGATCCTGTCCAAGAAGCGCGCACAGTAC
>JBQDIN010000056.1:0-28484 GCA_052094425.1 Propionibacteriaceae bacterium
GGACGAGTCGGCTGACGACACCGGGGACGAGCGCTGAGCAAGGCGCAGTCGTCCGAGTCCGGGATCGTCGTCGTCGACAAGGCCCCCGGTTGGACCTCGCACCAGGTGGTCGGGCGGGTACGCCGGCTTGCCGGCACCCGCAAGGTCGGCCACGCCGGCACCTTGGACCCGATGGCCACCGGGGTGCTGTTGGTGGGCATCAACCGGGCCACCCGACTGCTCGGACACCTGATGCTGACCGAGAAGGAGTACCGCGGCACGGTCCGGCTCGGCCTGGCCACGATCACCGATGACGCCGAGGGCGACGTCACGGCCGCGCCGGGGGCGACCGGGATCGACCCTGCCCGACTGGATGCGGAGATGGCCCACCTCACCGGGGAGATCGACCAGGTGCCCACTCGGGTGTCGGCGATCAAGGTCAACGGGGTGCGCTCCTATGCCCGGGTCCGGGCCGGGGAGGACGTCGAATTGGCCGCACGGCGGGTTCGGGTGTCCCGCTTCGAGGCCACCGACGTCCGCACCGGCAACCAGGACGGGGTGGCCGTGGTCGACGTGGACGTGTCGGTGACCTGCTCCTCGGGAACCTATGTCCGGGCCTTGGCCCGTGACCTGGGCGCAGCGCTGGGCACGGCCGGTCACCTGACCATGTTGCGCCGGACCCGCGTCGGCCCCTACGGCCTCGACGGCGAGGTCCGGGTGCAGGACGCTGTGCAGGGCGCTGGGCAGGTGCAGAGTGCTGTGCAGCTGGAGGGTGCTGTGGAGGGGGAGTCGCCCCCGCTGGCCATGATCAGCATCGACGACGTGGCCCGGGACAACTTCCCCACGGTCGTGGTGGACGATGACACGGCCGCCGCTGTCCGGCACGGCCGGCGGATCGGTGGCCTGGACCTGTCCGAGCTGACCGCCGTCCTGGATGAGCAGCAGCGATTCCTCGCCCTGTACCGCCCGGATGCGGCGGAGCCCCCGGCCCCGGGGGTGGTGGCCGAGGCAGTGTTCCGGCCAGCCTGACCGCTGGAGAATCAGCAGGCCGTTGGGGAGGACACACCACTAGTCTGGTGCGGATACCAGTGCCAGATCGACGTTCGAACCGAGAAAGAAGTCATGCCGCCGCTCACCCGCATCCCCGCGCCGCCGCTCCCGTCGGATGCGCCCAGGTGGCAACGCAGTGCGCACACGCTCGCGTACTCGCCGCAGTTCCACACGGTGATCATGTCGGTGATCGTGTTGAACGCGCTGGGGATCGGTGTCCAGACGTACCCGGTTCCGGCGTGGGTCGATCGGGTGGTGGTCGGGGCCGACCTGGCCTTCATCCTGGTCTTCAGCATCGAGCTGCTGGTCCGGTTCGCCGCCTACCGGTTCAACCCGAAGGAGTTCTTCAGCAACGGTTGGAACATCTTCGACACCGCAGTGATCCTGCTCGCCCTGGTACCCGGTGTCTCCCGCAACGTCACGGTGCTGCGGATCGTCCGGCTGCTGCGGGTGGCGCGACTGCTCCGGGTGATGCCCGACATCCGGATCCTGATGGACGGCATGCGGCGCGCGGCCGGCCCGGCCAGCAGTCTGCTCGGTCTGACCCTGTTGCTCTGCTTCATGTACGCGGTGATCGGCAACCTGATCTTCGCGAGGACTGCGCCGGAGTACTTCGGCAACCTGGGTGAGGGGATGTTGACCCTCTTCGAGCTGCTCACCCTGGAGGGCTGGAACGAGACGATGAACGACCTGCGGGCCGCCTCGCCGTTCGGCCTGCTGTACGTGATCATCTTCATCCTGTTCGGCACCTACATCGTGGTGAACTTCGTGGTCGGCGTGGTGATCACCAGCCTCGACGACGCGTACGAGCACGGGGGCAAGAGGCCCGGCTCGTCGACCAAGGGGGACCTGGCCGGAACCGTGCGCGACCTGCAGGCATCGGTCGACCAGCTCAGTGCCAGACTGAAGAGCCTGGATCCGGACGCCGACCGAGCCGCCCACGACGGACGGACCGCCGGGCACCATCAGGGCACCGTGAACGAGGCAGGGACAGTGAACGAGGCAGGGGACAGGGACCACCATGAGTGAGCAGGAACGACCACCGGAGTCGGTGGTGGTGATCGGGAACTTCGACGGGGTGCACCGGGGCCACGCCGCCCTGCTGGAGCGTGCCCGGGCCGAACGACCCGACGCCCGGCTCGTTGCCATCACCTTCTGGCCGCACCCGATGTCGGTGGTCCGACCGGACCAGGTCCCGTTGCTGCTGACCGACCTGGACCGTCGCCGCGAACTGCTCGTCGAGGCCGGCGTGGACGTGGTCGAGGTCGTCGAGTTCACCGCCGACGTGGCCAGTTGGAGTCCGGCCGAGTTCGTGGACGCGGTGATCCGACCGCTGAACCCGGTGCTGATCGTGGTGGGGGAGAACTTCCGCTTCGGGTTCCGCGCCGCCGGTACCGTCGAGACCCTGGCCGAACTCGGCGCCGGTGACTTCGAGGTCCTCGGCCTGCCGCTGCTCTCGGCGGATGCCGAACCGACCTCCTCCACCCTGATCCGCCAAGCCCTCCTGGAGGGGGACGTGCAACGGGTCGCGGTCCTGGCCAACCGGCTGTTCCGCTTCTCCGGTCTGGTCGTCCGGGGCGACCAACGCGGCCGCGAGCTCGGGTTCCCGACAGCCAACGTCCCGGTTCCTGAGGGTCGGGCTGTCCCCGCCGACGGGGTCTACGCGGGTTGGGTCACGCGGCTCGACCAGGCCGAACCGGAGCGCTGGCCCGCGGCGGTCTCGGTCGGTACGAACCCGACCTTCCACGGGGTCGAACGTCGCGTGGAGGCCTACGTCCTGGGCCGTACCGACCTGGAGCTGTACGGGGTTCCGATCTCGGTGGACTTCGTCGCCCACCTGCGGGGCCAGGTCACCTTCGACGGCGTGGACGCGCTGGTCGAGCAGATGCACCACGACGTCCGCCAGGTCGGTGCCCTGATCCTCGACCACTGACCTTCGTGCGCAGGCTCAGGGGATCGGGGCGATCTCGACCCGGGGAAGGATCTCGGCCACGGACTCTGCGGTGAAGCGGCCCGGGCCGGGTACGAGGGCGTTGGCGATCCCGCAGGCCGTCGCGGTGCGCAGGGCCTGCGGCAGGTCGGCACCGGTGTCGAGGGAGTGCACCAGCCCACCGAGGTAGGAGTCCCCGCTGCCGACCGGGTAGCGACCGACCACGTCCGGGGCGTGGATCCGCAGCGCCTCCGCGTCGCGGACGGCGATCGAACCGTCCCGGCCGTCGGTGAGCACCACCAGCCCGCCGCTGCGTTCGGCGATCGCCCGCGCCATCGCGACCAGGTCGTCCCCGACCGGCCGGACCAACAGTTCCGCTGCCTCGGCCCGATTCACCTTGACCAGGTCCGGTCGGGCCTCGATCGCGGCCGGCAGCGCGAAGGAGTGGGTGTCGACCGCGGTGCGGATGCCGACGCCGGCAGCGATCTCGACGAACTGGGCGATCGCGTCCGCGGGCAGGCCCCGGGGGACGGATCCCGACACCGACAGCCAGCCGGTGCGGGTGCTGAGGGTGTCGGTCAACTCCTCGACGAAGGCGGCCCAGACGTCCGGGACCACCTCGGTGGCGTGCTCGTAGATCTCGGTGAGGCCCGGGGCGTCGGCGGCGGCGATGGAGACGCAGGTGCGGGTCTCGGCAGGCGAGTCCACCGCCCGCACCTCGACCCCGCTCGCGGCGAGAGCCTCGGCGACGAAGCCCCCGGTGTGCCCGCCGAAGATGCCGACCAGACAGGCCTCGGCGCCGAGGGTGGCGGCGGCTCGGGCCATGTTCAACGACTTGCCACCGGCGCAGCGCAGTACGCCTTCGGGGCGGTGGATCTGTCCCGCCACCATGGCATCGACCAGGTAGGTCACGTCCAGCGAGGGGGAGTAGCCGGCTACGGTGATCACAGCGGCGAGCCTACCGGTGCCCGCTCGGGGGTCGCGACGATTAGGTGGCGCTCGTTCTGCGCTGGTAGTCTGGCGGTTGCCGTTTGATCGGCCGCGGACGCCCAAGAGCTCCCACTCACACCAGGTGAACACCCGTCCAGGGTTCGGGGAGCGCCGCGCAACGGGAAACCGAGAGGAGAAGCTGTGTCGATTGACGCCGCTGATCGGAAGAAGACCATCGATGAGTACGCGACCAACCCAGGAGACACCGGCTCTCCCGAGGTTCAGGTGGCCCTGCTGACCAAGCGGATCTCGCACCTGACCGAGCACGTGAAGGTGCACAAGCACGACCACCACAGCCGCCGTGGCCTGATGCTGCTCGTCGGCCAGCGCCGTCGGCTGCTCAACTACCTGTTCAAGATCGACATCGAGCGCTACCGTTCGCTGATCAAACGTCTGGGTCTGCGTCGCTGACTCCGAACTGATCGGAGAGCGGTTCTCCGGTTCGCCTGCGTGGCGGGGAGGACCGCTCTCGTCTTTTCGGCCACAATGGCCGAAGCTGGACCCCACAACCGAATCCCACAATTGAACAGATGCACATCCATTTCCAGTGATTGCATCCCACGACCTGCCCGGGGGGTCCTCGGTCCTCGGTAGTGGCTTTCGGGAAGGCGACCCAGCAGGGTCCCCCCGCCCGCGGGCCTCGATCGAAGACCGGCCTCCACCAGTTCGGACACCCGACCCCCGTGGTCGCGCCCCGGTCCGCCATGGACCATTCAGGGGAGTGTCCTTCCGGTCGTACGGGATGAGTGGGATGCAGTCCACACACCCTAAGGAGTTCCCGTGGAGGGACCTGACCTGCAGTACACCGAAGCCGTCATCGACAACGGATCCTTCGGAAAGCACGTCGTTCGTTTCGAGTCGGGCCTGCTGGCCCGCCAGGCCGCCGGTTCGGCTGCCGTCTACCTCGACGACGACACCATGTTGTTGTCCGCGACCTCGGCCCAGTCCAAGCCGCGCGACGCCATCGACTTCTTCCCGCTCACCGTCGACGTCGAGGAGCGGATGTATTCCGTGGGCCGGATCCCCGGCTCCTTCTTCCGGCGTGAGGGCCGCCCGTCCGAGGGCGCGATCCTCACCTGCCGCCTGATCGACCGCCCGCTGCGGCCCTGCTTCGTCAAGGGTCTGCGCAACGAGGTCCAGGTCGTCGTCACCGTGATGGCCCTGAACCCGGACAAGGCGTACGACGTGGTGGCCATCAACGCCGCCTCGATGTCCACCCAGCTCGCGGGCCTGCCGTTCACCGGCCCGGTCGGCGGCGTCCGCGTCGCCCTGGTCGGCGACCAGTGGATCGGGTTCCCCGACGTCTCCCAGCTGGAGGAGTCCACCTTCAACATGGTCGTGGCCGGCCGGGTGCTGCCCGACGGCGATGTCGCGATCATGATGGTCGAGGCCGAGTCCACCGTGCAGACCTGGGACCTGGTCCGGGCCGGCCAGACCGCGCCGAGCGAGGAGGTCGTGGCCGCGGGGCTCGACGCATCCAAGCCGTTCATCAAGTCGCTGTGTGACGCGCAGGCCGAGTTGGCCTCCCGCTTCCCGAAGGCGACCGCCGAGTTCCCGATCTTCTCCGACTACGCCGACGACGTGTACGCGGCCGTCGAGCAGGCTGCCGGCACCGAGCTCGCCCAGGTGATGCAGATTGCCGACAAGCAGGAGCGCGAGGTCAGCACCGAGGTCCTCAAGGACAAGATCGTCGGGCAGCTCGCTGGTCAGTTCGAGGGGCGCGAGAAGGAGATCTCGGGCGCCTACCGGGCACTGACCAAGGAGTTGGTCCGCGCCAAGGTGCTCGCCGAGAAGGTTCGGATCGACGGCCGCGGTCTGGCCGACATCCGCACCCTGAGCGCCGAGGTCGGCGTGCTCCCGCGGGTGCACGGTTCCGCCCTGTTCCAGCGCGGCGAGACCCAGATCCTGGGCGTCTCCACGCTGAACATGTTGGGGTTGGAGCAGAAGCTCGACACCCTGGCTCCGGAGAAGTCCAAGCGCTACATGCACAACTACAACTTCCCGCCGTACTCGGTCGGGGAGACCGGCCGGGTCGGTTCGCCGAAGCGGCGTGAGGTCGGCCACGGTGCGCTCGCCGAGCGTGCGCTGTTGCCGGTGCTGCCTACCCGCGAGGAGTTCCCGTACGCGATCCGTCAGGTGTCGGAGGCCCTCGGGTCCAACGGCTCCACCTCGATGGGTTCCGTCTGTGCCTCGACCATGGCGCTGCTGAACGCCGGTGTGCCGCTGCGCGCCCCGGTCGCCGGTATCGCCATGGGCCTGATGACGGACGAGGTGGACGGGGAGACCCGCTACATCGCCCTGACCGACATTCTCGGCGCCGAGGACGCCATGGGTGACATGGACTTCAAGGTCGCCGGTACCCGGGACTTCATCACCGCCCTGCAGTTGGACACCAAGCTCGACGGCATTCCCGCCTCGGTGCTGGCCAGCGCGCTGGACCAGGCCAAGGACGCCCGCAACACCCTGCTGGACGTCATGGGCGAGGCCATCGACGGCCCCGACGAGATGAGCCTGTACGCCCCGCGGATCATCACCATCAAGATCCCGGTCGACAAGATCGGCGAGGTGATCGGGCCCAAGGGCAAGGTGATCAACCAGATCCAGGAGGACACCGGCGCGAACGTGTCGGTCGAGGACGACGGCACCATCTACGTCGGCGCCGAAAGCGGCGATGCCGCCGAGGCTGCGCGCTCCATGATCAACGCGATCGCCAACCCGACGATGCCGGAGAAGGGCGAGCGCTACCTGGGTACGGTCGTCAAGATCACCGCCTTCGGTGCCTTCGTCTCGCTGCTCCCGGGCAAGGACGGACTGCTGCACATCTCGAAGCTGCGCCCGCTCGCCGGTGGCAAGCGGGTCGAGGCCGTCGAGGACGTCGTCAGCGTCGGTCAGAAGATCCAGGTCGAGATCAACGAGATCGACGACCGGGGCAAGCTGTCCCTGGTCCCGGTGGTCGACGAGGACGAAGAGTCCTCCGACGAGGGCTGATCCCCTTCTGTTGACCCCAGAGCATCGAGCAGCCGCTCGGGCGCACCTCGGCGGAGAAGTCCGCCGTACGGTGCTCCCGAGCGGTTTGCGCGTTGTCACCGAGGACATGCCGACCAGCCACTCGGCCAGCCTCGGCTTCTACATCGACGTCGGATCCCGGCACGAGTCGGACCGACTGCACGGGGCCTCCCACTTCCTCGAGCACGTGTTGTTCAAGGGCACCCCGACCCGGAGTGCCGAGGAGATCTCGGCCACGGTGGAGGCGGTCGGCGGGGACCTGAACGCCTACACGGCCAAGGAACACACCTGCTTCCACGCCCGGGTGATGGCTGAGGACCTGGCGGTGGCGGTGGACGTGCTCACGGACATGATGGTCAACTCCACCGTGGCCGCCGCCGAGGTCGAGGCCGAGCGAGACGTGATCCTGGACGAGATCGCGATGCACGCCGACGACCCCGGTGAGGTCGCCGCAGAAGCGCTCACCGCGCACCTGTTCGGCGACACCGACCTGGGCAAGTCGGTGATCGGCAGCGAGGAGTCGATCGCCTCCCTGAGCCGTGCCCAGGTGGTCGGCTACTGGAAGCGGCACTACCGGCCCTCGGCGATCGTGGTCAGCGCCTCCGGCCGGGTGGACCATGATCAACTGATTGACCAGTTGGGCGCCTTCGTCGCCAATGCGCCAATGCGTCGGCGGCGGGTACCGGCGACCAAGGTGTGTCGAGGTGACGGTGCGGTCCTGCACCACCACCGACGGTTGGAACAGTGCACGGCCACGCTCGGGTTCCGCGGGGTCGGCGTCTTCGACGAGGAGCGCTACGCCCTCGGGATGTTGAGCGTGATCCTCGGTGGTGGGATGGCCTCCCGACTGTTCGTCGAGGTGCGCGAGCGCCGGGGCCTGGCGTACACCATCGAGGCGGGGGAGACCTCGTACTCCGACACCGGCCTGTGGAGCATCGACTGGCAGTGTGCCCCGGACAAGCTCGCCGAGATCCTCACCGTGGTCCGGGCCGAGCTCGAGGCCGTCGCCGAGCACGGGGTCACCGACGAGGAGTTAGCCCGTGCCAAGGGCCAGTTGCGGGGCCAGACCCTGCTCGCCTACGAGGGGCCGGGAATGCGGATGAGCCGTCTCGGCACCACCGAGCTCGTCGGTGACGACCGTGACCTCGCCGAGGTCCTCGACCGCTTCGACGCACTTGCGGCCGGGGACCTGCAACGGACTGCCGCCGGCCTCGCGAGCCAGTCCCAGGTGCTCTCCGTGGTCGGTCCCCGGGTGCCACGCCGCCGGCTGGAACGCATCCTCGGCCTCGGCTGATCCACCCCACTCCGCGTGAGCTGGTGGAAAGCGGCGCGCCCGGGAGTGTAATCCTTTGACGTTCTCGGAGCCCTCCATGTAGTTTCCTTACCCATCCGAGTGAGGGAGTGGACCACGGATGGCGTCGACCGAGCAGTCACGCGTGCAGACTGGGCTGAGTCGGGTGGTTGCTGAGCCTGCCCTGCTGCCGACGCGGCCGACCGGATTCTGCACGAACTACACCTCCGTCGACGACGAGCTCCGGCGTGGAGTGGATGTCCTGGTGGAAGCCGGCGTCGACCTGCGGTGCCTGTTCACCCCCGAACACGGCTACTGGGGTGCCGTACAGGCCGGCGAGGACGTCGGCGACGACGTCGATCCGTCCGGGCTCCCGGTGATCGACACCTACACCGTCTCGGGTGAGCCCCTGGACGCACTGCTGCGCGGTGCCGGCGTGGAGCAGGTGATCATCGACCTGCAGGACATCGGGGCCCGCTTCTACACCTACGTCTGGACCGTGTACGACCTGCTCTGCTCCGCGGCCCGGACCGGGGTGGCGATGATCGTCCTGGACCGCCCCAACCCACTCGGTGGGACGGTACGGGCCGGCCCGGGCCTGGAGCCGGCCTGTGCAAGCTTCATCGGCCGGGTGTCCATCCCGTTGCAGCACGGGCTGAGCCTCGGCGAACTGGCCCGCTGGTTCAATGCCAGCCATGTCCCGGAGTCCACCGGACGGGCCGCGGACCTGACCGTGGTGCCGGCCTCCGGCTGGGACCGTTCGCGCCGGACCGGCACCCCCTGGGTGATGCCCTCACCGAACATGCCAACTCTCGACACCGCCACCGCCTATCCGGCGACCTGCCTGTTCGAGGGGACGATCCTCTCCGAGGGGCGCGGCACCACCCGTCCGTTCGAACTCTTCGGGGCGCCGTGGCTGGATCCCCGGCACACCGATGCCCTGCGCGAGCGCGGACTGCCCGGCGTGCTCTTCCGGGAGGCCGTGTTCACCCCGACCTTCTCCAAGGGTGCGGGAGAACTGCACCGCGGCAGCCAGCTGCAGGTGGTCGATCCGGACCGGTTCGACCCGATCGCGACCGGCTTCGCGCTGCTGGACACGCTGCGAGACCTGCACCCCGAGGTGAACCTGTGGCGACCCGCCGAGTCCGGCCGACCGCCGTTCGTCGACCTGCTGTGGGGGTCCCCGGCCCTGCGTGAGGGGCTGGACGCACGCGAGGACCTGGCCACCATCCTGGCCCGCAGCCCGAGCGCACCCGAGGTCCCCCAGGGGGTCGAGATCTACCCCGTCGGTGCCGGATGATCATCCCGGCCGATCGGTCCGCACAGACGCGAATCGCCTTGCAGGTGAGCAATCCCGAGCAGAGAGGTGGAGGACACGCGTGAGTCGAGCAGAACCCGACACCGCCCGTACGATCGTCGCGGTCGGCGGCCATGTCGGTGACATGGACCTGGCCGCCGGAGCGATGCTGGCCCAGAACGTCCTCGATGGGGGGCGGTCCGTCCTGGTCGCGCTGACCCCCGGCGAACGGGGCCATCCCCGGATGCCGATCGTGGAGTACAAGGAGCAGAAGCTGGCCGAGGGGCGGTCCTTCGCCGCCGCCATCGGTGCGGAGTTCATCGCCTTCGACGACCTGTCCGACGGCTTCCTCGTCGCCGACGACCAGGTGGCCGCCCGGCTCGCCGACGTGTTCCGCGAGGTGCGTCCCGACACCGTCCTGGCGCACTGGCACCGGTCCATGCACACCGACCACGAGAACGCCGCGATCATCGCCGAGCGGGCCCGCTTCCTGTCCGGGTTGCCCGGGTGGCGCCCGGAGACGCCGCGACACGGGGTCGGGCGAATCCTGCACACCGACAACTGGGAGGACTCGCCCGGGTTCGTCCCGCAGGTGTTCGCGGAGGTGTCCGAGCAGGCTCGCGAGGTGTGGCTGGCGGCGATCGGAGAACAGGCCTTCGCCCGGGGCGAGACGTACGGATTCCGCTACATCGACTACTACGCCGCCCAGCAGGTGACCCGCGGGTGCCTGGCGCGGGTGCCGTACGCCGTGGCCTTCGGCACCGGGGAACAGTGGGGGTTGGCGCCGTGGCAGTGAACTACCGCGTCAACTACCGGGGCCACCGCGCCGGCGACGTCGCCCGGCTGGCCACCCTGACCGAGGTCGCCCTGCCGCGGGACGCGGTGGACACCGACTGGTTGACCGAGAACCTCCTGCTGGAGGCCAACTTCGACCCGGCCGGGCTGATCGTGGCCGAGACCGGGACCGGCGAGGTGATCGGCTTCGTGCACACGGTGCACGGGGCCGGGATCGGGGTCGACCCGGCCGGCGGGTACATCACCCTCGGCTGCGTACACCCCGACCACCGTCGGCGTGGGGTGGGTACCGAACTGCTGCGCCGCGCCATCGCCCACCTGCGGACGCACGGGGCGGCGTGGGTCAACTACTCCGCGTACCCGCCGGCCTATTTCCTGCCCGGCTTGGACTCCGACGCCTACCCGGAGGCCGCCCGCCTGTTCGATGGCCACGGCTTCCGTCGGCTCTACACCGCGGCGGCGATGGCCATCGACCTGAACGCGTACGCGACACCGCCGGAGATCAGGGACCTGATCACCCGTCGGGAGTCCGAGGGCTACCAGTTCGGCACCGCGACCCCGGACGACCTGCCGGAGGTGATCACCTTCGCTGCCACCCGACTGGCCCCGGACTGGGGCCAGGCGGTCCGCGACTCGGTGCTGCGGCACGGACGACGCGATCGCGTGCTGGTGGCCCGGCACCCCGACGGCCCGGTGGTGGGGTTCGCCACCTACGGGGCCTACCGCGGCCTGCGGGAACGCTTCGGCCCGTACGGGGTGGACGAGAACTGCCGTGGTACCGGGCTCGGGAAGATCCTGCTGCACCAGACCCTGACCCGGATGCGCGCCGAGGGTGCCCACAGCGCCTGGTTCCTGTGGACGGGGGAGGCCTCCCCGGCCGGTCGGCTCTACCTGGCCACCGGCTTCCACGTCACCCGGCGCTTCGACGTCCTCCGCCTCGACCTTGACCAGCACGACCCCGCCCACACCACCACGCAGGATTGAGAGGACCACGATGAGATTCCCCCGACCGGCCCGCTGGGCCGCAGTGGTACTGGCCGCAACGCTGACCGTGACGGCCTGCGGCGGTGGGGGTGACGAGGGCGACGGCGACACCGGGGAGAAGCAGCCACTCACCATCCACGCCAACTCGGCCAACAGCTACCAGCCGAACTTCAACCCGTTCTCGGCCACGGCCAACCAGGGCACCCGGGGGATGCTGTACGAGCCGTTGCTGGCGAGTACCCCGATGACGGACGGGGAGGCCGAGCCGTGGCTGGCCGAGGAGATGATCTTCAACGACGACGGCACCAAGGTCACCTTCACACTCCGCGAAGGGGTGACCTGGTCCGATGGCGAAGCCTTCGACGCAGACGACGTGGCGTTCACCTTCCAGCTGATGACCGACAACCCCGCGACCAACACCGGGGCGCTGGACCTGGCCGGTGCGAAGAAGATCAGCGCCACCGAGGTGGAGGTCTCCTTCAACTCCGCGGCGTTCGCCTTCGAGGCCGCCATCGGCAACGTGGTGGTCGTTCCCGAGCACGTCTTCGCCGACGTGAATCCGGTGGAGTTCCAGAACGAGGAGCCGGTGGCCACCGGGGCCTTCACCCTGGGTGAGTTCTCCCAGCAGCTCTACACATTCACCAAGAACCCCGACTACTGGAAGGCCGACGAGGTCGAGGTGGAGGAGGTGCGCTACCCGGCCAACACCGAGCAGACCTTCACCACCGCCCTGCAGTCCGGCGAACTCGACTGGTCCGGCGGGTTCGTGGCCAATATCGACGACATCTACGTCAAGCAGGATCCGGAGCACCGGGGCTACTGGTACCCGGGCGGTGGCCTGACCAACCTGGTGGTCAATCTGGAGAAGAAGCCCTTCGACGACCCGGTGGTGCGCCAGGCGTTCAGCGCCGCGATGAACCGCGACCAGCTGTCCGAGACCGCGATGCAGGGCTACACCCCGCCCTCGCACCCCACCGGCCTCCCGCTGCCGGCCTACGAGTCCGCGGTGAGTGAGGAGTACGCCGACGCCACCCTGGCTCACGACGCCGAGGAGGCCAGCCGACTGCTCGACGAAGCCGGGTACGCCAAGGGCCCGGACGGGATCCGCACCACCCCGGACGGCGACAAGATGTCGTACGAGGTGGCCATCCCGTCCAGCTACGTGGACTGGGTGACGATCACCCAGTTGCTGCAGGAGCAGTTCAAGGAGATCGGTGTCGAGATAGTCCCCCAGGGTGTGTCCTTCGAGTCCTGGTTGGAGACCCGCAATGCCGGCACGTTCGACGTGACGATGGCCTCGGTCGCGATCGGCCTGTCCCCGTTCGACATGTTCCGCTCGATCATGAGCTCGGAGTACTTGGACGAGGACAGCGTCCGGGCCAACTTCAGCCGCTACGACGACGAGCGGGCCGACCAGGCGCTGCAGGCCTACGCCGGCACCGACGACGAGGGGAAGCAGCAGGCCGCGCTGGACGAACTGCAGACCCTGATGGTCGAGGACCTGCCGGTGATCCCGATGCTCCAGGCCCCCAACTGGTTCCAGTACAACACCGCCCGCTGGGAGGGGTTCCCGACCGAGGACAACGCATACGCCCTCGGTGCGCCCTTCCAGTTCCCGGACAACATGCTCGTGGTCCAGGAGTTGACCCCGGCCGGTTCGTGACCTCGAAGGAGCACAGTGAAGTACCTGCTGCGCAAGGTGGTGCTGTACCTGTTCATCGCGTGGGCGGCGCTCACGTTGAACTTCCTCATCCCGCGCCTGATGCCGGGTGATCCGGTCGCCCTGTTGGTGGAGCGGATGGCGGGACGGATCGACCCGGACGCGATGGCCGCCATCGCGGAGAGCTATGGCCTCACCGACGACCCGCTCCCGGTGCAGTACTGGGACTACCTGACGGCGTTGGCCCAGGGTGACCTGGGCTTGTCGATCGGCTTCCACCCGGTCCCGGTGGCCGACATCGTGCTGGACGCGTTGCCGTGGACGATCGGACTGGTCGGCATCACGACGGTGATCAGCTTCCTGTTCGGCACCGTCCTGGGCGTCGTGCTGGCCTGGCGGCGGGGTTCGTGGACCGATCACCTGATGCCCTCGTTGACCTTCCTGAACGCGGTGCCGTACTTCTGGATGGCGCTCATCCTGGTACTGGTCTTCGCAGTCAAACTGGACTGGTTTCCGATCTCCCAGGCGCACGAGCCGGGGCTCCAGCCGGGTCTCAACGCAGAGTTCATCGGCTCGGTGCTCGAACACGGGACACTGCCGGCGATCACCATCGTGTTGTCGTCGTTCGCCGGCTGGGTGCTGAGCATGCGCAACATGACCGTCACCGTGCTCGGTGAGGACTACGTGACGATGGCCGAGGCGAAGGGATTGCCGAAACGTACGGTGATGCTCGGCTACGCCGCCCGGAACGCGATCCTGCCGTCGGTGACCGGATTCGCACTGGCCCTGGGAGCGGTGGTCGGCGGATCCATGCTCACCGAGGTGATCTTCAACTACCCGGGGGTCGGGTACACCCTCTTCCAGGCGGTCGGGAACCAGGACTTCCCGCTGATGCAGGGATTGTTCCTGATCATCTCGCTGGCTGTGATCGTGGCCAACCTGTTCGCTGACGTGATCTACGTCTTCCTCGACCCGCGTACCCGTCAGGAGGGTTGATCATGAGGTTCTCCCATCTCGTCCCGCAGTCGGGCAAGGTCCGCGTCGGTGCCGTGATCGTCCTCCTCTTCACCCTGATCGCGGTGTTCAGTCCGCTGCTGACGTCGTACGAGCCGGGCGTGAGTGGGCCGGACGTCCTGCAACCGCCGTCCGGTGCCCACTGGTTCGGAACCACCCAGACCGGACAGGACGTGTTCGCCCAGTTCGTGTACGGGTCCCGGGTCTCCCTCGGGGTCGGCATCTTCGCTGGCGTCGTCTCCCAGGTCGTGTCGATCATCATCGGTGTGATCGGCGGTTACGTACGCGGCGTGCTGGACGATCTGCTGTACGTCCTCACGGCCGTCTTCCTGGTCGTGCCCGGGATGCCGCTGCTGATCGTGCTCACCGGCTACCTGCCCTCGCGGGGGATGGTGTCGGTCGCCATCGTCATCGCGATCACCTCCTGGGCCGGTTCGGCCCGAGTGCTCCGCGCCCAGACGATGTCGCTGCGGCGCCGGGACTTCATCGAGGCGGCCCGGGCCACCGGCGAGTCCCGGCTGCGGATCATGCTCTCCGAGGTGATACCGAACGCGCTGCCGCTGATTGCCTCCGGGTTCCTGTTCTCGGTGATCGCGGCCGTCCTGTCGGAGGCCGGGCTCTCCTTCCTCGGGCTGGGGTCGCTGACCACCACCAGTTGGGGATCGATGCTCTACTTCGCCCAGAGTGCCCAGGCCTTCCTGGTCGGCGCCTGGTGGTGGTTCGTGCCTCCCGGGCTGGCGATCGCGGTGATCGGCGCCGGCCTGGCCCTGATCAACTTCGGGATCGACGAGTACGCGAACCCGCGACTGCGGACCGGCCGGAGCCGGGGCAAGGCACTGCGGGCCGGGGCTCCGCGGGCGGCCACCTTGAGCAGTGTCGGGGCGGCGGCGGAGTCCGTCGCGGACCAGACCACCGCGGTTCCGTCGGTGGAGGTCGGAGCGGGCACCGAGCAGACGGGAGCGGCGGCCGGGGCCGGAGTGCTCCCGGAGGCCGACCCGCAGATCCGGACGGTCACGGTCTCCGGCGCCCCGATCATCGAAGTCCGGAATCTCGAGGTGGACTACCCGATCTCCGACGGCGTCGTGCACGCGGTGAAGGACGTGAACCTCACCCTGCACCGGGGCGAGATCCTCGGCCTAGCGGGGGAGTCCGGCAGCGGCAAGTCGACGCTGACCAACGCGATCACCCGACTGTTGCGGCCGCCGGCCGAGGTGGCCGGTGGTTCGGTCACCTACCATCGGGCGGACCGCGCCCGGGGCGGCGGCGAACCGGTCGACCTGTTGGGGCTCAGCCAGGAGGAGATGCGGGCGCACCGCTGGGATGAGATCGCGATCGTCTTCCAGAGCGCGATGAACGCCCTCAATCCGGTCACCTCCGTGCAGGACCAGTTCGATGACGTCCTGCGCGTGCACCGACCGAAGCTGTCCACGTCGCAGCGCGTGGCCCGGGCGCGGGAGATGCTGACCAAGGTCGGGATCGAGGCGGACCGGGCGAGCGCCTATCCGCATGAACTGTCCGGCGGGATGCGGCAGCGGGTGGCCATCGCGCTGGCCCTCGTACTCGAGCCGGACGTGATCATCATGGACGAGCCGACCACCGCACTCGACCTGCTGGTCCAGCGGGACGTGCTGGACCAGGTGCTGCAACTGCGGGACGAGTACGGGTTCGCGATCATCTTCACCACCCACGACCTCTCCCTGTTGCTGGAGATGTCGGACTCGCTCGCGGTGATGCAGCGCGGAGTCCTGGTGGAGTACGGTCCGGCGATGGAGGTCTACACCGATCCCCGCCACCCGTACACGCGGGCGCTGCTCGACTCGCTGAGTGAGATGGGAGCCCTGGTGTGAGCGAACACGAGGTCACGCACGATCCGCCGGTCGTACTGGAGGCACGGAACCTGGTCAAGGAATTCCGCACCGGACGGACCGGGCTGCGTCGGCAGGTGTTCCGCGCCGTCGACGACGTGTCTTTCGCGCTGCGTTCCGGCCGGGTCACGGCCCTGGTCGGGCAGAGCGGGTCCGGCAAGAGCACCGTGGGACGACTGCTGGCGCAACTGCTGCCGCTCACCGAGGGCGAGCTGCTGCTCGACGGGCAGCCGGTGCGGGCCACCCGGGGGCGCGCCTTCACCGAGTACACCGGCAGCGTCCAGATGACCCTGCAGGACCCGTTCTCCTCGCTCAACCCGTTGCACCGGGTCAGCTACACCCTGGGTCGGGCGCTGCGGATCCACGGTGGGCGGATGGATGCCGACGAGGTGCAGCAGCGATCCCTGGCGGTGCTGGATAAGGTGGACCTGAACCCGGCCGCACGCTACCTGCACCGCTTCCCGCACGAGCTGTCCGGTGGTGAGCGGCAGCGGATCTCCTTCGCCCGTGCTCTGGCCGCCGAGCCGCGGGTCCTGCTCGCGGACGAACCGGTGTCGATGCTCGACGTGACGATCCGCAAGGAGATGCTCGACCTCCTTGATCAACTGCGCCGAACCGAGGACCTGGCGGTCCTCTACATCACCCACGACCTGGGCTCGGCCAGGGCGTACTCGTCGGAAACCCTGGTGATGTACCACGGAGAGGTGGTGGAACGTGGACCGAGCGCCCGGGTCATCGACGCACCGGAGCACGAGTACACCCGACGGCTCCTCGCCGCGGCCCCCAACCCGCGACGCCGACTGGACGCCGCTGGATGACAGGATGAGGAGATGGCCATGACCGATCCTGCCCTCGACCGACTGGCACACCAGGTGCTGTGGCCCGGCTTCGCCGGGACCAGCGCCCCCGATTGGCTCCGCCGCGTCATCGACGCGGGGACACCGGGAGCGGTGCTGTTCGCCCACAACGTCACCGACGACCCGGAGCAACTCCGAGGGCTGACCACCGACCTGCACACCGGCCCCGGCCTGATCGGCATCGACGAGGAGGGCGGACTGGTCACCCGACTGCATGCGGAGGACGGTTCGCCGGCCCCCGGGCATGCGGTGCTCGGCCGCGCGGACGACATCGAGGTCACCGAGCGAGTGGCCGGGCGGATCGGTCGGGAATTGTCCGCCGCCGGCATCGACCTCAACCTCGCCCCGGACGCAGACGTCAACAACAACCCGGCGAACCCGGTGATCGGTACTCGGTCCTTCGGGGCGGACCCGGCGCTGGTGGCCCGGCACACGGCTGCCTACGTGCGGGGGCTGCAGGCCGCCGGCGTGGCTGCGTGCGCCAAGCACTTCCCGGGGCACGGGGACACTGACACGGATTCGCATGTCGGGGAGACCCGGGCCGAGATCTCCCGCGAGGAACTGGACGAGATCCACCTGGTGCCGTTCCGCGCCGCCGTGGACGCCGGGGTCCGAGCCGTGCTCACCGCACACATCATCGTGCCGCCGTTGGGCCCGGAGCCGGCCACGGTGAACCCCCGCTCGATCCGACTCCTGCGCGAGGAGTTGGGCTTCGATGGCCTGATCGTCTCCGATGCGTTGGACATGGAGGCGATCTCGGCCACCTCGGGGATCGGCCCGGGCACCGTGGCCGCTCTGAGCGCCGGCATCGACCTGGCCTGCTTGGGCAACCACGGGTCGATGCCCCGAGGAACCGGTCCGATCGCTGCGGACCAGGCCGCCTACGAGGAGGTGCACGCAGCGGTGGTCGCCGCCCTGCAGGACGGCACGCTGTCACCGAACCGACTCGCCGAGGCGGCCGCGCGGATCGAGGCGGTCCGGCAGTGGCGGGCCACGACTGTTCCCCCCGAGGATGCCGGGGCCTGGACGGATTCCGCACTGGAGGTGGCGTCCGCCGTCCGGGCCTGCGAGGTGCAGGGGGACGTACGGCTCGGGGCCGGGCCCGTCACCGTCATCGACGGCCGGAGGTTGCGCAATCGTGCTGCTGGCCGTAAGGCCGACCTGGTCGGCAACGCCCTCGCCGCCCACCGCGACGTGTGCCGGTTCGCCGCCCGCGACGGGCTCGACTTCCTCGACGCGGAACCGGATGGCCCGATCGTCCTCGTGGTCGACCAGCCGCACGTGACCGCGGCGGAGGCGGAGACCTTGGCCCACGTCGTCGCGCGAGCCCCGAGTGCGGTGGTGGTTCGGCTGGGCTGGCCGGGCGACCTGGCCGTGACCCCAGCTCGCATGATCACCACCTACGGTTCCAGCGCCGTCAGCGCCCTCGCCGCAACCCGACTGATGCTCGGGGATGCCCCGGCAGGGTAAGCGCCCTGAAAGTACCCCTTGCCATGCTGCCCTTGTGAACAGAGTCGAGCAACCCGTGAGGACCCGCATGAGTCACCCCGCAGCCCCGCCGCCGCGAAAGGGCCTGCCCAACTACGGCAGCCTGTACGGCGGCCTCGCCGTCGTCGCCCTAGCGCTCACCGGCGGGCAGATCTATGCCGATGTGGAGCAGGACGGTACGCGCATCAACTACTTGTCCCTGTGGGAACTGTTGGGCACGCCCAATGGAGCCGGCCTGGCCATGGCCTCGCTCTCGATCCTGGGCGTGCTGGTGGTGTTGTGTGCGGTGGCCGCTGTCCGCGGGGTGTCGTCGGTCGGCCTGCCGCTCGGGGTGGCCGGACTGGCCCTGCTCGCAGCGGTCATGTTGATCGCCAAGGTGGGCGCCAACAACAGGTATCCGACCGAGCTCGACACCGCTGGGGCGATGATCCTGGTGACAGCCTGGGGAGCGATCATCCTGGGGATCGTGCACGCCATCCACCTGATGGCCGTCCGCCGGCGGACGGGCTGAGCCGTGGTCACCACCGGTGTACTCCCGCGGAGACGTACGCCGTCGAGCCCGCCCGGCCTACGGTGAGTGTGCCTTTCGAAACCGCTCGACCCGGCTGACTCAAGAATTCCTTGATCTTCTTGTGTGGACAGGCATCTCTGGACCCATTTGTGTCAGTGGGTGTCTCTAGAGTTGGGGTATGTCGACGACGACGGAACGCCTCGATCGGGACGAGGACCTCGAGATCATCGAGGCCGCCCTGGATCGGATCATGGCCGTCGACGGGTGGCAGTTGGTCGATGATCAACTCCTGACCCAGATGGACCGGCTCGGACGGGTCGGGGACCGGATTCAGGGGATCCGGTTGCACCGGGTCCGCGCCACGGACGAGCGCCGTGTCTGTGAGGACACCGCCGGCTGGTCCGCCTCCGATCGGATCGCGTTGAGCGACCGGACGATCCCACGGATCGCGAAACAGTACGTCCGCACTGCGAAACAACTCGGACGGTTCCCGTTGTTGCAGCAAGCCGCCGAAGCTGGTGAGCTCACGTTGGGCCAGGTCGATGCCTGTCTGCACGGGTTGAAGTACCTCCCGGCGATCGCCTCGGACGACCAACTGGTTTATGTGCAAACCAAGTTGTTGGAGAGTGCGGCCGACCAGCCGCCACAAGGCATGCGGCAACTCGCCATGAAGTCGGTCGCGGTCCTGTTCCCCGACGCCGAGGAAGACCACCTCGGCCGGCAACTCGAGAACGAGGAACGCAAGGCCCGGCGGAACCGGTATGTGCGGTGCCGGGTCGACGGTGAAGGGTCGGTGTGTTTCGGTGGGAAACTACCCGTCGGTGACGGAGAGAAGCTCATCAACCTCCTGGCGGCGTATTTGCCGGGCACCGCCGGGCTGGAACGCCTCGACCCGTTCGCGGAGGCTCCGACGATGGAGCAACGCCAAGCCGACGCGTTCGTCGCGATGCTGGAGGAGTTGCTGGCCCGCGGGGCCGCACCGACCTCAGGCGGGGACCGACCGAGCGTCACCCTGATCCTTCCGTACGGCGATCTGGTCGACGGCATCGGTGGCGCGACCCTGACGAACTCGGGTGAAGAGGTGTCCCCGAAGACGATCCGCCGGCTCGCCTGCGATGCGGATCTGATCCCGGTGGTCCTCGGCAAGAACTCCGAAGTCCTCGACGTCGGCCGCACCCAACGCCTCGTCACGTCCGCGATCCGGAAGACCTTGGTGGTGCGCGATCAAGGATGTGTGTTCCCGGGCTGCGACCAGCCTCCCACCCGATGCGACGCGCACCACCTGATTCCCTGGCATGCCGGAGGGAAGACCAGCCTCGACAACCTGGTCCTCCTGTGTCGCCATCACCATCAGATCATCGAACCGAATCCCCGGGCTGGACCCGGGGAGCAATGGACGATCAGCCTGAATGCGAACGGGATTCCCGAGATCCGCCCACCCACCAGCATCGATCCACGACGTCAACCGCGGCGGAACTCTCGCTTCGACCGCTAGGCCGCGCTGCCAATGGAAGCTGGTGAGCCGGGTGCACCCAGACTTCGCCGTCGAGCAGCGTCATTCCCGTGCGGGCCGCGCCCTCTCGCCAGCGACGGGGCAGCCGGCGTGATGTCCATCTCGTTGCGTAAACTGTGGCTCGTGGGTCTGTCTGTGATGTCAACGTCACACTGACGGTTTCCCGTTGGACCGAAGGAGTGAGCCGTGCCCGACCGACCTGAGATTGTCTGCATCTGCGGCTCTACCCGGTTCGTGGACGAGATGCGTGCGGCGAACCGTGATCTCACCTTCGCAGGTGTCATCGTCGTTGCGCCGGGCGAAGCAGACGAGCTGATCACCAACGAGCAGAAGACGGCGCTGGACGCCCTCCACCTGCGCAAGATCGACCTGGCTGACCGGGTTCTGGTTGTCAACCCCGGCGGGTACGTCGGCGAGTCCACGAGCAGGGAGATCGCCTATGCCCACGCCACCGGCAAGCCGATCTCATTCACCGATCCCGTCTGACCAGTGGACGCTTCGTGGTGCGCGCTGGCAACGAGTCTCGATCGACCCCACGATCGTGCGTGTCCACCAGGGGTCGGGAGACTCAGGTTTCCGTGCGGTACTGGGCGACGGCGTCGTAGGTGGAGCTCAGCGCGTCCACGGTCTGGTCACGGCGCCGACGGGCGACGGCGACGAAGATGCAGTCGACCAGGAGGAGCTGCGCAGTGCGCGAACCGATGGTGCCCGAGCGGAAGCGGGACTCGCGCACCGTCGTGGTCAACACCAGGTCGGCGGTCGAGGCGAGTGGGGAGCGGGCGTCGTTGGTGATCGCGATCGTGGTGGCGCCCGGCTCCTTGGCGGCGTTCAGGAAGTTGATCACCTCCGCGGTGGTGCCGCGGTGGGAGACGCCGATCGCCACATCGCCCGGGCGCAGCAGCGCGGTGGAGACGAGGGCGTCATGGCTGTCGGCGAAGGAGTGCGCGACCCGGCCGATCCGGAACAGCTTGCGTTGCAGGTCGTCGGCGGTCCACCCGCTGGCGCTCACCCCGTAGAGCGAGATCCGACTGGCGGTGTCGACGGCATCGACGACCCGGCCCAGTTCCGCCACGTCGAGGTTGGCCACGGTCTCCTCGATGCACAGGGTCTCGGTGAAGCCGAGGTCCGCGACGATGTCGGCGAGACTGCCCCCGGTCGGAACGTCACTGCCGTGCCGGGTGGTGTCGGGGCGGCGGGCGGTCTCGCGGCCCAGCTCGGTGGCGAGTGAGATCCGCAGCTCGACGTAGCCGGTCAGACCGAGGACCCGGGCGAAGCGGACGATGGTCGTCTCGGAGGTGTCGCAGCGCCGGGCTAGGTCGGTGATGGTGCCGTTCACGACCAGCAGCGGGTCATCGAGGATGGCGTCGGCCACCCGGCGCATCGAGGGAGCCAAGGACTCGCGGCGCGACTGGATGTCCGATTGGATGCTCACCGTTGCGACCTCCTCGGTGCGGCGGCCCCTCCGTCGCTCTCCGTCACGGTAGCGGACGGTGGCCCTGGGCTGACGCTCACGGCTTCAATCCGCGCGGGCGAACGCACGCCACCAGTTGGCGAGTTCGGTGCGGCTGCGGCAGTCGGTCTTGCGGAGGGCGGCGGAGACGTGGTTCTTCACGGTGCCTTCGGTCAGGTGCAGGGTGCGGGCGATGGTCCGGTTCGAGGCGCCGTCGGCGACCAGGGCAGCCACCTCGAGTTCGCGGGCGGTGAGGGGATCCGGCAACCCGTCGTTCGGGTCCGGGACGGAGACTGTCTCCGCAGACAGTGCCGACACCACCCGGGACCCCACCCGCGGATCGATCACGGTCCGGCCCGCCAGGGCCTGGCTGATGCCCTCCTGCAGTTCCTCCGGCGAGGCGTCCTTGAGGAAGAACCCGTCCGCACCTGCCCGCAGTGAGCCGAGCACCACGTCGTCCTCGTCGAAGGTGGACAACATCAGGATCCGTACCTCGGACAGTTCCGCGCGCAGCAAGGGGATCAGCTCCATCCCCGTCATCCGCGGCATCCGGGCGTCGAGCAGCACCACCTCGGGGTGCACCGGTCCGGCGCCGTTCCCGGTGCGCACCAGCGTGAGCGCGGTCCGCGCATCCGGGGCCTCGGCCACCACCTCGACCTCTCCGGTCAGTTCGAGCATCAGCCGGAGGCCACGCCGGACGATCTCCTGGTCGTCGATGATCATCACGGTCGTCACGCCGACCCCCTCGTACGGAGCGACCGGTTCATGCCACCAACGCGTCCCGCAGGGGGAGGGTGGCGCTCACCCGGAACCCGCCGTCGGGGTCCGGGCCGGCGGTCAGGGTGCCCGACACCTCCCGCAGCCGATCGGCGAGTGCCGCCAGCCCGTACCCCGCCGATCCCGGCACTTCGGCCCCCGCGCCGTCGTCGTGGACACAGACGTGCAGGTTCTCCGCGCCGTGCTCGAGTTGGATCAGCACCCGAGTGCCGGACGAGTGCCGCACGACGTTGGTCAAGGACTCCTGCACGATCCGGTAGAGCACCACCTCGTGCTCGTCGGCCAGCGGTCGCTCCGCCCCGGACACCTGGACGTCCACCTCGAGGGTGGTGCCGTCGAAGGAGTCGGCCAGGGAGCGGACCGCAGCCACGCCCCGGTGGCCACCCGGCTGGAAGCGTCCCAGCGCGCGGACCCAACGGCGAAGGTCCTGCAGCGCCTCCGCGCACAGTTCACGGGTGTGCTCGACCTCCCGCCAGGCAGCGTCCGGATCCCGTACCCGAGTTCGTTCGGCCAGCCGCAGTCCCATCGCGATGGCGGTCAACCGGTGGCCGAGGCCGTCGTGCAACTCGCTGGCGGTACGGCCACGCTCCTGCACCAGGGACAATTCGCGAATCCGTTCCGAGGACGCCTCCAGTTGATCCACCACCGCCTGGGTGCGCAGCTGGGCATCGCGCGCGTAGGCCAACGCGTAAGACAGCAGGTAGGCGAAGAGCACCAGGATCAGGGCTCCGAAGGCCTGGGGGACGAATTCGGTCGCATCCTGTCCCAGCACGAGTACCGATGCCGCGCCGAGCCCCAGCACGAACGCGGCCACCCCAGCCGCCGCCCAGCGGGGGCCGAAGACGAGCATGATCACCACGATCGACAACTGGCCGATCTGCTGGGCGGAGCCGGTGCCGTCCACGATCACGGACCCGAAGGCGAGGACCGAGAACGCCAACGCCCAGCCCGGCCGGCTCCCGGGGCGCAGTGACACGCGGTACCAGGTCACCCACAGCCCGGCCAGGACCCCGACGCCCCAGGGCCAGGCCACCAGGGTCTCGGCCCCGGGATCACCCAGGACGCTCAGCCGGCCGAGCACGCCGAGGACGGTGCCCGCGGCGAGGATCAGGGAGAGCACCCGCCGGGTGATCTGTTCGAGGTGCATGCAGCGACACTATCCAGCCGGAGTGCTCGGGACCTGTGTCCAAAGTCATGGATCGGTCATGACGATCGGGCGATGTGTCCGGGCGCGGGGATTCCTAGCGTGGTCGCCATGACCACAGCAACCACCGCCCGGACCCTTCGACCGCCCACCGATCCACGCTGGCCCGCGCCGGTGCGCATCATTCTCGGCCTGGTCGGATTCCTGGCACTCCTCCTCGGCGTCACCGGCGTGGTGATCCTGATCGGCGACGCCCTCGGTGCTCCCGAGCCGGTGATCCAGGTGAGTGCATCCGTCGCCTTTGCTGCGTCCGTTGTCGGCCTGGTCGCCGGCCTCGCCCGGCTGGAGCGTCGCGGCGGGAAGCGCACCCGCCCCCGCAGCGAGCTCGGCCCGCTGGCCCAACTGGGACTGCGCTGGTCCGCCCACGATGCGCGGAGCCTGCTGATCGCCATCGTCATCGCGATCGCGGCGATGGTGCTGGTCGCGGTGATCGGCCGCCTGACCGGGATGGCCCGAGCGGTGGACGGGCTCGACCAGTTCTCCACCCTGCAACTGCTCGGTGCCTTCGCCGTCGCCGTCGTCCCCGCCTTCGTGATGCAGGGATTCCCGGAGGAGTTGTTCTTCCGCGGGTACGTCCTGAATGCTGCCCGGGTCCGACTGCCGGTGGCGGTCGCGACCAGCTCGCTGCTGTTCGGTTCCCTCCACTTCCTCTCCCAGTCCCCGGCCACCGGAGTCCTCGAGAAGTACGTGCTCTACCCCCTGATGGCCGTCGCCCTCGGCTTCGCCTGCGCCTGCGCCCGGATCGCCACCGGCTCGCTCTGGGCCGCAGTGGGCATCCATGGGGGGATGCACATGGGCAACCAGGTCGCCTCGCTCTTCGCCGCCCCGGCGGAGTACGCCGGCCAGTTGGTGGTGGAGATTCTGGTGCTCACCGCGGTCGGCCTGCTGCTGTGGGCCGGACGGTCCCGGCTCGACCGTCCCGAGAACGCGGCCGAAGGCGTGGCGGGGTGCTCTACAGTGGCCGCGTGAAGGTGCGGACGAGCAGATCCGCCCGCCGGGACCGGGAGGAACGATGACCAAGGTTGCCGTGTTCGGTGCGCGGGGCAGGATGGGCGCCGAAGCCTGCCGGATGGTCGAGGCGGCCGATGATCTTGAACTGGTCGCCGCGATCGGCTCGGACGATGACCGGGCTGCGGCCGAGGCTGCCGAGGTGGTGATCGACTTCACCCACCCGGACGTCGTGATGGACAACCTGGACTGGTGCATCGCCCGCGGTGTCCACGCCGTGGTCGGCACCACCGGCTTCACCGAGGACCGGCTCGACCGGCTGCGGGCCGCCCTCGAGGGCAGTCGGACCGGAGTGGTGGTGGCCGCCAACTTCGGGGTCGGCGCCATCCTCCTGATGCACTTCGCCGAGCAGGCGGCCGCCTTCTACGAGAGCGTCGAGGTGATCGAGTTGCATCACCCGGACAAGGCCGATGCGCCGTCCGGAACCGCCGCCACGACTGTCCAGAAGATCGCGGCCGCGCGCCGGGACGCCGGCCGAGTCGAGGTGCCGGACGCCACCGTCCAAGAGGTTCCGGGCGCCCGGGGTGCGACCGTCGACGGGATCCACGTGCACAGCGTTCGGTTGCGTGGACTGGTCGCCCACCAGGAGGTCCTCTTCGGTGGGGTTGGCGAGACCCTCACCCTGCGCCACGACTCCCTGGACCGCTCCTCCTTCATGCCCGGGGTCCGGCTGGCCGTCCGTTCGGTGGCCGACCACCCGGGCCTCACCCTCGGTATCGAAGGATTCCTCGGCATCGGCGGCCCCTCGGCTGGACAGGCCTGATGGCACGACCCGGCCGCTCCGTCGGAGCGTTGATCATGGTCGTGCTGCTGATCGGGATCGGGCTCGTCGGGGTCGACCGGATCGTGCACGGCTATGCGGAGAAGCGGGTGGCCGACGAGGTACAGGCGGGTCTCACCCTGGCCGACACCCCTGAGGTGGAGATCAAGGGGATCCCGTTCCTCACCCAATTGGCCCGGTCCACCTTCTCCGAAGTGGTGATCAACGCGGACGAGATCGCCGTCCGCGACACCGAGGACGAGCCCGTCCTCACCCTCAGCGCTGTCCACGCCACCCTGACCGACGTCAAGGCGTCCGACGGTTACAGCACGTTGGTGGCGGGTCAGGTGCAGGGGACGGCCGCGGCCGACTGGGCGGAGATCAGTCGGGTGGCCCAGGTCGACGCGCGCTTCGGCGGCACCGACGAGAACGGCCGGGGCCGGGTGGAGTTGACCTACCGGACCACCCTGATGGGGCAGGAACTGTCCGCTGACGTCTCCGGTCGGCCGGTCGTCGAGGAGGGGGAGTTGACCTTCGCGGAGGTCGATGTCGACGTGGCCGGCATCGACCTCCCGCGAGCGGTCTCGGACGAGTTGATCGGTCGACTCCTGGCTCCGATCCCACTGCCACTCCCGCTGGGCCTGCGGGCCGACGGGCTCACCGTGGACGAGACGGGCGCCGCCCTGGAGCTCAGCGGCACGGACGTACCCCTCGCCGACGGTTGATCGGCCTGCGCCCCACCCTCACCGACGCCACTCAGGCCTTGGTGATGCCCCTCAGTCCTCGGTGATGTCGGTGTGCAGGCGTACCTGCTTGATCCGGACCTGCTCGTCCTCGGAGCCGATCTCGCGATGGCTGCCGTCGGCGGCCCAGCCGGCCTCGGTGAGGAAGGCGCGGGTGACGTCGTCGGCGGCCGCCACCCACCAGCTCACGTGGCTGAAGCCGTCGCTGCGCAGGGTGTCCACGCAGGCATTCAACAGCCGTGACCCATGGCTGCGACGCTGGGCCGGGGGGTCGATCACGAACTCATCGATGGTGCCGTCCGCCCGGGCATCGGCGTCCGGATCCTGGCTCGGGACGGTGGCGGCGAACCCGACCACGCGGGCGTCGCCGATCGCCACCAGGACACGGAAACGTGCTTCGGGTGGGCGGACGATGGCGGCGTGCCAGACCTCGGTCATCTCGTCGTGGGCCACTTCGGCGAGCAGGGTGGCGGCGGCCTCCTCGGGGAGTTGCTGGGACCAACTGCGGCGTTGGATCTCGGCGATGACCGCGGCCTCCGACGGAAGGGCCAGACGGACCGAGTCGGCGACGGGGGAGGGTGCGGAGGGGTCGACCATGCCCGCGATGCTAGTCGTCCACCCGGTGGGCCGAGGGCGCGCGGTCCGTTCCGACCTCGAACCGGACGGTGCGCCGGCACCTGAGAGTGGCGCCCCCTGAGTTGGGACCGAGCCCGCTGGTGGATACAGTATTGCCTCGTAGTCCGTGGCAGCCTGAACCCCCGAGCAGGCGGCCACGGACTACCTCCATTTCGCCACCGGTTCGGTGCCCGTGCAGTGCTTCGTTGGCATCTCTGAGCGACCGGCGGGGATCACCGGTCGGTGTCTTGTAGCCTGTTGCCGTGCCCAAGACGAGACTGCAGACCCCACCGAAACTGGCCCCCAAGACGCTGCGGGTGATTCCGCTCGGCGGGCTCGGTGATGTCGGGCGCAACATGGCCGTGTTCGAGATCGACGGCAAGTTGCTGCTGATCGACTGCGGGGTGCTGTTCCCGGAGGATGACCATCCCGGCGTGGACCTCATCCTGCCCAGCCTGGACGTGCTCGCCGATCGGCTCGACGACGTGATCGGACTGGTCCTCACCCACGGCCACGAGGACCACATCGGCGCAGTCCCGTACCTGCTCAAGCAACGCAATGACATTCCGATCTTCGGCTCCAAACTGACCCTCGCCCTGCTCCAGGGCAAGCTCAAGGAACACCGGATCAAGAACCACGACCTGCGTACGGTCACCGACAGCGAGAAGGTCGACCTCGGGCCCTTCGGCCTCGAGTTCGTGGCCGTGAACCACTCGATCCCGGATGCTCTGGCGGTGGCCGTACGGACCGAGGCCGGCACCGTACTGCACACCGGCGACTTCAAGATGGACCAACTTCCGTTGGACGGCCGGATCACCGACGTACGGGCCTTCGCGCGGCTGGGCGAGCAGGGAGTCGACCTGTTCATGGCTGACTCCACCAACGCCGAGGTGCCTGGCTTCACCACGCCGGAGAAGGACATCCAGCCAGCCATCCAACGGGTCTTCGCCTCCAGTGACCAGCGGATCATCGTCGCCTGCTTCGCCTCCCACGTGCACCGGGTTCAGCAGGTGCTGAACATGGCGGTGGAGTACGGGCGCAAGGTCGTCTACGTCGGCCGCTCGATGGTGCGCAACATGGGCATCGCCCGGGACCTCGGTTACCTGACGGTGCCGCCGAACACGTTGATCGACCTCAAGCAGGTGGAGAAGTACCGGCCGGATGAGGTGGTGATCATCTCCACCGGGTCGCAGGGGGAGCCGCTGTCCGCCCTGTCCCGGATGGCCAACCACGAGCACCAGGTGATCCAGCTGAAGCCGGGGGACACCGTCCTGCTGGCCAGTTCCCTCATTCCCGGCAACGAGAACTCGGTGTACCGGGTGATCAACGGGCTGAGCAAGCTCGGCGCGCGGGTAGTGCACAAGGGGAACGCGCTGGTGCACGTGTCCGGCCACGCGAGTGCAGGGGAGTTGCTCTTCTGCTACAACGTGATCAAGCCGCGGAACGTGATGCCCGTCCACGGGGAGTACCGGCACCTGGTCGCGAACGCCGACCTCGCCGTCGCCTCCGGGGTGCCGCGGAAGAACACCTTGGTGGTGGAGGACGGCGGTGTCGTCGATCTGGCCAAGGGGCAGGCCAAGGTGGTGGGGCAGATCAACAGTTCCTACATCTTCGTCGACGGGTCCGGGGTGGGCGACATCAGCGAGACCTCGCTCACCGACCGCAAGATCCTCGGCGAGGCCGGGTTCGTCTCGGTG
>JBQDIN010000057.1:0-28459 GCA_052094425.1 Propionibacteriaceae bacterium
CGCAGCCCGACCGTCCTCCACGTGGAACGGCACCCGCTCGATCAGGGCCGGAAGTCCCTGCTCCGCAACGGCTTGCCGATATCCCGCCACCCGGCGCTCGGCGGTCTCCGCGTCGGTCGGGCCGGAGACACAGGCGGGCCGTCGCCAGCCGGCCTCCACCAGGTGCTCGGTGGCCCGGACCGCGCCCGGCACCGACGCGGCCAGCACGGTGTCCACCGGGGCGGGCAGCCGGCGATCGACCGCCACCACGCCGATCCCGGTCTCCAGCAGCCGGGAGACGTCGGTGCGCACGTCCCGCGGCGCGATGATCACGCCCGCGACCCGCTCCTCCTCGGCCACGCTCAGGTAGCGCGCCTCCTTCTCCGGCAGTTCGTCGGAGTTGCCCAGCAGGACGGAGTACCCGGCCGCGGAGGCGACATCCTCCACCCCGCGCGCCACTGCGGTGTAGAACGGGTTCGTGACGTCGGTGACGATCAGCGCCCAGACCTGGGTGTGCCGACGGCGCAGGTTCCGAGCCACCCCGTTGCGTCGATAGCCGAGTTCGGTGACCGCACGGTGGACCCGTTCGGCCAGTTCCGGGTCGACCCGGGGATTGTTGTTGAGCGCGCGCGAGACCGTGGCCACGGACACGCCCGCTGCGCGTGCCACGTCGGTGAGCTTGACCACCGCTCCGCCTTCCGCTGGGTGAAGTCCCCATTGTGCCGACCCGTGGGGTCGGAGGCCACCGGTGCGGCCCGCGGTGGGATCAGGCGACCCCACTCGGGTCAGCGGCCGCGCCAGAGCTTGAGCAGGGTGAGCTCCCGGCCCGGGGAGAGTCCGGCCTTGCGCGAACGCTTCACCCCGAGCCGGCGCTCGTAGGCCAGGGTGTCGGCGACCAGGTCGGCCAGCGGCGCGAAGTCCAGGCCCGCTGCGGTGGCTGCGGTGTTGTCGCGGCTGGCGAATCCTGCATGGTCGGCCGGCAACCACAGCGGCAGGGAGTCCTGGCCGGCCCAGTAGGAGACATTCATGTCGGCCAGCCACGCACGCGGTGCGGTGATCAACTCCCCGTGGTGGCCGGCGGCCTCGCGGGACAGCTCCAGCACGTCGCCGAAGGGCACCGGGTTGCCGACGGCGTTGTACGGACCGACCACCTTCGACTCAGCGGCGGTGACCAGCCACCGGGCCAGGTCGCGGACCCAGATCACCTGCACCTCGTCGGTCCAGGCATCGGGGACGAGAACCGGGTCGGCCTCGTGGCGGGAGAACCGGGCCGGCCAGTACCCGAACCGGTCGCTGGTGTCTCCCGCCCCGACGATCAGCCCCGGTCGGGACACGTGCAGGCGGGGGGCGATGTACTCCGCACTCGCCTGCTCGCAGGCCACCTTCGCCGCGGCATAGGTCTCCACCCCCAACGGACCGTCGGGTGGCAGCGGGTCGACCAGCCGGGCGGCCTCGCGCTGGCCGGGAATGGCGGTCTCGGCGTACACCGACACCGAGGACACGCAGGTCCAGTGCCGGGTGTTCCACGCCAGCGCCCGCAGGGCATCGTGCACCTGTGTGGGTCGCCAGGACACCTCGACGACGGCGTCCCAGTCCGTCAGCACCTCGCGGTAGGCCTCCGCGCCGAGCTCGCGATCGGCCTTCACCCACCGCACCCCCTCCGGCGGGGGCTGTTCAGTCCCCCGGGCCAGACAGGTGACGTCGTGTCCCCTGGCGAACGCCTCACTGGCCACGGCGCGCGAGAGGAAGGCGGTTCCGCCCAGCACCAAGATCTTCATCCCCAGATCGTTGCACGGAATCGATGCAACCTGCCGCCGCCCCCGGGCGTAGAACACAATGACACGAGGAGGATGGATGGACGAGGCCGCATTCGACGCCTTCTACCACGCTTCCTTTGCCCGAGTGGTGGGCCAGATCTACGCGATGTGCGGGAACCTGGCCGAGGCACAGGACTGTGTGCAGGAGGCGTTCGTCCGCGCCTGGGACAAGCGTCGGGGGTTGGACCCGGACGCGTACCCCGAGGCGTGGGTACGGACGGTGGCCTATCGGCTCTGCGTCAGCCGGTGGCGCCGAGCCCAGCGCGGTCGCCGGGCCCCCGACCGGGCCCACCTCCCGGCACCACCCCGCGAACCGGACGTCACCCGGGTCGCACTGGACACCGCCCTGCAGGAGTTGCCCGCCGACCAGCGGCGGGCCATCGTCCTGCACCACCTCTGTGATCTGCCGGTGGCCGACGTGGCGCGCGAGATGGGCGCACCGGTCGGCACCGTCAAGGCCCGACTCTCCCGCGGTCGGTCCGCCCTGGCCCAGTTGTTGGGCGACGAAGTCCCCCAGGAGTCCCCCCATGCATGAGCACGAGCAACTCCCCGAGCCGGACCGGATCCCCGGTCTGGACGCCCTCGCCCACCACGGCGAGCGGCACGCTGACGCCCCGCCGGTCGAGCAGATCCGCGCCTGCGGTGATCGTCGTCGGCGTCGTCGGCACACCGCTGTCGGTGCCGGGGCACTGGCCGTCGTCCTCCTCGCCGGCGGGGTGTTCGTCGGCGGCAGCGGCTGGCTGGACTCGTCCCGGGTCCCGGATCCGGCGCAGCCCCCGCCCATCGGCCCGTCGGCCACGCCGTCCAGCACCTCGACCCCGCAGTCCGAAGTGGGTCCGCAGAACGTGGTCCCCGCTGACGACATTCCGCTCACCGACCCCTACGTCGATGTGGAGCAGGGGGTGAACCCCGGGAAGGACCGAGGGCCGGATTCGTTGACCGTGTGCCAACAGGAACCCCTGAGCGCGCTCGACCCGACCTCGTCCGCGTTCACGGCCTACCAGCTCGTCCCGCCGGACGGACTGGCCGATGACAACCCACTGAAGGGGCAGCCGAACCTCTACCTGGCCGCACTGCAGTTCGACGACCCGGGGGCTGCCCTGTCAGCGGAACGAACGCTCCGCAGCTGGCTGACCGACTGCCCTGAGTTCCTGGCCGGCGAGGGCCTGGCGCCGAAGGAGGACGAGCCCGGAACCCCGCGGCCGATCACCTGGTACGAGGTGTCGATGAACAACGCCGAGGGTGGCTTCGTCGAGCAGATCTACAACGGGGCGGACCCGCGGGACGACGGCGGATACTTCGAGGGCGTCGGGCTGGCCCGGGTCGGGGACCGGTTGGTGATCGGCGTACACCTGCTCTTCCAGTCCGAGTTCTACTGGGCCACCCCGGGAGAGGAGGACCAGACCGGCGCCGACCCACATCCGCTCGACCCGCTGCTGCCGGTGGCGGTCGAGTACCTCCCCCGGTGAACCGGGTGGGGTCTGGTCGAACCCGCCCGTCAGGCGTCGACTCGGTCAGGCGTCACCGCGGGCGAGGGCGCCGAGCAGGTCCCGGTTCAACTGCGAGATGTTGTCCAGCGGGATGCCCTTCGGGCAGACCGCGGTGCACTCGCCGATGTTGGTGCAGCCACCGAAGCCCTCGTCGTCGTGCTGGGCCACCATGCCGAGTGCGCGGGCGTCGCGTTCCGGCTGGCCCTGCGGCAGCAGGCCGAGGTGGGTGATCTTGGCCGCGGTGAACAGCATCGCCGACCCGTTCGGGCAGGCGGCCACACAGGCGCCGCAGCCGATGCAGGTGGCGGAGTCGAAGGCGTGGTCGGCGTCCTTCTTGGGAACCGGGGTGGCGTGCGCATCGGGGGCGGATCCGGTAGGTGCGCTGATGAAGCCACCGGCCTGGATGATCCGGTCGAAGGCACCCCGGTCCACGACCAGGTCCTTGATCACCGGGAACGCCTCGGCCCGCCAGGGCTCCACGTCGATCACGGCGCCGTCGGAGAAGGAGCGCATGTGCAACTGGCAGGTGGTGGTCTGCTGTGGTCCGTGCGCCTCGCCGTTGATCACCACGCCGCACATCCCGCAGATGCCCTCGCGACAGTCGTGGTCGAAGGCGATCGGCTCATCGCCGGCCAGGGTGAGTTGTTCGTTGAGCACGTCGAGCATCTCCAAGAAGGACATGTGCTCGGACACGTCCTGCACCTGGTAGGAGACCATCTTACCCTCGGTCTGGGCGTTCTGCTGCCGCCAGACCCGCACTGTGATGTTCACTTGTAACTCCGTTGCTTCATCTCGACGTACTCGTATTCGAGCGGTTCCTTGTGCAGGATCGGCTTCTCTCCGACTCCGGCGAATTCCCAGGCGGACACGTGGGCGAACTCGTCGTCGTGGCGCAGCGCCTCCCCGTCCTCGGTCTGCGACTCGGCCCGGAAGTGGCCGCCACAGGACTCACGGCGGACGAGCGCATCCACGCACATCAACTCGGCCAGTTCGAAGAAATCGGCCACCCGGCCGGCCTTCTCCAGGGCCTGGTTGAACTCGTCGTTGGTGCCGAGCACCCGGACGTCGGCCCAGAACTCGTCCCGCAGTTCACGGATCCGGGAGATCGCCTTGCGCAGACCCTCCTCGGTCCGCTCCATCCCGCAGTACTCCCACATCACGTGGCCGAGTTCCTTGTGGAAGGAGTCGACGGTGCGACTGCCCTGGACCGACAGCAGCTTGTCCACCCGGCCGTGCACCGACTCCAGTGCCTCCACGGCCGCGGGGTGGCTGTCGTCCACCTTCTCGAACGGTCCGGCGGCGAGGTAGTCGTTGATCGTGTTCGGCAGCACGAAGTAGCCGTCGGCCAGGCCCTGCATCAGCGCGCTGGCACCGAGCCGGTTCGCGCCGTGGTCGGAGAAGTTCGCCTCGCCGGCCACGAACAGCCCGGGCAGGTTGGACTGCAGGTCGTAGTCGACCCAGAGTCCGCCCATCGTGTAGTGGATGGCCGGATAGATCCGCATCGGCGTCTCGTACGGGTTCTCGCCGGTGATCTGGGCGTACATGTCGAAGAGGTTGCCGTACTTGGCCTCGACCGCCTTCTGACCCAGCCGCTCGATCGCGGAGGCGAAGTCGAGGTAGACACCGAGTCCGGTCTCGCCGACCCCACGGCCCTCGTCGCACACGTACTTGGCCGAACGGGAGGCGATGTCGCGGGGAACCAAGTTGCCGAAGGCCGGGTAGGTCCGCTCCAGGTAGTAATCGCGGTCCTCCTCCGGAATCTCCCGGGGGTCCCGCTGGTCCTCGCCACTCTTCGGCACCCAGATCCGGCCGTCGTTGCGCAGCGACTCGCTCATCAGGGTCAGCTTGGACTGGTAGTCGCCGCTGACCGGAATGCAGGTCGGGTGGATCTGTGTGTAGCAGGGATTCGCGAACAGGGCACCCTTGCGGTGCGCCCGCCACGACGCCGTGACATTGCAGCCCATCGCGTTGGTGGACAGGAAGTACACGTTGCCGTACCCGCCGGTGCACAGCACCACGGCGTCGGCGAAGTGGCTCTCGATCTCGCCGCTCACCATGTCCCGGGTGACGATGCCGCGGGCCTTGCCGTCGACCACGATGATCTCGAGCATCTCGTGCCGGGTGTTCATCTCCACGGTCTTGGCCGCCACTTGGCGCTCGAGTGCCTGGTAGGCGCCGATCAGCAACTGCTGGCCGGTCTGACCACGGGCATAGAAGGTACGCGAGACCTGCACCCCGCCGAAGGATCGGTTGTCGAGCAGGCCACCGTACTCGCGGGCGAAGGGCACCCCCTGGGCCACGCACTGGTCGATGATCTCCACGCTGGCCTGGGCCAGCCGGTACACGTTCGACTCCCGGGAGCGGAAGTCCCCGCCCTTCACCGTGTCGTAGAACAACCGGTGGATGGAGTCGCCGTCGTTGCGGTAGTTCTTGGCCGCGTTGATCCCGCCCTGGGCTGCGATCGAGTGTGCCCGCCGAGGGCTGTCCTGGTAGCAGAAGTTCTGGACGTGGTAGCCGGCCTCACCGAGGGTGGCGGCGGCCGAGGCACCGGCCAGGCCGGTCCCGACGATGATCACCGACAACTTCCGCCGGTTGGCCGGGTTGACGAGCTTGGCCGAGAAGCGCCGGTTGTCCCAGCGCTCGGCGATCGGGCCGCTCGGCGCCTTGGTGTCGTGGATCGGCTCGCCCTCCACGTACACGGAGTCGGCGTCCAGGGAGTTCACCGCCGACTGGTCGGTCGGAGTGGTCTCAGGGGTTTCAGTCATCGGTCACACCAATCCAAACAGGACGCAGAACGGGGGAATCAGGAAGCCGATCGTGATCACGAGGGCGATCGCCACGGCCAGGCCGTTCAGCACCCGGCGGGTCTTCACGCTGCGGTTCGCACCCAAGGTGGCGAAGGCGCTCCAGAACCCGTGCCGGATGTGGAATCCGACCGCGATCATGGCGATCAGGTAGCTGAGCACGACCCACCAGATGCTGAAGCCGTTGATCACCCGCTCGTACGGGGAACCGGAGGCGCCACCGGGGGCGATCACGTTCACCGTCAGGTGCAGGATGTGGTAGATCACGAACAGCGCCAAGATGATGCCGCCCCAGCGCATCGTGAAGGAGGCGTAGCTGCGCTGCACTCCCTTGCGGTTCTTGGTGCTGTAGTAGCGCTTGGTGCCGCCACGGGCCTTCCGCGCCCGAGACCACAGGGAGATGGCCGAGTACGCGTGGCCGAGCACGCTGGCCAACAGCACGATTCGGATGATCCAGAGTGCGCCACCGTGCGGCAGCATCGGCTCGCCTAGTTCGCGCAGGTGGTGGGAGTACTCGTCGAAGGCAGCTTGGCCGCTGAAGATCTTCAGGTTCCCGTACATGTGCGCGAGCAGGAACAAGATCATGATCAAACCGCTGACGGCCATCACGGCCTTCAGGGTGACTGTTGACCGGACAGCCTTCTGTTGGGGGGTCAGGGTACCTATCGCCACAAGGTCACATTAGATCGGTTCATCGCAGCAGACTAAGTAAGGCCACCCTATGAACTGGTCCATTGTTACCAAAAGCACACCTGGTCAGTCGGTCTCGGCGAGCTCGGCCGCTCGGCGCAGTGCCCGCAACCGGCGGAACACGATGACGGTGAGGATCAGCACCCCGATCCAGGACGCCACCACGACCACGCCGTTGAACCAGGTGGGCTCGGAGACGAAGGCGCCGACCGCGACCAGGGACAACTGGCCCGGGGCCGCACACAGGACCGTCGCGAGGAGGAACTCCCGGTTGGTCACCCGGAAGGCACCCGCACCGTAGTTCACTGGCCAGTAGGGAATGCCCGGGGTGAGTCGCAGCAGGCTGACGGCCAGGAAACCGCCAGTCTCCAACCGGTCCCGGACGGTGTCAGCGTGCTTGCCGAGCAGCCGCATCACGACGGAGTGGCCGAGGCCGCGGGCGATCCAGTAGGCGATCCAGCAGCCGATGGTGGCGCCGATGATGGACAGGACGGTGCCCTCCCAGATCCCGAACAGCACTCCCCCGAGCAGGGCCATCACGCTCACCGGGATCGGGGTCACCGCGACCACGGCGTACAGGCCGATGAACGCGAGCCAACCCCACCAGCCGTAGGAGTTGATGGTGCTCTGCAGGGCGTCCACGGACGGGAGGCGGATGTTGAAGGCGAGCCAGACCATCAGCAGGACCACGACCACCAGGGAGGCGTTGCGGATCAGATCCGACCAGTCGATGCCCTCGCGCTCATCCTCGCTCATCCAGGCTCCTGTCGGTTGCGCGGCACCCCTCGTACCGCAGGGGCCAGCCTAGGTGTTTCGGACCCCGCGGAGATCTGATCCGCTCAGGGGAGGATGTCGGGGCGCCGGTCGCGGGTCCGGGCGACTGCCTGTTCCCGGCGCCAGGCGGCAATGTGGCCGTGATGGCCGCTGAAGAGCAGCTCGGGTACGTCCAGGCCGCGCCAGCTCGGCGGCTTGGTGTAGACCGGGTACTCCAGCAGGTGGTCGTGGGCGGCGGAATGGGACTCGTCGCGGAGCGACTCCGGGTTGCCGACGACGCCCGGGATCAGCCGGACCACCGCCTCGACGATGGCCAGCACGGCCACCTCGCCGCCGTTGAGCACGTAGTCGCCGAGGCTGACCTCGTCCACCGGCAGCCGGGTCCGGGCGTGCTCCATCACCCGGGCGTCGATCCCCTCGTACCGTCCGCAGGCGAATATCAGGTGCTCGGCCTCTGCGAGTTCGTCCGCCTTGGCCTGGGTGAACGGGGTGCCCGACGGCGTCGGCACGATCAGCCGCGCGTCCCCACCTTCCGGCACCAGCGCGTCCAGCGCCGCACCCCACGGCTCGGGACGCATCACCATCCCGGCCCCGCCGCCGTACGGGGTGTCGTCGACGGTGCGGTGTCGGTCGTGGGTCCACTGCCGCAGGTCGTGCACGTCGACGTCCACGACGTCCTTCTCGATGGCCCGACCGACCAGCGAGAGCTCCAGCGGGGCGAAGTACTCGGTGAAGATGGAGACGATGTCGATCTTCACGCCCGCTCCTCCACCTCGTCGGTGAGCAGTCCGGGTACGTCGGCGAGCACGACTCGCCCCCCGGTGAGATCGACCGTCGGCACCAGCGCCGCGACGAACGGCACCAGCCGCTTCCCCGCTCCGGTGTCGATCTCCAGTACATCCTGGGCCGGCAGGTGCAACACAGCGACCACGGCGCCGAGTGCGGTTCCGGCCTCATCCACGGCCGCAAGGCCGACCAGTTGGCGGTCGTAGTACTCCCCGTCCCCCACCGGCACCTCGGCGGCGGGAACGTCGGCCATCAGCACCGTGCCGCGGGCGGCTTCGGCGGTGTTGCGGTCGGTGAGTTCGGCGAAGGTGGCCAACAGCCGACCCTGGTGCCAGCGATGGTGGGCCACGGAGAAGGTTCCGCCGTGTTCGCCACGCAACTGCTGGTGCTGGGCGAACCGGCGGTCCGGTTCGTCGGTGCGCAGGTTGATCGTCACCTCACCGCGGATGCCGTGTGGCTTGCCGATCACGCCGACCACGACCTCGACCACGTCGCTCATTCCCTCTCCTCCAGTCCGTTCTCGCCCCAGCCCACCGGACGACGAACGCCCTGACCGGGCCCCGGATGGAGCCCGCTCAGGGCGTCAGAGTCGTACGACCTGCTCAGTGCGACGAAGGTGCTCGGTGTTGTACGAGGATGCTCAGCGGCGCCGGGCATCGCGGCGGCGATCCACGTCAACGAAGTCGACCCGCACCTGCTCACGTCCGGACACGGCGCCGACCACGGTCCGCAATGCGGTGGCGGTCCGTCCGTTGCGGCCGATCACCTTGCCGATGTCGTCCGGGTGCACCCGCACCTCGAGCAGCCGGCCGCGGCGCAGGTCCTTGTCCTTGACGTCGACCTCGTCGGGATTGCTGACGATGCCCCGGACCAGGTGCTCCAGCGCGTCGGGCACCACGATCAGGCCTCGGCCTTCTCGTCGGCCTTGGACTCGTCGGCCTTGGGCTCGTCGGCCTTGGGCTCGTCGGCCTTGGGCTCGTCGGCCTTGGGCTCCTCAGCCTTCTTGTCGTCCTTCTTGGTGGAGATCGCGTCGGAGACGGGCTCGTCGCGGACCTCGGACAGGGCGGCATTGAACCGGGCGAGCTTGTCCTCCTTCTCCTTCTGCGGGTCGATGCCCGAGGGAGAGGTGTCGCCGGAGAACTGCTGCCAGTCACCGGAGCGCTTGAAGATGGCGACCACGGCCTCGGTCGCCTGGGCGCCGACGCCGAGCCAGTACTGGGCCCGCTCGGAGTTGACCTCGATCACCGACGGGTCGTTCTTCGGGTGGTACTTACCGATCTCCTCGATCGCCTTGCCGTCGCGCTTGGCGCGGGCGTCCATGACGACGATGCGGTAGTGGGGCGAACGGATCTTGCCGAATCGCTTCAGACGAATCTTGACAGCCACGTGGGTGGATACTCCTGTGAATGGGTGCCCGGTGTCCCGGGCGATACGGGTGATCTCGTCGCCTGGCGTGGGGACACCAAACTCCGATTTCGGATGGATCCGGTCGTACGGCGATGAGAGGGCACCACACGGCACGGACGCGGCCCACATTCTGCCAGACATCACCGCCGGGCGCGAACTCGCAGGCCGCGAAAGACCGCTGGCTGTGAGGTCTGGTCGACCTCACAGCCAGCGGTGTGTTTCGAGCGAGCCTGCCGAATGGATCTCGACACGCTCAATCAGCGGGGATCCGCTCGATCAGCGGGAGTCCGCTGGACCGGTGGTCACCACCCCCAGTCGTCGTCCCCGTCGTCGCCGCCACCGGCGGAGTCGGCGGTCACGAGTTCGGCGTCGTTGGCCTCGAGCGCCTCGTTGATCGGCTGGTAGAAGCTCACGTTCTCCTCGCCGACCCGCTCACCGCACACCAGCTCACCGCTCTCGTCGGTGAAGAGTTGGCCACCGCTGGACATGCCCTGGGCCTGGTCACCGGCGATGTTCGAGCCACCGCTGTCACCCTGCTCGACACAGGCATTGTGCTGCACCAGTCCCTCGACGATGTCACCGTTGCCGTAGTTCACGCTCTGGTCCTCGGCCACGATCTCGCCACAGGTCCAGTCGGTGGTGCGCCCGCTCTTGCAGACCGCGGCACCAACCGCAGCTTCCTCGGAACCGGCGACAGCCTGCTCGGTGCCGTCGTACATGTCGACGCCGCCGACCTGGGTCCACGCGTCACTCACGCTCACCGAGGCGAAGTCGTCGCCCGGGAAGCTGGCGTCGACGGTCTCACCGATCTCGACTCCATCGCGGGAGAAGGACGGCGAACCGTCGGCGCAGTGACCGGCCGTGATCATCAGCGCGTCACCACCGGAGGTGGTGGCGTTGAAGCCGGACGAGCAGACGTAACCGTTGCTCATCTGCACTTCCTGGCCGCCCAGCAGATCAGCGGTCGGCATGGCCTCGGCAGCGGTCTGCTGGATGTCGACCTTCTTGCCCAGGTCCTTCGCCTCGCTGAGGAAGGCCGCTGTCTCGGCGTCCCCGGCTCCCTCGGCGACGTTCACGACGACCGTGTTCTCGGTCACGTCCACGTACCAGCTCTGCACGGCACCAGCGCCCGCGTCGGCAGCGTACGAGTCCAGGCCCTGCTTGGCCCGGTCGAGTTGCGCCGTGGAGTACGACACCTGCTCGGTCGTGGCACCGGCCGCCTCGGCCTTGGCTGCGGCCGCGTCGTCGGTCACGGTGACGACCAGTTCACCGTCCTTGACGTAGCTGCCGCCGGTCTGTGTGGCGGCGAGTTCGCCCTTGAGCGAGTTGGCCATCTTGCTGGCCGATGCATCCGCAGCAAGTCGCTGCTCGGCCTGGTCCTCGGTGATGCCGAAGTCATCGGCCATCGCCTTCGCCATGCCGTCGGCCTGGACAGCTGCGTCCTGGCCGTTGTCAGCCCACGCAGTCCCGCCGGCCATCATGACGGCGAGGGAGGCTACTGCTGCCGCCCCTCCCACCGCCAGCTTTCGCCGCGTCGGGCGCTTGTGGAGATTGGACATTGGGTCCCTTCCCTTGGGGTATGGGTCCGGCTGTTTACCGGCTCCTGTCACCCCCCGAGTTCCCCCGAGCCACACGGACCGTAACGAGACGGTAACGGCAGCGTCAACGGGGTCTGCCGGTACCGGAAGGGTTCTTGCTCGACCCGCAGATCGGTACTACTGGTTCGCTTGCAGTACCGCCGGCCCCAACCTGAGGGGGTTCGTCAGCTGGTGATGTCCTTGCGGCGGAAGTGCGCGAACGCCAACCAGAACAGCACGATCGCGTACCCGATGGACCAGAGCGCCCCGGTGAGCATGTCGGTCCAGTCCACCTGCACCGCGAGGGCATCCGCCCAGGCGTACGCGTAGTGACCGGGCAGCCCCTGCCGCAGGTCACCCAGGGCGGTGATCGAGTCGAGGATGGCGGACAGGATCATCAACAGCACCGCCCCACCTACGGCGGCCAACGGGGCGTCGGTGAGCACCCCGAGCAGGAAGGAGAAGGCGGCCACCACCAGCAGGCTGACCAGCAGGTAGCCGATGATGATCATCAACCGAACGGCGAACACCTCCGGTGGAAGTTGATCACCGGCTGGTCCGATGTAGGCGTCCCAGCCGTACGCCAGCCCACCCACCAGCCAGGTCCAGGCCGGCAGCAGCACCAGGGCCACCGCCGAGGACAGCCCGGCCACCAGCAGCTTCTGCCGCAGCAGTCGGCCGCGTGGCACCGGGGCGGCGAGCAGGTAGCGCAGGGTGGACCAACTGGCCTCCGAGGGCAGGGAATCCCCGGTGAACAAGGCAACGATCACGATCAACAGGAAACTGGTGGAGGCGAAGAGTGCGAACACCACCAGGTTCGCGCCACTCTCCTGGGCGAGGTCGACGAACCCCGGCGCCGCGCCGGGGTCACCGTCATCCCCGAGGGCGAAGGCGGCCAGCAGTACCAGGGGCAACGCGAGGACCACCGCGAAGATCCCCCGGGTCCGCGCTCGACGGAGCTGGCGGGCGAGTTCGGCCCGAAGCGGCAGCGGCCGACTCATGGCTCCTCCCCCGCATCCGCGGGATGCACCAGCCCGAGGAAGACCTCCTCCAGTTGGCGATGACCGTCCACGGTGTCGATCGCGAAGCCGGCCTCGACCAGCGCGGCGAGGAACTCGGGACGGGGCACCTCGCCCTCCACCCGGAGCCTGATGTGATCAAGAGGGGTGACACGCAGGCCGAGGGCCCGCAACAGGTCGGCGGCAGCCTCCGGGTCGGCCGGCTCGGCCAACTCCAGCAGCGTGGCCTCGTCGCTGGCGGTCAACTCGGCCACCGAGCCGGTCAGCACCACCTTGCCGCGGTCCATCACGACCACGTGGCTGCAGGTCTGTTGCACCTCGGCCAGCAGATGGCTGGAGACGACCACGGTCCGCCCGGTGGCGGCGTACTCGGCCAGCACCGTACGCATCGCGGTGATCTGGGGCGGGTCGAGTCCGTTGGTCGGTTCGTCGAGAAGCAGCAGGTCCGGCATCCCGAGCATGGCCTGGGCGATTCCCAGTCGCTGGCGCATGCCCTGGCTGTAGCGGCGCACCTGGCGATCGACGGCGGTACCGAGACCGGCGATCGCCAGCGCCCGCCCCAGCTGTGCCTCCTCGGTCGGGCGACCGGTCGCGGACCAGTAGGCAGTCAGGTTCTGCCGGCCGGTCAGGTGCGGCAGGAAGCCGGGGCCCTCGATCAGCCCCCCCACCGAGGCGAGCACCGGCGCACCCGCGGTGACCCGCTCGCCGTGCACCCGCACCTCCCCCGCGTCCGGCCGGATCAGACCGACCAGCATCCGCATCGTGGTGGTCTTGCCCGCGCCATTGGGGCCGAGCAGGCCGACCACCTGCCCGGGTCCGGCCCGCAGGGAGACGCCGTCGACGGCCCGGAACCCGTCCCCGTAGGTCTTCACCAGGCCCTCCACGTGCAGCGGAACGTCGACCAGCTCGGCGCTCGGCGCGTGGGCTCGGCGCCGAAGCCCCGCCAGCAGCGCCGTCAGCCCCGCGACCAGGGCCAGCCCGACCACAGCCAGCAGCAACCGCCACGGCACGTCGACGACCGGGGCCGGCGATCCGGCGGTGGGGAACTCCGGCAGCACCAGTTCGGGCTCGGCCAGCCCGATCCGCATGCTCGTCGACCGAGTCGGGGTGGCGTAGGCCTGGTCGGTGCTGGAGACCACCAGTCGGAGTCGGTGGTCGGTCGGCACCTGGCGGACCACCGGGGGCAGGGTGACCTGGACCCGGGCGGCCCGGCCGGGGGTCAGCCCGGTGAGGTGGACCGGTGCGACGGCGCTGCCGGGCAGCACGGCGTCCCGCGCCACCGTGTCGTCCCCGCCGGACCCGAGGTCCCACAAGCTGACGAAGAGCGTGACCTCGGGGTCCTGCGGCGTGACCTCCAGGGTCACACTGCCACCGCCGGCCAGGGTCAGCGGGTCGGTCAACGGCGCGGTGTCGAAGGTGGCGGACTGACCGGGCAGCACCGCCAAGGGGTACGCCCCCGGCACAGCGCCGCCGGGCAGGCTGGTGACGGCGGCCGGGCTGCCGCCGGGTGGCAGCACCACCGGCTGCGCATCGCCACTGAGCGGGAGGGTTCGGGTCGGCTGGTCGGCCGTTGGGTACGCCGCTGCGGAACGGACCTCGGGCTCGGCGTCGGACTGCACCTGCGACGACCGCGACACCTCCACGGTGTAGCCGGGTTCGTCCGGTGCAGGAGTCTCGGCGCCGTGGGCCAGGTGCCGATCGAACCAGGCGGTGAGCTCGTCGATGAGCTCGCTCGGCTCGATGGCCGCGTCGTGCCCGCCGTCCACCCAGGCCATCCGGCGGGGGGTGTCAGCCGGCAGCGCTCGCAGGGTGGCGTCAGCGTGGTCGAGCGGGAACAGCGTGTCCGCCTCCCCCTGCACCAACAGGGTGGGCGCCTCGATCTCGGCGGCCAGCGGCCCCAGGTCGGATTCGGCCAGCAGGTCGAGCAGTTCCGGCGGCGGCTCGCCGGTCTCGGCGGCGGCGATGTATCCGCGGCACAGGTCGGGGGTGAACCTGCCGCACGGGTCCGGTCCCCCACCACCGGCCGCGAGGAAGAAGCGGGCCGCCCAGCTCTTCTTGAAGACCCCGGGCTCGTCGGTCGGCACCAGGCCGGCCGGGCTCTGCGGGGGCTGCTCGGTGGCGTACTGCGGGAAGAGGGCCTGCGCCAGGCTGTGGTAGGTGAAGGCCGGCGCGATCGCATCCACCCGGTCGTCGAGGCCGGCGGCGAGGACCGCGAAGGCACCGCCGTACGAGGCCCCGGCGACCCCGACCGCGGGGTCGTCACCGTCGGTGGCCACGTCGTCGCGGGCGGCCAGGTGGTCGACCAGCAGGGCGGCGTCGGCCCCCTCGAAGTCGGGATGGTTGAGGTGGACCAGGCCGCCGGAGTCGCCGAATCCACGGGCGGTGAAGGTGAGCACGACGTATCCCTCCGCGGCCAGGTCGCGGGCCAGGGCGGCGTTGTCGGCCTTGCTCCCGCCGAACCCGTGCGCGAGGACGACGGCGGGGCGGGGGGACGAGTCGTCGGTGTGGAAGACCGAGGCGTCCAGGTCGACCGGGGTGCCGTCGACCTCCGGGGTGGCCTCGACCCGGACCGGGTCCTCGATGACGTCCGGCGGATCCTCCGCATGGGCCGGGACACTCGGGCCGGTGGCCCCCAACACGGCGATGACCAGCGCGACCAGGAGCAGCACCGCCGTACGTAGGCGGGCCATCGTCGAGCCGTACGGCCTCATCGCGCCGCGCCAGTCATCGCGTCACGGCAGTCATCGCGTCACGGCAGTCATCGCGTCACGGCAGTCATCGCGTCACGGCACCAGTCGGCCGCGGAGGATGACGTGCGCCGGGTGCCGCACCGCGCGCAGGTCCACCCTCGGGTCCTCGGCCAGCACGACCAGGTCGGCCGGCGCCCCGTCGACCAACTCGCCCGGGTGGCCCAGCCACTCCCGGGCCCGCCAGGAGCCCGCGCCGAGGGCATGCTCGGCATCGCCGATCTCGCCCAGGCGGACGATCTCGTCCGCGAGGCGGCCGTGCGGGATCTCGCCGCCGGCATCGGATCCGGCGTAGATCGCCACCCCGGCCTCGACGGCGCCGCGGAAGGTGTCGAGATGGCGGGCGTGCAGGTCGCGCATGTGCGCCGCGTACCGGGGGAACTTGGCCTCCCCGGCCGCGGCGAAGGACTCGAAGTTCGCGATCTGCAGCAGGGTCGGCACCAGGGCGACACCGCGCTCGACCATCTGGGCCAGGGTGCGGTCGGTGAGTCCGGTGCCGTGCTCGATGCAGTCCACCCCGGCCAGCAGCAGGTCCTCCAGCCCGTCCTCCCCGAAGATGTGCGCGGTCACCCGGGCGCCCAGGGCGTGGGCGCGGTCGATGGCGGCAGACAGTTCAGCCTTCGGCCAGAGCGGGGCGAGGTCCCCCAGGTCGCGGTCGACCCAGTCGGCGACCAGTTTGATCCAGCCGTCCCCGGCGGCCACCTGGCGCTCCACCGCGGCCACCAGTCCGTCCGGTTCGACCTCCTCGGCGAAGTTGCGGGTGTAGCGGCGTGGCCGGGCGATGTGCCGGCCGGCGCGGATCAACCGGGGCAGGTCGGCACGGTCGTCCACCCATCGGGTGTCCACCGGGGCGCCCGGGGATCGGATCAGGAGGACACCGCTGTCCCGCTGGGCCAGCGCCTGCCCCGCGGCCACCTCCTCGGTGGTCCCGCCACCGGGGCCGAGACCGATGTGGCCGTGCGCATCAACCAGGCCGGGCAGGATCCAGCCCCGTCGGGTGAGGGTGGTGGCCCCGGCGACCGGTTCGGTGCGGACCACGCCCTCGGCGATCCAGAGGTCTCCGTCCTCCCCGGAAGGGAGCACGACACCGTGCAGGTGCAGTGGTCGGTCCGTCATCGCCACCCCTCGTCCGGTGCTCACTCCCGCCGTACGCTCGTCGGCTACTTGCCCTGCTCGAACATCTTCCGGAGTTCGGGGGGAAGGTCGAAGTCGGCCATCTGCTGCTCCAGCTCCTTCGGGTCGGGCGCCTGCGTGCCGAAGGCTGCGGCCGGGTCGACGGCCGGCTGCTGGGGCTGCTGCGGCTGGTTCCGCTTGGCCGGGTTGCCCGACACCTTCTTGCCACCCTTCTTCTTCTTGGCCGCCTGCTTGCGCTGACCGCCTCCGCCGCCACCCATCCCGGGCATCGGCGGCATTCCGGGGATGTTCGGCATGTTGCCCGACGCCATCGAGTTCATCATCTTGCGGGCGTCGAAGAACCGGCTCACCAGGTTGTTGATCTCCGACACCTGGACGCCGGCGCCCTTGGCGATCCGGGCTCGTCGGGAGCCGTCGATGATGCGCGGGTCGTCCCGCTCCGTGGGCGTCATCGAATAGATGATCGCCTCGATCCGGTCGACCTCCTTCTCGTCGATCCCGGCGATCTGGTCCTTCATGTCGCCCATCCCGGGCAGCATCCCGAACACCTTCGACAGCGGGCCCATCTTGCGGACCATCTGCATCTGGTTCAGGAAGTCGGACAGGCCGAAGTCGGTGCCACCCTTGCTGCTGGTCAGCTTGGCGGCGGCCTTGCGGGACTCATCGGCGTCGAAGGTCTTCTCGGCCTGCTCGATCAGCGTGAGCATGTCGCCCATGCCGAGGATCCGGCTGGCCATCCGGTCGGGGTGGAAGACGTCGAAGTCGCCCATCGTCTCGCCGTTGGAGGCGAACATGATCGGCTTGCCGATCACCTGCGCGATCGACAGGGCCGCACCACCGCGAGCATCGCCGTCGAGCTTGGTCAGCACCACCCCGTCGAAGCCGACCCCGTCGGCGAAGGCCTGGGCGGTGTTCACCGCGTCCTGGCCGATCATCGCGTCGACGACGAAGAGCACCTCGTCCGGCGAGACGGCGGCACGGATGTCGGCCGCCTGTTGCATCAACTCGGCATCCACGCCGAGGCGGCCGGCGGTGTCGACGATGACCACGTCGTACAGCTTCTGCTCGGCGTGCGTGATGGACTCCTTGGCCACCGCGACCGGGTCGCCGACCCCGTTGCCGGGTTCGGGAGCGAAGACGTGGATGCCGGCCCGGTCGCCGACCACCTGGAGCTGGTTCACTGCGTTCGGGCGCTGCAGGTCGGCGGCCACGAGCAGCGGCGAGTGGCCCTCGTCCTTGAGCCACTTCGCCAACTTGCCGGCCAACGTCGTCTTGCCGGCACCCTGCAGGCCGGCGAGCATGATCACCGTCGGCGGGCGCTTGGCGTAGCGGATCGTGCGGGTCTCGCCGCCGAGGATCTCGATCAGTTCCTCGTTGACGATCTTGATGACCTGCTGGCCCGGGTTGAGGGCGCCGTGCAGTTCGGCCCCACGGGCCCGCTCCTTGATGGCGGCCACGAAGCCCTTGACGACGCTGAGGTTGACGTCGGCCTCGAGCAGCGCGATCCGGATCTCACGGCAGGTCGCATCGATGTCGGCGTCGGTCAGCCGTCCCTTGCCGCGGAGCCCCTTGAACGTGGCTGCCAGCCGGTCCTGCAGTGTGTCGAACACGCGAAATCCCTCTTGTCCTGGTCGAGCAAGTACGTGGTTCAGTATGCCCGCTCTGCCCCGTACGGCGAGAACTGCGCCAGCCTACCCGGCGCGCTCCGGAAGCTGGGCGTCAACCACCGGGGTGCCGGCAGTGGGATGAGAAGCCGGGCAGGTCGGGCGATGGACAGGACGGGAAAGCTCGTCAGGGCCCCTACCGGCGGACGGCGTACCGGGTGTGGGTCGCCCAGGGCGAGGTGAACACCTGCTGGACCTCGAGGTCGAGGTCGTGGGTGAACCCGTCGAAGAGGCGCTTGCCGCCGCCCAGGATGACCGGTGCGACCGAGATGGCGAGTTCATCGACCTCCCCGGCCGCCAGTGCCTGCCGGATCACGTCGGCGCCGCCACCGATCGAGATGTTCGCCTCGCCGGCGTCCTCGCGGGCCCGGGCCAGGGCCGCGTCCAGACCGTCCACGAAGACGAACCCCGAATCGGGCGCAGGGGGCTCCTCGGTGCGGTGGGTCAGGACGACGAGGGTGCCGCCGAAGGGGTTCGTGCCGCCCCAGCGGCCGGCCCCCTCGTACATCCCGCGGCCGCAGATGCCGCCACCGATGTTCGTGGTGAGTTGGTCGAAGAACTCCTTGTCGGCGCCGGAGATCTCGTCGAAGCTGCGCTCGCTCTCGTACCTCCACGGTCCGCCGAACACCCAGTAGTGCAGCCGCTCCCCACCGATGCCGAGGCCCCGTCCGGGGCCGTCATCGGGGCCGGTGATGTAGCCGTCCACCGACGTACTGATCGCCGCGGTCGTCTTGCCCATGGTGTCCTCCGTGTCCGTTGTGTCAATGACTGGGACCGGACGACGACACCGGACTCATCGGCCGATCTCAGCTCAAGGTCACGGTGGCGATCAGCGGGAGATGGTCCGAGGCCTCACTGGACATCACTTCGGCGTCGCTGATCGACACCGCTTCGGCCGCCAGCAGGAAGTCGATGCGCTTGATCGGGTCCTCGGCCGGAAAGGTGAAGTCGCCCTCGCTGCCGGCGAAGGCATCGACGAACGGGCCCTCGGTGAGCATCCGCACCTCCTCGGTCTCCGGGGTGGCATTGAGGTCACCGACGAGGATGCCGGGGCCGGGGTTGCTGTCGACGATCTCGAGGATCTCCTCGACCTGGGAGATCCGCTGTTCGGCCCGCTGGTGGTCCAGGTGCGTGTTGTAGAAGTTGACCTGCTGTCCCGGGGCATCGATCAGGGCGTGCAGCAGGCCGCGCTGCTCGGTCGGCTTCTCCGGGTACTCGATGTTGGTCAACAGGTGGTTCTCGGCCGACACGATCGGATAGCGGCTCAGCACCGCGGTGCCGAACTGCCGGCGCTCGGTGTGTCCGGGCTTCGGATCCAGGTCCAGGTTGGCCCCGAACGCCAGATGCATCCCCAGCCGGTCGGCCAACAGCGTGGCCTGGTCGTGCCAGTCGCTGCGCTCACCCCAGTGCTTGTCGACCTCCTGCAGGCCCACCACGTCCGCGCCGGAATCCTTGATCTCCTTCGCGATCAGGGGAAGGCTGGGTTTCCCGTCCAGCCCGACGCCGGCGTGCATGTTGTACGACAGCGCCCGAATGCTGGTGGTCTGCTGCCGCTCGGCGGCAGCCGTACCGGGTAGTGCGACCCCCATGGTCAGCAACGTGATGGCACACGCGGCGATGAGGCGTACGAGCTGTGGACGACGTGATCGGCGCGGAATCATGGGCACAGCATGGCACAGATCAACAGTCGACCTTGATCAGGTTTCCGCTCCCGGCACGTCGGCGGGAGGCGCCGCTTCAGCCCTCCAGCAGGGCGTCCACGAACTGCTCGGCCTCGAACGGCGCCAAGTCGTCCACGCCCTCCCCCAGTCCGACCAGTTTGACCGGAACGCCGAGCTCGCGTTGCACCTGCACCACGATGCCGCCCTTGGCGGTACCGTCCAATTTGGTGAGCACGATCCCGGTGACGTCGACCACCTCGGAGAAGATCCGGGCCTGCATCAGGCCGTTCTGTCCGGTGGTGGCGTCCAGAACGAGCAGCACCTCCGAGACCGGCGCCTTCTTCTCGATCACCCGCTTCACCTTGCCGAGCTCGTCCATCAAGCCGGTCTTGGTGTGCAGTCGGCCGGCGGTGTCGATCAGTACCACGTCGACCTCGCCCTCGACGCCGGCGTTCACGGCCTCGAAGGCGACGCTGGCCGGATCGGCCGCCTCGGCACCCCGTACGGTCGGCACACCGACCCGGCCGCCCCAGGTCTCGAGCTGGTCCGCCGCGGCGGCGCGGAAGGTGTCCGCGGCGCCCAGCAATACGTCCTTGTCCTCGGCCACCAGCACCCGGGCCAGTTTGCCGACGGTGGTGGTCTTGCCGGTCCCGTTGACGCCGACCACCATCACCACGGCCGGGGTCGCGGTACGGGTGGTGTTCACGGTGCGGTCCAGGGTCGGGTCGACCAGCTTGACCAACTCCTCCCGCAGCACCCGGCGGGCCTCCTCGGAGTTGCTGACCCCGTCGACCCGGAACCTGGTCCGCAGCGCCTCGACGAGCTCGGTGGTCGGCCCGACGCCCAGGTCGGAGGTGAGCAGGGTGTCCTCGAAGTCCTCCCAGGTCTCCTCGTCGATCTGGTCCGAGGACAGCAGGGCCAACAGGCCGCGGCTGAGCGCGTTGTTGGAGCCGGCGAGGCGGCGACGCAGTCGGGCCAGCCGGGTCTCCGGCCGCTCGGGCACGTCGATCGCCGGAGTCTCCGGCTCGAGGACCTCGGCCTCGGGTCCACCTGTACTCGGTGCGGCCTCCCGCTCGTCGACGGCCACTCCACCGGAGTCACCGCCCTCGGCGGCCGGCGCGGACGGCGCGGGCTGCCCGCGGTCCAACTCCTTGCGGGGCTCGGCCGCCCCCAGCGAACGACGACGGGCGATGCCGATGCCGACACCGCCGCCGACGAGGAGGACGAGGACGATGCCGCCGATGATCAAGAGAGTGATGGGATCCACCCGCTCATCCTAGTGCTTGCCGATGGAAGTGGTTCGTGGGCAAGGCGGTGTCCGTGCGGGCGGCCACCGACCCGACACCCACCCCGAGAAGTGGTCATGGACCACTTTCCGAATACTGCGGAGTCAGAGGGTCTGCGGCTTCTCCCCGAACACGGAGTCGTCGTAGGCGGCGCGGGTCGCGGGGTCGCCACCTAGGCCGATCCGGTCGGTGCCGATCAGGTCATCGACCCAGTCCTGCACTCGGAGAGGCAACGCGTTGAGCAGGGCAATGCTCGGCCCGAGACCCCGCGGCACGTACACGACGGCCGTACCTCGTCGGATCGCCCGGACCACCTGCTCGGCGACCTGCTCCGGGGTGACCACCGTGAAACCCCGTTGGGCGGGGATCCCTGCACCCAGCGCGGTCACGGCCAGGTAGGGCAGCACCGACGCCACGTGTACGTCGGTACCGCGCAACTCACGCCGCAGCGCCGTGGAGAAGCCGACCACGGCTGCCTTCGTCCCGGAGTACACGGCGAGCCCGGCCAACGGCTGCTGGCCGCCGCGCTGGCGATGTTGACGATCGTCCCCGTGCCCCGGGCGATGAACCGCGGCAGCATGAGCCGGGTCGCATTCACGGCCCGGTAGTTCACGTCGATGATCATGTCCGCCACGGTCGGGTCCTGGCTGACTCCTGGCCACCGTGCGTCGCCCCTCCAGCACCTGGGCCGTGGGCAGCCACAGTTTCCTGGTCCCGGGCAGCATCGGCCCGCGTGGGCTCGCGTCGAGCGAGGCGACGACCGCCGAGTCCACGGTCATCGTGGTACGGGTGGACCGGCCCGCCGTCCCGCGGCCGAAGGTCCCCAGTTGTTTGGGGATCCCCCACAGTTCTCGTCCGCCGTGCATCGACTCCTCGCTCGACACCCAGATCTGCGGGATCGAGTACCGGATCCGGGCGCCCTTCCGGACGAGCAGGGCGACCAGCAACTCCTCGTAGGCGAGTGCGCCGCCGTCGGTGTAGTGCACGAAGGCGACGCCGACGGTCACCCTCCCACCGATCCGTACCACGGTGTGGTCAGTCGGCACGACGCCGGAGAGGTCGTCGGGCAACCGGGTCCACGGCAGCCGGAAGGCAGACAGGTGGAATTCACCGCCGAGGTACCAGGGCGCCGGTGGGTACGGCACCCCCGCCGCAGTGCGCGGCCACCGATCCCGCTGCCCGTCCACCCGCATGGCAGCAGTATCCCCCACTCCGTCGAGTCGGCACCCGGTCGGGACGGTCTCGGCGTCACTGCCGTCCGGCCACCCTGGCCGTACGCAGGGTGTGGGAGAGCAAGCAGACTGCGGCCGCGGCCAGGGCCAGCAGACCCGCCGCAGCAAAGGCGATGGACACGCCGCCGCGGTGGGTGAGGGCACCGAAGACACCGTTCGTCACCAGCAGCGGCCAGGTTTGGACGAGCAGCAGCACGGACTGGAACCGGGTCAGCATCTCGACCGGGGACCTGGCCACGAACAGCGGGATGATCGTGCAGGTGAAGAGGGCGGTCCCCCACCCCATCACCACCGACCCGGCCACGGCCCAGTGCACCTGCTGGGTGAGGGCCAGTACGGCGATGCCGGCGGCGGCCACCACCGGCCCGATCACCAGCGCGACTCCCACCCGGCGCAGGGAACCGAACTTCGCCACCAACAGGGTCACGGTCAGGGTGCCGACGACCCAGGCCGCCTCCACCACGCCGGTCTGGGCGGGAGTCCAGCCGCGTTCCCGCGCGGCCAGTGGGAACCCGAGCGGCAGCAACGGCAGGATGGCGGCCGCGACCAGGGCGACCGCCACCAGCAGGGCCACCATCCCCGGGATCCGGACGACGTGGCGAAGCCCCTCGGCCACCCCCCGGAACGGGTTGCGCGGACCTGGGTGCCGCACCGTCTCCCCCTGCGGCCGCAGCAGCGCCAGGACCATGATCACCAGCAGCGCGACCCCGGCCTCGATCACCAGCAGGTCGCCCAACGCCACCACCACCAACAGGAGTCCGCCCAACGCCGGACCGACGATCCTCGCCACCTGTTGGGCCGATGAGTTCTCGGCGATGGCGCGGGTCAGGAGCGTCTCGTCGACGAACAGCCTCGACAGCGCACCCGACGCGGGCAGCTGGAAGGAACTGATCGTGCCGGAGGCGAGCGCGAGGACGACCAGCACCCGGACCCGTTCGGTGTCGGAGTCGGACCAGGCCAGCACCCCGACCATCACCAGGCAGAGTGCGGCGCAGCAGCAGATCACCACCCGGCGCGGCCCGAACCGATCCCCCAACTCACCCCCGAGCAGCGGCAGCACCGCCCGGGGCAGCACGACCAGCGTCGTGATCAGCGCGCTCGTCGCCGGACCGTGCACCGCCGCGGTCCACCCGATCGCGAACCAGAGCACCGCATGGCTCAGCACGGCGAGGTTGCCGGTCAGCACCCAGACATGGAAGCCGGTCGGCATCCGGCCCCCGGCCGCCGTCGGGGCGAGTTGGGCGCTCACCCGTCGTCGGAGGGCCGGCGGGGCATCACCACCGAGGTGTACGTGCCCTGGTCGGCCGAGCGGATCACGCAGGGACGCTCCGGTGCGGACAGTTCGAGCAGGACATCCGGGCCGACCGCAGCGTCCAGGGCGGCCGCCAGCAGGTGGGGGGAGAAGGCGACGGTCATCGGCTCCCCGATCAGCACCGCCGGCAGCCGCAGTGGCAGCGGCGACTCGCCCCGGTAGGCGTCCAGCCGGTCCGGGCCGGCGACCAGGCGGAGGGTGGCGTCCGCCTCGGCGGCGAGCACGAAGTCGAGCAGCCGGGTCCGGTCGACCACCACCCGGGCCTGCCACGGTTCCTGCCACTGCAGGACGCTGCGATAGCTCGGGAAGGCGTCCGACCGGGTGGCCAGGGTGTGCACCTCGTCCCCGGACCGGCAGGTGAGGGTGTCCGCCTCGATCTGCACCCGGACCCGCGGTTGTCGGCGCAGCCACAGGGTCAGTTCGGTCAGGTCCCCGGTGTCCACCAGGGCGCGGCGGGCACCGGTAGTGCCCTCCAGCGCACCGACTGTACGCATGGCGAGCCAGTAGCGGTCGGTGGCGACCACGACGAGTTCGTCGTCGACGATCTCGACCAATACCCCTTGCACGCCGGGGATCTCGCCCTCGGTGGCGGCCGCGGGGGCCACCTGCCGGAGCGCGCCGGCGAACTCCAGCCCGTCGACCGTGGCGACCGCCGCCTCATCCGGGGTGGCGGCGTCGCGGTCCTGCAGGGCGCGGACGAGTTCCTCCACCACGCCCCGGGCGCGATCGGCCCGCTGCTCGGTCTCGGCCAGATGTGCCCGGAGCGTCGCGGCACCCTCGGCCGCCGGGGCCGCGAGTACGGCGCGGACCTGCGGGAGGGGCATCTCGATGTCGCGCATCCGCCGTACCAGCAGGGCTTCCCGCTGTTGGGCCTCGCTGTAGAAGCGGTAGCCGGTCCGCCCGTCCACTGCCGCCGGCTCGAGCAGGGCGCACTCGTCGTAGAAGCGCAGGGCGCTGGAGCTGAGGCCGACCAGCTGGCCGAAGGCGCTGATGGTGAGCAGGGGTTCGTTCGTCACACAGAAGATTCTGCGTGTTCAAGCAGGTGGAAGGTCAACCGCATGGGGTCAGGACGTGGCGAAGGCGACGCCGTCCGCAGGCGGGACCGGGTCGGTGGCCAGCCGGGCGTGGGTCTCCACATCGAAGCGTTCGTCGCCGTACTGCAGTTTCTGCCGTTCCAGCCCCTCGACGCCGAAGCCGGCCTTGGCTGCAACGACGCAGGATGCGGGGTTGTTGGTGCGGTGACCGAGCTCGAGTCGGAACAGGCCGAAGTCGGACAGCGCCCAGTTGGCGACCGCCGTACAGGAGCGGGTGGTGATCCCCTGGCCACGCAGCGAGGCCCCCTCGACGGTACCGGCCAGCCAGTAGGAGAACCACCCGTTGCGGTGGATCCAGTCGATCGACCCGATGCCGACGTTGCCGACGGCGACCCCGTCGCTGACGATCGCGAAGAAGCGGTAGCTCGGCCGGGTCTCGGACCAACCCGCCGCAGCGAACTCCAACCAGCGGCTGGCATCGGACTCGGAACCGAGGGGGCCGCCGACCTGGACGGCCAGGTCGTCGGCAGAATGCACCGCCCGTAACAGGTCACCGGCGTCGGTGACCCGCCAAGGGCGGAGCAGGAGAGGAGGAACGGAGGTCAGTTGAGCACCTTGGTCAGCACCTTGGGGACGTCTCCGTCACCGTTGAAGTGCTGGGCCGTCGTCGCCAACCGGTGCGCGATCTTCGGTACGCGGTTCTTGCCGCGTCCCTCGATCCCGATCACGACGATGCCGGCAACAGCGCCGGCGACAGCGAGGATGATCAACATAGCCACAACGACTGCAACCATGGGCGGTGCCTTTCAATGAACTGGGTCTTGCTCCGGGGAAGGACGGGCGCCACGCTTGACCCCCGCACACCTGAAGTGTGACAAACCAACCTGAGAAGACCCCCAGAAAGGACCCGTACGGCCCGCGTGTCGTGGGTCACAATCCTGCAACGCACGGTCAGGCGACGTCTTCGGACTCGCGGAGGCGCTGGCTGATCACTGCGGAGACGCCGTCGCCGCGCATCGTCACGCCGTACAGGGCGTCGGCGACCTCCATGGTGCGCTTCTGGTGGGTGATCACCAGCAGCTGCGAGTTCTCCCGGAGCTCCTCGTAGATGTCCAGCAGCCGGCCGAGGTTGGTGTCGTCCAGGGCCGCCTCCACCTCGTCGAGGATGTAGAAGGGGCTCGGCCGGGCGATGAACAGCGACACCAGGAAGGCGACGGCGATCAGCGACCGCTCCCCACCGGAGAGCAGCGACAGCCGCTTCACCTTCTTGCCGGGCGGGCGGGCCTCGACGTCGACGCCGGTGGTCAGCCACTGCCCCGGTTCGGTCAGCACCAGTCGACCCTCACCGCCGGGGAACAGCCGGGCGAAGACACGCTCGAAGGCGGCCTCCACGTCGGCGTACGCCTGGGCGAACACCTGCTGCACCCGCTCGTCGACCTCCTCGATGATCTCCATCAGGTCGGCCCGGGTCTTGCGCAGGTCGTCCAACTGCTCGGACAGGAAGGCGTGTCGTTCCTCCATCGCGTCGAATTCCTCGAGCGCGAGCGGATTCACCTTGCCGAGGACGTTCAGTTGACGCTCCGCCTTGCGGAGCCGCTTGGCCTGTTCCTCCCGGACGAACGGGACCGGATCGGGCTCCGCGTCGTCGTCGGTGAGGGCAGAACCGTCCTCGTTGGTCAGCACCGGGACCAGTTGCTCCGGGCCGTAGTCGCGCATCAGCGCCTCGGCCTCCAGCCCCAGCTCGTCCATCCCCTTCTCGGCCAGGGTCTCCACCCGCATCCGCTGCTGGGTCCGGGCCAGCTCGTCGCGGTGCACGGTGTCGACCAGGCCCTGCAACTCGGCCGCGAGGTCGCGGGCCGCCTTGCGGGCGGCGCCGAGAGTCCCCTCGGCCTCGGTCCGGGTCCGTTCGGCCTCGCTGCGCTCGGTGGCGGCCAGGGCGAGGGTGTGCTCGATCCGGCCCAACAGCCAGGTCGCGCCGGCGCGTACGGCGGTGGCGGCCTCCGCCTCCCGACGCATCCGCTCCCGCCGGGCCTCGGCCTTCGCCCGGGCCTGGCGCTCGTTCATCGCGGCCCGCCGCAGTGCGTCGGCCCGGCCGGCCAGGGCGCGGGCCCGTTCCTCGACCGTACGGAGGGCGAGCCGGGCATCCATTTCGGCTGCGCGGGCCTGCCGGGCCACGTCGGCGAGCCGGTCCCGCTCGGCCGGGTCCGGCTCCTCGGCGTCCTCCGATGCCGAGGCCAATTCGAGACGCTGCTCCAGTTCGGCCAGGCCGGCGATGTCCCGGTCCCGGGCGTCCTCGACCTCGGTGATCGCAGTCCGGAGTCGTTCGGCCTCGCCGGCCGCCGAGCGGGCGCTCGAACTGAGGTGTCCGAGCTCCTCGGCCACGGCCGCCAGCTGGGCATCCGATTCGTGCAGTTGGGCCAGGGCCACGTCGACGCGCTCGGTGGCCCGGGTGTGCCGCTCGCCGACCTCGGTCTGGGCGAACCGAACCCGCTCCAACTCGTGGTTGGCCTCGACCAACTTCTCCTTGGCCTCGTCGACCGCGGCCTGGACCTCGATCAGGCTCGGCTGGGAGGAGGAACCGCCGGTGGCGAAGTGGGCGCTCAGCACGTCGCCGTCCGGGGTGACGGCCGTGACGTCGGCCAGTTCGGCGACCAGTGCACGCCCGGCGGCCAGGTCGTCCACCACGGCCACCTTGCGCAGCACCCGATCCACCGAGGCCCGCAGGTCGTCCTCGCAGCTGACCACCTCACGGGCATAGCGGGCAGTGCCGGGCAGGTCCGGCCAGCTACCCGCATCCTCGGTGACGGTCGCGCCCCCGAGCAGCAGTCCGGCGCGACCCAGGTCCTCGGTCTTGAGGTGGTCGAAGGCGCCGACGGCGGCATCCATCCCGCTGACGGCGACCGCGTCGGCGGCGGAACCGAACGCGGCGGCGACAGCCGTCTCGTACCCGGTCTGGACGGTGACCAACGCGGCCACCGAGCCGAGCAACCCGCCGACCCGGTCGGTCGCGGCCAGCAGGGCGGCGTTCGCGTCCTTGCGCTCCAACCCGACCTGCAGGCCCTCGAGCCGGGCCGCGAGCGCGGCGCGGCGCTGGCTGGCCTCCGCCTCGGCCGCACGCAACGAGGCCACCTCGGCCTCGACGGCCTCCAGCTCCGCACCTGCCTCCTCGTGCTCGGAGTCCAAATCGATCTCGCCGGCGTCCAGCCCGGCCACCCTGGTCTCCAGGGCGGTGAAGGCGCGCTGCGCCTCGGCGGCCCGATCGGCGGCCTGTTGCTGGGATGCCGTGAGTCGACCGATCTCCTCGCCGGCGGCCTCGGAACGACTGCGCAGGGAGTTCACCTGGCCGGTCAGCCGGGCCAATCCCTCCCGGCGGTCGGCCGCCGCCCGGACCAGTCCGGCCAGCCGCTTCTCCTCGGCCTGGTGCCCGGCCTCGGCGGCCGAGCGGTCCTCGCTGGCGTGCTGCAGCCCGTCGTCCTTGGCCTGCACCTCGGCGGCGAGTTGGGTCTCCTCGGCGCTGGCCTGCTCGGCCTCCCGGTCGAGCTCCTCCGGGTCGCGACCTCGGCGTTCCTCGCCCTGGCTGTCGGCGGCGTTGCGCATCCGCTCGGAGGCGATCGACACGGTCGTCGCGACCCGCTCCTTCAGCCCGGCGAGGGCGTACCAGTTCTCCTGGGCTGCGGTCAGTCGCGGCACCCCGAGCCGTACGGTCTCCTCCGCCTCGGCCTCGGCGTCGCGGGCCTGGGCCAACGACCGCTCGACCCGCTCCCGGCGCTCCTTGAGCGCCTTCTCGTCGGCCAGGTCGGACTCGAGGGCGAGCGTGGCCTGGACCAGGTCGTCGGCGAGCAACCGGGCCCGCGCGTCGCGGACGTCGGCCTGGATCACCGCGGCCTTGCGAGCCACCTCGGCCTGTCGGCCGAGCGGCTTCAGCTGGCGGCGGATCTCGGAGATCAGGTCCTGCAGCCGGTTCAGGTTGCCCTCGGTGGCGTCCAGCTTGCGGACCGCCTTCTCCTTGCGCTTGCGGTGCTTCAGGACGCCGGCGGCCTCCTCGA
>JBQDIN010000058.1:0-27242 GCA_052094425.1 Propionibacteriaceae bacterium
AGGTGTGCCGGGCCGAGTTCGTGTCGACCGATGCGCTGCCGGAGTCCGCCCGGGGTGCCGGCGGGTACGGCTCGACCGGTGGGGTGAGTGGCTGGAACACAGACGAGCAGACGCAGGACCGACAGGAGTTGGGATGATCTTCCGCAGGAAGAAGCAGGGCGAGGACGTGACCGCGGAGCAGGCCGAGGCACTGGAGTCCACGGAGACGACCGAGACCGCCGAGGGCGATGCAGGAGCATCGGCCGACGAGTCGACCGCGGATGCGCCGGAGGAGTCGAACGGGGAGTCGGCCGGGGAGTCGAACGGGGAGTCGGCCGAGGCGGACGTCGACTGGGACGAACTGGACGACCGGGAGTGGCGCACCGAAGGCCCCTTCGACATCGAGGAGGTCGACCTGGACGTCGACCCCGAACCGGGTTCCCCCCGGATCGACCTGGGCAGCCTGGTACTCACCGGATTCGAGGGCCTCGAGTTGCGGTTGCAGGTGTCCGAGGAGACCAAGAACGTCGTCTCGGCGATGATGATGAAGGGCGATTCGGCCCTCGAGGTGGCCGCATTCGCCGCTCCTCGCAGTGGCGGCCTGTGGTCCGAGGTGCGTGCCGACATGATGAAGTCGACCTCCGACTCCGGCGGCTCGGTGGCCGTTGTGGAGGGCCCGTTCGGGACCGAGCTCCGCCGGCTGCTGCCGGTCAAGACGCCGGACGGGAAGAAGGGCTATCAGCCCTCCCGGATGTGGGTCGCCCAAGGACCCCGCTGGATGCTGCGCGGGATCGTGTACGGCCAAGCTGCGGTGGCCGATGGGCTGGAGTCACCGGTGGCCGAGCTGTTGGAGACCTTCCGGCACATCGTCGTACGCCGCGGGGACGACCCGAAGGCGCCCGGCGACCTGCTCCCGCTGACGATGCCGGAGAACGCCCGGCCGGTCCCGAGCCCAGCCGGCTGACGGAACGGACAGGAGGACAGGCGGCCATGAACGATCGTTACGAGCGCGGCACCCCGGGTGGCGTGTTCGGCCGCGTTTGGCGACGGTTGACGTCGTCGAATGCCGAGCTGGAGGCCGCCGCGCTGCAGCGTGAGGTGGCCGAGACGGGGGCCGTCTCGATCAAGTCCTGCGAGGACCGGGACAAGGTCATCCTGAGCGGTGCGCTCTCCGACGTGACGATCAACCCGTGTGGGGACGCCCCCGCTCTGGAGGCCCAGTTGACGGACGGATCCGGTACGGTCACCCTGATCTGGCTGGGGCGTCAGGAGATCCCCGGGATCGAGCCTGGCCGCACCGTCCGCATCGTCGGCCGGATCAGCTGCCGTGCGGACCGCCGGGTGATCTACAACCCGGGCTATGAGTTGCTGCCCGACCCGTCCTGACCCGGCCCCGGCACTCGCCGCGACCACTCGACCCGCAGGAGCACCACATCACCGCGTCACCCCCGTCCGGATCGTCCGCACCCCGCCGGTTCCGCTCCGTCGAGGACGTCGTGCGCCATGAATTGTCCGAGGCGCTCGGCGGGATCCGGGGGATGCTGGAGGCCGCCGCCCCCTTCATCGCCTTCACGGTGGCGTGGCTGATCACCGGTGACCTGGCCCCCGCCATCATCGCGGCCGCCGTGGTCGCGATGGTCCTCGCCGTCCTGCGACTGGTGCAGAAGCAGTCCTTGCGTTACGTCCTGCAGGCGGTCGTCCCGACCGGGATCGCGGTCGTGGTCGCGGCCCGGACCGGGCGTGCCGAGGACGCGTTCCTGCCCGGGATCGTCTACAACGGTGTCCTGGCCCTCGTCTTCGTTCTCACCATCGTGCTCCGCCGGCCCGTGGTCGGATACCTGTACGGGGCCGCGGTCGGGGACCCGTCCGGGTGGACCTCCGACGGCGACCTGGTCCGGCTGTTCCGCAAGCTCACAGCGGTCCTGACCGTGGTCTACCTGATCCGGGTGGTGGTCCAGCTGCCGCTGCTCCTGGCGGCACACGTGGCCGCCCTGGCGATCGCCAAGGTGGTCCTCGGGTGGCCCCTGCTGCTGCTCGCCCTGGCAGTGATCGGGGTCCTGCTGTCGCGCGGACGGACCCCGCTCACCGAGTCGCGCAACGGGCCCCCGTCCGACGGATCAGCGGATCTGACCGAGCGAACCGTCCCCGGGAAGGATGCCGGGTCGGTCGGTGGGTGAGGTGACGATGTCCGGATTGTGTCCCCGGGGGGACAGCAGGTCGGCCAGTTCGCGTTCGTAGTCCTGGGCGGTGACGAACAACAACTCGTCGCCGGCCTCCAGGGCGCCGTCGCGATCCGGCGCGGAGGCGTGACCCCCGCGGACCACAGCGACCAGGACCACGTCCCCCGGCCAGGTGATGTCGCCGATCCGGCGCCCGTTGCACGGGCTCTCGGGCGGCAGCGTCATCTCGACCAGGTTGGTGGCGTTCTGTTGGAAGGTGAACAGGCGGACCAGGTCACCGACGCTCACCGCCTCCTCGACCAGGGCAGACATCAGCCGCGGCGTGGACACGGCCACGTCGACCCCCCACACGTCATTGAACAGCCACTCGTTCTTGGGATGGTTCACCCGGCCGACCGTGCGGGGAACGCCGAACTCGGTCTTGGCCAGCAGCGAATGCACCAGGTTGACCTTGTCGTCGCCGGTGGCCGCGATGGCCACGTCACAGGAGTCCAACCCGGCCTCCTCCAGGGAGGACAACTCACAGGCGTCGGCCAGTAACCAGTCCGCCTCCGGCAGTGACTCGGACTTGATCGAGGCCGGATCACGATCGATCAACAGCACCTGGTGACCGTTCTCCAGCAGTTCCTGGGCGATGGAACGTCCGACATTCCCTGCGCCCGCGATCGCCACCCTCATCGTGTCGCCTCCCCGGACCGGATGGGCCCAGTCATCGCTGCCTGCATTGCCTGACCTGCCTGCTCATGCGCGCCGCGGGGGAGCGCCGAGGACCGACTCGACCTCGGCCAGTCTCTCGTCCTCCACCGCGGCGTAGATCAGGTCGCCGTCCTGGAAGAGGGTCTTGTGCTGGGGCACCACCCCCTGGCCGAGCCGGAGCAGGAAGGGAATCCGGGTGCGCGCACGTTCCTCGATCCTGCCGATCGAGGTTCCGACCCACGCCCGGTCGGTGTGCACCTCGACCAGACGTACCGAACCGGAGGGGTCTCGCCACAGCGGTTCGGAGCCGGCCGGGAGCAGGCGCCGGATCACCTGATCGGCGGTCCAGCGCACCGTCGCCACGGTGGGGATGCCGAGCCGTTCGTACACCTCGGCGCGGCCGGGGTCGTAGATCCGGGCCACGACGTTCTGTACGTCGAACGTCTCCCGGACCACCCGGGCGGCGAGGATGTTGGAGTTGTCCCCGCTGGAGACCGCGGCGAACCCGTCACAGTCCTCGATTCCGGCCTCGGCCAGTACCTCGCGATCGAATCCGACCCCTTTGACGACCCGGCCCTCGAACTCGGCCCCGAGCCGGCGGAAAGCGTCGGCGTTGACGTCCACGACGGCCACCGAGTGCCCGCGCTTCTGCAGGCTCAGGGCCAATCTGGACCCGACACGACCGCAACCCATGATCACGATGTGCACTGCTGAACTCCCGTTGACTCCATGAAATCGTCACGACCGCGGCGGGTCGCGAAATCGACGCTACCGCATTCGCGGACCCGGTGTGAGTCGACGCCAGCGCGCCCGGCGCCGCGGGGTGGGAAGTAGTGGCTGGTGGGCAGCGGCGACTGCTGGGAAGTAGGTTGCTCCGATGACCGATTCCAGCACGTACCCGCCCACGGCCGGGACCGTCGTCGGACCGGTCGAGGTCGGTCCGGTCGCGCACGGCGGCCATTGCGTGGCCCGGCTCGACGGCCGGGTGATCTTCGTTCGTCATGCCCTGCCCGGCGAGTCCGTCTCGGTCCGGATCACCGACACCACCCACGACCGGTTCTGGCGGGGCGACGCCGTCCGGGTGCACCGGGCCGCACCGGACCGGACCGTCCCGCCCTGCCCGATCGCCGGGCCCGGCGGGTGCGGCGGATGCGACTTCCAGCACGCCACCCCGGTCGCCCAACGCACGCTCAAGGCGGCCGTGGTGGCCGAGCAGGTCAGCCGCCTCGCCGGCCTGGACTGGCCCGTCGAGGTGGAGGAGGTGCCCGCTGCGGGCGTGCACGAAGGTCGGGGTTGGCGACGGCGGATGCGGTACCGCACCCGGGCCGGCGAGACGGGCCGGCCGGTCCCGGGCCTGCACGGACATCGCTCCCACACGGTGATCGCCCTGCCGGAGCAGGGGTGCCTGATCGCCGATCCGCAGGTGGCGCTGGACACCGCCGGCTGGGACCGGCTGTCGGCCCGGCTGCCGGCGGGGGAGGGCCACCCGGCTGGGACGGAACTCCTCGGCGCGGCCGCCGCGGAGCCGAACTGGTACGCCGACGGAGAGTTGATCATGGGCACGGAGGTGTTGGTCGAGCAGGCCGCGAACCGGTCCTGGCAGGTGGCCGCGGACGGGTTCTGGCAGGTGCACCCCGGGGCCGCCGACGCCCTGGTGTCGGCCGTGCTGTCCGGTCTCGACCCGCAGCCGGGGGAGCACGCCTTCGACCTGTTCTGTGGTGTGGGGTTGTTCGCCGGAGCGCTCGCCGACCGGGGATGCCGGGTCTGGGGTGTCGAGGCCGACCGGCGCGCGATCGACTTCGCCCGGGCCAATCTCGCCGACCTGCCGCCCGGCCAGGCCCGGTTCACCAGTGGCCGCGTCGACCGGGTGCTGGGGCGGCTGCCGAAGCGGACCGACCTGGTCGTACTCGATCCACCGCGCACCGGTGCCGGACGTCGGGTGGTCGAGGCGGTGATCGACCGGGGCCCGCGAGCGATCGCCCTGGTCGCCTGTGACCCTGCTGCCCTGGGCCGCGACCTCGGCGTCGCCCGGCGGGCCGGCTATCGGGTGGCCGAGCTGCGCGCCTTCGACCTGTTCCCGATGACTCACCACGTCGAGGCGGTGGCGCTGCTGGTCCCCGGCTCTGCTCCGGTTTCAACGGGCTGACCACGGGGTACGTCGGGGTAAGGCTCGCCTCAGATGCCGGCCGCGGAGAGGGGTGGTATCTTGACGTCGAGAGAGTTTGATGAGACCACGATCCGGGAGTGATTCCATGAGCGTCAACAGTTTCGATGCGAAGGCCACACTGCAGGTCAATGATGAGTCCTACGAGATCTTCCGACTCGATGCGGTCGAGGGCGCTGAGAACCTCCCGTACAGCCTGAAGATCTTGTTGGAGAACCTGCTGCGGACCGAGGACGGTGCGAACATCACCGCCGACGACATTCGCGCCCTGGCCGCTTGGGATGCGGAGGCCGAGCCGAGCACGGAGATCCAGTTCACCCCGGCCCGGGTGATCATGCAGGACTTCACCGGCGTCCCGGCAGTCGTCGACCTGGCCACCATGCGCGAGGCGATGACCGAACTCGGCGGCGACGCGACCAAGATCAACCCGCTCGCCCCGGCTGAGTTGGTGATCGACCACTCCGTCATCGCCGACGTCTTCGGCACCGAGGACTCCTTCGCCCGCAACGTGGAGATCGAGTACGGCCGCAACCGCGAGCGCTACCAGTTCCTGCGCTGGGGCCAGACCGCCTTCGACGACTTCAAGGTGGTCCCCCCGGGCACCGGCATCGTCCACCAGGTCAACATCGAGTACCTGGCGCGCACCGTCATGACCCGTGAGGTCTCCGTGAACGGTGAGGCGCCGGTCCTGCGCGCCTACCCCGACTCCTGCGTCGGCACCGACTCCCACACCACGATGGTCAACGGCCTGGGCGTGCTCGGCTGGGGCGTCGGCGGCATCGAGGCCGAGGCCGCGATGCTCGGCCAGCCGGTGTCGATGCTGATTCCGCGGGTGGTCGGCTTCAAGTTGTCCGGCCGGCTCCCCGAGGGCGCCACCGCCACCGACCTGGTGCTGACCATCACCGAGATGCTGCGCGAGCACGGGGCGGTCGGCAAGTTCGTCGAGTTCTACGGGCCGGGTGTGTCCGAGGTGCCGCTGGCCAACCGCGCCACCATCGGCAACATGAGCCCGGAGTACGGCTCCACCATCGCCGTCTTCCCGATCGACGACAAGACCACAGAATACCTGCGCCTCACCGGCCGCGACGAGGCCCAGATCGCGCTGGTCGAGCAGTACGCCAAGGAGCAGGGCCTGTGGCACGACGACGAACGGGAGGCCAAGTACTCCGAGTATCTCGAGCTCGACCTGACCACCGTGGTGCCGAGCATTGCCGGTCCGAAGCGGCCCCAGGACCGGGTCTCGCTGAAGGAGGCCAAGGACTGCTTCCGTTCCGCCCTGGCCGATTACGTCGACGGTGACTACTCGATCGACAAGGGCCGGCTGGACCAGTCCGCCCAGGAGTCCTTCCCGGCCAGCGATTCGCCGACGGTCTTCAACGGCAGCAACGCCGACGATCGTCCGCACGAGCACGACCACACGTCTCGAGGGCAACGGCCGAGTGCCAAGATCCCGGTCAAGCTCGCCGACGGTACCGAGTTCGAGCTCGACCACGGCGCCGTCACCATCGCCGCGATCACCTCCTGCACGAACACCTCCAACCCGAGCGTGATGATCGGCGCCGCGTTGGTCGCCAAGAAGGCGGTGGAGAAGGGACTCACCCGCAAGCCGTGGGTGAAGACGACCCTCGCTCCCGGCTCCAAGGTGGTGATGGACTACTACGAGCGGGCCGGCCTGACGCCGTACCTCGACAAGCTCGGCTTCAACCTGGTCGGCTACGGCTGCACCACCTGCATCGGCAACTCCGGTCCGCTGATCCCCGAGGTGAGCGAGGCGGTCAACGAGGCCGACCTGGCCGTCGTCTCGGTGCTGTCGGGCAACCGGAACTTCGAAGGCCGGATCAACCCGGACATCAAGATGAACTACCTGGCCAGCCCGCCGCTGGTCGTGGTGTACGCCCTGGCCGGCTCGATGGACGTCGACTTGTTCAACGAACCGCTCGGCACCGACACGGACGGCAACGACGTGTTCATGGCCGACCTGTGGCCGACCGAGGCCGAGATCGACGAGGTGGTCGCCGCCTCGATCGGGTCGGAGATGTTCACCAGCGGTTACGCCGACGTGTTCGCCGGTGACGACCAATGGCGCGCACTGCCCACGCCGGAGGGGAAGATCTTCGAGTGGGACGAGGAGTCCACCTACGTCCGCAAGCCCCCGTACTTCGACGACATGCCGGCTGAGCCGGAGCCCGTCACCGACATCTCCGGTGCCCGGGTGCTGTTGAAGCTGGGCGATTCCATCACCACCGACCACATCAGCCCGGCTGGTGCGATCAAGGGCGACGGCCCGGCCGGGGAGTACCTCTCCAGCCACGGCGTGGAGCGACGCGACTTCAACTCCTACGGTTCGCGCCGGGGCAATCACGAGGTGATGATCCGCGGCACCTTCGCCAACATCCGGCTCCGGAACCAGTTGGCGCCGGGCACCGAGGGCGGGTTCACCCGTGACTTCAACCAGGCCGACAGCCCGGTGACCAGCGTCTACGAGGCCTCGGTGAACTACATCTCCGCGGGCACCCCGCTGGTCGTGCTGGCCGGCACGGAGTACGGCTCCGGGTCGTCGCGGGACTGGGCCGCCAAGGGCACCGCACTGCTGGGCGTGAAGGCCGTCATCGCCGCATCGTACGAGCGGATCCACCGCTCGAACCTGATCGGCATGGGCGTCCTCCCGCTGCAGTTCCCCGACGGGCAGAACGCGGAGTCCCTCGGCCTGACCGGCGAGGAGACCTTCGACGTCACCGGCGTCACCGGACTGAACGACGGCTCCGTGCCGGACACCGTCCAGGTGATCGCGAAGGGCGAGGGTGACCCGGTCACCTTCGATGCCAAGGTCCGCATCGACACCCCGGGCGAGGCTGCCTACTACCGCAACGGCGGCATCATGCAGTACGTGCTGCGGTCCCTGCGCAACAAGGGCTGACCGCCCCGACGCACGACCGAGACGGCCCGGCAGGAAGTTTCCTGCCGGGCCGTTCCGCATCCGGGTCACCGGCCCACGATCCGACCCCGCAGATTGGTACGGTCGACTCCGCCCGTCGATGGACGGGGGACCTGCGATCAAGGAGTACAGACGGTGTCGACGGACCACCCGCACCAAGCCGGCTTCGATGCAGCGGAGACGTTCACGATCGGTGACGTCAAGGGCGGCGCCGTGTCCCGACTGCTCTCCCCGACTCTGATCCTCCCGCTGGTGGCGGGATTCCTGTTGTGGGTCCTGCTGACGGCGGTACTGAACACAATGGGTCTGCCCGCCCCCCGACTGCTCGCCCTGCTTGTGGCCCTGGTGCTGATGGGCGGCATCGTCGCCCTCTGGCTGAAGCGCACCATGACCGCCCTGGGCAAGAGCTGGCTCCGCGTCGACCCGCAGGGGATGGCGATGCAGGACGGAGCCATCATGCGCCAGGTCGCCTGGGCGGACATGAGGTCCGTCGGTCGGGTGGTCCCGATCCGCGGGGTGGAGACCTCCTTCGGTGGCTCGAGCGCGAAGGCCGGCTCGGCGGTGGCGGCCGGCGTGAACCGTGCGGCCCAGCAGCTCGGCGGCAGCATCGGCCTCCTCGGCGTCGGCAGCCTCACCCCCGTCGAGGGCTCCAACCTGGCGGCCACGATCATCCAGCAGAACGAGGGTGCCTGGGGCCACGACGAGTCCGGCGCACCGCTGGTCGGCATCACCCCACAGGACGTGGAGAAGGACTGGTTCACCGGGCGCATCGGCGACTGGCTGCGCCATCATCGCCCCGACCTCGCCGCCGAGTACGAGCGCCAGACCGCGAACTCCGCCGCTTGATCTGTCGCGGTTCGATCGTGTCGAAACCTTCTGCCCGGATCAGAAGAACCGGCAGATTCGGCAATCACGGGTGGCCAGCCAACGCAGTGTCTGCGGCTCCAACTCCCCGGCCAGTTGGGTGAGCTCGGCGTCCGTCATCGGGCCTTCGGTGCGCTGTACGGTGACCACCGCGGCGGCAGTGGCGATCACCCGACGGTTCGCCAGCTCGGCATCGGCCCACACGCCCTCGGCCAGTTCGTCGCAGGCCGCCGACCGGTGCGGATCCGGCGAGCAGTTCTGCGGTGGGGCGTAACTGCTCGCGTTCTGATCCTCGATCTCCACCCGGATCTCGTTGCCGAAGTCGTCGTCCATCCGGTAACGCAAGCCCGCCACGTCGGCGTCGCTGGCTATCACCACCGAGTAGGTCCACCCTCGGTCATCCGACAGCCCGACCGGTTGCACGCCCTCAAGTTCGTACCGGTCGACCCGGTAGTTGACCAGGCTCAGCGTTTTCAAAGGGACGGACAGAACCAGCAGTACGCTCAGCACGAGGATTCCCACGACCCCGTACACCCACAGTCGTCCCCGTCCCGCTGAAGGGGCCGGGCCACGTGAGCCATCCACCGCCCGGGCCGGCGTGCGCGGGGAGGTCAACAGGGCCGCCACCAACGGCGCCAGCGCGGCGACGAGGAAACGCAGCCATTCCTCTCCCGGAATGGCTGCCACAGCCGCGAACAGGGCGAGCGTCACGAGCACGAACTGCCAGCCGAGCCCGGTCAGGTGTGCGAGCACGAACAGCACGGCCGTCGAGATCGCGATCCACACTCCGGCACCGATGAACAACCACCCGAGGCACTCGAAGCCCTCGGCGGTGCACTGGTCCGCGCCGATGAACCCGACGAGCAGGCCGACCGATCCGACGACGGCGGCGACCGCGACGACCAGGTACCCGAAGAGGATCCGGACTGGCCCCGACCGGCGCGGGCGTCGAGGACGAGCCTCGGGGGCTGGTGGCGCCGGCGGCGGAATCGTCGTCATGGCCTCATCCTGCCCCGCCCCGGGGCCGGGTCCACGTCCACCCAAGGCCGGGTGCCCCGGGGAGAACAGACCCACCGCGCGAAATCTGCCACGGCTGCCCGTGGCCGACCGGTCTATGGTGATCTGGGGCCACTTGGGGTCATTTTTGCGCGGTCTCACCCATTGACGTGGGCGGCGAAGCGGCGGGTCAGGGGGCCGAGGGTGGCGACCAGGTCGGGCTCGGCGGCCTCGATGGCCGCCACCGCAGTGGAGACTCGAGCGGAGTCGAGGCGACCGGCCGCAACGTCGTTGGCCGCCCAGGATTCGACGTCGGCCGCCATCACCTCCGGATGGAACTGGACTCCCCAGGCCCGGTCACCGATCCGGAACGCCTGCAGCCCGGCCGGCGTGGTCGAGAGCACCTCGGCTCCGTTCGGCGGGGTGGTGACGATGTCGCCGTTCCAGTGCACGGCTCGGGCGTCGTCCGGAAGGTCGGCGAACAGGGTGTCGCTGCGGCCGGCGTCGGTCCGGTCCACCGTGCACAGACCCACCTGCTGCCCATCGGACGCCTTCGCGATGCTCCCGCCGCAGCTGACCGCGAGCAGTTGGTGGCCCAGACAGATGCCGAAGGTGGGGATCGCGGTCTCGACGGCCGTACGCAGCAGCGCCTTGGTCGACGTCAGCCACGGGTGGTCGGCGTCGTCGGTGGCACCCATCTCGCCCCCCATCACCAGCACTGCGTGATGGCCGGAGAGGTCATCCGGAAGGGCCTCCCCGCGGTGGCACGACACCCGGTCCAGCCGGAGGCCGGCTTCGGTCAGCCAGTGGCCCACCAGCCCGGGCGGGCAGGCGTCGGTGTGTTCGATCACGAGGACGGTCGGTGGAGGTACGCTCACGCCAGCATTGTGACAGCCGCGGGCGGTCCGCACGCCGTCGGCTGGCGGGACCCCGGCCGGGTCGTGTCAGCGGGTTGGTGGATACTTGCGAGTCGCAAGCCGGGGCGGGCCTCGAGGCCGACTAGTCTTGGGATTCCTCGCTGACTTCCCCGCTCGCAGCGATCGGTCTGGGTTGTTCTTGGAGGTAGCGCGCGTACATGTCAGTCAGCAGTGGATCGGCCGCGAAGGACTCCTTCGTCCACCTCCATGTGCACTCCGAGTACTCCATGCTCGACGGCGCGGCGCGGGTGCCTGACCTGTTCTCCGGCGCCGAGGAGATGGGGATGCCCGCCATCGCCGTCACCGACCACGGCAACCTGTTCGGCGCGTACGAGTTCTTCCGGAGTGCCAAGAACACCGCGGTGAAGCCGATCATCGGCCTCGAGGCGTACGTGACGCCGAAGACCCACCGCAGCGAGCGGAAGCGGGTCCGTTGGGGTGACGGCGGTCGCGACGACGTCTCCGGCAGCGGCGCGTACACGCACATGACGATCCTGGCCGAGAACAACACCGGCATGCACAACCTCTTCCGGCTGGGCTCGCGGGCCTCCTTGGAAGGGTTCTACTACAAGCCCCGGATGGACCGCGAGCTGCTCAACGAGTACAGCGAAGGCCTGATCGCCACCACCGGCTGCCCCTCCGGCGAAGTGCAGACCTACCTGCGCCTGGGCCAGTACGACGAGGCGGTCCGCAGCGCGGCCGAGTTCCGCGACCTCTTCGGTGCCGACAACTACTACGTCGAGTTGATGGACCACGGCCTGACGATCGAGAACCGCGTCCGTGCCGACCTGCTGAAGATCGCGAAGGACCTGCACCTGCCGCTGGTCGCCACCAACGACCTGCACTACACCCACCGGGAGGACGCCGACTCCCACGACACCCTGCTGTGTGTCTCCTCCGGTGCCAACAAGGACACCCCGAACCGGTTCAAGCTCGACGGTGAGGGCTACTACCTGAAGTCCCCGGAGGAGATGCGGGCCCTCTTCTCCGAACTGCCCGAGGCGTGTGACAACACCCTGGCCATCGCTGAGCGGTGCAACATCTCCTTCACCGAGCAGGAGGGGCGCTTCATGCCCCGCTTCCCGGTGCCGCCCGGCGAGAACGAGACCTCCTGGTTCATCAAGGAGGTGGAGACCGGTCTGCGCTACCGCTACCCCGAGGGGGTCAGCGACGTGATTCGCAAGCAGGCTGAGTTCGAGACCGAGGTGATCCTGGGCAAGGGCTACCCGGGCTACTTCCTGGTGGTCGCCGACTTCATCAACTGGGCCAAGGACAACGGGATCCGGGTCGGTCCCGGCCGTGGTTCCGGTGCCGGCTCGATCTGCGCGTACGCGATGCGGATCACCGACATCGACCCGATCGAGCACGGACTGATCTTCGAGCGCTTCCTCAACCCGGAGCGGATGTCGATGCCCGACTTCGACGTCGACTTCGATGATCGCCGCCGCTCCGAGGTGATCCAGTACGTGTCGCAGAAGTACGGTGACGACCGGGTCGCCCAGATCGTCACCTACGGCAACATCAAGGCCAAGCAGGCCGTCAAGGACGCCTCCCGGGTGCTCGGTTACCCGTTCTCGATGGGGGACCGGATCACCAAGGCGATGCCGCCGGCGGTGATGGGCAAGGACGTGCCGCTCACGGGTCTCTTCGACGAGCAGCACGAGCGTTACAACGAGGGCGGCGAGTTCCGTGCCCTGGTCAACTCCGACTCCGAGGTCAAGTTCGTCTTCGAGACCGCCCAGGGGCTGGAGGGTCTGAAGCGGCAGTGGGGTGTGCACGCGGCCGGCGTGATCATGTCCAGCGATCCGCTGCTGGACATCATCCCGATCATGAAGCGGGAGTCCGACGGGGCCGTCATCACCCAGTTCGACTACCCGAGTTGTGAGGCCCTCGGTCTGGTCAAGATGGACTTCCTCGGCCTGCGGAACCTGACCATCCTGTCCGACGCGCTGGACAACGTGAAGCTGAACCGGGACTTCGAGATCGACCTGGACGCGTTGAGCAAGACCCTCGACGACCCGGACACCTACGCACTGTTGTCCCGCGGGGACACCTTGGGCGTGTTCCAGTTCGACTCCAGCGGCTACCGGCAGCTGTGCCGGTTGATGCGTCCCACCGACTTCAACGACATCTCCGCCCTGGGTGCGCTGTACCGGCCGGGCCCGATGGGCGCCGACAGCCACACGAACTACGCGAAGCGCAAGAACGGCCAACAGTCCGTGTCCTACCTGCACCCGGACCTGGCCGAGGCGCTGGAACCGATCCTGGCCGAGTCGTACGGCTTGATCATCTACCAGGAGCAGGTGATGCGGATCGCCCAGCAGATGGCCGGCTACACGCTGGGCTCTGCCGACCAGTTGCGCCGGGCGATGGGCAAGAAGAAGAAGGAGGTGCTGGACGCCGAGTTCCCCGCCTTCCGCGACGGGATGCAGGCCAACGGCTTCTCCGACGCGTCCATCAAGGCGCTCTGGGACGTCCTGGTCCCGTTCTCCAACTACGCCTTCAACAAGGCGCACAGTGCCGCGTACGGGCTGGTGTCGTACTGGACCGCCTACCTGAAGGCGCACTACCCGGCGGAGTACATGGCGGCCGTCCTCACCTCGGTGAAGGACGACAAGGACAAGATGGCCATCTACCTGTCCGAATGTCGCCGGATGGGGATCCGGGTACTGCCGCCGGACGTGAACGAGTCCGAGGCGAACTTCACCCCGGTCGGCGACGACATCCGCTTCGGCCTGACCGCGGTCCGCAACGTCGGCGCGAACGTCGTGCAGGGGATCGTCGCCGCCCGCGAGGAACACGGCAAGGCACGCGACTTCCACTCCTTCCTCGACCAGGTGCCGCTCCAGGTCTGCAACAAGCGGGTGATCGAGTCGTTGATCAAGGCCGGCGCCTTCGAGGAGATGGGGCACACCCGCAAGGCGCTGATGTCGGTCTTCGAGGGGGCCGTGGACGGGGTACTGGACCTGAAGCGGAACGAGGCCCACGGGCAGTCCGACCTCTTCGGCGACCTGGCCCCGGAGGAGTCGCCCACCGCGGCCACCGTGCCCGACATGGAGGACTGGGACAAACGGACCAAACTCGCCTTCGAACGGGAGATGCTCGGCCTCTACGTCAGTGATCACCCGTTGCAGGGGCTGGAGCACATCCTCACCGGCGAGCGGGACATCAGCATCGGTGAGCTGATCGCCGACGGCGGACCACGGGAGGGGAGCACCGCGATCGCCGGGATGATCACCAACGTCACCCGCAAGACCACCAAGCGGGGTGACATCTGGGCGGTGATCACGGTCGAGGACCTGGAGGCCTCCATCGACGTGCTGCTCTTCCCGAAGGTGTACGACCTGGTCTCCACCGTGCTGGCCACCGACACCGTGGTCCGGGTCAAGGGACGCATCCAGGACAAGGACGACACGGTCGAGATCAGCTGCCAGGAGTTGACCCTGCCCGACATCACCGACGCCCCGTCCGGACCGGTGGTGATCTCGCTCCCGGCGGTCCGGTGCACCCCACCGGTGGTGGAGGAGTTGCGGCACGTCCTCCGTTCCCACCCGGGGATGACCGAGGTCCGCCTGCGCCTGCAGACCGAGGGCCGGACCACTCTGTGGCGGATCGACGAGGGACTGCGGGTGACCCCCTCGCCGCCGTTGATGGCGGACCTGAAGGCCCTCCTCGGACCCTCCTGTCTGGCGTCGTGAGCCGATGACCGAGTCTCCGCACGGATTGCCGTCCCCGGCAGCCACCTCGTCGAACGACGCCGCCCTGACGCCACCGACCCGCCACGGTGATCCGGTTCCCGGCCAGGTCGACCTGAGCCGGACACCGGCGTTCCGCAAGTTCACCGGTTGGGTCCTGCTGCAACTCGGGCTCAGCGCACTGCTGGGCGTACTCAGCGGTGTGCTCTGGTGGCGACTCGTCGACCTGCCGGTGTACGTCGTCGGCGAGGACGGCCGGGCCAGCACCACCGAACGCGGCCTGACCGAGTACTTCGGCATGGACGCCTGGTTCTGTCTGATCGGGGTGGTCGTCGGCGTCGGGCTTGGCCTGGTGGCGTGGCGCTGGTTGTCCGCGGCCGGCTGGCCGATGATCGTGGTGGCGGTGCTGGGATCGGTCGTCTCGGCCCTGCTCTGCTGGTATGTCGGTTGGAACCTCGGGCCCGGCCCCCTTGATCCGCGGCTCGCGCAAGCAGGGGTGGGGGCCGAGGTGCCGGTCGAGCTCACAGTGCACACCTGGGTGTCGGTGGTGGTGTGGGTCTTCGCGACCAGCATCCCGCTGTTGTTGATCTCTGCGCTCAGCCCTGACTACGAGGAGCCGAAGCCGTTGCGTCGCAGCCGGATCAACCGCCGCGCGTGACGGGGCGACCGGGCCGCGGGCGCTTCAGTCGTTGAGGCGGGCGATCGGTGCGCTGAAGGCCCCGGTGATGCGTAGCAGGTCGGCCGGGGCGAGTTCGACCTGCAGGCCACGCCGGCCGGCGGAGACGAGGACGGTGTCGAAGTCGGTGGCGGTGGAGTCCACCACCGTGGTGAGTGTCGTGCGCTGTCCGATCGGGGAGATGCCGCCGAGCACGTACCCGCTACTGCGTTCGGCTGCGGCCGGATCGGCCAATTGGGCCCTCTTGGCCCCGGTGGCGGCGGCCAACGCCTTGAGGTCCAACTGATCGGCCACCGGCACCACCGCGACCACCAGTCGGCCGGCTGCCTCGGCGACCAGGGTCTTGAAGATCCGGTGCGGGTCGACGCCCAGGGCCGCGGCGGCCTCGTCGCCGAACGCGTTCGCGCCGTCGTGGTGCTCGTACGGGTGCAGGGTGTGCTCGATCGTCGCCCGCCGCAGGGCGATGGTGGCCGGGGTGCTGGTCGACTTCTTCTTGGCCATGATCAACTCCGTCTGTTCTCAGCCGGTCAGGCACTCAGCCGGTCAGGAACCGGAGCAGGGCAGTCACGCCGACCGCCACCACGAACACCACCAGGACGCCGCGCTTCAGCAGCAGGGCGACCACCCCGGCGGCGACCCCGGCCAGGGTCCGCCAGTCGAGGACGTAGCGACCGCCGCCGTCGACCAGTTCGACCACGACCAGGGCGGACAGCATGGCGATCGGCAGGTAGCGGGCGATCCGCTGCACCCGCGGGTGGTTGAGCACCGACTCGGGCAACGAGACCCCGGCCAACTTGGTCAGGTAGCTGCCGATCGCGGCCACCACCACGGCGATCCAGAGGGCGGTCACGGGGCACCCCCCTCGGCCGGCACGGCGCCCCGGCCGCTGTGCGGTGCGCGCCAGCCGGCGACGATGGCGACCACGGCCGAGGCGACCACGGGCACCCCGGCCGGGGCGATCGGGACCAGCGCCAGTCCGACCAGGCCACCCGCGGCCGCGACCCATCGGGCCGATCGGGTGCGCAGCGCGGGCCACAGCAAGGCCAGGAAGACCGCGGGTGCGGCCGCGTCCAGCCCGAAGTCGGCCGGATCGATGGCCGAACCGACCAGCGCCCCGGTGAGCGTGCCGACCTGCCAGAGGCCGCACAGGATCAGCCCGGTGGCCCAGAACGCGAGCCGGCTGGCCCGCGTGCCCTCACGGGAAACCGCCATCGCGGTGGTCTCGTCGATCACGAAGTGTGCGGTCCACAGCCGCGCGAAACCCTTCGGCTGCAGGATCTCGGAGAGGGTCACCCCGTAGAAGGCGTTCCGGACGCCGAGCAGCAACGCAGCCGGGATCGCCGCGAACGGGGAGCCGGCCGCGACGACGCCGACGAAGGCGAACTGGGACGCGCCACTGAACAGGACCAGGCTCAGCACCATCGTCTGCCACACGGTCAGTCCGGAGCCGATCGACACCGCGCCGAAGGAGGCTCCGAAGGCCGCCGCGTACAGGCCGATGCCGATGGCGGTCCGGAGGATGTCGGTGCGCTCCGGCTTGGAGACCGGAACATCGGTGCCCTCGGGTTCCGCTGGCGTCGCGGTCACGTCAGCACCAGGACCAGTTGGACCAGCAGGGGGGCGATCACCAGCGCCGGCAGCAGGTCGCCGACCGGCACCTGCTTGATGTCCAGGAGGCGCAGGCCGACGCCGACCAGGAGCAGGCCGCCGGTGGCGGTCAGGGCGGCGAGGTGGGCCTCGGGGAGGAAGTCGCCGAGGAAGACCCCGACCACGGTCAACACCCCCTGGATGGCGGCGACGGCGATCGCCGAGGCCATCACGCCGACCCCCAGCGACGCGGCGAAGGCGATCGCGGCGAATCCGTCCAGCACCGCCTTCAGGATCAGTTGGTCGGCACCCCGACCGAGGCCGTCGGACAGCGCGCCGAGGATGGTCAGCGGACCGACGCAGAAGACCAGCGAGGCGCTGACGAAGCCCTGGATGAACCGCTACCGTGACTCCAGCGGGCCCTCCTCGGTGGCGAGGTCGGCCGTGCGCGACGGGCGTCGGAACTTGTCCCGCAGCCAGCCGCCGAATCCCTCCAGTCGGGCTTCGATCCCGATCAGCGAGCCGATGATGCCGCCGATGAGCATCGAGCCGAGCACGATCAGCACCGGAGCGCTGGCCCCCACCGCCTCGGTGAGCGGCGCGGCCAGGATGTCGATCGCGGCCAGGGCGCCGATCAACAGGGTGACCAGGCCGAGGGCGTCGGTGACGGTGTCGCGGGTACGCTGCGGCAGCCGGTGGCCGAGCAGCAGACCGATACCGGAACCGACCAGGACGGTGACCACATTGGTCACGGTGCCGAAACCCACGAACATGGGCGTGATTCTCGCACGTCACCAGCACCGGGCGCGCCGGCGTTCTGCGGTGTGGGCGACGGTGAGGAGGCCCCCGTTCCCACCCGTGGGACGGGCGCGCCCCGCGGAGGCGACCTCCGTACACTTGGTCCGTGCTCACCACCATTGATCTCCGTGGCCGGCTGGCAGCGGGGGAGCGGCTCGACTATCGCTCGATCGTCCCCCGCGCCGACTTCGACACCGACGCCGCGCTGGCCTTGGTCCGCCCGGTCTGCGACGCCGTCGCCGAGCACGGGGAGGATGCACTGCGGGAGTACTCGGAGAAGTTCGACCGGGTGGCTCCGGAGTCCTTCCGGGTGCCCGCCGAGGCGTTGGCCACCGCTGCGGCCGAACTGGACCCGGAGCTGCGGGCCGCCTTCGAGGTGGCCATCAGCCGGCGCCGGACGGTCAGTGTGGCCGAGGCCGGGGAATCCTCGGTGGAGGTCGCCGTCGCCGACGGGGCCGTGGTGACCCAGCGGATGATCCCGGTGAACCGGGTCGGCCTGTACGTGCCCGGCGGGCTGGCCCCGCTGGCCTCCAGCGTGATCATGAACGTGGTGCCGGCCCAGGTCGCCGAAGTGTCCTCGATCGCCGTCACCTCGCCGCCGCAGATCGAGTTCGGCGGCCTGCCGCACCCGAACATCCTGGCCCTGTGCCACCTGCTCGGCGTCGACGAGGTGTACGCCGTCGGCGGTGCCCAGGCCATCGCCATGTTCGCCCACGGCGTGCCCGGGTTGTGTGAGCGGGTCGACCTGGTCACCGGACCCGGCAACATCTACGTGGTCGCCGCCAAGCGGCTGCTGAAGGGCCTGGTCGGTATCGATTCCGAGGCCGGGCCGACGGAGATCGCGATCCTTGCCGACGATTCGGCCATCCCCGCCCACGTTGCCGCCGACCTGATCTCGCAGGCCGAGCACGACCCGTCCGCGGCCTCGGTGCTGGTCACCGATTCCCCTGACCTGGTCGATCAGGTGCTGGTCGAGGTGGAGCAGCAGGTGGCCGTCACCCGGCACGCCGAACGAGTTCGCACCGCACTGACCGGACGGCAGTCAGCGGTGGTGATCACCGACGACCTGGAGCAGGGGCTCGCTGTGGTCGATGCCTACGCCGCGGAGCACCGGGAGATCCACACCCGCGAGGCCGAGCAGGTGGCGGCCCGGGTGCGCAATGCCGGCGCGATCTTCGTCGGCAGCTGGGCCCCGGTGTCTCTCGGCGACTACTGCGCCGGCAGCACCCACGTACTGCCGACGGCCGGTTCCGCCGGCCACTCGTCGGGACTCAACGTGAAGAGCTTCCTGCGGGCCGTCCACGTGATCAACTACTCCCGCGAGGCGTTGGCCGAGGTGGCCGCGACGGTCGAGACCTTCGCCGACGCGGAGGACCTTCCTGCGCACGGCAACGCCGTCACGGTGCGGTTCGGCGGTCGATCATGACCGGCCCGACGGCCGACATCCGGCTGGCCGACCTGCCGTTGCGTCCCGAACTGGTCGGGGAGGAGCCGTACGGGGCTCCCCAATTGGACGTGCCCGTACTGCTGAACGTGAACGAGAACCCGTACCCGCCGAGCGCCGAGGTGATCAACGACATCACCGATGCGGTCCGGGTGGCGGCGGCGGGGATGAACCGCTACCCGGAGCGCGACGCCGTCCGGCTGCGCGCCGACCTGGCCGACTACCTCGGCCACGGACTCGGCCCCGATCACATCTGGGCGGCCAACGGCAGCAACGAGGTGATGCTGCACGTACTGCAGGCCTTCGCCGGGCCGGACCGGACGGTGCTCTCCTTCGCCCCGACGTACTCGATGTATCCCGAGTACGCCCGCGACAGCCACAGCGGCTGGCGGGTCGTACCGCGTCGACCGGACTTCACCATCGACCCGGTCGCCGCCGTGGAGGTGATCAACGCCGAGCAACCGGACGTGGTGTTGATCACCACCCCGAACAATCCGACCGGCACGCTGACCCCGATGGCGACGATCGAGGCGATCGCCGATGCGGCCCCCGGGGTCGTGGTGGTGGACGAGGCGTACCACGAGTTCTGCCAGCCGGGCACGCCCAGTGCGCTGGAACTGCTGCCCCGGTTCGGGCGGCTCGCGGTCAGCCGCACGATGTCCAAGGCGTTCGCATTCGCGGGCGGACGGCTCGGCTACCTGGCGGCCGCCCCGGCCTTCGTGGATGCGCTGCGGATCGTACGGCTCCCGTACCACCTCTCGGTGGTGAGCCAGGCCGTCGCCCGGGCCGCGCTCGCGCACGCTCCCCAGATGCTCGCCCAGGTGGCGGCGCTGCGAGCGGAGCGGGATGCGCTGCTGGTCTGGCTACGGGACCTCGGGCTCGCGGTGGCCGACTCGGAGGCCAACTTCGTACTCTTCGGTCGGTTCGCCGATCGGCATGCGGTGTGGCAGTCCCTGTTGGACCAGGGCGTGCTGATCCGCGAGACTGGCCCCGAGGGCTGGCTCCGGGTGTCGGCCGGGGCCCCGGCCGAGATGACGGCCTTCCGGGCCGCGCTGACGCAGACCCTGGCCGACGGACCGCAGATGATCATGACCGAGAGGAACGAGCAGGGATGACGAGCACACCGCAGTCGCGGACCGCCGAGGCGGAGCGGGGGACCAGTGAGTCCTCGGTGCGCGTCCGGGTCGACCTGGACGGCACCGGCCGCTCCGACATCTCCACCGGGGTCGGCTTCTACGACCACATGCTGACCGCCCTGGCGAAGCACTCGTTGATCGACATCGAGGTGGCCGCGACGGGCGACCTGCACATCGACGCCCACCACACCGTCGAGGACACCGCGATCGTGCTCGGCGAGGCGATCGGAAGCGCACTCGGTGACAAGCGGGGAATCCGTCGGTTCGGCGACGCCCTGGTGCCCCTGGACGAGGCCCTCGCCCAGTGCGTGGTCGACGTGTCCGGTCGCCCTTACTGCGTGCACTCCGGGGAGCCGGACGGGCAGGAGTACGCGCTGATCGGCGGCGGCAGTGCCGGAGTTCCCTACATCGGTTCACTGACGCGGCACATCTTCGAGACCCTCGCCTTCCGGGCCCAGATCTGCCTGCACGTACGGGTGCTCGGCGGCCGGGACCCGCACCACATCGTCGAAGCCCAGTTCAAGGCAGTGGCGCGTGCGCTGCGGACCGCGATCGAGCCTGACCCGCGGGTGAGCGGGGTGCCCAGCACCAAGGGCGCCCTGTGACCCAGGCCCCGGCCGTGGTCGTCCTCGACTACGGATCGGGCAATATCCGCTCGGCGGAGCGGGCGCTGGCGGCTGCCGGTGCCCGGGTCGAGGTGACCACCGACGTGGCGACCGCCTTGGCGGCCCCGGGGCTGATGGTGCCCGGTGTGGGCGCTTTCGCCGCGTGCATGGCGGGGCTGCGGGCCATCGGGGGTGACGAGTTGATCACCGAACGGGTGCGGCTCGGGCGGGCCACCTTGGCGGTGTGTGTCGGCCACCAGGTGTTGTTCGAGACCGGCGTGGAGCACGGCGTCCGGACAGCCGGTTGCGGGCTGCTGCCCGGCACCGTCGAGGAACTGCGCGTCCCCCGGCTGCCGCACATGGGCTGGAACACCGTCCAGCCCGGTCCGGGGAGCTCCCTCTTCGCCGGGATCGAGGGGGAGCGGTTCTACTTCGTCCACTCCTACGGCGTCCGTACCGCGGACCTCCCCGACGGGGCCGTTGGCACCTGGTCCGAACACGGCGGTGACCGTTTCCTCGCGGCGGTGGAGCACGGGTCGCTGTCGTCGACCCAGTTCCATCCGGAGAAGTCCGGTACGGCCGGCGCCCGGCTGCTACGGAACTGGCTCGCCAGCTGGGCCTCCTAGGCCCATCACGATCACCACGAGTGCGTGGTGGTCGCTCAGCCGGTCTTGCGGCGGGAGGCCCGGGCACCGCGGGCGGTGTGCACGGCCTTGCGGACGATCGGGTAGAGCACCGATGAACTCCGCCCACCCAAGGCACCGGGAAGGTTCAGCTTGGTGAGCCGGCGGCGCTTGAAGTAGTGCGCGTTCGCCGGATAGTGGACCGCCAGGAACTCCTCGGCCTCGGCACGCAGGTGCGGGTACAGCTGGGACTGCATCGCGTAGCCGACGGCACGTACGAGCGGAGTGAGCCGCTGATCGATCCGCTCCGCCGACGGGAGGGTCGGATTGGCCAGGGTGGTCGGCTGGGCCAGGTTCGGCAGCAGTGCGTCCACGATCGCGGCGGGGATCCGGTTGCTGTTCTCGTACGGCTTGAGGCGCTCGAGGAGGAGGTCGGTGCCCAGCCGGGCGGTGGGGAGTTCGTACAGTCTGGCGGCGGTCATCAGTGCGGTGGAGAAGCAGCCCACCACCAAGACGATCGGCCACTGCTCGAACAGCACCTCGGCCAGTACCGGGGCGTCGAGCACCCGGAGCCGGACCCCGAGTCCTTCGGCCTCCTCGGCCATGGTGCCGAGTTGATCACCGGTCGCGCTCGGGTGTGGCTTGAACACGATGTCGGTGTGGCCGAGGGAGGCGGTGTGGCGCAGCATCCGCAGGTGCAGGTCGATCTCCTCCTCCTCGGTGAGGATCGACAGGGCGGAGAAGTACTGTCCGATGATCAACGCCACGTCCACCTCGGGCGGCTCGGGGACGGTGGCATTCTCGGCCAGCACGCCGAGTACGGCCCGGAAGGCGCCGGCATCGATCTGCTCGGACTCGATCCCGCGCTCGGACAACAGCAGCGGGACCAGACCGGGCACCAGGTCGAGGTAGAGCAGTCGCCGGATCCGGGCCGTCACCTGGGGGGCGATCCGGGAACGAGTCGGCCCGTAGCTCATCAGCCCGTCCGCGTACACCTCGAGACTCGCGTCGGCGAAGACCTGGGCCAGGGTGAGGGCGGGCGCAGCCTGGATGCTCTCGCACACCAGGTGGACCTGGGAGTCACCGAGGTCCCACAGCAGCCGGAAGTAGCGTTCCCAGATCACCTGGTCGATCGTGGACGGCCGGAACTCCGCCGGATGCTGCGGGGCGATCGCCTCGTTGTAGTCGTGCACCTCGTTGAAGTGGGCGGCCAGGGCAGCGAATCCGTCGAAGGACTGCAGCGGGTGGGCGACCTCTGGGGTGAGCGAATTGTTGCTCAGTACCAGGATCCGCCGCTGCGCGGTACGGAAGGCGCCCGACTCGATCCCGGCGACCAGGGTGGCCAGGCCGTAGATGGTGGAGGCCACGAAGACCTGGGTGTCGTCCGGGTGTTCCTCGGTCCGGTCGGCGATCGCGGTGATCATCGTCCCTCCAGCAGCTTGGTGAGTGTGTGCCGGCGGCCGTGGTCCATCCCGGCGATGACCTTCTTCAACTCGGTCCGCGGAAGCGCCCGCAGGTTCTCCGAGCACAGCGAGCGCAGCGTCGTGGCCAGCGGTTTCTCGTAGGTGTCGATCCGGTTCAGGTGGTGGCAGACGAGCGCACAGTAGGAGCGCAGTGCCTTCGGCAGGAACCGGTCCGCCTCGCGGTCGGCGAGGACATCGGCGACGATGCCGTCGCAGGCCTTCAGGAAGTCGAACTGCCGACTGTCGGAGATCCGGGTGAGCGAAGCCGACACGTCGCGCCGATAGTGCACGCCGAGCAGGCCGGCCACCGCGAACGTCTCGGCCCGCAGGTGCAGGCGCCAGTTCCACGGGCGGTCCTCGCAGGTGCGCAGGTCCTCGTTGAACTCCAACAGGCCCTGCTCGACGAGCCCGCGGTGGAACACCCCGGACCAGGCGTTCGGGAAGTCCACCGAGGACATGCCGTCCACCGGGAGGATCCCGTTGCGGGGGCTGTCCACGATGTTGCGCGGGTGTGGCACCCGGTGCACCGTCCGCTTGCGACCGGTCACCTTGATGTGGTCCACCCGGACCATGTCCACACCCAGCTCGGCGATGGTGCGGTGCAGTGTCGGATAGTAGCCGGGGGCCACGTAGTCGTCCCCGTCGAGGAAGGCGTAGTAGTCGGCGTCCGGGGCTGCCGCGACGCCGACATTGCGGGCGCCGGACAGGCCACGGTTGACCTCGTTGTGCACCACCCGGGCGTTCGGCAGCGTGGTCACGGCCGCGTCCAGTACCTCGCCGGTGGTGTCGGTGGAGGAGTCGTCGACGAAGATGAACTCCACGTCGTCGTCGGCTGAACGGAGCAGGCTGCGCACCGTCGCCGGCACGTACGTCGCGACGTTGTAGCACGGGATGATCACGCTCAGTCGGGTCACGCCAGTGAACTTATGTGGCTCCGGGGGACCGAACGGTGTCCGACAGGTTAAGTGCCGGTGAACAAGATCAACTCCTTCGGTGAACCGCCTTGTCCGACACCGAAACGGGGTGGTTTGTTCGCCTGTCGTTCAAGTCGACGGGGGTGTTCGGACACCCGCCGTGCCTAGCGTCCAGAACATGTCCGGTTCCCCCTTCCCATCGGACTTCATCGACGAGAGGAATTCCATGACGAACCCCGTTCCGCAGCGCAGGCTCGGCAAGAAGACTGCCGGCCAGGGGAATCCGGTCTACGTGACCGGCGAGATCGGCATCAACCACAACGGTGAACTGGAGAACGCGTTCGCACTCATCGACGTCGCCGCCGAGGCCGGCTGTGATGCGGTCAAGTTCCAGAAGCGCACCCCGGAGATCTGCACGCCACGGGATCAGTGGGACATCGAGCGGGACACCCCGTGGGGGCGGATGACCTACATCGACTACCGGCACCGCGTCGAGTTCGGTTTCGACGAGTACTCCGCGATCGACACCTACTGCCAGGAGAAGGGCATCGCCTGGTTCGCCTCCCCGTGGGACACCGAGGCCGTCGACTTCCTGGAGCAGTTCGACCTGCCGGCCCACAAGGTCGCCTCCGCGTCCCTCACCGACGACGAGCTGCTGCGCAAGCTGCGCGAGACCGGACGCACCATCGTCTTGTCCACCGGGATGTCCACCCCAGCGCAGATCCGGCACGCGGTCGAGGTGCTCGGCAGCGAGAACATCCTGCTCTGCCACGCGACCAGCACGTACCCGGCCAAGGCGGAGGAACTCAACCTGCGGATGATCCACACCCTGCAGGCTGAGTTCCCGAACGTGCCGATCGGCTACTCCGGCCACGAGACCGGACTCCAGACCACCCTCGCCGCGGTGGCCCTCGGCGCCGCGTTCGTCGAGCGCCACATCACCCTCGACCGGGCCATGTGGGGCTCGGACCAGGCCGCTTCGGTCGAGCCGGGCGGACTCGAGCGCCTCGTTCGCGACATCCGGGTGATCGAGGCATCCCTCGGCGACGGCGTCAAGAAGGTCTACGACGGCGAGATGGCCGCGATGAAGAAGCTGCGCCGGGTCAAGGGTGTCGTGGCCGAGGCCGACGAGCCCACCCCCCAGCCTGCGGGGGTCTGAGACATGCCGAGCCCCAGCGCCACCGTGCTGCGTGATCATTCCACCCGTGCCCCGCGCACCATCGCCCTGGTGGAGAGCCCGGCCCAGTTGCTGAACGTGATCGAGTGGGCGCACTCCTCGATCGGTTCGACCACCGGGCTGCGCGTGGTGGTGCTGGGGCCCAAGCAGTCGCGTACCCGCTTGCAGATGCACCGGATGGTCGAGTTGGCGACGCGGGAGTCCATCGCCGTCGACTGGTGCGACGTCCGGCTGGGGCTGTTCGCCGCCGTACGCGGGGTGGCCGGTCTGGCCGAGCACCTGCGCGAGGCCGAACGGCTCGTCCTCGGCGATCCGTACTCCCGGTTCATGCAGGTGCTGATGAGCCTCACGCCGGCGCGCGAGGTGGTCGTGGTGGACGACGGCAGCGCCACGATCGAGTTCGCCGAGCAGTGGGCCGCGGGGCAGCGCTTCGTCCGCTGGCACACCTCGGGGAGCACGGTGTTGAGTCGCCCGTTGGCGGAGGTGGCCCGCCGGCGGCTGCAGTCGCGGACCGGAACCAGCCTGCAGATCTTCACCGCGATGCCCGTCCCCGAGATGGGACCCGAGGTGGTCCGCAACGACTTCGCCTGGACGCGGGCCCGGTTCGCCGGCCCGGTGGTGGAGGCGGGGGCCGACATCATCGGCACCTCGCTGGTGGAGACCGGTGTGGTCGACCTGGCCCAGTACCTCCGCGCGGTCCGCATCCTGGCCACCAACCACGACGCGAACCGCTACTACGCCCACCGCAAGGAGGGTACGGAGAAGCTGCAGGCGATTGCCGCCCTCGGCCTCGAAGTGATCCGCGCCGACCTGCCCCTGGAACTGCACGCCCGTCGTGGCCCGGTGTCCCAGTTGATCATCAGCTTCCCGTCCACGGTCGTACACACCCTGCCCCTCGTCCTGGCCGGGACCGGGGTGCAGGTGTCGGTGTGCGACATCGAGCACGGCTGGTTCACCGAACGGGCCTCGGCCCGGTCGGGCAACTTCCTGACCACCGTCACCGGGACCGCCCGGGCCACCCACGGTCTCGCGGCCGTACTCGCCACCGCCTGAACGAGATCAGTGGGCGTCGCGCCACTTCACCCAGCGGCGGACGGCGTCCAGGTCGTAGTCGGGGCCGCTGAGGCCGAGGGTGAACAAGGTGGCGCCGAGGCCGTGCAGTTCGTCGGCGCCCGCCTCGTCCAGCGAGCGGACCTCGGTGGACACCTCGATCTCGGCCGGGTCGCGATCCTCGGCGGCGCAGTGCTCGGCCAGCACCCCGAGCTTGTACTCCAGCGTCTCCGCATCGGAGAAGCTGTGCCAGATGTCGGCGTGCCGGGCGACCAGCCGCAGGGTCTTCTTGACCCCGCCGCCGCCGATCATCACCGGGATCTCGCGGGTCGAGCCGGGGTTCAGCTTCCCCCAGCGCTCCTCGATGACCGGCAGGTCCTGCTTCAGCGCATCGAGCCGGCTGCCCTTGGTGCCGAACTCGTAGCCGTACTCGTCGTAGTCGCGCTCGAACCAACCGGCCCCGGTGGCGAACAGGAAGCGGCCGCCCGAGATGTGGTCCAGGGTGCGGGCCATGTCGGCCTGCAGGTGCGCGTTTCGGTAGCTGTTGCAGTTCACCAGGGTGCCGATCTCGATCCGGCTGGTCTGCTCCGCCCACGCGCCGAGCATCGTCCACGCCTCGAAGTGCAGCCCGTCCGGCTCGCCGTTCAGGGGGAAGAAGTGGTCCCAGTTGAAGACGATGTCCGCACCGAGGTCCTCGACGGCGGCGACCGCCTCGCGGATCTGGCTGTACTGGGCGTGCTGTGGCTGGATCTGTACGCCGATGCGGATCGGACGCTTCGTGGTGTCGGTCATGGTCAACACCTTAGTGACGACCAGCCGAAGGCCTCGACACGGTGATTGCGAGCCGAACCAGATAGGGTCTCCGCGTGGCTTCTTTGGAACTCCTGCCTGCCGTCGATGTCGCCGACGGACAGGCCGTGCAACTCGTGCAGGGTGTCGCCGGTAGTGAGAAGGTCTTCGGGGACCCGTTGGCTGCGGCCCGGCGGTGGCAGGGCGGCGGCGCGGGGTGGATCCACCTGGTCGACCTGGACGCTGCCTTCGGGCGCGGCGACAACGCGGCCGTGATCGCCGAGGTGTGCGCGGCGATGGAGTTGAAGGTGGAGTTGTCCGGTGGCATCCGCGACGAGGCCTCCCTCGACCGGGCCCTGGCCACCGGGTGCGAACGGGTGAACATCGGCACCGCCGCGCTCGAGGACCCCGAGTGGTGCGAGCGGGTGATCGTCGAGCACGGCGACCGGATCGCGATCGGCCTGGACGTGAAGGGCGACCGGTTGGCGGCCCGCGGGTGGACCCGCGAGGGCGGCGACGTGTTCGAGACGCTGGCCCGCCTCGACGCCGCCGGT
>JBQDIN010000059.1:0-9665 GCA_052094425.1 Propionibacteriaceae bacterium
GAGGTCGATCCGGGCGCCGAGGGATCAGTTCCGGGCTCCGAGTCCGGCGAGCAGCCGGCCAACAACAGCAGGGCCCCCGATCCGGCTCCCAGGACGGTACGGCGCGTGACCACGTGTGCTCTCCCTCCCGGGCGGATCACACGGAGAAGTCGGCCCCGGCGAGTGCGGCCAGGGCGGCCTCCTCGCCGATCAAGAGCACGTCGGCCTGATCGTGCCGCCCGTTCGCGTACAAGAGTAGTTCGCTCGGCTTGCCCACCAGGGTGACGGTGTCGGCGCCACTGGCCACCCGCACCGCTTCCGGTTCGACGCCCGCGGGCGGGGTGCGATCGGAGCGCTCCAGCAGGACGCCCACCGGAATCCGTCGGAAGAAGGCACGACCCAGCAGCTTCATCCGCCGCCACATCCAGTCCTCCACGTCGACGCCGAGGTCGCGGGGTCCCCCCGGCGGGTCCTGGGCCCGACGGACGTCCTCGTGGTGGACGAAGTACTCCGTCGTGTTGGCGGGCTCGTCCACCCCCGGGAAGGCGAACACGGAGAACCGTGCCGGGCCCTTGCGGACCTTGTCCACCAGCGCGGCGTAGTCCCACCGCTCCTTGGTCTCGGCCATCCGCCGCTCGGTCAGCCCGGCCAGCGGGCGGGCCAGGATGCCGGGAGCGCCGACCGGATCGGTCTCGCGGACCCACAGGTGGGCGGCGAGGTCGTGGGTGTTCCACCCGTCACACAGGGTCGGCGCGTCCGGTCCGACCAGGTCGAGCAGGTCACACAGGTCGGCCCGTTCAGCCTTGGCAAAGGTCATGGGGTGAAGGCTAGGGCATGTCTCCCAAGGCCGACTGTCTCGCCACGAAAACCCCGCCAGCACCCCGGGGCTGCGACGGGGGACAATGGCCCGGTGAGTGATGACCGCCCCGACGACAGCGCCCCGCCCTCCGACCTGGCACCGGAGGTCGCTGCCCTGCTGAAGCGCACCCCCGACCAGCTCGTCCCCGCCATCGTGCAGGAGGAGGGCACCGGTGAGGTGTTGATGCTGGCCTGGGTCGACGACGAGGCACTGCACCGCACCCTGACCACCGGCCGGGCCACCTACTGGTCCCGCAGCCGGCAGCGGCACTGGGTGAAGGGGGAGGAGAGCGGTCACCGGCAGTGGGTCCGGTCGGTCCGACTCGACTGCGATGGCGACACCCTGCTGTTCACCGTGCACCAGGAGGGGCCGGCCTGCCACACCGGCACCCGGACCTGCTTCGACGGCCGCGAGCTGCCCGCTGTCCGGGGGGAGCAGTGATGGAGGTGCAGATCAGCCCGACCCAGGCGGAGTTCCGGGCCGCGGCCGCCGACCAACGGGTGATCGCGGTGCACACCCGGCTGCTGACCGACACCGAGACCGCGGTCGGCCTCTACCGACGGCTCACCAAGGACCGGGTCGGCACCTTCCTGCTCGAGTCCGCCGAGACCGGTGTCTGGTCGCGCTACTCCTTCATCGGCGTACGCTCCGTGGCGGTCCTGACCGAACAGGACGGCGAGGCCGTCTGGACCGGGCAGGCGCCGGCCGATCTGCCCACCGGCGGGAATCCGCTGGCTGCGCTGGCCGAGACCGTACGGATGCTGCACACCGAGCCGCCGGCCGGCCTGCCGCCCTTCACCTCCGGTCTGGTCGGCTACATCGGCTACGACGCCGTCCGCCGGGTGGAGGTGCTGCCGGACAGCAACCCGGACGACCTGCAGATCCCCGAGCTGGCGATGATGCTGGCCTCCGACCTGGCCGTCCTCGACCACGAGACCGGCGAGGTGTGGCTGATCGCCAACGCGATCAACTTCGACAACACCGACGACCGGGTCGACGACGCCTATCAGGATGCCGTCGCGCGGGTCCGCGCCATGGCCGACACCCTGGCCGAGCCGGCCGAGTCGCTGGTCGTCCCCTCGCCCGGAGAGGTGGAGTCGTTGCCCGTCGTACGCCAGCGCAGCGCGGTCGAGTACGAGGCCGCCGTGTTGGAGGCAGTCGAGGAGATCAAGTCCGGCGAGGCCTTCCAGATCGTGGTCAGCCAACGCTTCGAGGTGCAGACCACCGCCGACGCACTCGACATCTACCGGGTGCTTCGGCTGGGCAATCCGAGCCCGTACATGTACCTGCTCCGGATGGACGGCTTCGACATCGTCGGCTCCTCCCCGGAGGCACTGGTGACGGTGAAGAACGGAGCGGCCGTCACGCACCCGATCGCCGGCTCCAAGCCGCGTGGGGCCACCCCGGCCGAGGACGCCGCGCTGGAGCAGGAACTGCTGAATGATCCCAAGGAACGCGCCGAGCACCTGATGCTGGTCGACCTGGGCCGCAACGACCTGGGCCGGGTGTGCGTGCCGGGAACCGTCGAGGTGGTGCAGTTCGCCGAGGTGCGCCGCTACAGCCACATCAGCCACCTGGAGTCCACCGTGGTGGGCCGGGTGACCGAGGACCGGACCGCGCTGGACGTGCTGATGGCCTGCTTCCCGGCCGGCACCCTGTCCGGGGCGCCGAAGGTCCGGGCGATGGAGATCATCGACCGGTTGGAGACCTCGCGGCGTGGCCTGTACGGCGGCATCGTCGGCTACCTCGACTTCGCCGGGAACGCCGACGCGGCGATCGCGATCCGCACCGCCCTGGTCAAGGACGGCACCGCCTACGTCCAGGCCGGCGGCGGGGTGGTGGCCGACTCGGTCCCGGCCGCCGAGGACCAGGAGAGCCAGAACAAGGCGGCGGCGATGGTCCGCGCCGTCTCGGTGGCCGACCGCTTCGCCCGCTCCCGGGAGTCCGACCAGTCAGGGACCGATGGCTGAGGAACCCGTCCCTGAGGCCCCGGGCCCTGCGGCCGCGGACCCGGGCACGCAACCGCGCCGGCGGGGAGCCTGGCGGCGCTGGGGCTGGGCCGGTCCGGTGGTCGGGGGACTGCTCGGCCTGATCGCGTCCAGCCAGGCGTGGTGGGAGATCGCCAGCAGTCAGGGCGAGGCCACGATCACCGGCTCCGACGGGACCGGCGGGCTCAGCCAGTCCCTGATCGTGGTGGTCGCCGCCGGCCTGCTGCTCCTGCTGGTGCTGCGGCGGACCGTCGGCCGGATCGTGGTGGCGGTGCTGCTCGGCCTCGCCGGCAGCGGTGTCGCCGTCCTCGGGCTCTGGCACCCGGCGCCCTCGGAGCGCAAGGTGCTGGACGTGCTGCGCTCGGTCACCCTGGCCGACGACTACACCGTCCGGGCGACCGCCTGGCCGTGGGTGTACGGCCTCGCCGGACTCCTCGTGGTGGCCGGTGTCCTGGTGGTCCGACTCCGCCGCGACCCGACGGGTGTGGACCGCTTCGACCGGGGCCCGGTCGCCCACGCGCGGCCCGACGACGACCCCGGCACGGTGTGGAAGGCGCTGGATGCCGGGGTGGACCCCACCGTCGACGTCCCGGGCACTCCGGTTGACGTCCCGAGCAGTGACCCCGGTGGCGCGGCGGGGGCCGGAGCAGAGACAATGGATCCCGACGTCCTTCCAGCTGACGAGGAGAGGCAGCCATGACCGTAGATGAGCAGCGGGACACCCCCCGCTTCCGCGAGAACGTGCACCACGGCCGGACCGGTGCCGCGTGGACCGGGGTCGCCATCGGTTCGGTCGGCTTCGTACTGTGTGCGATCGCCTTCCTGATGGGGCCCAACTGGACGCTGTTCTGGATCTCCATCGGCGTGATGGCGCTGGCGCTGGTCGCCACCAAGGTGATGCAGGTGCTCGGCTTCGGACAGGTGGAGCGACGGGCACCGGCCCGGAGCGCCAGCTAGCCCAGCCACAAGAATCAACAGACAGCCCAGCCACAAGAATCAACAGACAAGGGTGAACCCGACGTGGGTGTGTTGGACGAGATCGTCGAGGGTGCTCGCCAGGACTTGGCGGCCCGACAGGCGAAGGTGAGCCTGGAGCGGCTCAAGGAGCGGGTCCAGCATGTCGACCCGGCCCTCGATCCGATGCCCGGGTTCGCGAGCCCGGGTGTCTCGGTGATCGCCGAGGTGAAGCGAGCCAGCCCGAGCAAGGGTGCGCTGGCCGACATCCCGGACCCGGCGGTGCTGGCTGCCGCCTACGCGGCCGGTGGGGCCGCGGCCATCTCCGTCCTCACTGAGGAACGGCGCTTCGGTGGCTCCCTGGATGACCTGGTGAACGTCCGGCTCTCGGTCGACGTCCCGGTGCTCCGCAAGGACTTCATCACCACCGCGTACCAACTCTTCGAGGCCCGAGCCGCCGGAGCCGACCTGGCCCTGCTGATCGTCGCCGCCCTGACCGACGCTGAGTTGATCAGCCTGATCGAACGGGCCGCATCGATCGGACTCACCCCGCTGGTCGAGGTGCACACCGCCGACGAGGTGCGTCGCGCGGTGGATGCGGGCGCGAAGTTGATCGGCGTGAATGCCCGCAACCTGCAGACCCTCGAGGTCGACACGACCACTTTCGCGCGGTTGGCGCCGCTGATCCCGACCGGGATCGTGCGGGTCGCCGAGTCCGGAGTGAAGGGCCCCCGGGACGTGATCGAGTTGGCGCGCTGTGGCGCCGACGTGGTGTTGGTCGGGGAGGCCCTGGTCACCGGCCGGGACGCCCGGGCCGGCGTGGCCGATCTGGTCGCGGCCGGCGCCCATCCCGCCGCACACAAGGGCTGAGAGCGAGAACGATGATGACCCCTGACCCCCCGATCATGGCTGGACCGCCCGGTGCGGAACTGCCCGACGCGAGCGGCCACTTCGAACGGTTCGGTGGCCGGTTCGCACCGGAGGCCCTGCATGCGGCCCTGACCCAGCTCGATCAGGCGTTCGCCGACGCCTTGGCCGACCCTGCCTTCGGCACCGAGTTGGCCGATCTGCTGCGCGACTACAGCGGCCGTCCGACCCCGATCACCGAGGTGCCGCGATTCGCCGCCGAGGCCGGCCGGGCCATCGTGGTGCTGAAGCGAGAGGACCTGAACCACACCGGCTCGCACAAGATCAACAACGTGCTGGGTCAGGCCCTGTTGACCAAGCGGATGGGCAAGACCCGGGTGATCGCGGAGACCGGGGCCGGCCAGCACGGCGTGGCGACCGCTACTGCGGCGGCGCTGCTCGGCCTCGACTGCACCGTCTACATGGGCAAGGTGGACACCGACCGGCAGTCGCTGAACGTGGCCCGGATGCAGCTGCTGGGCGCCGAGGTGATCGCGGTCGAGTCCGGCAGTCAGACGCTCAAGGACGCGATGAACGACGCCATGCGCGACTGGGTGGCCAGTGTCGACCACACCCACTACCTGATCGGATCGGTGGCCGGCCCGCACCCGTTCCCCCGGATGGTCCGAGAGTTCCAGCGGGTGATGTCGGTGGAGGCCCGGCAGCAGGTGCTGGACCGGTACGGCCGGTTGCCCGACGCGGTCGCCGCCTGCGTCGGCGGCGGGTCCAACGCGATGGGGCTGTTCGCCGAGTTCATTCCGGACGCCGACGTGGCCCTGTGTGGCTTCGAGGCGGGTGGTGCGGGCGTCGACACCGATCGGCACGCGGCCACCATCACCCGCGGATCGATCGGCGTCCTGCACGGGATGCGGACCTTCGTACTGCAGGACGCCGACGGCCAGACCAAGGAGTCGCACTCGATCTCTGCCGGGCTGGACTACCCGGGTGTCGGACCCGAGCACGCCTGGCTCGCCGACACCGGGCGAGCCAGCTACGAACCGGTCACCGACGCCGAGGCGATGGAGGCACTCAAGGTGCTCACGCAGACCGAGGGGATCCTGCCGGCGATCGAATCCGCACATGCGCTGGCCGGGGCGCTGCGGCTGGGCCGGCGGTTCGCGGAGACCGATCCGGAGGCGGAGCCGATCATCCTGGTCAGCCTCTCCGGACGCGGGGACAAGGACGTGACCACCGCGATCGACTGGTTCGGCCTGGATGGGTCCGTCGACGGAAGCACCGGAGGTACGGCATGAGTTCCGCCGGAGTGGACCGTGTCGGCTCCGATCGGCCCACTTCTGATCGTCTCGGGGCCAGTGGTGCGGTGTTCCGCGCTGCCCGGGCCGAGGGCCGGGGCGCCCTGGTCGGCTACCTGCCCGTCGGATTCCCGGACGTCCCGCTGTCCTGCGCGGCGATGCGGGCGATCTGCGGGACCGAGGATCGCCCCGGGGTGGACCTGGTCGAGGTCGGCCTGCCGTACTCGGATCCGATGATGGACGGGCCGACCGTCCAGCGTGCCGGCACAAGCGCGTTGGCCCGCGGGGTCCGGACTCGGGACGCGTTGACCGCCGTGGAGGCCGTCGCCAGCACCGGCACCCCGGCCGTGGTGATGACCTACTGGAACCTGGTCGAGCAGTACGGGGTGGACGCCTTCGCCCGGGACCTGGCCGCCGCCGGCGGGGCGGGCGTGATCACCCCCGACCTCACCCCGGACGAGGGTCAGGAATGGATCGAGGCATCCGAGGCCCACGGTCTGGAGCGGATCTTCCTGCTGTCCCCGTCGTCGACCGATGAGCGGATCGCCAGCACTGCTGCGGCGTGCCGGGGTTGGGTGTACGCGACCGCGGTGATGGGGGTCACCGGCACCCGGGCGCAGACGTCGGTGGCCGCGCCGGAACTGGTCCGCCGGATCCGCGCGATCGACCCCGACCTGCCGATCGGTGTCGGTCTGGGCGTCTCCAACGGTGCCCAGGCCCGGGACGTGGTGAGCTACGCGGACGCCGCGATTGTCGGCTCCGCCCTGGTCAACACCCTGCTGGCCGCAGACGACGCCGGCCGGCCCGACGACTTCGACGCGCTGCGTACGGTGGTCGACGATCTTGCCGCCGGGGTACGGGAACTTCCGTCCCCTCCGGCGGGTTGAACCGGGCGTGGGGCAATTGTCGAGAACCCGGACCGTCTTCCGGGGAGTGCGTGGTGCCGTCCTGTTGGGGTTGGTGTGCTGCCTCGCCCTGGCCTGCACCGCGCCGGGCCGGGACGGATCGGCCGGGAACGTGACCCGGCACGGTGATTCCGGCGGGTTCCGGGGGGCCTACCTCGACGACCCGTACACGATGCCGGAGATGACCCTCACCGACACCGGCGGTAACGACTTCAATCTCCGTACGACCCCATCCAAGCCGGTCACCCTGGTGTTCTTCGGCTACACCAACTGTCCCGACGTGTGCCTGAGCGTGCTGGCCGACGTCGCCACCGCACTGAACCGGATGGAGCCCGCGCAGAGCGACCAGATCCAGCTGGTGTTCATCACCACCGACCCGGCCCGCGACGACGAGGCCACGATCCGTTCCTACCTGGACCGCTTCGACCCCTCCTTCGTCGGTCTGACCGGTTCGATTGAGGGCATCAAGCAGGTGGCCGGGCAGGTGGGCGTCGACATCGAGGGTATGAAGAAGCTGCCGTCCGGTGGCTACGAGGTCGGCCACAGTGCACAGGTGGTCGGCTTCGGCAGCGAGCAGCAGGCGAGCATCGTCTGGACCCCGTCCACCCCGATCGGCGACCTGATGCACGACTTCGCGCTGCTGGTCGACAAGCAGCGATGACCTACCCAGCGACAACCCACGCAGCGACAACCCACGCAGCGACAATCTGGGTCTCGACCCTCGTCCGCCTCGGTCTGGCGGGGGTGCTGCTCGTGGCCGGGTCCCTCAAGGTGATCGACCCGCACGCTTCGGTCCAGGCCGTCGCGGCGTACGAACTGTTGTCGCCCGCCTTGGAGACCTGGGTCGGTTGGGGGCTGCCCTTCCTCGAGATCGCCCTCGGACTGCTGCTCGCGGCCGGGTTGATGACGCGCTGGGCGGCGGCCGCGGCGGGCCTGTTGATGGTGGTGTTCATCGTCGGGGTCGTCTCGGCGTGGACCCAGGGACTGAGCATCGACTGCGGCTGCTTCGGGGGCGGCGGGCAGGTGGCTCCGGGCGAGGAACGGTACTTGGGTGAGATCCTGCGCGATCTCGGATTCCTGGCGATGGCGGTCTGGTTGGTGGTCCGACCGCGCTCACGGTTTAGTCTGGACCACCTGCACGACGAGGAGACGGATGAACAAGCGAACGAACCGGCCGAGCGGGTCCGCGCGTGAGCGTGCCCGACAGAGCCAACAAATGGCCGAACGCCGGCGCAAGGAACGCAAGGTCCTGATCGCGGCGGCGGTGGTGCTGGTGCTGGTGGTCGGCGGCGGGATCGGCGTCCAGTTCTGGCGCACCCACCGGGCCCCCACGGCCGGCACTCCGACCGAGTCGGTCGAGTTCGCGCCGGTCACGGTCGAGCCGGAGAAGCCGGTGGTGCTCGGTGCCGCGAACGCGCCGGTCACGCTGACGGTGTTCGCCGACTTCCACTGCCCGCACTGCGTCGAGTTCGAGAAGATGTTCGGCGAGACCATCTCGGCCGAGCAGCAGGAGGGCCGGGTGGCCGTCGAGGTCTACCCGATGGCCTTCATCGACGAAGGATCCCTGAACGCGGCGAACGCCTTCGCCTGCTCGGCGGAGGAGGGCTTCGGCCAGCCTTACCACGACGGCCTGTTCGCGAACGCGAGCCGGGCCTGGTCGCCGGAGCAGTTGATCGAGCTGGCGGGCCAGTTGGACGTGGACGCGGGCGCGGAGTTCGAGACCTGCGTGACCGGGATGGAGCACCAGTCCTGGGTGCAGAGCCTGGACGCGGCGGCCGAGGCACAGGGCGTCACCGGGACCCCGGCGGTGTTCCTCGACGGTGAGTCCGTCTCCTTGGACGGACTCACTCCGGAGGACCTCAAGGCCCGCATCGATTCTGCGGCCAGCAAGTGATCGGGACGGGCGGTCTGCCACCGCTGTCCATCCCCAGCCCGCTGTCGATCCCCAGTCCCCCGACCGGGGTCTGGGAGGTGTTCGGCTTCCCGCTGCGCGCCTACGCGCTGTGCATCATGGTGGGCATCATCGTCGCGATGGTGTTGTCGGTACGCCGGTGGCGCGCCCGGGGCGGTGATTCCGAGGACCTGGAGACGGTGGTGGTCGTCGCCGTCCCGTTCGGCATCATCGGCGCCCGCATCTACCACGTGATCACCGACTACCAGCTGTACTTCGGACCGGGCCGGGATCCGATCGACGCCCTGAAGATCTGGAACGGTGGACTCGGCATCTGGGGAGCCGTCGCCCTCGGAGCCCTCGGCGCCTGGCTGGTGTGCCGTCGTCGGGGGATCCGATTCCTGGCCGTCGCGGACACGATGGCCCCCGGGCTCGCCGTGGCACAGGGGATCGGTCGGCTCGGCAACTGGTTCAACCAGGAACTGTTCGGCCGACCCACGACCTTGCCGTGGGGGCTGGAGATCGACCGGCAGTACCGTCCGTCGGGGTACGAGTCCTTCGAGACCTTCCACCCCACCTTCCTGTACGAGCTGCTCTGGGTGTTCGGGGTGGCTGCCGTCCTGATCTGGGCCGAGCGGCGCTTCCGGCTGGGTTACGGCAAGGTGTTCGCCCTCTACGTGGTGATCTACACCGCCGGCCGGTTCTGGATCGAGGCGCTGCGGATCGACCAGGTGAACGAGATCGGCGGGTTCCGGCTGAACAACTACACCTCGGTGATCATGTTCGTGCTGGCCTTGGCGTGGTTCGTCTGGCTGGCGCGCCGTCGTCCCGGCCGCGAGGAGAGCGTCTACTCGGATCCGGAGAAGGCCGCTGCGGCGGCAGGAAAGGGTGCGGGTGCGTCCGCGGAGCCGAGCGAGGGCGCCTCGGCGA
>JBQDIN010000059.1:9765-26580 GCA_052094425.1 Propionibacteriaceae bacterium
AGGACGATGCGGCGAAGGACGATGCGGCGAAGGACGATGCGGCGAAGGACGATGCGGCGAAGGACGATGCCGGGGACGACGACCCTGGGGACGACGACCCTGGGGACGACGACCCTGGGGAGGGCGACGCTGCGGAGGATCCGGACCCGGAGCCCGACTCCGGACCGGAGGAGCAGGTGGCGGAACGCAGCAAGGGGAGCGCGGAAACCGATTCCTGAGGCGGGAGCGACCGAAATCTGAGACTGCGAATCCGCAGATTGGGATTTCTCCCTGTAGATTTCCTGCATCACTCAGGCCAGTGCTGCTCTCGGGTGCGCTGATGCCGAGATCGGGGCCCTGTGCGGCCCCCAGGATCGACGGGAGACCGACCCTATGACGATCACGCGTGCCGTTCCGCCCAACCGTGCCTTTCCGCCCGACCGTGCCTTTCCGCCCGACCAGGGCCTCTACGATGCCGCGAACGAGCACGACGCCTGCGGGGTCGCCTTCGTCGCCACCCTGACCGGTGAGCCCTCGCACGCGATCGTCGAGCAGGGCCTGGAGGCGTTGCGGAACCTGGACCACCGCGGCGCCACCGGAGCCGACGTGGCCACCGGGGACGGTGCCGGCATCCTGATCCAGGTCCCGGACGAGTTCCTCCGCCAGCACTGCGAGTTCGAGTTGCCGCGGCCGGGGAGTTACGCCGTCGGCACCGCCTTCCTGCCCCGTGCGGAGGATGAGGCAGACCGGGCCCGCAAGGTGATCGAGGGGATCGCCGACCAGGAGGGCATCCGGGTACTCGGCTGGCGCGAGGTTCCCGCCGACGACGCCACCCTCAGCGACGTCTCCCGCGCCAACATGCCGCGGTTCGAGCAGTTGGTGGTCACCTCCGCGGCGGTGCCGCTGCGCGGGATGGCACTGGAGCGGCTGGCGTACGTCCTGCGGAAGCGGAGCCAGCACGAGGCGGGCGTCTTCTTCGCCTCGCTGTCCTCGCGCACCCTGGTCTACAAGGGGATGTTGACCACCGACCAGCTGGAGCAGGTCTTCCCCGAACTGCACCACCCGTCGATGACGAGTGCGCTGGCGTTGGTGCACTCCCGTTTCTCCACCAACACCTTCCCGGCCTGGGAGTTGGCGCACCCGTACCGGATGATCGCGCACAACGGCGAGATCAACACCGTGAAGGGCAACCGGAACTGGATGCGGGCCCGTGAGGAAATGCTCTCCTCGACCGTGATCGGCGGCGACATCTCCCGGCTGTTCCCGATCTGCACCCCCGGTGCATCGGACTCCGCCTCCTTCGACGAGGTGCTCGAACTGCTGCACCTGGGCGGTCGTTCGCTGCCGCACGCGGTGTTGATGATGATCCCGGAGGCATGGGAGAACAACGCCGAGCTGGACCAGGCCCGGCGCGACTTTTACGCCTTCCACGCCTGCCTGATGGAGCCGTGGGACGGGCCCGCCTGCGTGGTCTTCACCGACGGCACCCAGATCGGCGCGGTGCTGGACCGCAACGGGCTCCGCCCGGGTCGCTACTGGGTCACCGATGACGGACTGGTGGTACTCGCCTCCGAAGCCGGCGTCCTCGACATCGGCGAAGAACGGATCGTCAAGAAGGGCCGGCTGAAGCCGGGCCGGATGTTCCTCGCCGACCTGGCCGAGCACCGGATCGTCTCCGACGACGAGGTGAAGGGCCAACTGGCCGCCGCCGAGCCGTACGGCGAATGGCTGCTGGCCGGACGGCTCGGGCTGAGCGACCTGCCGGAGCGGGAGCACACCGTGCACAGCCACGCGTCCGTGACCCGTCGGCAGCAGATGTTCGGCTACACCCAGGAGGAGCTGCGGATCCTGTTGGCGCCGATGGCCTCGAGTGGCGCCGAACCGATCGGCTCGATGGGCACCGACTCCCCGGTGGCCGTGCTGAGCCAACGGCCCCGACTGCTGTTCGACTACTTCTCCCAGCTCTTCGCCCAGGTGACTAACCCGCCGCTGGACGCGATCCGCGAGGAACTGGTCACCTCGCTCTACAACACGATCGGCCCGGAGTGGAACCTGCTCGATCCGGGCCCGGCTTCCTGTCGTCGCGTGGTGCTGCCGTTCCCGGTGTTGGACAACGAATCCCTCACCAAGATCGTCAAGATCAACTCCGATGGCGACCTGCCCGGCTACGCCACCCACGTGGCCCGCGGTCTGTACCGCGTCGCGGGCGGAGCGGAGGCGCTGGCGCAGAAGCTGACCGACCTGTGTACCGAGGTGTCGGCCGCGATCAGTGCCGGTGCTCGGACGATCGTGTTGACGGACCGGCACTCGAACTCGGAGCTGGCCCCGATCCCGTCGCTGCTGCTCACTGCGGCGATCCACCACCACCTGGTCCGGGAGAGGACCCGAACCAAGGTCGGCCTGGTGGTCGAGGCCGGTGACGTGCGCGAGGTGCACCACGTGGCGCTGCTGATCGGCTACGGCGCGGCCGGCGTGAACCCGTACCTGGCGTTGGAGTCGGCCGAGGACCTGGCCCGCTCGGAGATCTACGTGACCACCGAACCGGAGCAGGCGGCCCGCAATGTGGTGAAGGCGCTCGGCAAGGGCGTACTCAAGGTGATGAGCAAGATGGGCGTCTCGACGGTCGCCTCCTACACCGGCGCGCAGATCTTCGAGGCGCTCGGCCTGTCGGGGGAGGTGGTCGAGCGCTACTTCACCGGCACCACCAGCAAGCTCGGCGGGATCGGTCTGGCCGAGATCGCCCGGGAGGTGGAGGCACGGCACCTGGTCGCCTACCCGGCCGACGGCATCCCGCTGGCGCACCGCACCCTGGACGTGGGCGGGGAGTACCAGTGGCGTCGGGAGGGTGAACCGCACCTGTTCGACCCGGAGACGGTGTTCCGACTGCAGCACTCCACCCGGTCCGGTCGCTACGACATCTTCAAGCAGTACACCGCCCACGTGGACGACACCTCCGAACGGCTGATGACCCTGCGCGGTCTGCTCGAGTTCGACCCCGAGCGGGAGTCGGTGCCGCTCGAGGAGGTGGAGCCGGTGGCCGAGATCGTGCAGCGCTTCTCCACCGGGGCGATGAGTTACGGCTCCATCAGTCAGGAGGCGCACGAGACCCTGGCGATCGCGATGAACCGGCTGGGTGCCCGCTCCAACACCGGCGAGGGCGGTGAGGATGCCGACCGGCTGTATGACCCGACCCGCCGCAGCGCGATCAAACAGGTCGCCAGTGGCCGGTTCGGGGTGACCTCGGACTACCTGACCAACGCCGACGACATCCAGATCAAGATGGCCCAGGGGGCCAAGCCCGGCGAGGGTGGCCAACTCCCCGGACCGAAGGTGTACCCGTGGGTGGCCGACACCCGGCACTCCACCCCGGGGGTCGGACTGATCTCCCCGCCGCCGCACCACGACATCTACTCGATCGAGGACCTGAAACAACTCATCCACGACCTGAAGTGCGCCAACCCGTCCGCCCGGGTGCACGTGAAGCTCGTCGGGGAGGTCGGGGTCGGGACCGTGGCCGCCGGGGTGTCCAAGGCCAAGGCCGACGTGGTGTTGATCTCCGGCCATGACGGTGGCACCGGAGCGGCCCCGCTCACTTCGCTCAAGCACGCCGGCGGGCCGTGGGAGCTCGGGTTGGCCGAGACCCAGCAGACCCTGCTGTTGAACGGGTTGCGGGACCGGATCGTGGTGCAGGTCGACGGCCAGTTGAAGACCGGGCGGGACGTCGTCATCGGTGCCCTGCTCGGGGCGGAGGAGTACGGGTTCGCGACCGCACCGCTGGTGGTCAGCGGTTGCGTGATGATGCGCGTGTGCCACCTGGACACCTGCCCGGTGGGGGTGGCCACCCAGAACCCGGTCCTGCGGGAACGGTTCAACGGCAAGCCCGAGTTCGTGATCAACTTCTTCGAGTTCATCGCCGAGGAGGTCCGGGAGTACCTGGCCCAGCTCGGCTTCCGAAGCCTGGACGAGGCGATCGGGCGAGCGGACGTACTGCGCACCCGGAAGGCGGTCGACCACTGGAAGGCCGGTGGCCTGGACCTGACACCGATCCTGCACCGTCCCGACCTGCCGGCGGGGGCGTCGCTGCGCTCGACCACCGGCCAGGACCACGGTCTCGATCAGGCCCTCGACCAGGAGTTGATCACGCTCTGCCGACCGGCCCTCAGTAACGGGGAGGGCGTCCGCGCCAGCGTGCCGATCCGCAACGTGCATCGGACCGTCGGCACCATCCTCGGGCACGAGGTGACCAAGGCGACCCGGGGCGCGGGGTTGCCGGACGGCACCATCGACCTGACCTTCACCGGTTCGGCCGGCCAGAGCTTCGGCGCCTTCGTCCCCGCCGGCATCACCCTCCGGCTGGAGGGGGATGCCAACGACTACGTCGGCAAGGGGCTCTCGGGTGGTCGGATCGTCGTACGACCCGGCCGCGACGCTGCCTTCGCCGCCGAGGAGAACATCATCGCCGGCAACGTGATCGGGTACGGCGCAACCTCGGGGGAGATCTTCATCCGCGGCCAGGCCGGGGAACGGTTCTGTGTCCGCAACTCCGGCGCCGCCGCCGTGGTGGAGGGCCTCGGCGACCACGGGTGTGAGTACATGACCGGCGGCACGGTCGTAGTGCTGGGCCGGACCGGACGCAACGTCGCCGCGGGAATGTCCGGTGGTGTGGCGTACCTGCTGGACCTGGACGTGAAGTTGCTGAACACCGAGCTCGCCGACCCGCAGCCGTTGGACGCCGACGACGTCGAACGGGTCCACACCCTGGTCACCCGGCATGCGGAGGAGACCGGATCGACGGTCGCCGAGGCACTGCTGGCCGACTGGGATGCCTCGGCGCAGCGCTTCACCAAGGTCCTGCCGCGCGACTACGCGAAGGTGCTGGCGGCCAGGGCGGCCGCCGAGGCCGAGGGCCTGGACGAGACCACCACCACGACAAGGATGATGGAGGCCGCTCATGGCTGATCCGCGCGGATTCCTGAAGACCGACCGCCAAGTCGCCGAGCGCCGCCCGGTGGCGGAGCGGATCCACGACTGGAACGAGGTGTACCCGGGCGGGCCGGGCCGGGCCCTGCTGCCGATCATCTCCGACCAGGCGGGGCGCTGCATGGACTGCGGCATTCCCTTCTGCCACACGGGATGCCCGCTCGGAAACCTGATTCCGGAGTGGAACGACCTGGTCTGGCGCGACGACTGGGAGGCGGCCCTGGACCGGCTGCACGCGACCAACAACTTCCCGGAGTTCACCGGGAGGCTCTGCCCGGCCCCGTGCGAGACCGCCTGCGTGGTCGGTATCAACCAGCCCGCCGTGACGATCAAGAACGTCGAGGTGGCGATCATCGACAAGGGATGGGACGACCGCCGGGTGAAGCCGCAACCACCGGAGTGGCACACCGGCCGGACGATCGCCGTGGTCGGCTCGGGTCCGGCCGGGTTGGCGTGTGCCCAACAGCTGAGCCGGGCCGGTCACACCGTGGCCGTGTTCGAGCGGGCGGAGGAGCCGGGCGGCCTATTGCGCTACGGGATCCCCGAGTTCAAGATGGAGAAGGCGGTCGTGGACCGGCGGATCCGGCAGATGAAGGACGAAGGCACCAACTTCCGCTGCGGGGTCGAGGTCGGCGTGGACGTCACCGGTCGCCAGCTCAAGGAACGCTACGACGTCGTCGTCCTGGCCACCGGGTCCACGGTGCCGCGCGACCTGCCCGTACCCGGACGTGAGCTCGATGGTGTGCACCAGGCGATGGAGTACCTGCCCCAGGCGAACCGGGTGGCCCGCGGTCAGGAGGTCGACGACCAGATCACCGCCACGGACAAGCACGTGGTGATCATCGGCGGCGGCGACACCGGAGCGGACTGCCTCGGTACCGCCATCCGGCAGCAGGCGGCCTCGATCACGCAACTGGAGATCATGCCGACTCCGCCCGACGACCGCCCCGATCACCAGCCCTGGCCGACCTACCCGATGATCTACCGGGTGTCCTCGGCACACGAGGAGGGCGGAGACCGGCTCTACTCCGTCTCCACGGCCGAGTTCCTCGACAACGGAGAGGGCCGGGTGCGTGCCCTGCAGCTGAACGAGGTCGAGTTCGTCGACGGCTCGTTGAACACCAAGGAGGGCACCGAGCGGGAGATTCCGGCCCAGCTGGTGCTGCTGGCGATGGGCTTCACCGGCCCCGAGACCGGCACCGTGGTGGACCAGCTGGGGGTCGGTTCGGACGAGCGGGGCAACATCGTCCGCGACCAGGACTACGCCACCGACGTGGACGGCGTATTCGCCTGTGGCGACGCCGGCCGGGGCCAGTCCCTGATCGTGTGGGCGATCGCCGAGGGCCGGGCCTGCGCGGCCGCCGTCGACCAGAGGCTCTCCGGGGCCACCAAGCTGCCCAGCCCGATCCCGCCGAGCGCACGCCAGATGATGGTCTGACGCCTTCCCCGGTTGAGCCACCAGGAGAGGACGCTGGTTGAGCCTGTCGAGACCAACCAACGCATCGACCTGCCTGGCTCAGTCCACCTCGATGATCGGAGCGCCGGTGAACGCGCGGAGTTCGGCGAAGGTGGTGGAGAACACCGCGGACGGGTGGCCGGCCCCGGCCCAGAGGACCGGATGCTGCTCCAGCCAGGAGTCGAGCCAGGTCCGCACCGGGGCCGGGTGGGCGATGGGGGAGACCCCACCGATCACCTGACCGGTGTGCTGCTTCACGAACTCGGGCTTCGCCCGGCGCAGTGGTGGGGTCCCGATCCGCTCCGCGACCACCTCGGTGTCCACGCGGTGCGCGCCGGAGGTGAGGATCAGCACGGGGGAGCCGCCGGCGTCGAACAGCAGGCTGTTCGCGATGGCGCCGACCTCGCAGCCCAGCGCCGCGGCCGCAAGTGCTGCGGTGTGCACGGTCTCGGGGAGCACCACGATCTCGCCCTGGCCGCCTTGGCGCGCGTGCTCGGCACGGAAGTGCGTAACTGAGGGGTGTTCTGACACCCGTGAGAGTCTAGATCCTTCAGACCACCGGTGGGAGGAGAGGTTCCATGCCTCGGTACGTGGCGCTGTTGCGTGGCATCAATGTGGGTGGGCACCGGTTGGTGCCGATGCCGGACCTGCGTGCACTGGCCACCGAGCTCGGCTGGGAGTCCGTCGCCACCCACCTGAACAGTGGGAACCTGCTCTTCACCGCCGACTCCGAGCCGGGGGAGTTGATCACGCTGCTGGAGCGCGGCATCGCCGACCGGTTCGGTTTCGAGGTGCCGGTGGTGATCCGTGGGGTCGACCAACTGCGAGCGGCGCTGTCCAGGAACCCGTTCGCTGCCGGCGATCCGAAGCAGGTCCAGTTCGCCTTCCTTGCCTCGAAGCCCGGAGAGCAGGCGCGCGACCGGCTGGCCGCCGTGGCCTCCGAGGTGGAGCAGTGGGACCTCGCCGACGACGTACTCTTCGTCGACTACGGCGAAGGCCTGGCCCGCAGCAAGCTCGCGGCCGGACTGGACCGGGTGCTGGGTGTCATCGCGACCAGCCGGAATCTCCGTACCGTGCAGGCCCTGGCCGAACGCCTCGACCCATCCACCGGTTGAACCCAGGCTCAACCGGCGGAGTGCAGGGTGCTGTTCAGGCGGTCGGGGCGTGCCGGACGGCGTGTTCCGTCGCCAACCATTCGGCGAGGGCGCGGGGCTTGGCGTCGAGTCCGTTCGGCAGCCAGAGGGCGTGCTGGTCCACCCCTTCGACCTCAACGCTGGCGTTGACAGCCGCGCCGGCTGCGCTCCGTTCCTGCTCCTGATTGGCGTGGGCGTCGGGGGTGAGGACGAGTTGGACGAAGTCGTTGCTGTTCATCCGGACCACCTCCACGGCCTGGATCTCCGCCCAGGCCACGCTGTCAGCCGGGAAGGTGCGGGGTGCGGAGATCCCCTCGGCCGTGACGGTCACCTGCGGCCGTCGGACGAAGAGGTTGCGCAGGGCGTTCAGGGCCCCCAGCAGGAAGAGGACGAAGGCGAGCCAGCCGACGATCCGGATGACGATGCCGTCCGCCCCGATCCCGATCGCGAGTCCACCCAGGGACAGGATCAAGGCGCCGAACAGCAGGAGCACCTGCTTCCCGATCGAGTTCTTGAACTGCACCGTGCCGGTACCAGCGAGTTGATCGGTCCATGCGGAGATGGCGGCAGCCACAGGTGTGTTCCTTGATCTGGGAGGGGGACAGGCGGAACCTCCAGCCTACTCCCGGCAGCCGACGTCGAGTTGGTGGTGCGTCTCCCAGCAAGCCATGTGAGACACACCACTAGGTCGACTCGCGAATGATCAACTCGGCGTCGAACTCGTGCACCGCGGGCACGCCGTCGTGGTGTGGACGCAGGGCCATCGTCATGGCGGCCGCACCCATCTCGCGCAGGGGCAGCCGGACCGTCGTCAACGTGGGCGAGAGGTCGCGCGCCACGGCGATGTCGTTGAACCCTGCGACCGCGACGCGTCCGGGGACTGTACGCCCTGCGGAGCGCAGGTACGCCAAGGCGCCGATCGCCATCTGGTCTGCCGTGCCGACCAGTGCGGTCAGGTCGGGTGCCGAGTCCAACAACGCCTCGGCTCCGGCCCAGCCGCCGTCTCGGTCCTGGGGGCCGTGCCGTACGACGAGTGAGCCGCCGGCCGCACGGATGACCTCGCGCAGCCCGGTCAACCGGTCCTCGGTGGAGGCCACATTCTCCTGTCCGGCGATCACGCCGAGGTGGCGGTGGCCCCGCTCCACCAGGTGCTCGGCCAGCCGCCGAGCCCCGGCGGCGTTGTCCACCAGCACGCGATCGAGTGTCTCCTCCGGGTGCCCGATGTGGACGACCCGACCACCGGACTGGGTGAACGAACGGGCCCGGGCGGCCAGCCCGGCGCGGTACTCGGGATCCAACAGCCCGGAGCCGGCCACGATCACCACCGCGGTCCGGTGGGCCTGCAGCAGCCGGAAGTACTCCAGTTCGCGGTCGACATCACGGTCGGTCGAGCAGGTGGTCACCATCAGGTGCATCGGGCCGGCGACCGTGTGGATGCCGTGCACCAGTTCGGAGAAGTACGGATCGCCCACGTCACCGACGAGGACTCCCACGGTGCCCTCACTGCCGTGCATCAGGGCCCGAGCCTGGGCATTGGGCACGTAGTCGAGGTCGCGGGCTGCCTCTTCCACGCGGGCACGCAGGGCCTCCGCGACCGGATAGTCACTGCCGGACAGCACCCGTGAAGCGGTCGGCAGGGACACTCCGGCGCGGGCCGCCACGTCCTGCAGCCGTACCGCCATGACCACCAGACTAGACGACCCCTTGACCGGGTCCGATCCGGTCGCGTACCTTCGCTCCAAGCTCACAGAAAAGGGTTTCTCAGCGCAACATGTCCACTTCAACTTCTTCCGGCGAGACCGGCACCCGACGGACCAAGGGGTTCGCCGCGATGGGCCCCGCCTTCGTCACGGCCGCCCTGGTCTTCGGTCCGGGCAGCATCACCACCGCGAGTTCGATGGGCGCCTCCTTCGGGTACGAGCTGCTCTGGACGCCCGTGATCGCCACCATCTTGATGCTGTGCTTCGTCGACATCAGCGTGCGCATCGGCCTGTCCACCGACCGCGGGGCGGTGGGCACGGTGAGTCACCGGGTGGGCCGCGTGGTCGGTGTCCTGGTGGCTCTCGGGGCGATGCTCGTGGTGACCTCCTTCCAGGCCGGGAACTCGGCCGGCGCGGGCGCGGCCGGACAGGCCCTGTTCGGCGGGGAGGTGTGGCTGTGGGCCGGCCTGTTCACCCTGGTCGCGATGGGATTCCTCTGGTTGCCGTCGTTCTACAAGAAGCTCGAACTCACCATGGTGGTGATCATCGTGGTGATGCTGGCGGTCTTCGTGATCACCGCCGTGGCGTCGCGTCCCGATCTCGGCGCGATGGTCCGCGGCCTGGTGCCCAGCATCCCCACCGGTTCCTCCGCTCTCGTGGTGGGTTCGGTGGCGACCACCTTCTCGGTCGTCGGCGCCTTCTACCAGGCCCAATTGGTCCGGGAGAAGGGCTGGGGTGCCGGCGACTACCGGCTTGCGCGGCGGGACGCCATCATCGGCTCCTGCATCCTGGGCGGCCTGTCATTCGTGATCATGCTTGCTGCCGCGGCGGTGCTGCACCCGCAGGGGATCACTGTCACCTCGCCGCTGGACATGGCCAGCATCCTGACGCCGACCGTCGGGAAGTGGGCCTCGATCCTGTTCGCCCTCGGTCTGTTCGCCGCTGCCTTCTCCTCGTTGATCGGCAACAGCAGCATCGGCGGTACCATGCTGGCTGCCGTCTTCAACCGTGATTCCGGTGGTCTCGGCTCCACCTTCGTGAAGATCTGCATCACCGTGGTGATGGTCCTCGGCGGAGTGGTGGCGATCGTGTTCGGCGGAATACCGGTCCAGTTGATCATCACCGCGCAGGCGGTCACCATCTTCGTGGTTCCCCTGATCGGCCTGGTGCTGATCATCCTCGCCCGGCACCGGGACCGGGGCGCGTTGCGGATCTCCATCCCACAGCTCGTCCTGTCCGTACTCGGTGTCGGCTTCCTGCTCGCCCTCGCCCTCACCTACCTGGGACGGTTCCTGTGACTCATCTGACCCGACGGTCTTCCCCCGATGCCCCGACCACCGAAACCCACCTCGACGACCTGCTATCCACCCCGCTGCCCGGGGTGGGGGAGGCTTTGGCCGCCCTCGACGGCGACATCGTCCTGCTGGGTGCCGGGGGCAAGATCGGCCCGACCATGGCACGGATGGCCCGCCGGGCCTTGGACGAGATCGGCTCTGACCGGCACGTGATCGCCGTGTCGCGGTTCTCCGACGCCACCGTCCGAGACGAGTTGGCTGCCGACGGCATCGAAACCCGCGCGGTGGACCTGTCCGAACCACGCAACTACGACCAATTGCCCGATGCCGGCGGGATCTACCACCTGGCCGCCACCAAGTTCGGCACCACCGGCGCCGAGCACCGCACCTGGTGGTCCAACGCCGCCATCCCCGCCCTGGTCGCCGACCGCTATCGCGGGGTGCCGTCGTTGGTCTACTCGACCGGGAACGTGTACCCGCTCACCCCGCTGCACCACACCGGGTCGGTGGAGACCGACGCGCCGGCTCCGTTGGGCGAGTACGCCCAGTCCTGCCTGGCCCGCGAACGCATGTTCACCGCGGCCTCGGAGAACTGGGAGACCCCGGTGACGATCTTCCGGCTGAACTACGCCTGCGAGTTGAGGTACGGCGTGATCGCCGACATCGCCGTCAAGATCGCGACGGGAGAGCCGGTGGACGTGACCATGCCGGCTGTGAACGTCGCCTGGCAGGGCGACATCAGCGCGTGGGCACTGCGCAGTATCGAACTCGCCTCCGCGCCGCCGACCGTCCTCAACGCCACCGGTCCGGAGACGGTGTCGGTGCGTCGGTTGGCCCACTGGCTGGGGGAGCGGATGGGGCGCCCCGTGATCATCGAGGGGACCGAGACCGAGGACGCACTGTTGTCCGACTCCAGCCGCTGCCACGAACTGTACGGCTATCCCACCGTCGGGCTGCGGACGTTGGTGGACTGGGTGGCGGACTGGGTCGGGGCCGGCGGTCGGCAACTGAACAAGGCCACCAAGTTCCAGCTCCGGGACGGGGCGTACTGATGGGGGAGCCGATCTCCTCGCTCGCTCGGACCTTGGGGGCGGGCGTGGTGATCCCGGCTCATCCGCTGGCGCTCGACGAATCCAAGCGGCTGGACGAACGGAGCCAACGGGCCCTGAGCCGCTACTACCTGGCCGCGGGCGCCCATGGTCTCGCCGTCGGGGTGCACACCACCCAGTTCGAGTTGCACCACGACCGGGGCCAGTTGCGTACGGTGTGGGAGCTGGCAGCCGAGGAAGTCGGTGACCACGGGGGAGATCTGGTTCTGGTGGCCGGGCTGACCGGTGATCTGGAGCAGGCCGTGGCGGAGGCCGAGATGGCCCGAGAACTGGGTTACCACGCGACCCTGCTGAGCCCGTGGGGGATGTCCGAGACCACCCCGGACACGCTGCTGGCGCGGGCCGCAGCGGTCGGGGAGGTGTTGCCGGTGATCGGCTTCTACCTGCAGTCCAGCATCGGCGGACCGTACCTGGGGCGGGACTTCTGGCGCCGGCTGTTCGACCTGGACTCGGTGGTGGCGGTGAAGACCGCCCCCTTCGACCGGTACCGCACCAACGATGTCGTGCAGGCACTGCTGCACCACGACCGGTGGGACGAGGTCGCCCTCCTCACCGGGAACGACGACGCCATCGTGGCTGATCTGGTGATGCCCTATCGAGCCCGCGTGGGGGGCGAAGTGCGTGAGGTGCGGGCTCGGGGCGGGCTGCTCGGCCAGTGGGCCGTCGGCACCCGGGCGGCGGTCGATCTCGTCGAACGGGCGCGTACGGCGGTGGATTCCGGGCGGGTCGATGTCGACCTGCTCGTCGAGGGGACGGCGCTCGTCGAGGTCAACCACGCCGTCTTCGATGTCGACCACGACTTCGCCGGCTGCGTGCCCGGGGTGAACGAAGTGCTGCGCCAACAGGGATTGCTGCAGAGTGCGCACAGCCTCAGCAAGGACGTACTGTCACCCGGCCAGCCGGAGCTGATCTACCGGGCCCGGGACCGATTCCCCGATCTGCTGGACGAGGTGTTCGTCGCCGAGCACCGCGACCGCTGGCTGGGCTGACCGCCTGCGACGGTTCAGCTGCCGCTGGGGCCGAGGGCCTCGCGCAGGAGTTGGCCGTACGCCGCTCGCTCGTCGTCGGCGTACTGGGTGCGCGGCCAGAAGAAGCCACGCAGGCCGTCGCCCTTGGTGCGGGGGACGACGTGTACGTGCAGGTGCGGCACCGACTGGCTGACGGTGTTGTTCACGGCCACGAAACTGCCCTGGGCACCCAAGCCTTCCTGAACCGCGACGGCGACCCGCTGAGCCATGATCATCAACGGCTCCAGCATGGGCTGGGGCAGGTCCAGCAGGGTGTCGACATGGACGAGGGGAGCGATCAGGACGTGCCCCTTGAAGACCGGTCGGTGGTCGAGGAAGGCGATCAGGTCGTCGGTGCGGTCGACCACCTCGGCGTCCAGTTCGCCCGCGATGATCCGGCAGAAGATGTCACTCACGAGCCCAGTATGCCGGGTGGACGGGCGGCGAGATGCTCGCTAGAATCGAACAACAGTTCGAAAGGCAGATCGTCGATCGGAAGGGGGAGCCGTGGAGACCATCTACACACCGCCGGGGTGGCCCGAGCAGGTCCGGCCGCCGGGCGCCCCCGACTGGGAGTCCACGGCGGTGGTGTACCTGCTGGACTGCTGCCCGGCGGATTTCCGCCGCTACCCGTTGCTGCGCCGCCACCCGGTCGTCCTGGCCCGCTTCGCCGCCCAGTTCGTCGACGGGCAGCAGCGTTCGGCCGCGGAGGGGTTGGCCGGTGTCCGGGTGAGCCTGGCCGACCACGTGGCGACGGAGGTGCTGGATTCGGCTGCCGAGGCATGGTTGGAGCAGAGTGCCCAGCTGGTCCGGGTTCGGCGTGCGGTCGCCCTGGTCGAGGAGGCCCTGCGCGGGCGCGTCTTCGTCCGGCGACTGTGACTCCCGCCTCGCGCTGAGCGGCGTGTTGGCCCAGTCGCTGGATGGGCCGCGTAAACTCGCCTCCATGGCGTTGTTGGACTCGATCGACTCACCGGCTGATCTCCGTGATCTCACCCCCGAGCAGTTGTCCCTCCTGGTGGAGGAGATCCGGGCATTCCTGATCCATCACGTCAGTCGCACCGGCGGCCATCTCGGCCCCAACCTCGGGGTGATCGAGCTCACCATCGCCCTGCACCGGGTCTTCGACTCACCGCAGGACCCGCTCATCTTCGACACCGGCCACCAGAGCTACGTCCACAAGATCCTCACCGGGCGCCAGTCCGACTTCCCCTCGCTGAAGCAGCGCGGCGGACTGTCCGGCTACCCGAGCCGCGCCGAATCCCCGCACGACTGGGTGGAGAACCAGCACGCCTCCACCTCGTTGTCCTACGCGTACGGGATGGCGCAGGGATTCCGGCGCCAGCACGCTGACCGAGTGGCGGCCGCTGTGATCGGCGACGGCGCCCTGACCGGTGGCATGGCGTGGGAGGCCCTGAACAACATCGCCGCCGAGCCCGACCTGCCGCTGGTGATCCTGGTCAACGACAACGGCCGCTCGTACACCCCGACGGTCGGCGGCCTGGCCAACCACCTGACCGGACTGCGGACCAACCCGCGCTACGAGCAGGTGCTCGACCTGGTCCGTCGCAGCGTCAGCCGCACGCCGCTGGTCGGCAGTGCCGCCTACGACATGCTGCACGGCATCAAGACCGGCCTGAAGGACGTCCTGGCGCCGCAGGGACTGTTCTCCGACCTCGGCCTCAAGTACGTCGGTCCGATCGACGGCCACGACCTGGTCCAGCTCGAACGCGCCCTGCAGCAGGCGAAGAACTTCGGCGGGCCGGTGATCGTGCACTGCCTGACCCGCAAGGGCAACGGCTTCAAGCTCGCCGAGGAGCACGAGGAGGACCAGTTCCACACGGTCGGCAAGATCGACCCGGAGACCGGCCTGCCGCTGTCGGACAAGGCGGGGGACTCCTGGACCGATGTGTTCGGTCGCGAACTCGTCCGACTCGCCCGTACCGATGACCGGATCGTGGCCCTGACCGCGGCGATGCTGCACCCGACCGGACTGGGGGCATTCCAGAAGGCGTACCCGGATCGCACCTTCGACGTCGGGATCGCCGAACAGCACGCCGTCACCGCCGCGGCCGGGATGGCCATGTCCGGCCTGCACCCGGTCTTCGCGGTGTACGCCACCTTCCTCAATCGGGCCTTCGACCAGGTCCTGATGGACGTCGCGATGCACCGCCTCGGTGTCACCTTCGTGCTGGACCGGGCCGGCGTCACCGGCTCCGACGGGGCCAGTCACAACGGCATGTGGGACATGTCCCTGTTCCAGTTGGTCCCCGGGCTGCACCTGACCGCCCCGCGCGACGGCACCCGGCTGCGGGAGGCGTTGCAGCGCGCCGTCACCATCGACGACGCCCCGACGCTGATCCGCTACTCCAAGGAACAGGTCCCCGACGACATCGAGGCCATCGACCACCTCGACGGGATGGACGTGCTCACCCGGACCGAGAACCCCCGCGTGCTGGTGGTCGGCTACGGCCAACTGGTCGGCACCGCGATCGAGGTCGGGGAACGGCTGTCCGACCAGGGCATTGGCGTCACGGTGGTCGACCCGCTGTGGTTCCTGCCGGTGAACCGGAGCCTGCTCGACCTCGCCGACCAGCACGACCTGGTCATCACGGTGGAGGACAACGGGGTCGTCGGTGGCTGCGGGTCCCGGCTGGCCCAGGAATTGCGGTTCGCCGAGATCGACACCCCGGTCCGGGAGTTCGGCATCGCTCAGGAGTTCCTCGACCACGCCAGCAGGTCGGAACTCCTGGAGCAGTTGGGGCTGACTCCCCAGCACATCGCCCGGTACGCGGTGGGCGCCGCCCTGCGCGACAGTGAGCCGCTGCCCAGCCACGCCGTCGACCACTGACCATCGAAGTCAGTCGGTCTGGGCCGGTGCCTGCCAGGACGGGTCCCGGCCGGAGAAGGCCAGGGCTTGGTGCCACCGGCTCGCGCCCTCGGCGTTGATCAGGGGACCGAACGGGGCGCCGGGCTGCCCGCGGGGTGGACCGTCCGGAATGCCCGAGAGCATCTCCCAGGTGGCCTCGACCGCGCCCTCGGCGGGGCTGAAGTCGATTCCGAGCGCGGCCGCCAGGTCCCAGTGGTGGATCACCGTGTCGATCAGGTGCATGGTCAGGATGACCTGCGCCGGAATCGGACGATCGGCGCCGTCGACGCGGAGCGCCACCGAAGCCTCCGGATCCTGCACGTCGACGAAGGCTGCCTGGAGGCGTGTCGACGCGGTCTGCCATCGGGCGGGATCCCACGGTTGCGGGTCGAAGGCCTCGGTCGGGGCGTCGCCGTGCTCGACGGCGAGGGCGAACCCGTGGTTCTGGCCCTGGTGGTGGGCCAGTAGGTCCGCCACGGACCAGCCGGCGCAGGGCGTCGGGCGGACGAGTTGGTCCGCCCTGACGTCGACGACCCGGTTGTCCAGGCCGTGGGCGGCGGCTCGGTGGAGCTGGGCCAACTCGGCGAAAGTGAACATGAGTAGATCATCTACCAAGGTAGATGAAAAGGCAAGAAGAGGCGCCGCTATAGTCGGGGCTGTGACCGATCTTGATCTTGGTGAGGCTGCCCTGCAGCTGGCTCGGCGGATGGCCGAGTTGGAGACCCCGATCCTGGAGCGTCACCAGATCTCCATGTGGGAGTACGTCGTCCTCGGCCGACTCTTCGCCGCCGGCGCGCCGACCCAGGCCGAGTTGGCCCGCCGCAGTCGTCGGGACCAGACCCGATTGATCGCGCATCTGGACCGCTTGGAATCCGTCGGGTTGTTGACCCGGCGCCAGGATCCCGCGGACCGTCGGCAGCGCATCGTGGAGATGACGCCCGAGGGCCGGACCCTCTTCACCGACTGCCGCGCCGAGATCCGCCGGATGGAGGCCGCGCTGCTGGCTGACCTCCCGGGGCGGGGCGCGGCGTTCCGGCGACACCTCGAACGGCTCGCGACCGAGCCGGGGGAGCTGACCTGACGCCGAACGCCGGGGCGCTGGCCCCGGCGTTCGAGCGATGGTCAGTGGGCGTCCCTCAGGCGGCCACGCTGGCCGCACCCGGCGGCAGGAACCGCTGACCGACGACCTTCTCGGAGACACCCTCCCGGTCCAGGTACGGGGTGATGCCGCCCAGGTGGAAGGGCCAGCCGGCGCCCAGGATCAGGCACAGGTCGATGTCCATCGGGGCC
>JBQDIN010000060.1:0-20978 GCA_052094425.1 Propionibacteriaceae bacterium
CGGCTCCCTGAGCAAGTCAGAGCAGCGGGTGGCAGACTACGTGTTGTCGGCGCCGGCAGAGATCGTCCACTCGACGTTGGCGAAGGTGGCCGAGGCCGCCTCAGTGAGCGAACCGACCGTGATCAGGTTCTGCTCCTCGCTCGGCTTCACCGGCTTCCAGGAGTTCCGGCTGCGGATGGCACAGTTCCTGGCCCTCGGCGTACCGGCCACCCACTCCGCGGTCAACGACGACGACTCCCTGTCGGTGATCACCGCGAAGATCTTCGACCACAGCATCGCCAGCCTTGACCACACCCGCAACACCTTGTCGGTGCCCGCGATCGAGGAAGCCGTGGAGTTGATCGAAGCTGCCGAGCGGCTGCACTTCTACGGCTACGGGGCGTCCGCGGTGATCGCCGAGGACGCAGCCCAGAAGGCACCCCTGTTCGGTCGTCCCTGTGTCGCCCTGGATGACCCGCACCAGCAGTTCATCATGGCCGCGATGGCCGACGAGGCCGATGTCTTCGTGATCATCTCCCACACCGGCAGTTCCTCCTCACTGCTGCACGTGGCCGAGGAGGTCCGCGGCAACGGCGGCAAGGTCATCCTGATCACAGGGGACACCGACAGTGCCCTGGGCCAGTTGGCCGACGTCGCCATCGAGACGCAGACCCTGGAGAACACGAACCTGTACACCCCGACCATCAGCCGCCTGGCCGGCCTGGTCGTGATCGACATCCTCACCACCGTGCTGGCCACCCGGTCCACGGCGGAGCGGCTGGACCAGTTCCGCGAGATGAAGACGAAGCTCGCGGACTTCCGCAACCAGCACTGACCCCACGCAGGTCGAGCCTGTCGAACCCCTCGGTGATCAGGGTCTCGACAGGCTCGACCAGCGTTGGGGAGCTCGGGTCAGAAGACGCTGTCCTCGTCGTAGTACTCCTTGACGTTCTCGCAGTCGATGCCGGCCGGGGTGGTGAACTCCTCGGCCTCGAAGTCGTCCGGAGCGGCCTCACCGGTGGCGAGCTGGGTGGCGATCTCCAGCACCCGGTCAGTCGCCAGGGCGGGCGAGTTCAGGCCGGTGGACAGGTACTGCGCCTCACAGCCCTCGTCCATCATGATCTTGAGGGCCTCCTTCTGCCCGTCCGAGGCCGCGGCGACCAGGGTCTCTTCATTGCCCTGGTCCTTGAGCACGGTGAGGGCTCCGAGCGCCATCGCGTCGTTCAGGCCGAGGATCAGGTCCACGTCCGGGTTGGCGGCCAGGATCGACTCCGTCGCCGGAACCGCCTTGTCCTGGGCGTACACCGCGGACTGCTCGGCCACGATGTTGTACTTCAGGCCCGCGGACTCGAGACCGGACAGGAAGCCCTCCTGACGATTCGGGCCGACGATCTCGTCGTTCGGTCCACCGTTGAGGATCGCCACGTCGATCTCCTCGCCGGAGTCGAACCGCTTGGCGGCCAGCTCACCGGACAGCTTCCCGATCGCTTTGTTGTCCGAGCTGACGCTGGACACGCCGACATCGGGGATGCCGGTGTCGATGAACAGCACGTGGGTGCCCTTGGCGATCTCCTCCAGTTGCGCCTTCTCGGTCTCCGGGCTGATCGCGTTCACCACCAGCACATCGACCCCCTGTGCCACCATCGTCTGGGCCTGGTTCAGTTGGGTGACCGGGTCACCGTTGGCGCTCTGGAACTGCAGGGTCCAGCCCTGTTCCTTCGACAGTTCCTCGGCGCGGACCTGGACCGCGGTGTAGAACGGTGCATCGACCTGGCGCTGCAGGACACCGATGGTGACGTCCTCGATCGCCTTGCCCTCCGCGGGTTCGGAGCCACCGGTCTCGGTGTCGCCGACCGTGCCGCAGGCCCCGAGGGCTGCGACGGTGAGCCCCGTCGCCAGCAACGCGGCAAGCTTCTTCGTACGAGTTGCCATGGTGATCATGTTCCCTTTCGCTGGGCGGCTGCTGCCGCGGTCTTGGCTCGCTTCGTGCGGGTGAAGTTGATGGTCGTCAGGACGACGGCCAGCAGGATCAGGGCGCCCCGGAAGGCGTCCTGGAGGTAGGTGGAGACGTTCATCAGCACCAACAGGTTGGTGATGACACCGAAGATGAGTGCACCGATGACGGCACCGAAGACCCGGCCCCTGCCGCCGGAGAGGGCCGCGCCGCCGATCACGACGGCGGCGATCGCGTCCAGCTCGTACAGGTTGCCGGCCGTCGGGGTGCCGGCCCCCACTCGAGCGGCGAGCAGGTAGCCGGCGAAACCGACCAGCAGGCCGGCGAGCACGTACACCCCGAGCAGGGTGGCCTTCACCGGGATGCCGGACGCGTACGCGGCGTCCTTGCTGCTGCCGACCGCGTAGATCCGGCGCCCGAAGACCGTACGACGAACGACGAAGGCAAGCACAATGGCCAGACCGATCCAGAGCAGGCCGATCACGGGGATCCCTGCCACGGTGCTGATCGCGATGGTCCGGAAGCCGGCACCGCCCGGAGCGACCGGAACACCCTCGGTGTAGAAGTAGACCAGGCCGCGGGCGAGGGCCAGCATGCCGAGGGTGACGATGAACGGTTCCAGCCCCCGGAAGGCGACCAGGTAGCCGTTCAACAGGCCGACGGCCCCGCCCACGGCCAGGGCGACGAGGATCGCGACCAGGACGCTCTGGCCCCCGAACAGGCCGGCGGCCAGGACGCCGGAGAGTCCGACCACCGAACCGACGCTGATGTCGATCCCGCCGGTGAGCACGATCAGGAACTCGGCCAGCGTGACGATGCCGATCACCGACACCTGGAGGATCAGGTTGGACAGGTTCCGGGTGCTGAAGAACGCGTCCGTGGCGAAGCCGGCGAAGACCAACAGGAGGATCAGGATGTACAGCGGGAACTGCTGCTTGGCCCAGCTGCCGACGCGCTGCCAGTCGATGCCCTTCGTCGTACTCTGCTCCACGGTCGTTGCCTTCTCTCCTGCTGCGGTGTGGCCAGCTGTGGTGTTCTCCGGGTTCGGATGGGCGGTGTGCGACATCAGAGCGCCCCTCCCCCGATGGCCGCCCGGGCCAGGTCATCGGTCGTACTGGTCGCGGACTCGAACTCGCCGACGAGCTCGCCGTCGCGGAGCACCAGCACCCGGTGGCACAGCATCAGGGCCTCCTCGGCCTCGCTGGTGACCACCACCACGCCCTTGTCATTGCGGGCCAGGTCGCGGACGATCTGGTAGATGTTCATCCGCGCGCCGACGTCGATCCCCTTGGTGGGTTCGTCCAGCAGCATCACGGTCGGTTGTGCCTCCAACCACTTCGCCAGCACGACCTTCTGTTGGTTGCCGCCGGACAGGGTGCGCGTCATGGTGTCCACGCCGCCCTTCACCTGGTAGCGCTCGATCACCTCAGCGACCCGCGACCGCTCGGCAGCCAGACTGATGCTGCCGAGCCGGGCATGCTTGCTGATGGTGGACAGGGTGACGTTCTCGCCGTTGGTGAAGTCCTGCAGGAAGCCGAGCTTGCGCCGGTCCTCGGTGAGGTAGGTGACTCCCCTGGCCAGGGCGTCGCGGGGGGAGCTGGAGCGCGCGTCTCGTCCCTCCAGGAACACCTGTCCGGCCAGCAGGGGTTGGTGTCCACCGATGGACTTCAGCACCGAACTGCGGCCGCTCCCGACGAGCCCGTAGAGGCCGACGATCTCCCCGGCTCGCACGGTGAAGTCGATGCCGCGGGCCGACCCGGCGGCCAGGCCCTGGACGTCCAGCAGCACCGGCTGCTCGGCGACCTCGGCCAGGGAGGGCGGCTCGATGGCCTGGACCGCCTCGCCGATCATCAGCCCGAGGATCTCCTCCACGTCGGTCTCCTCGGTACGCTTCACGTCCACCAGTCCACCGTTGCGGAGCACCGCGATCCGGTCGGCCATGGCGAACACCTCGGGCATCCGGTGGGAGACGAAGATGACCGAGACGCCCTCGGCCTTCTCCTTCTCCACCAGGGCCATCACGTCCTTGAAGTGCTCCTCGGTGGTCGAGGCCGTCGTCTCGTCGAGGATCAGGATCTTGTGCGGCACCACCCGACTGCGGCCGAGCGCGAGCATCTGGCGCTGCCCCGGTCCGAGTTCGGCGGCCGCCTGGGAGCGGTTCACCTCGGTGAGGCCGACCTCCTGCAGGGCCTCGACGGTCTGCCGGGCCCGGCCACGCTTGGTCAACCGCCAGCCGTGGGTCCGTCCGGATGCGCTCACGTCGTCGAGCCACAGGTTCTCCTCGACGGTGAACACATCGATGACGACGGGTTCCTGGTGCATCAGCAGCACGCCGGCGTCCACGGCCTCGTGTGGGTTGCGGATCTGCAACCGCGACCCGGCGACGTGGATGTGTCCCGCGCTGGGCTGCTCCTGGCCGGACAGGAGCCTGGCCAGGGTCGACTTGCCGGCCCCGTTGGCCCCGCAGATCGCAAGGACCTCGCCGGCGTGCCCGACGAGGGAGACGTCGTCCAGGGCAGTGACCCCGGGGTACGACTTGCTCACGCCGTCGACGGTGAAGGCAACCGGCCGTTCGGTCCCCTCGGTCACGCCGAGCGCCCCGGGAGTTCGTGCGCTGGGAACGTCGCAGGCTGCATCGGTGGTTCCTTCACACTGGAGAGGATTCGTAGTAGTACTACGAGATGAGCCTAAGACATCGCCTTGCTTAACACAACAGAAACGCGAAGTAGCCGAGATAAACCTCAGATCATGTAGTTGCGCTACTGCTTGGGGTGGGGTTCTGCCAGGCCCAGGGCCACACTGCCCAGCGGATCGGCCCCGGCAGCCGATCGGCCCTGAGCGGCAAGCCTGTGGACAGCCGGACGAGATTGCGCCAAGCAACCATGCGGTGTGCCGGGCAAATTCGGTTGGCAGACTGCATGATGACCACGCACGCGTGGTAGACCGCCATGGGCCGGCGACGGGTGGTCAGGCGACAGGGTCGACGCGCAGTGAGTCGTCGGTGACGCCAATGGTGCCGGCGAGGATCTCCTCGGCGAAGTGACAGGCCACCTTGCGGCCCGGCCGGATCTCGCGAAGTTCCGGCACCTCGGTGTCGCAGCGGGTCTCCTGGCGGAACGGGCAGCGGGTGTGGAAGCGGCAACCCGATGGTGGATTCGCGGGGCTGGGGAGGTCGCCCCGGAGCAGGATCCGCTCCCGGCTGTCCTCGACCTCCGGGTCGGGGACCGGGATCGCCGACATCAGCGCCAGCGTGTACGGGTGCAGCGGCTGCTCGTACAACTGGTCGCTGTCGGCCTGCTCGACCAAGGTGCCGAGGTACATCACGCCGATCACGTCGGAGATGTGCCGGACCACAGCCAGGTCGTGCGCGATCACGACGTAGGTGAGTCCGAGCAGGTCCTGCAGGTGCTCCAACAGGTTGATCACCTGCGCCTGTACGGAGACGTCGAGCGCGCTCACCGGTTCGTCGGCGATGACCAGGTCGGGGTTCAGGATCATCGCCCGGGCGATGCCGATCCGCTGTCGCTGCCCACCGGAGAACTCGTGCGGGTACTTCGCCAGCGCAGCCCGCGGCAACCCGACCACCTCGAGCATCGACGCGGCCTTGGCCACGTGCGCCTTGGGGCCGTCCTTGCCGAACTCCTCGAGGTCCTGCTCCGACAACCCGTGCACGGTGAGCGGCTCCACCAGTAGACTCTCCACGCTCTGCCTCGGGTCGAGACTGGCCAGCGGGTCCTGGAAGACCATCTGCATCCGGCGCCGCAGCCGACGCAGCGGCTCCCCCTTCATCGCGGTCAGTTCCTGCCCGTCGAAGACGACCGACCCGTCGGTGGCGTCCTCCAGTCGGAGCAGGGCGCGACCCAGGGTGGACTTGCCGCAGCCGGACTCCCCGACCAGGCCGAAGGTCTGGCCCTGGCGGATGGAGAGGTCGACTCCGTCGACTGCCCGGACGTGCCCGACCGTCCGGTCCATGATCAGGCCGCGCTTGATCGGGAAGTGCACCTTGAGCCCGGAGACCGCGAGCAACTCCGCGCCGAAGTCCTCCTCGCTGTGGTGGCGCTCCACACCGGCGACCGCCGGGTCGTCGGCGACCTGCAACTGCTCGACCGCCTCCGCATCGTCCGGCACCCTCTCCTCGACGGCCTCCTGCTCCTCGGGATCGTTGCTGGTCACGGTTCCCTCCTGTCCTCGGCCGTGGCCGGATGCACGCACCGGACCAGGTGGTCGTCGCGATCCAACGGCGCCAGCGGGATGTCGGCCACGACGCAGTCGTCGTGGGCATGCCGGCACCGGGGCGCGAAGGCGCACGCCTTGTCCCACCCGACGGTGTCCCGTGGCGTGCCGGGGATCGGGTGCAGCGGCTCACCCCGGGGTGAGTCGAGCCGGGGAATCGAGGACAGCAGTCCCTCGGTGTACCGGTGTCGTGGTTGGCCGAAGAGTTCTCGGCGGCCGGCCGACTCCACCACCCGGCCCGCGTACATCACCGCCACCTTGTCGCACAGTCCGGCCACCACGCCGAGGTCGTGGGTGATCATGATCATCGCAGTGCCGAGATCGGTGACGAGTTCCTTGAGGAGCTCCAGCACCTGGGCCTGGATGGTCACATCGAGGGCGGTGGTGGGTTCGTCGCAGATCAACAGCCGCGGCTTGCAGGCGAGGGCGATCGCGATCAGGGCGCGTTGCCGCATCCCGCCGGACAACTGGTGTGGATACTCCTTGAGCCGCCGCGTCGGGTCCGGGATGCCGACGCGCTTGAGCAGGTCACCCGCCTCAGTCCGGGCATCGGAGGCGGAGATGTCGTTGTGGGCGGCGAGTACCTCGGTCACCTGCAGCCCGATCGGGATCACCGGGTTGAGGGAGCTCATCGGGTCCTGGAAGACCATGGCCATCTCCTTGCCGCGGAGCTTGGCGCGCTCGGTGTCCGGGAGGGCCAGGACGTTCCGGCCGCGGTACAACGCCTCACCGGTGACGAAGGACGTACGCTTGGGCAGCAAACCCATCACCGCCATCGAGGTGACCGACTTCCCGCTGCCGGACTCTCCCACGATGCCGACGATCTCCCCGGGGCGAACGTCGAAGGAGACCTCGTCCACGGCCCGGACGACCCGAGTCCCCTTGCGCCGGAACTCCACCGTCAGGTCCCGCACCTCGAGCAGTGGCGCGTTCGGGTCGACCGGGTCGGGCTGCTCGATGCCGCGCCGCTGGGACTTGCTCACCGGGGTGAGGGTCGTGTCGTGCTCGGTCATGATCATCTCCTCGACTTGGGATCGAGTGCCTCGCGCAAGGCCTCACCGAAGAGGGTGAAGCCGAGCGCCGTGACCGCGATGCAGAGGCCGGGCAGCAAGGTCAGGTGGGGTGCGGACTGGAGCCGTTCCTGCGCTTTCACCAGCATCCGGCCCCACTCCGCGACGGCCGGGTCCGGTGCCCCCAATCCGAGATAGGACAGGGCGGCGACTTCGATGATGGCGGTGGCCAGGGTCAGCGTGGCCTGCACGATGACGGGCCCGAGTGAGTTCGGCAGCACGTGGCTCATCACGATCGTCCGTCGGCGCAGACCGAGGGAGACCGAGGCGAGGACGTAGTCCTGGCCCCGCTGGGACAGCATCGAGCCACGGAGCAGCCGGGCGAAGATGGGTACCTGCGCGACGGCGATGGCGATCATGATCGCCATCGGGCGACGTCCCATCACCGCGGCCACGCTGACCGCAAGCAGCAGGGACGGGATGGACAACATGATGTCCACGATCCGCATCACCAGGGTGTCCACCCAGCCACCGAAGGCGCCGGCGACGCCGCCGAGCACCATCCCGCCCAACAGGCCGAGGGAGGTGGAGACCACGCCGATCACCAGGGACTGCCGGGCCCCGTGGATGAGCTGGGTGAGCAGGTCCGAGCCGAAGGGGTCGAGTCCGAGGGGGTGGCCCTCGGAAGGGCCCGGCACCTTCGAGGGCGTCACCTCCGACAGCCACTGACTGCCGGCCGGCTCGTACGGGGCCAACAGGCCGGCGAACACCGCCACCAGCACGAAGCCGAGGACGATCACCGCACCGACGATCGCGGACGGGTTGCGCAGCAACCGCTGGAAGGCGCCCTTCCACAGGCTCACGCCACGCTCGTCCTCGCGCCCCTCGTCCATCACGGCGGAGAGCGAATCGGGACGCCCGGACATCGGGTCGACGAGGCTCATTGGGCACGCATCCTCGGGTCGATGACGCCGTACATCAGGTCCACCACCAGGTTCACCAGCGCGTACACGAGGGCGATGAAGATGATGAAGCCCTGCAGCACGGCGAAGTCCAGGTTGCTGATCGCCTGGAACAGGTAGGAACCGATGCCGTTCCAGGCGAAGACGGACTCGGTCAGCACCGCCCCGCTCAGCAGTGCCCCGGCCTGGAGGCCGATCACGGTGGCGACGGGGAGCATCGCGTTGCGCAGGACGTGGCGTCGGGTGATCAACGGCCGCGACAGGCCCTTCGAGTTCGCGGTACGGACGTAGTCCTCACCGAGGACCTCGATCACCGAGGCCCGGGTCATCCGGACGATGATCGCCAACGGGATGCTGGCCAGGGCCAGTCCGGGCAGGACCAGGTGCACGACGGCGTCCAGCGAGGCGTCCCACTCCCGGGTGAGTAGGCCGTCCAGGACGTAGAAGTTGGTCACGTGGGTGGCATCGATGCGTGGGTCCTGTCTGCCCGAGGAGGGCAGGAAGGCCAGCGTGGACAGGTCGAACCCGCCGATGCTGCCGGGCAGCCCGACGGCGAACACGACCTTCAGCAGGTAGGCCAGGACGAACACCGGCACCACTACGCCGACCAGGGAGCCGCCGACCGCCAGCGAGTCCAGGAAGCCGCCGGCCCGCTTGGCCGCGAAGTACCCGAGCGGGATGCCGATCACGATGGCGAACAGGAGCGCGGTGAACGCCAGTTCGATGGTGGCGGGAAATCGGTCGATGAAGGTCCCCAGCACCGGTTCACCGGTCCGGGGCGAGTTGCCGAAGTCGCCCTGCAGCAGCCGACCGGTGTAGGTCAGGTACTGGGTCAACAGCGGTTGGTCGAAGCCGTACTGCTCGTTGATCTGGGCGATCGAATCCGGCGTCGCCTTCTCACCCAGCAGGGTCCGGGCCGGATCGCCGGGCAGCGCTCGGAGCCAGGCGAACAGCAGCACGCTGAGCCCGAACAGCACCGGGACCAGCAACAGGATCCGGCGGATCGCGAACCTCAGCACGCGTCACCTCGTTGCATGATCACCTCGTTGACGGTCCGGACACGAGTCCGGGGGCGGTCCGGCGGGACCACCCCCAGACTGGTGTCTGACGATTCCTCAGGACTGGGTCACCGGGAGACGGTGACGTTGTTCCAGACCTCATCGTTGACGGGACTGGGCACGTAGCCTTCCACGCCCTTCGCGAAAGCGAGGGACGGGGCCGGGTGGGCGATCGGCACGCCGGGGATGAAGTCGGCGATGTCGGCGTTGATCTCCTCGTAGAGCGGCAACTGCTCCTCGCGGGTCGGCAGCTGGCGGGCTTCCTTCAACTTGGCGAACAACTCCGGGTTGTCGAAGCCCCACTCGTTGGACTTGGCGGCGAAGAAGACACCCAGGAAGTTGTCCGGATCGTCGTAGTCACCGGTCCAGCCGAGCAAGTGGATGTCGCGCTTGTCCACGCCGTCGTCACCCTGGGCCAGGTCGATGTAGTCCGGGGTCCACTTGGCGGGCAGGTCCTTGACCGTGATTCCGACGGCCTCGAGCTGCGCCTTGAGCGACACGAAGGTGTCCTCCGGGGTCGGCATGTACGGGCGCGAGACGCCGGTCGGGTAGGCGAAGCGGAGGGTGAGGTCCTCCTCGCCGGCCTCCTTGAGGAGTTGCTTGGCCTTCTCCGGGTCGTACTCGTACTCGGTGACGTCGTCGTTGTAGCCGGTCACCATGTCCGGCACGAACTCCTTGGCCGGCTTGGTGCCTTCGGGCATCGTCTGCTTGATGACCGCTTCCTTGTCGATCGCGTGGCTGATCGCCTGCCGCACCTTGATGTCCTGCAGCGCCTCGGTCTTCTGGTTCAGGGCGAGGTAGAGGATGGTGAAGGGTGGGCGGTTCACGACCTGGAAGCCCTTCTCCTTCAGCGGCTCGATGTCGGCCGGGGCGACCAGGTCGTAGCCGTCGATGTTGCCGGCCTCGAGCTCCTGGTTGCGGGCGGTCGGGTTGTCGATGGTGCGGATGATGACCTCCGACACCTTGGCCTTGTCTCCCCAGTAGTCGTCGTTGCGCTTCAGCGTCACCTGCTGGTCGCGTTCCCAGGACTCGAAGACGAAGGGGCCGGTCCCGGTCGGGTGCTCGGTGGCGTACTCGGAGAACCGCGGGTCCTCCTCGGTGCCGGCGGTGTCGTCGGCGTTGTACTTCTCCAGCGCGGTCGGGCTCTGCATCGCGAAGGCCGGCAGGGTCATCGCCTGGACGAACCCGGCGAAGGGAGCGTTGAGGTTGATCGTCACCTCGGTCCCGCTGGCCGCCTCGCAGTTCTCGTAGATGCCCTGGTTGTCGCTGTTCTTGTAGCCCTTGAACAGCTTGCCGTAGTAGTAGGTGATGTTCTGGTTCTGGTTCAGGCCCTCCCAGTTGTACCAGCGCTCGAAGTTCGCGCAGACGGCGTCTGCGTTGAAGTCGGTGCCGTCGTGGAACTTGACCCCCTCACGCAGCTGGAAGGTGTAGCTCTTGCCGTCCTCGGAGCCCTCCCAGCTCTCGGCCAGCAAAGGCTCGATGTCGACGGTGCCGGGGGCGGCGCTGGTCAGCCCCTCGAAGATGTTCCGGGAGATGCGGAAGGTCTCGCCGTCACTGGCCATCGCCGGATCCAGCATCACCGGGTCCGAAGAGGCTGCGAAGACGAAACTGCCACTCGCCTCCTCGCCCCCCTCGGTTCCCCCGTCGCCCCGCTCGCTCTCGGCGCAGGCGGCAAGTCCGCCGACCAGCGCCAGGGCGGCGAGCAGTCCGGCGCCCCGCTTGAATGAGTTCATCCGCACGTGTCTCACCTTCTCGTCAGGCGGGCCGGTTGTCGGCCCCCACTCTCCTCGAGGCCGCATTCGGTGACAGCGGCTCCGGACCCGGTTCCACCGAGCCCGATCGGGACCCGGCGTCGGCAGGACACGGTGACACTACCCCACGAGTTCGGTCCGGGTCAGCAATCGTGACCCGCTTGTTGCAGAGGTGTTGTGCAGTGCCCGACCCGGCTGATCAGAGCACGATCAGGGCGTCGCGGTGCACCACGACCCGGTCGTACCCGTCGCCGAGCGCGGCAGCGAGGTCGACGGTGCTGCGGCCGAGCAGGTCCGGCAGTTCCTCGGCGTCGTAGTTCACGAACCCCTTGGCCACGACCGCACCGTCCGGGCCGACCAGGTTCACCGGCTCGCCGGCGGTGAAGGAGCCGCGGACTGCGGTGATGCCGGCCGGGAGCAGCGAGGCGTTGCGCTCCGCCACGGCGCGTACGGCACCGGCGTCGAGGACGAGGTCGCCGGTCGCGTCGGTGGCGTGGGCGAGCCAGAGCAGCCGAGTCGGGCGCCGTTTTCCGGTCGGGTGGAAGAAGGTCCCGGTGGGCTCCCCGGTCAGTGCCGCGGCGACCTGACCGGTGGCTGCGAGGACGGTCGGGATTCCGGCCGAGGTGGCGATCCGGGCCGCCTCCACCTTGGTGATCATGCCGCCGGTGCCGACCCGGGACCCGCGGCTGGACACGTCCACCCCGGCGAGGTCGTCGGGCCCGCGCACCTCCTCGATCCGGGTCGCCCCCGGGTCCTTCGGGTTACCGGTGTAGAGGGCATCCACGTCGCTGAGCAGCACCAGGGCGTCGGCGTGCACGAGGTGCGCCACCAAGGCGGCCAGCCGGTCGTTGTCACCGAAGCGGATCTCGTGGGTGGCCACGGTGTCGTTCTCGTTCACGATCGGCAGTACGCCCAGGTCCAGCAGTTTGCCGAAGGTGCGGTACGCGTTGCGGTAGTGGCTGCGCCGGGTGACGTCGTCCACCGTGAGCAGCACCTGACCGACGGTCAGCTCCCGGGCGGCGAACAGGTGGGTGTAGTAGCCCATCAGCAAGCCCTGGCCGACGGAGGCGGCCGCCTGCTGGGTGGCCAGGTCACGGGGCCGGGTGGGCAGGGCCAACGGGCTCAGGCCGGCGGCGATGGCACCGGACGACACCAACACCACCTCGCTGCCGCGCTCGCGTACGTCGGCCAGGGCGTCCACCAACACCTGGACCCGCTCCGGGTCCAATCCGCCGGCCGGGGTGGTCAGCGAGGAGGACCCCACCTTGACCACGATCCGGCGAGCCGCACGCAGCAGCGGACGACCCGGGGTCGTACGATCCTCGACCATCCGGGTTCAGTCCTCGCTCGCCTCGGGGTGATCCTCGTCCTCGTCTGCTTCCTTGCCCCGGTGGTACTCCTCGTCCTTGGTCCGACGGCGCTGGGCCGCGGGACGCACGGTGTCGAAGCGCTGGTCCTCGCCGCGCCGACCGAGCATCTCGGCGCCGACGTCGAGCTGTGGGGCGAAGTCGAAGACGACCGGATCGTCCCCGCCACCAATGGCCACTGCGTCCCCGGCACGGGCGCCCAGGGTGAGCAGCCGGTCCTCGATGCCGATGCGGTTGAACCGGTCGGCCAGGTAGCCGACCGCCTCGGCATTGTTGAAGTCGGTCTGCCGCACCCAGCGTTCGGGCTTCTCGCCGCGGACCCGCCACACCTCGCCGCCGTGGTCGTCGGACTGGCGCTGGATGGTGAACTCGGCCGTCCGGCCGCCCCGTACGGGCTCGGGCCGCAGCACCACCCGCGGCGCGGTGGGTTCCGGCGCGTTCGCGCGACGTTCGGCGACGATCTCGGCCATCGCGAAGGTCAGCGCCTGCAGGCCGGCGCCGGTCATGGTGGAGATCTCGAACACCCTCAGCCCACGACCGCGGAGGTCGTCGGCCACCAGATCGGCGAGTTCGGACGCATCGGGGACGTCGATCTTGTTCAGCGCGACCAGCCGGGGCCGATCCTCCAGTCCACCGTGCGAGGTGAGCTCGGCCTCGATCACGTCCAGGTCGGAGGCCGGGTCCCGACCGGGTTCGAAGGTGGCACAGTCGATCACGTGTACCAGTGCAGCGCAGCGCTCGATGTGGCGGAGGAAGTCGAAACCGAGGCCGCGACCCTCGCTGGCGCCCTCGATCAGGCCCGGTACGTCGGCGACGGTGAAGGTCACATCGCCCGCCTGCACCACGCCCAGGTTGGGGACCAAGGTGGTGAACGGGTAGTCGGCGATCTTGGGCCGGGCCGCGGACAGGGCGGCGATCAGGGAGGACTTGCCGGCACTCGGGAATCCGACCAGGCCGACATCGGCGACCACCTTGAGTTCAAGGGTGATCGTCCGGGTACCGCCCTCCTCCCCGAGGAGCGCGAAGCCCGGCGCCTTCCGGGCCGCGGAGGCGAGCGCGGCGTTGCCGAGCCCACCCCGGCCACCTCGGGCGACGACGAGTTCGGTGTCGGGGCCGATCAGGTCGGCCAACACCTCACCGGTGTCGGCATCGGCGACGACGGTGCCGTCGGGGACGGGCAGGACGACGTCCTCGCCGCGGGCTCCATTGGAGTGGTCCCCCTTGCCGGGCACACCATTGGTGGCCTTGCGGCGGGACTGGCGGTGGTAGTCGACCAGGGTGGTCAGGTGCGGGTCGACCCGCAGGATGACCGACCCACCGTCCCCACCGTTGCCGCCGTCGGGTCCACCGAGCGGCTTGAACTTCTCCCGGCGTACGGAGACACAGCCGTGGCCACCGCTCCCGCCGAAGACATGCAAGGTGACACGATCGACGAAACTGGGAATCGCCACTGGGAAGTTCTCCTCCGCGTGCTAGTGCCGCGTTGACGACGTTCGAATGCGTTTGAGCAGCGTCAAACAGCTTCGCCCGCGCGGCACTGGGCCCTCTCCGTCAGACGCGTGGCCGACGGAGCAGACCGACTTCACTCAGCGGCAGCAGGGGTGATGTTGACGACGCGACGACCGCGTCGGGAACCGAACTGCACCTTGCCCTCGACGAGGGCGAACAGGGTGTCGTCGCCGCCACGGCCCACACCGTCACCGGGGTGGAAGTGGGTGCCGCGCTGGCGGACGATGATCTCGCCGGCGTTGACTGCCTGGCCGCCGAAGCGCTTGACGCCCAGCCGCTGGGAGGTGGAGTCGCGCCCGTTCCGGGTGGACGATACGCCCTTCTTTGATGCCATGAAAGTTGCCTCAGTTCTCGATCCCGGTGACCTTGACCTGGGTGTACCGCTGACGGTGCCCCTGGCGCTTCCGGTAGCCGGTCTTGTTCTTGTACTTCAGGATGCGGATCTTCGGACCCTTGGTCTCGGCCAGGACCTCGGCGGTCACCGTGGCGGACTCGAGGCCGGAGTGGGTGACGTTCTCGCCGTCCACGACCAGCAGGGGCTGAAGGTTGACACTGTTGCCGGCCGTCTCGTCGATCCGGTCGATCTCGAGGACGTCGCCGACGGCAACCTTGTGTTGGCGGCCGCCACTGCGCACGATCGCGTACACGCCTGACCTACTCTCTGTCTCACAACTTCGCTGGATGGGGATGCGACACGTTCCGCACACCGAGAAGCGCGCCCGGACATGAGGGTGCGCACCGAGGGGCAACAATACGGGGCGGTTCCGGACAGGGTCAAACTGAGGGTGCCGGGAGCGGCCGCACCGGGTCGCACACCCCGCCACGGTTCGGGTCCGCACCCCGACGCGCCCTATTCTGTTCGACGTGACGTCGTCGAAGAAGGTCCGCAGGCACCCCAACATCATCTTGTTGGTGGTGGCTGTCGGCCTGCTGGTCCTGGGCTTCACGATGGCTCAGGGCGAGGTGACCTGCGGGGGGAACGTGATGAACCCGGGCGACAAGTGCGTCAGCTACAAGAGCGGTGAGGAACAGACCTACGAGGACGTACGCCAAGCCCAGCGTACGGCGCCGTTGCGCTTCGGCGGAGCTGCCGTGGTCGTGGCCGGCGTGGCCGTGGTGATCGGCCTCCGCCGCAAGCCGCTGCCGTCGGAGCCCGAGCAGGCCGAGAACGGATAGCCTTGGCCGGGTGCTCCCCCACATCACCGCCAGCGCGTACCTGACCCCACTGCGGGAGGGTGGCTCCCTGCCCGGCCTGATGGAGGCCGACGACCTGGGTACGTACGTGGTGAAGTTCCACACCGCCGGCCAGGGGCCCAAGGCGTTGGTCGCCGAGATCGTCGTCGGTGAGTTGGCTCGTCGGCTGGGCATCCGCACCCCCGACCTGGCGCTGGTCGAGGTGGACGCCGAGATCGGCCGCCGCGAGCCCGACGACGAGGTCCAGGACCTGGTGTTGGGCAGTGCCGGGATGAACCTGGCCATCGACTTCCTGCCCGGCTCGGTCGGCTACGACCCGGTGTTCGAGGTGGATCGCGCGGTCGCGTCCGCGGTGCTGTGGCTGGACGGGTTCACCGCCAACGTGGATCGCAGCGCCCGCAATACGAACCTGCTGATCTGGCACCGCGAGCTGTGGGCCATCGACCACGGCGCCTGCCTGCGCTTCCACCACGCCTGGGGAGATCCGGATCGGTTCGCCCGCAGCGCCTACAACTGGCGGGACCACGTCCTGCGCCGGGCCGGGGATGCCCGCGAGGTGCATGATCAACTCGCCGCCCGGGTGAGCCGTGAGGTGGTCACCGAGGTACTCGACCTGGTGCCGGACGCCTGGTTGGGGCCGGACCCTGACCGTCCCGACGCGCAGGCCCCGGCGGACGCCGCGGCGGCCCGGGATGCCTACGTCGACCACCTGCTCCGCCGGGTCGAGGAGGCCGAGGCGTGGCTGCCGTGAACGCGTACGACTACGCACTGCTGCGCGCCGTCCCGCGGGTGGACCGCGGGGAGTGCATCAACATCGGGGTGATCGTGCACTGCCAGGCCACCGAGACCCTGGAAGCCCTGGTCTCGATCGACCAGGAGCGGCTCCGGGCACTGGATCCGGGCGTGGACGTGGACGCGGTCCGGATGGCGGCGGATGGCGTGGTCGCCGCCTGCTCGGCCCCGGTCGGCACCGCCCGGCAGAACACCGGCCTGGCCACCCGGTTCGGGATGCTGACCGCTCCGCGCAGCACCGTGGTCCAACCCGCACCCGTCCATGCGGGCGTGGGATTCGAGCCGGGACGGACCGTACGGCAACTACTCGAGCGGCTGGTCCGCTGACCCCACCCGGGCGTGGATTCAGCCGCCTCCGGACGGGCCGACAATTCGAGTGCCCACGGAGCCGGACCTTGGTAGCGTCCGAGGCATGTACGGACAGTGAATCGGCTGACCCCGGTCGGCCTTCGGAACTCCCGCGCTCCGCGACTCCCGTCGCGCAGCGCATCCCGCTGACCCCTTTGGAGACTTCGATGTTCACTGTCCGTACCTACCAATCCACAGACGAGCCGAACTGGCTGCGCTGTCGACTGCTCAGCTTCTTCACCACTGCCTATTACGACGACGTCATCACCTCGCGTCCCGACGAGCCGGGACTGCTGGTCCGCCTGGTCGCCGTCGACGGGAGCGCCCTCGTCGGCCTGATCGATCTCGAGGTGGACGGGACCGCCGCCACCATCGACTGCATCGCCGTCCACCCGGACCACCACCGCACCGGAATCGGGAGTGCCCTGCTCGCGGCCGCCCGCGCCGACCTCCCTGATTCCGCCCGCACCCTCGATGCCTGGACCCGCGACGACGCCGCAGCCAATGGTTGGTACCGATCCCGGGGCTTCGTCGAGAACTATCGCTACCTGCACGTCTACAAGGACCACGACGAAGCAGGCGACGGATTCACCGTGCCGGAGAGGCTCCGTGGACCGGTGAAGGCCTTCCTGCACGCCGAGATCGCCGACGAGGAGAAACTGCGGCAGCGGTTCCGGCGGGTGCACGTGTGCCGGCAGTACCTGCTGGACCTCTGACCGTGCCACCCACACCGCGCGCGAAATCCGCCCCAACTCCCGGCTCAGACGAGGAAACTGCCGTCTCAGCCCGAGTTGGGGTGGATGGTGCGCGGTCCTCGGCGACGCTCAGTCCTCGTCCGCGGCGGCGAGGAGCTCACTGCGCTGGGCGAGGGTGGTGCGTTCGCGTCCGTGGTGCTGGCCGAGTTCGATCTCGGCGGCGTCGATGCGGTGCCAGGCCGGCATGTCGAGGGCCTCGATCCCCCGGTCGGCGAGCAGGGCGTCCAGGGCTCCCGGTTGGCTGCGCTGCTCGACATCGCCATCGCGGATGTCGGCGAGCACGGAGGTGACCGTCTCGACCGCGTCCGACTTGTTGGTGCCGATCACGCCGGTCGGGCCGCGCTTGATCCAGCCGGTCACGTACTCGTCCGGGGAGAAGCTCCCGTCGCGGCGGACCCGACCCTCGGCATGCGGCACCCGCCCGGTCGCCGGATCGAACGGGAGGCCCGGCAGGGCGACACCCTTGTAGCCGACCGAACGCACCACGAGTTGGGCGTCGAGGGTGGTCTCCCCGCCAGCACTGACCACACCGCCGTCGAGCAGCGTGGTGCGCTCCAGCCGGACCGCCCGGACCCGGTCGTCCCCCTCGATCGCGACCGGACGGGTCCAGAAGTGCAGGTGGATCCGGCGCGGGGCGTCGGTGGGCGCCCGTTCGGCCCACTCGCGCAGAACGGCAACGTTGCGTGCCGCCACCCGGTCCTGGGCGACGATCTCCTCCTCGGCCGCGGAGAGGTCGAGGTCGGCCGGGTCGACGCGTACGTCGATGCCCTCGAGCTTCCCCAGTTCCCGGAGCTCCTTGGTGGTGAACGTGGTGTGGGCCGGCCCACGGCGTCCGACCACGTGTACGTCGGTGACCGTCTTGTGGGCCAGGGCGTCGAGCACCTCGTCGGCCATGTCGGTCTGGTCCAGTTCCTCGGCGCTCTTGATCAGGATCCGGGTCACGTCCAGAGCAACGTTGCCGACACCCACCACCACCGCGGCCCGCGCCTGCGCCAACAGTTCGGCGGCGTCGACCGTACGGGAGGTCGAGGTGTGGGTGTCCGGGTGCACATCCGGGTGTCCGCAGTACCAGGCCACGAACTCCTGCGCGGCCAGGCTGCCGGACAGTTCCTCTCCGGGGATGTCCAGCCTCCGATCCGTGGCGGCCCCGAAGGCATAGATCACCGCATCGACGGCCCCGCGCAACTCGTCGAGGGTGAAGTGCTCGCCGACGCGTACGTTGCCGTAGAAACGCACCCCCGCGGAATCGAGGGTGCGCTCCAGGGTGTTGCGGATGGACCGGATGCTGTGGTGGTCCGGGGCGACGCCGTAGCGGACCAGGCCGAACGGCACCGGCAACCGATCCAGCACGGCGATCTCGACCGGTACCTCATCGGTCTGGCTGAGGGCCTCGGCGGCGTAGATGCCCGAGGGACCCGCACCGACGATGGCGATGGTGAACGGGGACTCGGGCATCACTGCCTCCGGGGTTCAGTCGGTCGAGGGCACCCCTGCCGGGTGGTCGGACGGGGAGTCGTGCTGCCCATCTTGGCCCGGATCGGCCGGCTTCGGCGACTCCGACGCGCCACCGGTGCCGGACGACGGGTTCGGCGCCCCAGCCGGACGCGAGGCACTGCGACGGCGTCGCGGCGTGGTGGCCGGCTTGACCGGGGTCGGCTCAGAAACCTCCCCGTTGGACTGGTCGGCCCCCTTCGACTGGTCCGTACCCTTCGGCGCATCCGGCTTGGTCTGCTCCGTCGCCGAGGAGCCGCCCGCGTCGCCGTTCTGCTGCTTCACGTTCCCGGACGGGTCGGCTTCGTTCGCCGACGGGTCGGAATCATTGCTCGGCTGGTCGGAGTCGGTGCCGGAGCCACGACCACCGCGGCCGCCGGGCTTGCCGCCACCACTGGAGGACTTGCCGCCACCGCTGGAGGACTTGCCGCCACCACTGGAGGACTTGCCGCCACCGGAGCGACCACCACCGCCACCACCGCCACGGTCACCCCGACCGGAACGCGATCCGCCGTCGGCCTGCTTCTGGGTCTCGACCGGTACGTCGTGGAGTTCGACGCCGCGGCCCTTGCAGTGCTCGCACTCGACGGTGAAGGCCTCGGCCAGACCGGTGCCGATCCGCTTCCGGGTCATCTGCACGAGTCCGAGACTGGTGACCTCGGCCACCTGGTGGCGGGTCCGGTCGCGCCCCAGGCACTCGACCAGTCGCCTGATCAACAGTTCCCGGTTCGCCGGCAGCACCATGTCGATGAAGTCGATCACGATGATGCCGCCGATGTCGCGGAGCCGGAGTTGGTTCACAACCTCTTCGGCCGCTTCCAGGTTGTTGCTGGTGACGGTGGCCTCGAGGTTGCCGCCCGTGCCGGTGAACTTCCCGGTGTTGACGTCGATGACGGTCATCGCCTCGGTGCGGTCGATGATCAGTGAACCACCCGAGGGCAGGAACACCTTGTGCTCCAGCGCCTTGGCGATCTGCTCGTCCAGACGGTAGGCGGCGAAGACATCCTGGCCGTCCTTGCCCTCCCAGCGGCTGACCCGGTCCTTCAGGTGCGGGGCCACGTGACTGACGTAGGCCTCGACCGTGTCGAAGGTGTCGTTCATCGAGCCGTTGCCGTGGATGATCAACTCACCGAAGTCCTCGGTGAACAGGTCGCGGACGATCTTGACCGTCAGGTCCGGCTCGCCGTAGAGCAGCTTGGGTCCGCCGCCCCCCTTGACCTTCTTCTCGATGTCCTCCCACTGGGCCTTCAGCCGGGTGACATCGCGGACCAACTCGTCCTCGCTGGCGCCTTCAGCGGCCGTACGGACGATCACCGAGGCGGAGTCGTCGACGACCTCGTTCAGGATCCCCTTGAGCCGCTTGCGCTCGTTCTCGGGCAGCTTGCGGGAGATGCCGGAGAGGTGGCCGCCCGGGGAGTAGACGATGTAGCGGCCGGGCAGCGTGACGTGGTTGGTGAGCCGTGCACCCTTGGCGCCGACCGGGTCCTTCGTCACCTGGACGAGGATGGTCTGGCCGGACTTGAGCACCTTCTCGACCTTGCGGGCCTTGCCGTCGGCACCGAAGGAGTCCCAGTCGACCTCGCCGGCGTACAGCACCGCGTTGCGACCACGGCCGATGTCGATGAAGGCAGCCTCCATCGAGGGCAGCACGTTCTGCACCCGGCCGATGTAGACATTGCCGATCTGCGAGGCGGCGCTGTCCCGGTCGACGTAGTGCTCGACCAGCACGCCGTCCTCCAGGACGGCGATCTGGGCCAGGTCCTCGCGTTGGCGGATGATCATCTTGCGCTCGACCGCCTCGCGGCGAGCCAGGAACTCGGCTTCGCTCAGGATCGGGGTACGGCGGCGGCCGGCCTCGCGCCCCTCCCGACGACGCTGGCGCTTGGCCTCCATCCGGGTGGAGCCGTCGATGCCGGTGACCTCGTTGCTGCGCCCCTTGCGGCTGCGCGGCTCGCGGACCTTCACCACCACGTCGGCCGGATCGTCATCGGAGCTACCGGAGTTCTCGCCACTGCGACGACGGCGACGACGGCGACGACGGCCACCGCCACCACTGCCCTCGGACCCCTCACCCGACTTGTCGTCGTCGGAGTCGTCAGCGGACTTGTCTCCCTCGGAGGCATCCTTGGACCGGTCGCCGGACTTCGCCTGCTGGTCGTCGGCGGAGTCGTTGTCGGAGTCGGACTCGTCGTCCGGTCCGCCGCCGCCCCCGCGACGGCGACGACGCCCACCACGCCGCCTACGGCGGCGCCTGGGCTGGCCGTCCGAGTCATCGGAGTCGTCCGAATCGTCGGAGCTCAAGTCCGAGGAGTCGCCGTCACTCTCCTGCTCGTCCTGCTTGTTCTCGTCCTGCTTGCTGGCGTCCTGCTTGCTGGCGTCCTGCTTGCTGGCGTCCTGCTTGGCGTGGTCCTGCTTGGCGTCGGACTCCCCGGAGTCGGTCGACGCGCTGGTCTCCTCCTCGTCCTCCTCGTCCTCGTCAGTCACCGTGTCGGTGGCCGGGGACGCCGGAGTGGGGAGGGTGAACGGGTTCGCGAGGGCAGCCGGGAGACCACGGGACTCGGCGGCAGCCTGCTCC
>JBQDIN010000060.1:21078-25641 GCA_052094425.1 Propionibacteriaceae bacterium
TCGGCCGCCTGGGTGTCGGCCGCCTGGGTGTCGGCCTCGGCCGGCTTGGCAGCGGCCTTCTTGGTGGTCCGCTTGCGGGTGGCCTTCTTGGCCGGTGCCTTCTCCTTGGCCGGGGCCTTCTCCTTGGCCGGTGCCTTCTCGGCTGCTGGCCGGTCATCGACCGGTGCCGCGTCGACCTCGGTCGTGGGCGGGTCGGTCTCCGCGCTGGGGGCCTCCGGGGCCGGCTTCGCAGCCGCCTTCTTGGTGGTCCGCTTGCGGGTGGTCTTCTTCGCCGGTGCCGGGGCGGCTTCGGTCGGTTCCGCGAGGGCTTCGGCAGGTTGTGCGGGGGCCTCGGCCTGTTGTGCGGGGGCGACGGACTCGCCGGCGGCGGACTCGGCTTCGGTCACGGGTGCCGGCGGGCCGGCCGGGCGGCTGACTGCGCGGCGACGACGCGGCTGCTTGGGCGGTGCATCGGTCCCCTCCGAAGTGGGGGACGTCGGGTTTTCGGGCTCATGATCGAGCATCCGGGCTCCTTCAAACCGGCGCGAACACCGGTGTCGTGTGCAGGCGCGGACGGTGCCGTCCTGCGAAAGCTGTCGGTGGCGATGTCGGCAGCCGCGGCACGAGGATCCCCCGCGGTCGACTTCTCGTCGCGGTTGGAGATCTCCCGCGTGGCCGTGATCTGTCACCTCACGACCGGCTGGACATCGGGCGGAGGACGCCAGTTGGCATCCTCGAACCTTTTCCCACTATCCCACAGCCGAACCGAAACGCCGCATCGACTCCACCGGCCGGGCCACCTTTCCTGCGGCCGCCGTACGACGCCGGTCCCGGTGCGGGGTCGTACGGGCGTTCAGCGCAGTTCGGCCCCGGTTCGTGCGGTGTGAGACCGGTGCGGGGAGCCGCAGCAGGATCGATACCGTGAGCCGCGAAGGAGGTGAGCATGAGCGAAAGTGCATCTGAGTCGGTGGAATCCAGCCGTCTGAGCTGGTGGCAGTCCCCCGTACTGGTGCTCGTCGGCGTGCTCACGATCGCCCTCAACCTGCGTCTCGCCGCCGTCTCCGTCGGCCCGCTGCTGGCCACGATCCGGCCGAGCCTGGGCATGGACGCGACCGTCGCCGGGGTCCTCACCACCGTGCCCGTGATCTGCTTCGCCGTGTTCGGCGCCCTGTCGCCGATGGCGGCGGCCCGGTTGGGCATGCACCGGGTGTTGTGCGGGGCCCTGGTCCTGCTGGTCACCGGCCAGATCGTCCGAGCCGTGACCTCATCTCCGGTCGTGTTCCTGCTGGCGAGCATGGTCGCGCTGTCCGGGATGGCCGCGGCCAACGTCTTGCTGCCCTCGGTGATCAAGCGACACTTCGCCCACCGCGTCGGACTGGTCACCGCGCTCTACTCCACCGCCTTGTCGATCGGCGTGACCCTGGCCAGTGTGGTCACGGTGCCGCTCGCCCATGCTTTCGGCAGCTGGCGCTGGGGCCTCGGGCTCTGGGCGACCACGGCCTTCATCGCACTGCTCCCGTGGCTGGCCCTGATCCGGCACGACCGCCGCGATCCCACCTCGAACGGCGTCGCGAAGCGTCGTGCGATCGGGATGCGGGACCTGCTCCGCAGCCCGCTCGCGTGGACCATGGTCTTCTTCTTCGCCGTCCAGTCCGCCCAGGCCTACATCCAGTTCGGCTGGTACCCGACGATCCTGCAGGCGGCGGGCTACTCCGAGGCCGCTGGCGGGCTCTACCTCGGCGTCATCGCCGGGGTGGGGATCCCACTGGCGTTCCTGATGCCGGCGCTGGCTGCCCGGTTGTCCAAGCCGTACCCGCTGATGGTGGTGATCGCGTCCTGCCTCGCGGCCGGCTACCTGGGCGTCCTGCTCGCGCCGAACGGACCGATCTGGTTCTGGTCGGTGCTGTTGGCCGTCGGGGTGTCGGCCTTCCCGTTCATCCTGGCCCTGATCGGATTGCGAGCCCGCACCAGCGAGGGCACGGCGGCGCTGTCCGGGTTCACCCAGAGCATCGGCTACCTGGTGGCCGCGCCGTTCCCGTTCCTGATCGGGCTGCTGCGCGACCTGACCGGCAGCTGGACCGCGCCGCTGATCGTGATGATGAGCATGGCGGTCCCGCTGCTGGTGCTCGGGTTGTTGGCCTCCCGGCCTCGCTTCGTCGAGGACGAGATCGCCCCGACCACCGACTGACGATCACGGGAGCCGGCCGAGTCCAGCCGCCTGCTGGTCTGCTGCGGAGTCCAGCGTCGCGTCTGGTCCGCGACACGAGCACCACCCTGTCCTACCCTGAAGGCATGCCCCTCCCCGGACCGACCGAACCCGCATCGATGCAAGAGATCACGACGGCCGCGGAACTCACGGAACTGATCGGCCTCCCGCTGGAACGAGTGGCCAACAAGGCGCGGTCCAGCCTGCACCCGGTTGACCGGGTGTGGTTGGACGCGTCCGCGTTCTGCGTGGTCTCCACCTCCGATGCGGACGGTCACTGCGACGCCTCCCCCAAGGGGGATCCGGCCGGCGACCTCGTGCACGTCATTGACGACCGGACCATCGCGATCGCCGAACGGCCGGGCAACCGGCGTGCCGACGGCTACCACAACATCCTCACCAACCCCCACGTCGGACTGTTGTTCGTGATCGCGGGCCGCCAGGACACGCTGCGGATCAACGGGCGGGCGCGGCTGGTCTCCGAGGCGGACTTCTTCGACGACCTGGTCGTGAAGGGACACCGACCGCTGCTGGCACTGGTGGTCGAGATCGACGAGGTGTTCCACCACTGCGCCAAGGCGTTCATGCGCTCCAAGTTGTGGGATCCGCAGACCTGGCGAACCGAGGTGGTGCCACCGCGCGCGCAGATCGCCAAGGAGCTGGAGCGGCCCGAGGAATCGCTGACGGACCTCGAGTCGTACTACGACGAGTACCGCTACGCGAAGAAGCTGTACACGACCTGACCTCCGCCGAAGTGCGGCACGGGCCCGGAGTGCCGGGCCGCGCCACGTGCGAGGATCGGCCCATGGATCCGGACACTGATCAGCCGGACGCCCCACGTCGCGGGCGTCCCGGCCACGACCAGGAGACGGTGCTGCGCCGCGCGATCGAGTTGTTCAACCGACAGGGCTACGACGCGACCAGCATGAGCGACCTGGCCCGCGAACTGGGTCTGACGAAGTCGGCGATCTACCACCACGTACCCAGCAAGGGACACCTGCTCGCCCGCGCCCTGGACACCGCCCTGGACGAGTTGACCGCCATGATCATCGAGGCATCCGAGCCCCGGCCCGGGGAGACCGCCTACGCCCGGCTGCGCCGGGCGGTCGAGCAGAGCGTACGGATCCTGGTGGAACACCTGCCGGCGGTGACCCTGCTGCTGCGCGTCCGCGGAAACAGCCCTGCCGAGCAGGAGGCGGTCCGACGTCGTCGCACGATTGACGACCGCCTCGCCGCCCTGGTCCGCGACGCGATCAGCGAGGGATCCCTGCGCGCGGACCTGCCGCCCGAGTTGGTCAGCCGATTGCTGTTCGGGATGGTGAACTCGACGGTGGAGTGGTACGACCCGGCCGGCGACGTGGACGCAGGAGAATTGTCGGCGGCGATCACCCGGATCGCCTTCGACGGGTTGGCCCGGCACGGGGCCTGACCGAGGGCACCGCACCGGACCGGACTAGGGCCGACCCCCCTCCCCTCCTGCATGCCAGGACTGCCACAGCCGGCCGTAGTGACCGTCGGCTCGGACCAACTCGTCGTGGCTGCCCAGTTCGACCAGACGGCCGGCTTCCAGGACGGCGATCCGGTCGGCCGCGTGGGCCGTCTGCAGCCGGTGGGCGATGGCGATCACGGTGCGCCCGCGGAGGACGGCCGCCAGGGACTGTTCCGTCCGGCGTGCCGTCCCGGGGTCAAGGAGGGCGGTGGCCTCGTCCAAGATCACCGTGTGCGGGTTGGCGAGGACGACTCGGGCCAGGGACAGTTGCTGGGCGCTGGCACCGTCCAGGGTGATCTCGCCGCCGACCTCGGTGTCCAGTCCCTGCGGCAACCCGTCCACCCACCCGGCCCCCACGACCCGGAGCGCGGCGCGGACCTCCTCGTCGGAGGCTCGGGGACGGGCGAGGGTCAGGTTGTCGCGGACCGTGTCGTGGAAGACGTGGTGGTCCTGGGTGATCAACACGATCCGGTCGCGCAGGTGGTCGGGCGGCAGCTCGACCACGGGTGTGCCGCCCACGGTCACCGCCCCGACGCGGGGCCGGTCGAGACCCGCGAGAAGCCTGGCCAGGGTGGACTTTCCCGCTCCGGAGGTGCCGACGACCGCCAACCGTTCGCCCGGCTGCACGAGGAGGTCCAGGCCGTGCAACACGTCCCGTCCGCCCGGGTAGGCGTAGTGCACGCCGCGGACCTCGATCCGCTCCCGATCAGCCGGATCCGGGGGGCGCGACTGGGCCGAGGGCACCGCGGTCCCGCCCGGGGTGCTCCCCGTCGGAGCCGCGGCCAGGCCCTCGACCCGGGCGTACGAGGCACCGGCGCCCTGCAACTGCTCGATCCAGATCATCAGCGTGTCGAGCGGGCCGGAGAGTTGGCGCAGGTAGAGGGCCGCC
>JBQDIN010000061.1:0-5095 GCA_052094425.1 Propionibacteriaceae bacterium
GGTCGCGTACGCGGCGAAGGCGTTCATCGACTGCACCGGCGATGCCGACCTCGTCCGCGCGGCGGGTCTGCCCACCGTGAAGGAGGATGTGCTGCAACCGGCGAGCCTGTGGTTCCAGCTGGGCGGAGTCGACACCGACGCGCTCTCGTACCTGTTCGGGGACGCCGTCGACGGAATGCTCCCCGTCTCCAAGACGATCCGGGACCGCCTGCTGGAGCTCAACGAGCAGGGTGACATCCCCATCTTCGGTGGACCGTGGATCAACAAGTTCTTCCGGGACGGGATGGTGACCATCAACCTGTTGCGCGAACCCACTGATGCGAGCGACCCGGAGTGGTTCACACGCACCGAGTGCAGCCTCCGCGAGAACCTCCAGCTCGTCATCGAGGTGCTGCGCCGAGAATTCCCGGAGTTCCGGGACTGCTGGCTGGCGAAGTCCGGCATCCAGACCGGGGTGCGTGAGTCGTACCACATCGTCGGGCTCTACAAGCTCCAGACCGACGATGTCCTGGTGCCGAAGGCGTTCCCCGACACGATCGCCAAGGGTGCGCACGTGATCGACATCCACGCCAGTGACAGCAACGACCAGAACGATCTCGTCATCCCGCGGCAGGAGTACAACGTGCCGTACCGGTGTCTGGTGCCGGTCGGAAGTGTCAACCTCGTCACCGCTGGTCGCTGCCTCAGTGCGGACGGTCCCGGGTTCGGCTCGGTGCGCGTGATGGCGACCTGCATGGCGATGGGGCAGGGTGCGGGAACGGCGGCGGCGCTGAGCGTGCAGCACGGCTACAGCTTCGCTGAGATGAACTTCGCGCACCTGCGTGAAGCGCTGGTCGAACAGGGAGCAACCGTCGACTTCGACAACGTCGACAACCCCGGGGCTCCGATCGAGCTGTCGGAGTATCCGGCGGTCAGCGCCTGATCGACTGCCTCAGAGTTCGAGCGACTGCCTCAGAGTTGCGCCTTCTCGGTGACCTGGCGCTTGATCCGGCCCAGCATGCCGCCCATCCCGTTCAACCGCAGCGGGCTGACGGCCTCGCCCAGCGAGAGCCGGTGCGGTAGGTCGGCCGGGACCGCCACCACCTCGGCGGCGGTGAGTCCGGCCAGGCCCTCGTCCAGGATGCCGGCGAAGCCGCGGGTGGTGGGGGCCTCGGGCGGGGCGGAGAAGAAGATCGTCACCGCCGCGTCCGGCCCGGTCCCTGTCACCTCGGTGACGAGAAAGATCGGCGACTGGCACTCGGGCACCGGCTCGAGCCGTTCGGGGTGGTCGGCGTAGTGGGCCGGCAACTCGGACAGTTCCCGGCTGAATTCCAACAGCAGTTGCAGCCGATCCGGGATCGTCATCGCGGCGAACTCGTCGGCGATCTCGGCCAGCGCCCGGGGAAGCTCGTTCGTCATCGCGTCCTCAGCGGGTCGGGGCGGGACCGGGCTCGGTGCCGCGGGTGATCGGCACCCGGACGGTATTGCCCCACTCGGTCCACGAGCCGTCGTAGTTGCGGACCTTGTCGTGTCCCAGCAGGTGGGTGAGCACGAACCAAGTGTGCGCGGACCGCTCGCCGATCCGGCAGTAGACGATCACATCGTCACCGCGTTGCAGGCCCTTCTCCTGGGTGTAGATCGCCTCGAGTTCCGCGCGGGACTTGAAGGTGCCGTCCTCGGCGGCGGCACGGGCCCACGGCACGGACTCGGCGGTGGGGATGTGGCCACCGCGCAACGCCCCCTCCTCGGGGTAGTCCGGCATGTGGGTGCGCTCACCGGAGTACTCCTGCGGCGAGCGGACGTCGACCAGCGGGTTGCCGAAATGGGCCAGGACGTCGTCCTTGAACGCTCGGATCGCGGCGTCGCTGCGCTCCACAACCGGGTACTCCGCCGGTGTCGGGTCGGGCACCTCGGTGCTGAACTCGCGGCCCTCCGCCTGCCACTTGGCCCGGCCGCCGTCGAGCAGTCGAACGTCGGCGTGACCGAACAGGCTGAACACCCACAGCGCGTACGCCGCCCACCAGTTGCTCTTGTCGCCGTAGATCACCACGGTGGTGTCCGGCCCGATGCCCTTCCTGGAGAGCAGCTTCGCGAAGGCCTCGCCGTCGACGTAGTCCCGGGTGACCGGGTCGTTCAGGTCCAGGTGCCAGTCGACCTTGACCGCACCGGGAATGTGCCCGGTCTCGTACAGCAACACGTCCTCGTCGCTCTCCACGACGACGATGCCGGGTTCGCCGAGGTGTTCGGCCAGCCATTCGGTGCTGACGAGCCGTCCCGGGTGGGCGTACTCGCTGAAGCGGGTGGTGGGATCGGTCGCAACGCTCATGGAATTGGTCACCTTCACTGTCTTGTGGAACGCAGGCACTGTGGTGTGGAACACAGGTCTGGACGGAGCACGCCGGAGCGGCCCTGTCGGGGCAACACCGGCGGGACACACGGTATTCCCCCCGGGGCACTCCGGCACAGGCGTCTCAGTGGTGCGTGACTCACACCCATAGGCTGGCGACCGATGGAACGCATCACCTCCCACGCCGATCTGCTGACCCGCTCCGGCGACGACCCCTGGGTCCGCTGGGTCGTGGAGGACGACCTGCCGACCGAGGTGTGGGTACACCGCGACGTCGCGCTGGTGGAGCGGGTCGGTTGGCGGCGTGGCTTCTGGGTGGCCCCGCTGCGTCCCGCGTGCGACGCCCCGATGCCGGACGAGGCGGAGCGGGTCCGCTCCGCCCTGACCCAGTTGCGTGACGGCGGTCACCTGACCCGGCTGCGGAGCCAGTCGGTCAGCACTGTGCAGGAACACCGGGCCATCGCCCACCAGGTCCTCGACCTCTCGACGGGTGGTGACTGGGACTGGATGTGGACCACGGACCCGCCGCCGCGGCACCCGGTGGAGGTTCAGGTGGTCCCCCTCGACGACCGCCGGGACGCCGAGGAGATCAACACCTTCTCGGCCCGGCACAACGCGCGGATCTGGGCGGCCGCAGGCACCGGGCGGCTGGTTCACTGGCTCGGCGTGCGGGACTCACATGGAGCCCTGATCGCGGTGGGCGGGTCCGAACGTGAGGCGTCCGGCGCTCCGCACCTGGCCGGAATCGTCACCGACACCGCGCTGCGTGGGCAGGGGTTGGGTACGGCGGTGTCTGCCGCCCTCACTCGCTGGGCCCTCGTCGACTTCGGCGCGTGCACCTTGGGCATGTACAGCGACAACACCGTCGCCCGGCGCGTGTACGAGCGGCTCGGCTACCGCACTGCGCGCGCCTGGCACTCCCGGATGCTCCGCGACCCTCTTCCGACTGCCTGACGCACCGCCGGCCGAGCGCCGATCCGTCGCTCGAGACAACCTTTGCTCACCCTTGGACGTATGCGATACCAGAGGGCCGCCTGCCGTGCGGCCCGGCCAGCACGATTCAAGGAGGAATCATGAACCCCATCCGCGGCGGGCATCGGGCCCCCCGGCTGGCGCAGCGGGCCCTGGTGTGCATCACCGCACTGGGCGTCGCCTTCGGCCTCACCTGGGCGAGCGCACTGGTTTCGGCCGATCAGCCGGACCAGTTGGCCGAGGAGAACCTGCCGTGGGAGGCGGACCTGGAATGGCACGACCCGGGTGACTGGAAGGCCGCCGGGTTGTGGGAGGGGGAGGGCCCCGAACAGACGACGAAGTGCCTGACCGAGGACCCCTTGGATGAGGCGATCAGCCCGACGAGCATGTACCAGCGGGACTTCACCCTCCCGGGCGGAACCGGCACGGAGCGCGGCTCCGCGTTGATCATGGAATTCGAGGAGAACCGCGACGCCGACCGGGTGTACGGATGGTTGGCCGAGATGGCCGCCGTCAACTGTCATGACACCTTGCAGTTGAAGGGCTTCACCCCGATCGGGCCGCTCCAGGGACACCGGATCTCGATCCCGGGCACGGAGGCTCGCTTCACCGAGGTCACGTACCGGGAGGAGCTGGACGACGACAAGCAGGAAGCCTTCTTCGAGTCGATCGGTGCCGTCCGGGACGGGAACAAGATCGCGCTCGTGTCGATGACGATCTGGGCCATGGACAGCAACTGGTCCTACGACCCGGACGACGGGACCAGCCTGCCGATGCATCCGATGTATCGCACGATGCCGAAGGTGGCTGATCGTCTGGTCGCCTGACCAGGCGTCGCTGTCGGAATTGATCTCGATTCTTCGTTCCACGGCGCAACTTGTGTTCACCGCGAGGCGTATCCGTGGTGAAAGGGCGGATTCGCAGCCGCGATCCGCGACGAAGATCCAAAGGAGGAATCATGACGAACCCCGTCGCAGTACGCCGCGGACCGCGTCTCGTGCTGCTCCGCGTGCTGGCCCTGCTGACCGCACTCGGCGTCGCCGCCGGACTGATGGTGTCCGCCACCCGGAGTGAGGCCGCCCCGGCGGACCCGATCTCCCAGGAGAACCTGCCCTGGAACGCCGACCTCGAGTGGCAGGACCCGGGGGACTGGCAAGCCACCGGTCTCTGGGAGGGCGAGGGGCCGGTGCAGACCACGAAGTGCCTGCGCGGTGCAGTGGACGCCGAACTCGGTGCTCAATCGGTGTACCAGCGAGACTACGAGTACCCCGGGGGTCACCTGAACCGTGCTTCCGCACTGATCATGGACTTCGAGTCCAATCAGGTCGCCGACGAGGCGTACGGTGATTTGGCCACCTGGGCCACCGAGTGCGGGGGAACCCTGGAGGAGAAGGGATTCACACAGGTCGGGGGCGCGGAAGGACATCGCGTCGCGATCCCCGGCACTGAGGCCCGCTTCACCGAGATCGTTCTTCGAGAGCACGGTGATGACCGTGAAGAGGCGTACTTCGAGTCGATCGGCGCAGTCCGGGACGGGAACAAGATCGCTCTCGTGTCGATGAGTGTCTGGGGCCTGGACAGCAACTGGTCCTACGATCCGGATGACGGCACGGGGCTCGACCTGCACCCGATGTTCCGCTCGATGCCCAAGGTCGCCGATCGACTGGTTGGCTGACCCTTTGATATTCAGCCGGTGCGGAGTCGGGGGTGGAAATGGGGGGCCGCCCCCCGGTTAACCCCACCCGGGACGACACCCAACTAAAAAAAAAAACCCACTGGGTTAGGCACCCCAAACAC
>JBQDIN010000061.1:5105-25390 GCA_052094425.1 Propionibacteriaceae bacterium
CCCCCGGGGCCCCGGCGCGGGGGTGGGGCCCCCTTTTTCATCCCCGGGGGGGGGGGGGGGGGTTAACCGGGGCCCCCCCCCCCCGGTCACCCCCGACCCGGTGCACGAACCCATTGACCGATGATCACCCCGGTGGTTCGCCACCGAATCCACGGAGGAATCGTGAAGAATCCCACCAGAAATCGCCGGGGAGTCGGGCGTGTGGCCCCGACGTGTGCGGCAGTGTTGACCGGACTGGGCGTCGCGACCGGAATGCTGGTTGCCAGCGCTCCGGCCGAGGCGGCCCCCGTCGAACCGGTCGAGATGGCGAACCTGCCGTGGAACGCCGACCTTGACTGGGCCGAGCCGGGGGCCTTTGTGGCCGATGGACAGTGGACGGGGCCGGGACCCGATGAAGCCACCTACTGCCTGCGGGGGGACCCGGGGGAGGAGTTGGGCGCCCAGCGCGTGTTCCAGCGCTCGTACGACCTCCCGGGGTCCGATTCCGGCCATGCCCAGGCCCTGATCATGGAGTTCGAGTCGAACGACGTGGCCGACGAGGCGTACGGCACCCTGGCCACCTGGGCCACCGAGTGCAAGGCGACCCTGTTGGACAAGGGCTACGTCCAGACCGGTGCGGCCGAGGGCCACCGGGTGTCGCACCCCGGGACCGAGGCGCGGTTCACCGAGCTCCGCTACCTGATGCAGGACGGCGGTGACAGCGAGGACGCACGGTCGGAATCGCTCGGCGCCGTGCGGGACCAGAACAAGGTGGCCCTGGTCTCGATGAACGTCCTGGACGAGCGTGAGCCCGACTGGGCCCACGCGGGTGACGGGTCCGGCAAGTCGCTGCACCCGATGTACAGCTCACTGCCGAAGGCGGCTGACCGACTCGTCGGCTAATGGATGAAAGCAAGTTGTAACCATATGGAGTCATGCTCGTACACAAGCTGAGAAAGTGTGCACCCACGGTGCGCGCGATGAACGGAAACGAGGAGAAGTCATGGGAAACCCCACCGAAGAGCGTCGAGCCGGCCGCCGAGTCGCCCGCGGGATGGCGGCAGCGATCACCGGGCTCGGTCTCGCTGCCAGCCTGATGGCGGTCAGTGCACCCGCAGAGGCGGAGCAAGCCGACCCGATCGAGATGGCGAACCTGCCGTGGAACGCCGACCTGGACTGGACCGAGCCGGGCGCCTTCGTGGCGAATGGGCAGTGGACCGGGCCGGGGCCGATGGAGGCCACGCTGTGCCTGCGGGGTGACCCGGAGGTGGAACTGGGCGCCGAGCGGCTGTACCAGCGCGAGTACGACCACAACGCCGAAGACCTCACGAGTGCGTCCGCGCTGGTGATGGAGTTCGAATCGAACCAGAAGGCGGACGAGGCGTACGGCACCTTGGCCACTTGGGCCACCGAGTGCGAGGAGACGCTGGCAGAGAAGGACTACATCCAGACGGAACCGGCAGTGGGCCACCGGGTCTCGATCCCCGGCACCGAGGCCCGCTTCACGGACCACGCCCTCCTCCTGATGGACGGCGACACCGAAGAGATCGTGTCCGAATCGATCGGTGCGGTGCGGGACGGAAACAAGGTGGCCTTGGTGGTGCTGGACGCCCAGTACGTGGAACTGCCGGACTGGTCCGACCACAACGGGAACGGAAAGCTCCTGCACCCGATGTACAGCTCACTGCCGAAGGTGGCCGACCGTCTGATCGGCTGACGGACATGAGCCCGCGCACTGCGCTCGGTTCGCACGACGGACGGGAACTCGAGGAGAGATCATGGGAAACTTGACACGGATGAGCGGGCCCCGGCGGGGCTTTCGCGGAGTGGCAGCAGTGATCACCGGGCTCGGTCTCGCTGCCAGCCTGATGGCGGTCAGTGCTCCGGCCGAGGCAGAGCCGGCAGACCCGATCTCGATCGACAACCTGCCGTGGAACGCCGATCTCGACTGGGTGGAACGCGGCGGCTGGGACGCCATCGGGCAGGGATCGGAGGTCACGCACTGTCTACGGGGGGACCCGCAGCAGGAGTTGGGTGCACAGCGCGTGTTCCAACGCGCCTACGAGCTCCCGGCAGACGAGACCGCACAGGCGGGAGCGTTGATCATGGACTTCGACTCCAACGCGGCCGCCGACGAGGCGTACGGCACCCTGGCCACCTGGGTCACCGAGTGCGAGGAGGCTCTCGCGGACGAGGGGTACGAACAGGAGGGTGAGGCCGAGGGGCACCTGATCTCGATCCCCGGTACGGAGGCCCGTTTCACCGAGCTGAACTACTTCCCCACGGATGGTGACGTCGATGCGGACGCCCGGTCCGAGTCCATCGGCGCGGTCCGGGACGGGAACAAGGTCGCCCTGGTGTCGATGAACGTCCTGAACAAGGGCGAGCCGACCTGGGCGTACGGGGTCGATGGGAGTGGGAACCTCCTGCACCCGATGTATCCGAGCATGCCGAAGGTGGCCGACCGGCTGGTCGGCTGATCCACGTACCGTTGTGCCTGTCGAAACCCCGGGTCCCACCATGAGGGGTTTCGACAGGCTCAACCAGTGGGAGTGAGGAAGGCGGGGACCCGATCCTTCGGACGGCCGATGATCGCCCGGTCGCCCCGCACCAGGACGGGTCGCTCCATCAGGCGGGGGTGCTGCACCAGGAGGTCGGCCACCGCCTCGGGGGTGGTGTAGTGGCTCGCATCCAGCCCCTGCTCACGGAAGAACTTGTCCTTGCGGACCAGGTCGGCGGCGGGGTCCTCCAGCTTGTTGATCAGGGCGAGCAACTCTTCCCGCGTCAACGGGGTCTTCAGGTACTGCACCACCTCGGTGTCGGCTTCGGCAGCCTCGACCTCGGCCAGCGCGTGCCGTGAGGTCGAGCAGGCGGTGTTGTGGAACAGGGTCAGCTCAGCCACGGGTGTCCTCCAACTCCGAACGGGTCCCGGTCGGTGCTGTGGTGGTCGCGTGGTCCCGCACCACCTCGGCGAAGCGGCGGGCGAAGGCGCGCCAGCGTTGCTCCGCCGCGGGCTCGTCGGCCTCGGCCCGGCGGACCACCTCGTCCGGGTCGTACCCCTGCTCGACGAGGGAATCCCGGCTCCATCCCTTGACCCGGTGTCCGGCGACCTCCGGGTGGAACTGGGTGCCCCAGGCTCGCTCCCCGAGTCGGAACCCCTGGATCGGGCAGCGCTCGCTGCTGGCCAGCCAGACCGCCTCGGGCGGGAGCTCGGTGATCATGTCCTTGCGGTGCTCGATCGCGGTGAACGTGGCCTCCAACGGGCCGAACAGCGGATCCCCGTCCGCCTCGGTCCGCCGGGTCAAGGTGGTGCTGCCGCTCTCGGGGAGCCCGTGCTTCGCGCGCACCTCACCGCCGGTCGCGTACGCCAACAGTTGGGCTCCCAGGCAGATGCCCAGGGTGGGCACTCCCCGGTCGACCGCGGCCACCGCCAACTCGCGTTCCTTCGCCAACCACGGGTGGTTCTCGTCGGCGTCGGGCATCAGTCCGCCGCCCAGCATGACCAGGCCGGCGTAACCGTCGAGGTCGGGCAGGGGCTCCCCCTCGTAGGCACTGACCTGGTGCAGGTCCAGGCCGTCCTCGGCCCACCACTGCGTGAAGCGGCGCAGCAGGGAGCCCTTCGAGTTGATGATCACCAGCACTGGCGCCGGGTTCGGCATCGACATCCTCCACCTGATCGGGTCATCCGACCTGTGAGGGTAGCGCAACCCGCGGGCAGGTGCTCCAGGCAGTTCACTCCGTGGCCCCCCATCCCACAGAGGCGGGCGGGTGCCGGCTCAGGCGGCGAGTGCGACCGGGCCGGACTGCCTGGACGCCACGCGTGCGGTCTGTGCGTGCAGGACGCGGGCGGCACGCACCGTGAGGTCCAACAGCGGCAGACCGAGGGCGCCCGTGATCGCGGCCAGTACCTCCGACGACGGGTCCTTGCGGCCCCGCTCCACCTCCGAGAGGTACTGGGTCGAGATCCCGGCGGCACCGGCGACATCACCCAGGGTGCGCTGCTGGGCCAGCCGCTCGGATCGCAACTCCTCCCCGAGCAGGTCCCGCAGCAGTGGCTCGGGTTCCTCCCGGGGAGGATCGTCGCGATGGTGCAACGGCGTCACGGTTCCCATGGGTGAAGCCTAGGCACCCCGGAGCGCCCGTGCACCGCAATTCTGCTGTCAGCAGAGTCCAGGGCTGTCTCCACCCGCTCAACCAGAGTCGGAGGGGCGGGGTCAGCCGGCGTCGGAAGAGATCAGGTCCGGAAGGTCGACGATCTCGTCCGCGACCCCGTACTCGACTGCTGCGGCAGCGGGCAGAATCAGGTCGCGATCGGTGTCGGTGCGGATTGCCTCCGGAGTGCGGCCGGTGTGTCGGCTGAGCACCTGCTCCAGTTCGCTACGCAACCGCAGCACCTCGTCGGCCTGCACGATCAGGTCCGGGATGGACCCCTGGCCCTGGGCGGCGGGCTGGTGCAGCACGACTCGGGAGTGCGGCAGCATCATCCGCCGCCCCGGTTGGCCGCCAGCCAGGAGGACGGCCGCCGCCGAGCCGGCCTGGCCCACGCAGGTGGTCGCGACCGGGGCCCGGACGAACTGCATCGTGTCGTAGACCGACAGCATCGCGGTCATCGAACCGCCGGGCGAGTTGATGTACAGGTTGATCTCCGCATCCGGGTTCTCCGACGTCAGGTGCAGGAGTTGGGCCACCAGGACGTTCGCCACGCCGTCGTCGATCTCCGTGCCCAGGTAGACGATCCGGTCCGACAACAGTCGGCTCCAGATGTCCATGGAGCGTTCGCCCCCGGGACGCTTCTCGGTGACGTACGGAATCGTGTAGCTGCTCATCGGGCCACCTCCGTCAGGGTGCGGGCGCCGAGCCCGACGACCCGGTCGCGGTGCGGGCGGACGTCGTCCACGGTGGCCACCACCGTGTCGACGAAGCCGTAGTCCCGGGCATCCGGGGCATTCCACCAGCGGTCCCGCTGGGAGTCGATGATGATCTTGTCGATGGACTGACCGGTGTGGTCGGCGATCAGGCCGAGCACGGTGTCGCGAGTGCTGCGCAAGTCCTCGGCCTGCAGTTCGATGTCCATTGCGCTGCCCCCGATACCGGCCGACCCCTGGTGCATCAGGATCCGCGAGTGCGGCAGGGCGAATCGTTTGCCCGGGGTCCCGGCCGAGAGCAGGAACTGGCCGGCACTGGCGGCCATCCCCATCGCCACGGTGCGGACGTCATTGGGGATCAGCCGCATCACGTCCATGATCGCGAGCATGGCTGGGACCGAGCCTCCGGGGGAGTTGATCCAGAGGCTGATGTCGGCATCTGGATCCTCGGCGGAGAGAAGCAGGAACTCGGTGCAGAGTCGGTTGCCGAGCCGGTCGTCGAGCTCGGTGCCGAAGACGATGATGCGTTGGTGCAGGAGCCGCGCGGCGAGCTGGTCGTCGAGGGCGGCGGGAACGGTGTCTGTCATGGATCCACCCTGCGTGGCCACAGCCCTCCACACCATGCCCTGCTGCCGTGGGCAGATCAGCCCACAGCAGTAGCTCGCCGATGCCACGGTGGTCGAGCCCGCCCGCGTTGGTCGAGCCTGTCACGACATCTGCGGTCACGAATCTCCCAGTCGCGCAGAATCGACGACCAACTGCAGCGCACGCACGTGGGCCTCGAACGCATCCCTCCCCGCCGCAGACGCCGAGTACCAGCGCGTGCGCCGCTTCCCGGTGTAGGTCGAGCGGACCGACACGTACCCCACCTCGCTCAGGACAGACAGGTGAGCGGCGAGGTTCCCATCGGTGAGGTTCAGCACCTTGGCAAGCGCGGTGAAGCGGATCGAGCCGTCTGTTGCGAGCCCGTGCAGGGCCGCCTGGATGCGGAGGCGGTTTGCGTCGGACAGTGCCGCGTCGAGCGGGGTGCGCAAGCGCTCGGCGATGTCATCCCCAAGATCGGAGCGAGTGGGGGATTGCTCAGACACGGCTTCCCTCGCGAAATACTCGATAGACCCCGAGTGCCAGTACTGGGAGCCCGGCGGTCACGCCGAACCACAGCAGTCGACTCGGGATGTCCAGTGCGGCCAGCACGCCGGCCATGACGATCCCGATTCCCGCTACCACCGCGAGGATCGGATCATCGGTGGCGATGGCGTACAGACACATCGCCAATCCCCACAGGGCACCCACGAGGAGCACCCCGTGCGAGAACGACCCAGGTTGTGCCGCAGCGACCAAGAACGGCGAAGCCACCAGCACGACCACCCAGGCCCACCGCATCCGCGTCTCCGAACCCGTCCGGATGACGGCGCGCATCGGCAACCAGGACAGCAGCATGCCGATCGTCCACGCCAGTACGGCGACCAGGATCCGCGCCAGCCCGTCCAGCAGATCCAGCGCGCCCAGTCCGAGGATCCATGCGGTCCCCCAGCCCACCATCGGCAAGCCGGTCGCCATGGAACGGCTCGCACGACGGGTCTGGGCGCTCAGGGCGTCGAACTCGCGCAGGGAACTTTCCGCTTGGTCAGCCTCGTGCGACACGCTGCGACCCTAACACCCGGCGCCGCCAAACCTGATGGCCTGAATGCTCTATCATGCAAAGTATTGAAACCTCGGAGTAAGGACGGACGATCATGGGAATCAACTTCGCAAGCGGCTTGCTTGCCGGCGTGACGGGTGCGGTGATCTGGATCTCGATTGGCCTGCTGGTCGGCATCGACATGAAGACAGTGGGGTTCTGGGCGCTGATCTTCCTGATCGTGGGCACGGTGGGCACGACCATCATCGCGAACGTGATCTCCAAGAGTAAATCCGCCCAGCGCAGCTGATCGGCGGCGGCTGCGCTCGACCAGCTGACGGCTCAGCGGAGGTCGGCGGTCGCCTCCGCCGGCTCCTCCTCGACGGGGACCTCCGGCGTCGAACGGCGCAGCAGGAAGGCCAACCCGATCACGGCGATGGAGATCACTGCAGCGACACCGAAGGCCGCCTGGATGCCGCCGATCTGCGCAGCCGATTCCGTGGCGCCTTCCGCCGCCAGGGCATACGAGCGCCCGGCCATCACCGTGACCAGCAGGGCCGTACCGGCACCGCCGGCGACCTGTTGCAGGGTGCCCAGGGCAGCGCTGCCGTGCGAGTACAGGTGCGGCGGCAGCGGGTTCAGCGCGGTGGTGAAGGACGGGGTGAACAGGCAGGCAAGACCCAGCGAGAGCACCAGGTGGTAGCCCAGCAGCAGCCAGACCGAGGTGCCGGCGTCGATGGTGCTCAGCCGCCACATCATCAGGGTCAGCAGGGTCGCACCGGTGACGGTCAGGACGCGCGGCCCGTACCGGTCGAAGAGCTTGCCGACGGTCGGGGCGACCAGGCCCATCAGCAGGCCGCCCGGCAACATCATCAGGCCGGTCTGCATCGGGGTGAGGTGCCGGATGTTCTGCAGGTAGATCGGCAGCAGGATGACCATCCCGAACAGGGCCAGCATGGCGATCACCATCACCAGGAGCCCGCGGCGATACATCCGATAGCCGAACACCCGGAGATCGAGCAGTGGGGAGGCATCGCGCAGGGCGATCTGGCGCCACACGAAGAGGGCCATCGCGACCAGCCCGACAGCCAGCGAGATGATCACCGACGCGACCCCGTCCGTGGCGATGGTCCCGATCCGGCTGAGCCCGAACACCAGACCGCCGAAGGCAGGCACCGAGAGCAGCACTGACAACACGTCCAGGGATTGGTGTCCCGGTTCGGAGACGTCGACCAGCTTGGCTGCCCCGAAGGCCATCGCGGCCAGGGCGATGGGCAGCACCAGGATGAACATGAAGCGCCAGGACAGGTACTCCAAGATCACACCGGACAGGGTCGGACCGATGGCGGGGGCCACCGAGATGGCGATGCTGACATTGCCCATCACGACCCCGCGGCGCTCGGGCGGTACCAGGTTCAAGACGGTGGTCATCAGCAGCGGAACCATGATCGCCGTACCGGAGCCCTGCACGATCCGGGCCACCAACAGGACCCCGAAGCCGGGGGCCACGGCGGCCAACAGGGTGCCGGCGCTGAACAAGCCCATCGCGAACAGGAACACGGTGCGGGTCGGGAAGCGCTGCAGCAGGTAGCCGGTGGCCGGGATCACGACCGCCATGGTCAGCATGAAGGCGGTGGCGAGCCATTGGCCGGTGCTCTCGTCCACCTGGAGTTCGACCATCAGGCGCGGCAGGGCCACCCCCATGATCGTCTCGTTCAGGATGACGACGAAGGCCGCGATCAACAACGTGCCGATGATGAGGCGGTCCCGCGCGGACATGGACGTGGCGGCAGGGGAGGGGGAGGCGACAGGCGAATTCACGGTGTTTCCTTGGCGGAGGGTCGAGCAGGGTTCGGCAGGAGGGTCAGCTGGTTCAGCCGGACGGGATCAACATTGGGGCGGTGCTCCTGATGAGTGGCGGCGAAGGGCTGCGGTCGGCAGTGACGGCCCAATCGCGGACTGCTCAACGGTATCCGGCCGCACCAACCCTGTCATGTCGTTTCTTGGACTCGGCCGACTGGCCGGATTCATCGGCGCTTGGGGTCGGTTGTCTGCCGGACCGACCGGGACTGGCCGGTCAGACCCAGCCGTGCTCCCGGGCCCGATGCACCGCCTCGTGCCGGTTGTTCACACCCAACTTCGTGACGGCAGCGGACAGGTAGTTGCGGACGGTCCCCATCGACAGCGAGGCCCGAGCGGCGATCTCCTCCACGGGTGTCCCGTCCGCCGCCAACGCGAGGACGTCCGCTTCCCTGGGCGTGAGCGGTGAATCGCCGGCCGAGATCGACTCGGCGGCCAGTTCTGGGTCGAGATAGCGCCCACCCGTGTGCACGGTCCGTACGACCTGGGCGAGGATCGCCGCGGAGACGGTCTTCGGCAGGAACCCCTTCACCCCGGCGGCGAGCGCGGCCTTGAGATAGCCGGGCCGGCCGTGCGAGGTGACGATCACGCACTCGCAGTCCGGCAGCGCGTCGAGGATCTGGCGGGCGGTCTCGATCCCGTCGATGCCGGGCATCTGCAGGTCGAGGACGGCCAGGTCAGGACGGTGCTGGCGGGCCGCCGCAACCGCTTCCTCGCCGCTGCCCGCCCGCGCCACCACCTCGAGGTCGTCCTCGAGGTCGAGCAGCCCGGCCAGGGCGTCGCGGATCAGGCCCTCGTCGTCGGCCAACAGGATGCGGATCACGGCTGTACCTCCAGCGGGACGGCGGCGGTGAGGGTGAAGGAGTCGTCGGTGTGGGCGACGTCCACCCGGCCGCCGAATGGTGCCAGTCGTTCGCGCAGACCGGTGAGTCCGCTCCCGCGGCGGCTCGGATCCGCTGGGTGTGGCCGATCGTTGCCCACCACCACGGTCGCCTCTGCCTCCGTCCGGTCCACGGCGATGGTGCACTGGCTGGCGTCGGAGTGCCGGAGCACGTTGGTGATCGCTTCCCGGGTCACCCAGGCGAGCGCGGCGGACACGTCCGGGGGGAGGCCCTCGCCGCCGCCCGCGATGGTGGTCCGTACGCCGGCGGACTGGAGCACGGAGCGCGCACCGATCACCTCGTGGGCGAGGTCGGCCCGCCGGTAACCACGGACCACGTCGCGAACCTCCCGGCCCGAGTCCTCGGCGAGCTGGCGTACTTCGGTCATCTGGGTTGCGGCCTTCTCGGACTGGCCGCGCCGGGCCAACTCGGCACCCAGTTCACTCTTCACCGCCACCGCGGACAGGGTGCGGCCGAAGACATCGTGCAGGTCGCGGGCGAACCGGAGCCGTTCCTCCGCAACCGCCAGTCGGCTCGCGGTCCCGCGCGCCGCATCCAGATCCCACAGCACCCGCAAGGTCAGGGCGGACAGCCAGTAGGTGCCGATCAGGACGTAGCTGAGTCCCAGGCACACGAGGCCGACTGCCAGACCCTGCGGACCGCCGACGAACAATCCGGCGCCGAGGCCGGCCAACGTACCCAGGCCAGTGGCCACCAGGAAGGCGGCCAGCGCAGAGAGTACGGGGGTCAGGGAGAGTCCGCACCACACGATCATCGCCACGCCCAGGACTGGGGTGACGAAGGCGATCATCAGCCCGGCGAAGAGGAGTGAAAGGGCCAGCCAGCCGGTCATCAGCCTGAGTTCGGCGGCCGGGAGCCGCGGGAATCGGCCGCCCCGACGCATGGTGCGCAGGGACCAGCGAGCCATCCACACCGCGCCCGCGGTGTGCGCGAGCGACAGCACGGCAGCGAGGAGCAGGGCCAGTCCGTGGGGGCCTGCGGACAACACCCAGAACGGCTGGATGCACAGCCCGGCATACAGCGACCAGGTGAGGTAGAGCTCGACCCGTCGCCTGTTGGTGGCGAGTCCGCTGCGTTGGCCCATGGGTGCATGATGCCAGCCGTCGGCCCCGGCAGGGACATCCTGCCGAGGCCGTACGGGTCGTGCTGTGGTGGTCGTCACCTGCCGGAGTGAGTCGGCTGGTCGGAGTCAGTCGGCTGGCCGGAGGGAGTCGGCTGCGGGGGCGTGGCGTCGCGGGCCACCGTACGCCGGTGCGGAGTCGGCGTCCACGGGTCGGCGATCGCGGGAGCGGCCGGGGGAGCCTGCACCTCGGGAATGGTCTCGGTCGCGAGCCCGTCCCGGCGGGCCAGCCAGATCAGCAACGCGCCGATGATGATCATCACGCCGAGGTGGACCAGGATGGCCGGCCCCCCGTTGCCCGCGCTCCGGTCGATGCCGCCGGACATGTCGGAGAACAACGCGCCCAGACCACCGGAGAGCAGGTTGTTGACCACGTGCAGGGCGACGGCGGCCTCGATCCCGCCGGTCTTCCAGGCGACGACGCCCATCAGCAGGCCGAAGCCGGTGTAGTAGGCGATCAGCCACGGGTCGCCGGCGAGGTGCGCCTGGCCGAAGACGATGGTGCTCACGGCCAGCCCGACACCGACGGCCACCCCTGCGCGGGCGAAGAGGGCGCCGACACTGCGGCCGAGCAGGCCGCGGAAGGAGATCTCCTCGGCGGCCGCCTGGACGGGCATCAGGACGACGACGGTGATGAACCAGGGCCACGGGTTGTCGACCATGGTGGTTTCCATGCCCATTTGAGTGGGGAAGGCCACCGTCACCACCGCGTAGTAGATGCCCTGGATGACCAGGGCGATCAACGCCGCCTTCGCGGCCCAGCGCCACCGGAACCGGTTCACGACCGAGTAGAGGGCGCCGGCCGGACGATTCGGGTAGAAGATCTTGTGGATGGCGATGCTGGCCGGCCACAACACCACCAGGGAGAGCAGCGCGGATCCGAAGATCAGCGGCGTCATCTCCATCGAGGCCTGGTCCATCATGGATTCCATGTCCATGGTGCCCCGGGCGAACTCGATCGCGAACGCGGCGATGGTGAACACGACGTTCGCGAGGAGGTAGGCGACCACCAGCAGGACGAGGACCAGCACCGGCTTCCACCAGCGCGGCTTGTCGTCCCGCAGCGAGTGGAAGAAGGTGCGGGCGGGACGATCCGGTCCGGGAGTCGTCGCCGGGCTGGCGGGCACCGGGGCGGTCATGGGCTCGTCGTTCGTGTTCATGCCTCCACCATCTCGTCGGTGCGGGGCCGGTGGCAGTGTGCCCGGTCACGAGAATTCTGGGCCGATTCACCGCTCACCCATGACGGATGTCACCCGGCAGCGGATGCAGGGGTGCCCGGGTGCCTCCCACGGGTATCGGCAGGTGGTGGACCTGCGGCAGAGTTCCCGGTGCACAATCCCGGTGCACAAGGTGCACCCTTGTGGACCGGGTCATTGCTACCCTCGTGACGGCACAGACCAGAGAGGCGACGCGATGAGCGACGGCAGTTTCGAAGTTGAAGTGGAGTCGATGCGTTCTTACGCGAACTCCGAGGTCCAGGCGATGATCGAGAAGTCCCGCGCAGCCGGGTCGCGATTGTCCTCGGCAGGCGGGGCGACCGAGACACCGATGCTGATCAAGGATGTCGGCCCGAAGGTGGACGATGCGGTCCTGCAGCTGCAGGACGCCATTCAGGAGCTGGTGGGGAGCGAGGAACGCCACCAGGAGCTGATCCAGGCGAGCGCCGACGCCTACGACCGTACCGAACAGGCGAACGCCGAGGCTGCCGACTTCCGAGGAGAGGTCTGATCATGGGAATTCTGCAGGATTCGGGCATCGTGGATGTCCTCAAGGTCATCGATGACGCGCTCAGCGTGATCGGTCTCAGCAACCCCTTGTACGAGCCCGTCAACGAAGCCGACTTCAGCCCCGAGCCCAGCATGTCGAAGTTGGACGCGATGAGTGGCACCGCCACTGAACTCGGTGGCGGGGTGGCTACCGGGGGTGGAGGCGTGCAGTGGTCCGGCGGTGGTCGGGAGAAGATGGACCAGAACGAGGAGTGCGTGGCCACCCTCAAGGAGGGTTTGCTGGACCTGGCCCTCCTTCTGATCGAGACCGTGATCCAGTTGTTGGACTACCTTGTGGACCTGCTCCGCCTCATCCTGGTGATCATCGGAATCGCCTGCACCATCATCGGTGTGATCGTCGCCGCCGCAGTCATCGCGTCGGCCATCACCCTCGGGACCAGCTTGCTCGCCGCCGCGGCATCAGTCGGAGCCACGCTGTTGGGTACCATCGGTACCTATGCGGGCATCGCCGCTGCCATCGTGGTCGTCGGTGGGTTGGTCCTGCACTTCATCAACCAGTTCGTCGAGAGCATGCAGGAAGACCTGTACGCGGCACGGAACGCCGGTTGCATCAAGGGCAAGCCGCTGAACGACTGGGATCCCGAAATGCCCGGCATCCCCACCTGAAAGGCTGAGAGATGGAATTCGACCCGGACCAGCTCGCCCGCCAGCTGCGGGACGAGAGCAAGACCCGTGCCGAGGACATGGCGCAGGCGCGTGCCGACGTGGAGCCGATCGTCACCTCGGACAGCGACGACCTGGTGGAGATCGAGATCACGGTCGACCTCGAGGTCACCCGCGTCACGCTCGGCCCACGGGCCACGCGGGATCCGCAGAAGTTGGAGGACACCTTGGTGAGCACCTTCACCGAGGCGATCAAACAGGCGCGGGCGGCGGACCCGTCGATGGCCCATCTGGAGAAGTTGAACGAGCTCGCCGGAAGCACGCTCGAAGACAGGTTGGCCGAAGCCCAGACCGAGTTGACCAACACCATGCAGGCGGCCGAACAGAAGATGGCCACGCTCAAGCAGCGGTTGTCCGAGCATCGCACCCGTGCCACCCAACGACGGCAGTGAGCATTCGGCAACGGTGACGACGGTGGCGGCTGGCGATCCATGGCTGGCGGCGGGTCTCGCCGTCGTCGCCGCCTCGCTGACCCTGGTGGCCGCGATCCAAGTGGTGCCGTTGGAGCCGATCGTCTGGCTGGCTGTCCTGGTGGCCATCGGGTGCGCTGTCGCGGTGCTGGTCTTCCGACGTCGGAGGGTGACCTGTGACCCACAGGGGCTTTCCATCCAGCGCGGCCCGGTCACTTGGCACCGGGAGTGGTCGGAGATCTCCCGGTTGGTGTGGCGGCCGTCCCGGCTGGACGTGACGTTCGGTACTCGCCGGCGCACCGTACCGATGCAAGCTGTCGAACTCCAGCAGGTCCTTTCGGCCATCGTGGCGGCCGGACAACACGTGGTAGTGATCGATGACTGACCTGACACCGCCCGTCCGGGAACGACACTTCGACGCCATCTGCCGCGCCTTCGTGATCGCGGCCGCCCTCGTGACCCTCTCGCTGGTCGCTGGCATCATTGCCACTCGCGCAGTCGGGTTCGAGATACCGCTGTGGGTCTGGGGCGTGGCCCTGCTGACGTCAGTGATCGTCGCGGTGGCATTCGTGGTCACCGGACGGTATGAGGTCGTCGTCGACGAGGCCGGGGTCCGGCGCATTGGCGTGGGGGGCTCCACCGTGCCGTGGTCGTCGATCACCGAGGTGGTGGAACTGCCGACGCGCCAACGCCACCTGGCCGTGGTCGGGGGGCCACCCCCGACACGCGTCTGGGGTGAGTGCGGGCTGGCCAAGCCGCACGGGCTACCCCGCGGGACCATTGTGTTCCAAGTCGGTGCGGAAGCGAGAGTCGCCATCACCGACCACACGGGTCAGTCCCCGCGCGTACTGCCACGTCCCTGATGCCGTGGCTCGGTGGGATGCCCGGAGCCGGGTGTCACTCGGCGCTGCGCTCCACTCGCGTCCGGCTGACGACACGGCCGCGGGAGACGACCGTACGGTCGGCGGGGGCGAGGGCCAGAACCTCCGACAAGTTGCCAGCACGGACGGCGACCAGATCGGCCTGCGCGTCGATCGACGGGCCGGCGGCCGGGAGCCCGAGCACCAGGCGGGCCCGATTGGTCACCATCGCCAGGGCCGTCGCCGGGCTGCGATGGCCGGCGGTGATCATCAGCGCGGCGGTCTCCAGTGGGTCGAGGCGACCGACCGGGTTGAACGGGTCGAGGGTGTTGTCGCCGCCGGCGGCCACCACCACTCCGGCCTCCTCCAAGGCGTCCAGGGCGGTGAGACCGCGGGTGGCCGGTGCGCCATCGGAGCCGCCGCGGCCCTGCAGGTAGAGGTTCGTGGCCGGCAGCGCGACCACCCGGATGGCCGCCTCGGCCACCTCGGCGGCGACGTCGCGGGCCGCGGCCGGATCGAGTGCCCCCAACGAGACACAGTGGCTGGCGGTCACCGCGAGATCGGTCTGGCGGGCCAGGGCGGCCAGTCTGGGTAGGCCGAGGACGCCGGCGTCGGTGGTTTCGTCCACATGGAAGTCCACCCCGCAGCCGTGCTCGATCGCGGCCGCGAAGCAGGCGTCCATCGCCTCGACCGGATCCGACTCCAGCCACGGGTTCCCGCCGACCAGGTCCGCCCCGGCGGCGAGTGCGTCGCGGAGTAGGCGCACGTGCTCGGCCCAGCGGCCCCCGGGGTCCGGGCCGCCCACATGGGCCACCACCTGTACGTCGATCAACGGGGCGAAGGTGTCGCGGACCTCCACCAGGGCCTCGATCGCCCGCAGCCCGAGCAATCGGCCGCAGCCGACATGGGTGCGGACCGCAGTGACGCCGTTGCCGATCAGGATCCACAGCGCACGGGTGGCCCGGGCCCGGAGGTCGGCGGCGGAGGAGTCCCGCATCACCTGCTCGAAGGAGGCCATCGCCCCGGCCAGGGTGCCGTCGGGGTTGAGGGTCCGGTCCAAGGTGAACACCTTGTCCAGATGGGCGTGCGACTCGACCAGACCGGCGAGCAGCACGTGACCGGCCAGGTCCTCGTCCGCAGTGCCCGACCCAGCCGGCGCCAACTCGGTGACTCGGTCGGCCCGCAGCAGCACGTCCGCCCGGCTCCCGTCCGGCAGCGAGACGTTGCCGAGTCGCCACTCCTCGGCGGCGGGCGGGGTCATCAGCCCTTCACCCCGCCGCCGGCGATCTGGGTGACATAGCGCTGCAGGAAGCTGAAGATCAAGATCACCGGGACCATCACCAGCACCCCGGCCGCGAGCAGCCGACCCCAGTCGGTGGTGAACTCGCCGATCAGGGAGTTGATGCCGACCGAGAGAGTGCGCTTCTCGTCGGAGTCGATGAAGGTGTTGGCGTAGAGGAACTCCTCCCAGACCTGGATGATGCAGAACACCGCCGCCGCCATCACGCCCGGCAGGGCCGGGGGGAGCACCGCCTTCCAGAGCGCTTGGAAGCGATTGCAACCGTCGATCATCGCGGCTTCCTCGACCTCCACCGGTACGGCCATGAAGTAGTTGCGCATCAACCAGATGCAGAACGGTAGGGCGAAGGAGACGTAGACGATGGTCAGCCCGACCAGGGAGTCCAGCAACTGCAGGGCGAGGATGGTCTTGAACAGCGGGATGGCCAACAGCACCGCCGGGAACATCTGTGCGGCCACCACGATCAGCAACATCGCGCGGTTGCCGAGGAAGGTGAACCGTGCGAACCCGTAGCCGGCCAGGATCGCCAGCAGCAGCGCGATCGTGGTGGTGCCGACGGCGACCAGCACCGAGTTCATGAAGTAGGTGAGGAAGTTCGTGTCCGCGAGCTTCTCGTAGTTGCCCAGGTAGAAGCTGCTCGGGAGCAGACTCTTGTCCACGCCGTTCAGCTCGGGGGTGGTCTTGAACGAGGACAGCAACATGTAGACGAAGGGCAACACCGTGATGATCATCAACACGATGGCCAGCAGGTGAGCCCCGGGGCCGGCGTACTTGCGGTCCTTGCGCAGCGTGCTCATTTCCGCTTCTCCTTGTTCGATCCCTCGACCACGTAGAAGTAGAGGGCGGCGAGGACGACCATGACGATGAAGATCACCATCGAGATGGCGGCGGCTCGGCCGAAGTCGAACTCGGTGAACGCGACTCGGTAGGCCTCGGTGGTGAGGATGTCGGTCGCGCCGTTCGGGCCGCCCCGGGTGAACATCCAGATTCCGTTGAAGTTGTTGATCGAGCCGGAGATCGCGGTCAGCGAGCACAGCGCCAACGAGGTGCGGACGCCCGGAATCGTGACGTGCAGGAACCGCTGCCAGGCGTCGGCGCCGTCGATCATCGCCGCCTCGTACTGGTCCTCGGGGATCTGTTGCAGTCCGGCGAGCAGGATGACCGCAGTGAACGGGGTCCACTTCCAGGCGCTGATCAGGATCAAGGTCGGCAGGGCAGTGGTGGTGTTGGCCAACCACACCGGCGGGTTGTCCATGATCCCGGTCGACATCAGCAGGTTGTTGATCGGACCGGAGGTCGGGTCGAGGAGGAACCGCCACACCAGCGCCACCAGTACGGTCGGCACCACCCACGGGATGATCATGGTGGTGCGGACCAACCCGCGGGCGAAGAGCCTCTTGTGCAGGACGAGGGCGATGATCATGCCCAACCCGACCTGGACGAGCAGCGAGGCACCCGCCCACAACACCGTGCGGCCGGTCACCACCCAGAAGCCGGGGCTGCTGAAGAGCGCGACGTAGTTGCCCAGCCCCGCGAAGGAGTCCTGCCCCGGCGCCATCAGGGACGAGTTCATGAAACTGGTCCGGGCCGCACTGAGCACCGGGTAACCGATGATGGCGGCAAGCACCAGGAAGGCGGGCGCGATGTAGAGCCAGGGCTCGGCCCGACGGCGGGCGCGCGCCCGGGCTCGGTTGCGTCCCGTCCTCGGCGTCACGGTGGTTGTGGTCATCGCTCTCTCTTGGTCGGATCTGCCACGTGGTCGGATCTTTGTCGGTCGGTGGGCACCTGTCGACGGCGGTGAGTGCCGCCGGCCGTCCGGGAGGGTCGGGGGACGGCCGGCGCGGTCCTCAGAGCTTTGCGGCGGTTTCCTCGGCGGCGGCGTTCAGTGCATCCGCGGGGCTCTGCTGGCCCTGGACGACGGCATCCCACGCGTTCGCCACGACGCCCCACTCGATGTCGCCCCAGATCGGGATGGCGGGGCGGGCCCGAGACACCTCCATCTGCTCGACGAACACCTGGCGGGCGGGATCCTCCTTGGCCCAGTCCGACTCGATCACGTCGATGCGGCCCGGGATCCGGTCCCCCTCCTGGAGGTAGGACACCTGCTCGGCAGCCGTGCACCACTCCGCGAACTGCCAGGCGAGGTCGGCGTTCTTCGACTTGGCCGAGACGCTGACGGTGCTGCCTCCGAGGATGCTGGCCGCCTCCGTCTTCTGCGGCAGCGGGGCGATCCCCAACTCGAGGTCCGGGTTGCCCTCGGCGATCGGGGCGAGGCCCCACGAACCCATCGGCATCATCGCCACCTTGCCCTGGATGAACGGGGCGAGGAACTCGTCCCAGCTGGACGAGGCGCCGACGAACTCCTCTGGCACCACCTTGTCCTTGAGCCACAGGTCGGCATAGAACTGCCACGCCTCCAGGCCGAGCTCGCTGTTGAACTCCACCTCGGTGGCTTCGGCGTTCATGATCGTGCCGCCGTTCTGCCACAGCCACGGCCAGAACAGGAAGGAGCCGTAGCCCTGGGCTCCGAGCATGTAGCCGTACTGCCCACCGCCGGTCAGCTCGATCGCGGCCGAGCGGAGGTCGTCCCAGGTGGTCGGCACCTCGATGCCCTTCTCGTCCAGCATCCCCTTGTTGTAGAAGAAGGCCACGTTGCTGCAGTCGTACGGCAGGCCGTACTGCTTGCCGTTGTAGGTGGAGTACTCGAATACGGTCTCGATGAACTGGTCGGCCACGCCCTGGGACTGATCGCTCACGTCGGCCAGCACCTCGGCCTGGGCCAGTTGCGGGACCGAGGAGCTGTCCACGATGGCGATGTCGGGGCCGCTGCCCCCGGTGACGGTGGTGGTCAGCTTCGGCACCAGGTCCTTGGTGGCCAGGCCCTGCACGGTGACCTCGACGTCGTTGGCCTCGCCGAACGCCTTGGCCGCCTGCTGGAGGCCGGAGTCACCCTCGCCGGCGATGGAGGTGTTGGCCCAGATCTCGAGCGTGCCACCGCCTCCGCCTCCGCCTCCGCCGCCTCCGCTGCCGCCGTTGCCGCAGGCCCCCAGTGTGGTTGCCACTGCGAGGCCCCCGCCGATGCCAAGGACCGTGCGCCGGCCCAAACGGCTCCCGGCGATGGCCGGTGCGAATGGATTGGTGTGCGTCATTGCCCTTCCCTTCCTCTCAGTGGTGCCACGTCCGTGGCCCTAGTTGGTGCTGCTGGTTGTGTTCGTTGTGCCGGTCTTGGTGTTGCTCTCTTCGTCCGTGAAGACCCAGTCGGCGGCGACCAGTTCGCCGATCCGGTCGGCCAGACGACGGGTCGTCGTCCAGGCCCGATCGACGAGGTCCGCCTCGTCCACCGTCGTCAGTCGGCCGCCGGAGAGGACCACCCGTCCGTCCACCACGACGTCGGTCACGTCGCCGGGGGCAGCTTTGTTGACCACGGTCCAGACCGGGTCGACCAGCGGTTGCAGGGCGCTCGACGTGGTGTCCAACCGGACCAGGTCCGGCGCACCGTCGAGACCGCCGGTGACGCCGGCCACCCCGAGGATGTCCGCGCCGATCCGGGTGGCCATCTCGTACGTCGTGGTGGAGGACAGGGCGGCGGTGTCCTTGGTCGCCTCGCCCTGGGCGAACATCGCCTGCCGCATCTCGTGGAAGAGGCTCTCCATCCCGTCGATCCCGAGTCCGACCCGGACCCCCGCCGACAGCAGGTCGGTGATCCGGGCGAACCCCTTCGCGAGCTTGAGGTGGTTCGACGGGCAGTAGACGACGCTCGCGCCGGTCTCGGCCAGCAGGTCGATCTCGTGATCACTCAGCTCGACGCAATGCACCAGGACCGTGCCGGGGTTCAGGAATCCCACCGAGTGCAGGAACTCCACCGGCCGCAGCCCGTGCTCGGCGACACACTGCTCGACCTCGGCCGCGGTTTCGGCGATGTGGGTGTAGAGCCGCAGGCCGAGGCGTTCGGCGGCCCGGGCGGCAGCTCCGTACGCCTCCGGGTCGGTCTGGCGCAGGGAGACCGGCGCCAGGAACAGCCGGTCCGCGGGCAGGAGTTGATCAACTGCGCGCTCGGCCTGCGCCACGATGTCGTCGACTCCGGTGCAGATCGGTGCGTGGCCGCGGGTCATGATGCCGAGGGCGACGCTGCCGCGGATCCCGGTCATCGCCTGCCCCTCGACCACGGCCTCCAGCAGTCCCGGACGGTGCAGTGGGTAGACGTGGTCGACCACCGAGGTGACGCCGGAACGGAGCAGCCGCGCGCAGGCCAGGGCCGTGAGGACCCGGTGGTCCTCCGGTTCGGCGACCGCCTGGGTCTGCGAGGAGGCGGTGATCACCTCAAGCAGCGGGGCGCCTTCGTTGCGGCGGCCCGTCGGCATCATCGAGCGCAGGTGGTCGTGCAGGTTCACCAACCCCGGCACGAGCAACGAGCCGACGGGGCCGGGCTGGAAGTCGGGGTCGTCGGCGACTCGGACCCGGCCGTCGGCGATCCGCGCCACGGCGGGCCGTGGCCGGGCCTCGGCGGCCTCCACCGCAAGACCCGACCAGCCCAGACCCGACCAAGACTGCTCGACTTCGCTCACGTCGCTCACCACCACCCGGTCGTGGAGGCGGACAGCAGCCCGTCCCGACCGGCACCGTCCAGGCCGAAGTGGGCCAGGGTGCGGCCCTGGGCGCGGAAGTCGGTTCCGGTGGCGACACCGGCCAGGTGGATCAGCGCGTCGATGGTCGGGGTGGGCACCTCGACCTCGATGCCGATCGACGACATCAGGCAGAGCGCGTACGGGACGTCCTCGGTGATGTAGCGGTTCTGCAGAGCCTCCGGCCCGGTGGCGAAGGTGGAGTCGGCGAAGGCGCTGGACTGCAGGGTGTCGTGCAGGTTGCCCAGGTTCTTCGGAGCGAAGCCCTGCTCCACCAGGTACGCCTCGTACCCCTT
>JBQDIN010000062.1:0-24871 GCA_052094425.1 Propionibacteriaceae bacterium
CGCTCCGAACGGAGGGACGGCTGATGAGCGCCGCCGTTGCCGAACCGGACGCCACCCGTACCACCCCGCCGCGCCGGCGGAAGAAGATCACCGGCACCTTCGTCCTCGGACGTACGGTGCGCTATGCGCTGTTGATCCTGTTCGCGATCCTGGTCCTGACACCGTTGTACGTGCTGTTGGTGACGAGCCTGAAGCCGGCCACCGACATCTCGGCCAGCCAGGCGTGGAATCCGCCGACGTCGATCTCCTTCGACGGTTGGGTGGCGGCTTGGCAGCGGCTGTCCGGCTCGATGGGACGATCCCTGGTGATGGCGGTCTCGGCCGCCGTCCTCTCGTCGATCTTCGGGTCCCTGAACGGGTACGTCTTCGCGAAGTGGAAGTTCCCCGGGTCGAACATCGTCTTCACGCTGTTCCTGTTCGGGATGTTCATCCCCTACCAAGCCATCATGATCCCCTTGCAGGGGATGCTGCTCAACCTGCAGGACACGCTGCCGTTCCTGGAGGGAATCGGGCGGCTGATCATGGTGCACACCATCTTCGGCATTCCGATCTGCACCTTGATCTTCCGCAACTACTACGCCACCTCGGTGCCGGACGAGATCTTGGAAGCCGCCAAGGTGGACGGCGCCGGGATGGGTCGCAGTTACCTGTCGATCATGCTCCCGCTGTCCATCCCCGGATTCGTGGTGACGCTGATCTGGCAGTTCACCTCGGCCTGGAACGACTTCCTGTTCGCCCTGTTCCTGTCCTCGCCCCGCAACGGGCCGGTGACCTATGCACTGCAGGAGTTGGCCGGGGGGCAGAATCCGGACTACGCGTCCATCTTCGCCGGGGTCCTGGTGGCCTCCGCCCCGACTCTGCTGGTCTACATCCTGTTGGGGCGCTACTTCATCGGCGGACTGATGAGCGGTTCGGTCAAGTGACGATTGGCCGTCAGCGGTAGGAAGAGCTGCGTGAGTGGACCGATCGCGATGGCGTAGAGGACGGTGCCGAGACCGAGGGTGCCGCCGAGCAGCCAGCCGATCGCCACCACACCGACCTCGATCAACGTGCGGACCAGCCGGATGCTGCGCCCGGTCCGCAGGTGCAGGCCGGTCATCAGGCCGTCCCGCGGTCCGGGGCCGAGGATGGACCCGATGTAGACCGCGCCGGCTAGTCCGTTCAGCACGACACCACCGACCACCAACGCGATCCGTACTGCCCACCCGTCCGGGGTCGGCAGCAGCCACAGACCGAGGTCGGCGACGAGGCCGACGACGATCACGTTCGCGACCGTCCCCAGCCCGGGCCACTGGCGCAGCGGGATCCACAACAGGAGCACCACCGCGCCGACGGCAATCGCGATCTGGCCGAAGGACAGGGGCAGGTAGCGCGACAGTCCCTGGTGCAGGACATCCCACGGCATCACGCCGAGCGTGGACTCGATCATCATCGCCATCGAGAACCCGTACAGGAACAGCCCGACGAACAACTGCGCCAGCCGCTGGGGCAGGTGGCCCGCGGTCAGCTGTTGCCGCGACGTGAGGGACGGCAGATGGAAGCTCCGCCGGGAACGCAGGGGCCAGATCACGAGCCCAGCCTGTCAGGTGCCGAGCCGCGGCGGAGCCGGCCGATCATTCCGTGGACGTCTTGGCCGCCTTGACCGCCTTCGCCTCGGCCTTCACAGCCTTCTTGGTCTCCCGCACCTTCTCCAGGGATTCCCGGTCGGTGATGTCGGCGACTGAGCGATACCCGTCCCGCCCGTAGTCACCGGCGGCCTCCCGCCAGCCGTCCGGGGTGACGCCGTACTGCTTGCCCAGCAGTGCCGTGAAGATGGCCGCCTTCTGGGCGCCGAAGCCGGGCAGGGATCCGATCGCGGCCAGCAGTTCCTGGCCCGTGGTGGCGGCATTCCACAGGTTCTCGGCCCGTCCGTCGTGCTCGTCGACGAGGATCCGGCAGACTGCCTGCAGGCGCTTGGCCATCGCCCCGGGGAACCGGTGGATCGCGGGACGCTCGGCGCACAGCGCAGCGAACTCCTCCGGATCCAGGTCGGCGATGGCCACCACGTCGAGGGTGCCGCCGAGACGCTCGGCCAGGACTGCCGGTCCGGCGAACGCCTTCTCCATCGTGACTTGTTGATCGAGGACCATGCCCAACAGGAGGGCGTTCCCGTCCCGGGCCAGGATCACGTCGGACGACTCGTCGCCGGTGAGGTACAGGGTGCGTTGCGGCTCGCTCATGGGTGACATTCTCGCAGAGGGCGCGGTAGCCTTCGGCAAAGACCGGGAGGCACTCATGAAGATCAGCGAGATCCTGCAGTCGAAGGGCGCGACCGTGGTCACCATCGCACCCGGGGCCACGGTGCGAGAGCTGGTCGCCCTGCTCAAGGAGCACAACCTCGGTGCCATCGTGGTCAGCACCAGTGGCACCGACCTGGCCGGCATCGTGTCCGAGCGGGACGTGATCCGCAGCCTGGCCGACGGGCCGGCAGTACTCGACCAACCGGTGTCGACCATCATGACCGCCACCGTGCACAGCTGCTCGCCCGGCGACACGGTGGATTCCCTGGCAGCGATGATGACTGAGCGTCGGATCCGGCACGCCCCGGTCCTCGACCAGGATGCCCTGGCAGGGATCGTCAGCATCGGTGACGTGGTGAAGTCCCGGATCGGCCAGCTCGAGTTCGAGCGGGACCAACTGCAGGGCTACGTCTCCGGCTGACCTGGGTTCGCCCTCTGCGGCACGCCAGTCCCCTGCCGCCGGCACTTCACCTCGTACGCACGCCATGGCGCCGGTACCAAGGCTCTCTTCTGCGTGATCCCTTGACACCCCCGATGTGCCCGCTTACTGTGAGAGCGCTCCCATATGGGAGCGCTCTCACAGCACCACCCTTCCCACCAGCGATCACACAGGAGTGAACCGTGAGCACCAACCGGCCCATCAGATCCCTTGCCGCGCTCGGTGCGGCACTCGTCCTCACCACCACCCTGGCCGCCTGCAGTGGCGGCGGGGAGGATGCCGTCGGCGCCCAGCAGGACGGCACCGTCGAGTTGACCATCGCCACCTTCAACGAGTTCGGCTACGAGGAACTGCTGACTGAGTACGAGGAGACCCACCCGGGGGTCACGGTGAAGCACAAGAAGGCCGCCACCACGAACGAGGCGCGCGACAACCTGACCACGCGGCTGGCCGCCGGATCCGGGCTCTCCGACGTGGAGGCCATCGAAGTGGACTGGCTGCCCGAGCTGCTGGAGTACTCCGACCAGTTCGTCGACCTGAACTCCCCGGACGTCGACGGCCGCTGGCTCGATTGGAAGACCGCGACCGCGACCGATGCCGAGGGACGTCTGATCGGCTACGGCACCGACATCGGTCCGGAGGGGATCTGCTACCGGTCCGACCTCTTCGCCGAGGCTGGGCTGCCTACCGACCGGGATGAGGTGGCGGAGTTCCTCGGCGACAACTGGGACGACTACTTCGCCGCCGGTGAGAAGTTCGCGGCCGAGTCCGACGTGCCCTGGTACGACTCGGCCGGCGCCACCTGGCAGGGCATGATCAACCAGGTCGAGCAGCCGTACGAGAAGGAGGACGGCACTGTCATCGCACTGGAGAACCCGGAGGTCCGGGCGACCTACGACGCAGTCCTGGCCGGCACCGAGCAGGGTCTGTCCGCCAAGCTCGTGCAGTGGAGTGAGGACTGGACCAAGAGCTTCCAGAACGACGGCTTCGCCACCATGTTGTGCCCCGGCTGGATGCTGGGCGTGATCGAGGGCAACGCCGAGGGCGTCGAGGGCTGGGACATCGCCAACACGTTCCCCGGTGGCGGCGGCAACTGGGGCGGCTCGTACCTGACCGTTCCCGAGCAGGGTGAGAATGCCGAAGCAGCCCAAGAGTTGGCCACCTGGCTGACCGCGCCAGAACAGCAGTTGAAGGCCTTCGCCTCGAAGGGCACCTTCCCCAGCCAGACCGACGCTCTCGCCAGTGACGACCTGCTGGGCTCCACCAACGAGTTCTTCAACGACGCCCCGACCGGACAGATCCTGGCCGACCGCGCCGCGGCCGTCACCGTGACCCCGTACAAGGGGCCGAAGTACTTCGCGATCAACGATGCGATCAGCAAGGCGCTGCAGCGGGTCGAGGACGGCACCATGTCGGCGGACGAGTCCTGGGACCAGTTCGCCAACGACGTCCGCGCCCTCGGCTGATCGAAGAGCACCCGGATGACCACCATCGGACTGCCCCGGCCAGCGCGCCGGGGCAGCACCCGGATGAACCGGCTGGACCTGAAGGTCTCGCCCTACCTGTTCATCTCGCCCTTCTTCATCCTGTTCGCCATCGTGGGCGCCTTCCCGCTGCTGTACACCGCGTGGGTGTCGCTGCACGAGTGGAACCTGATCGGCGGGAAGGGCGACTTCATCGGCCTGGCCAACTTCGCCACCGTCCTCGACCAGGAGTACTTCTGGCGCAGTCTGCGCAACACGTTGAGCATCTTCGTGCTGAGCTCGGGACCCCAGGTGGTGCTGGCCATCACGATCGCCGCGCTCCTGGATGCGAAGCTGCGGGCGCGGACGTTCTGGCGGATGGGTGTGCTGCTCCCCTACGTGGTGGCGCCGGTGGCGGTCGCCCTGATCTTCGGCAGCCTCTTCGCTGAGAAGTACGGCTTGATCAACTACGCACTGGGGTCAATCGGCATCGACCCGGTGAACTGGCTGTCCGGGGTGCTGCCGAGCCACCTGGCCATCGCCACGATGGTGAACTTCCGCTTCACCGGCTACAACGCGCTGATCTTCCTGGCCGCCATGCAGGCGATCCCCCGCGACTACTACGAGGCGGCGATGATCGACGGGGCCTCCAAGGTACGCACCTTCTTCCGTGTCACCGTCCCGCTGCTGCGGCCGACCCTGATCTTCGTGGTCGTCACCTCCACCATCGGCGGACTGCAGATCTTCGACGAACCCCGGATGTACGACCCGACCGGCACCGGCGGAGCGAACCGACAGTTCCAGACCATCACGCTCTACCTCTACCAACTCGGCTGGGGCCAACGGGACTTCGGCCGCGCCGCCGCCGTGGCGTGGCTGCTGTTCATGATCATCGTGCTGATCGCCCTGGTCAACTACTCCATCACCCGGTTGGTCGCGAGCACCGGTACCGGCCAACCACGGAAGACTCGGATGCGGGAGGTCGGGAATGGCTGACGTGACCCTCGACCGGGCCAGTGCGCAGGCCTCCGCACCGGCGCTCGGTACCGCGATCACCGGCCCGGCAACGACCGGTCGTGGTGGACCACCGCCCGTACGGCGCCGGCGTCGCGGCTGGACTGACCGCCCCGGGTTCCTCGTCTACGGCTGTCTGGCGGCCGTGTTGCTCGGCTCGGTGTTCCCGCTGTGGTGGTCTTTCCTGATCGGCAGCAATGACAAGACCGCGGTGAACAGCCCGACGCCGCCGTTGGTGCCGGGTGGAAACTTCATCCGGAACGCCATCACGGTGATCGACACGGTCCCGTTCTGGAAGGCCTTCGGCAACAGCGTGATCGTGTCGACGACGGTCTCTGCCTCGGTGCTCCTGTTCGCCACCTTGGCCGGGTACGCCTTCGCGAAGCTGCGCTTCCGCGGCCGCTCCGGACTCCTGGTGTTCGTGATCGCCACCATGGCGGTGCCGACCCAGCTCGGCATCGTGCCGCTGTTCATCGTGATGTCGAAGCTGATGGCGACCTTCGACCTGGACGCCGGCCTGTGGACCGTCATCCTGCCGAGCCTGGTCTCCCCCTTCGGCGTGTTCTGGATGGCGCAGTACCTGCGCGACGCCCTACCGGACGAGTTGGTCGAGGCCGCCCGCATCGACGGGTGTTCCTTGATCAAGTCCTTCTGGTACGTCGCCCTGCCCGCTGCCCGTCCGGCGGCCGCCATGCTCGGCCTGTTCACCTTCGTCGCCACCTGGACCAACTTCTTCTGGCCCTTCATCGTGTTGGACCCCAACAACCCGACCCTTCCGGTGGCCCTCCAACAGCTCCAGGCCGCGCACTACGTGGACTTCTCCCTGGTGTTGTGCGGAGTACTGCTCGCCACCCTCCCACTGATCCTGCTGTTCGTCGCCGCCGGCAAACAGCTCGTGTCCGGCATCATGGCCGGCGCGGTGAAGGGATGAGTGGACCCCCGATGACCCCGACCGAGCCGACCACTCACTCCCCAGGAGACGCCCCGATGTCCGACCGCCCCATCCCCACCGACTTCCTCCTCGGTGCCGCCACCGCCGCCTACCAGATCGAGGGGGCCGGGCACACGGGAGGCCGGACCGACAGCATCTGGGACGTGTTCAGCCGGGTTCCCGGTGCGGTGGCGGACGGACACGACGGCATGGTGGCCTGCGACCACTACCACCGCTACGCCGAGGACGTCGCGCTGATGGCCAAGCTCGGCTTGGACAGTTACCGGTTCTCCACCTCGTGGGCGCGGATCCGGCCCGACGGGGGCCCGGTCAACCAGACCGGACTGGACTTCTACTCGCGGTTGGTCGACGAACTCCTCGCCCACGGCATCACCCCGTGGCTCACCCTCTACCACTGGGACCTCCCGCAGGCATTGGAGGACCGGGGCGGCTGGACCAACCGCGACACCGCCGAGCGGTTCGCCGAGTACGCGCTGGACGTGTACGGGGCACTCGGCGACCGGGTCGGGGTCTGGACCACGATGAACGAGCCCTGGTGTTCCTCCTACCTCTCCTACACCGGTGGGGCGCACGCGCCGGGTCGTCAGGACCCGGCCGCCGGCGTGGCTGCGATGCACCACCTCCTGTTGGGCCACGGACTCGCGGTCCGGGCGCTCCGTGAGCAGGACGCCGACCTGGACCTGGGCATCACCCTGAACCTGACGGTGGCCGATCCCGTCGACGCCGACGACCCGGGGGACCGGGATGCGGCCCGACGCATCGACGGCCAGTTCAACCGGCTCTTCCTCGACCCGCTGTTCCGGGGCGAGTACCCGGCCGACGTGGTGGCCGACCTGACCGGCCTGGGGTTGGCGGACCGGGTCCGCCCCGGCGACCTGGAGATCATCTCCACGCCGATCCGGACCCTCGGGGTGAACTACTACCACGGGGAGGCGGTGAGTTTCCGGGTCCCGGACCAGCCGTTGGAGACCGAAGCGGTGACCCCGCGGCCGACTCGCTCCCCCTACCCGGCCGCGGCGGGGGTGCAGCACCACCCGCGCGCGTTGCCGCGTACGGCGATGGACTGGGAGATCCAGCCCGAGGGGCTCACCCGGCTGCTGCGCCGGGTCCACGAGGAGTACTCCGGTCCGGCCGGAGTGCGGCTCTACGTCACGGAGAACGGCGCCGCGTTCCATGATCAACTCGTCGACGGGCGGGTCGCCGATCCGGGACGGACCGACTACCTGCGGGCCCACCTGGCCGCAGTGCTGGATGCCGTCGACCAGGGTGTCGAGGTGCACGGCTACTTCTACTGGTCACTGCTGGACAACTTCGAGTGGGCCTGGGGCTACCACCAGCGTTTCGGGTTGGTCCACGTCGACTACGCACGCCAGACCCGGACGGTCAAGGACTCCGGTCACGAGTACGCCCGGATTCTTGCCGAGCGGACCCTCTGAGCCGTGTAACCTCCTGTCATGCCGCCCGCCGCCTCCCCCGTCCCCAAGGTCGCGACCCTCGAGATGGTCGCCACCGAGGCCGGCGTCAGCAGGTCCACCGTCTCCCGGGTGGTGAACGGTTCACCGAAGGTGTCCCCGGAGGTCGTCGACTCCGTCCAAGCGGCCATCACCAAGCTCAACTACGTGCCCAACCGAGCGGCCCGTTCACTGGCCAGCCGGAGCACGTACGCGATCGCGCTGGTGGTGGCCGAGGACACCAGCCGCTTCTTCGGTGACCCGTACTTCGCCTCCGTGGTCAGGGGTATCACCGCGCGCCTCGAGGACAGTGACTACATCCTGACGCTGCTGGTGGCCTCCTCCGACCCCACGCACAAGACGATGCGCTTCCTCCAGGGCGGCAACGTCGACGGCGCACTCGTGGTCTCGCACCACTCCGACGACGCCGACCTGTCGCTGCTCAGCCAGACCATCCTGCCGATGGTGTTCGGCGGCCGACCGCCGACGGCGTACGGCGCAGACCTGTACTACGTGGACGTGGACAACCAGGCCGGGGCCGAGGCCGCGACGCGGCACCTGGTCGAACAGGGCTGTCGCCGGATCGGCACCATCACCGGGCCGAAGGACATGACCGCGACCCAGGACCGACTGGAGGGATGGCGCCGTGCCCTGACGGCCGCCGGCCTGCCCAGTGATGCCATCGGCGTCGGGGAGTTCACCGCCGAGGGGGCGGAGGCGTCCATGCGGGAACTCCTCGACCAGTACCCCGACCTCGACGGGCTGTTCGTCGCCAGCGACCTGATGGCGCGCGGTGCCCTGACGGTGTTGCGCGAACGCGGCATCGAGGTGCCGGGCGACCTGAAGTTGATCGGCTACGACGACAGCCCGGCAGCCACCTCGGGACGACTCGCCCTGACCACGGTCCGCCAACCGTCGGAGGAGACCGGCCGGCTGATGGCCGACACCCTGCTGGCCCTCCTCGCCGGGAAGGACCCGGAACGCCAGATCATCCTGCCCACCGAACTGATCCGCCGCGACACCGCCTGACGACCCGCCCCACGGAGTTGGTCAGAGGTTGATCATGTGCCCGGCGATGCCCTCGACGGCTTCCTTGAGCGCCTCGGACAGGGTCGGGTGGGCGTGGATGTTGCGGGCCACCTCGTGCGCGGTCAGGTCCCACTGCTGGGCCAGCGTCAACTCGGGCAGCAACTCGGTGACGTCCGGGCCGACCATGTGCGCGCCGAGCAACTCACCGTGGGTGGCGTCCGCGACGACCTTCACGAAGCCGGTCGCGTCCCCGAGCCCGTGGGCCTTGCCATTGGCGGAGAAGGGGAACTTCGCCACCTTGACGTCGTAGCCCTTGTCCTTGGCCTGCTGCTCGGTGTAGCCGAAGGAGCCGATCTGCGGCTGACAGTAGGTGGCCCGCGGGATCATGTCGTAGTTGATCGCCATCGTCTCCGCACCGGCGATCGTCTCCGCGGCGACCACGCCCTGGGCCTCGGCGGTGTGCGCCAACATCAACTTCGAGGTGACGTCGCCGATCGCGTAGATGTGCGGGACCGAGGTGTGCATGAAATCGTCGATCTCGATCGCACCACGCTCGGTCAGAGCCACCCCGGCCTTCTCCAGGCCGTATCCCTCCGTGCGGGCCTGGAAGCCGATCGCCTGGAGCACCTTGTCAGCCTCCAGCACCTGGGATTCGCCGCCCTGGGCCGGGCTCACGGTGACCTTCACCTTGTCACCGGAGTCGTCGATCGACTCCACCTTGGTGGAGGTCATCACCTTCACCCCGAGCTTCTTGTACGCCTTGGCGAGTTCCTTGGAGACTTCCGGCTCCTCGAGCGGGACCATCCGGTCGAGGAACTCGACGATCGTGACATCGACGCCGTAGTTGGCCAGCACGTACGCGAACTCGACGCCGATCGCACCGGCACCGGCGACCACCATCGAGCCGGGCAGTTCGTCGGCGAGGATCTGCTCCTCGTAGGTCACCACCCGCTCGCTCAACGAGGTACCGGGCAGCAACTTCGTGCTCGCACCGGCGGCGACGATGCAGTGGTCGAAGGTGACCGTCTGCTCGCCGTCTTCGCCCTTGACCACGATCGTGTTGGCGTCGCTGAACTCGCCCCAGCCGTTCAGCTCGGTGATCTTGTTCTTCTTCATCAGGAAGTGGACGCCCTTGACCATCCGGTCGGCCACGCCCCGGCTGCGCTGGTGCGCGACCCCGAAGTCCATCGAGATGTCACCGGAGATGCCGAAGGTCTTGGCCTCCTTGGTGACGATGTGGGCCAGTTCGGCATTGCGCAGCAGGGCCTTGGTCGGGATGCAGCCCACGTTCAGGCAGACACCACCCCAGTACTTCTCCTCGATGACGGCGGTGGAGAGGCCGAGTTGGGCTGCGCGGATGGCTGCCACGTACCCGCCCGGACCGGCGCCGAGCACGATCACGTCATAGTGTGCGGTCATGGCGCAACTCTAGAAGGCAGCAGCCGCCCACCACCAGTGGGGGTGATTCGCGCCACTCCTCCCGCGTGACTTCGACAGATCGGGAGAGTCGAGGGTGGAAATATCTCTGATATGAGTTATCGTCGCCTATGTGATTGACACCTACCTGGACCGAATCGGCGGACTCGTTCGCGACGCGCGCAAGCACCGTGGCCTGACCCAACACCAGTTGGCGGAAGTGCTGGGGACCAGTCAGAGTGCGGTGCACCGGATCGAGGCCGGAAACCAGAACCTGAGCCTGGACATGGTGACCCGGATCGCCGAAGCGCTGGACTCGGAGCTGATCTCCCTCGGTGGCGCCGGCCCAGTCCACCTGCGGGTGGAGGGTGGTCGCAAGCTGTCCGGCAGCATCGACGTCCGCTCCTCCAAGAACGCCGCGGTGGCGCTGCTGTGCGCGAGCCTGCTGAACCGCGGCCGGACCGTGATCCGTGGCATCGCCCGGATCGAGGAGGTCAACCGGATCCTGGAGGTGCTCACCAGCATCGGTGTCCGCGCCACCTGGTCCGACGACAAGGCCGACCTGGAACTGATCCGGCCCGCCCAGCTGGACCTGAACTCGATGGACATCGAGGCGGCCCGCCGGACCCGCAGCGTGATCATGTTCCTCGGTCCGCTGCTGCACTCCTACAGCGCCTTCGAACTGCCGTACGCCGGCGGTTGCGACCTCGGTGCCCGCACCATCGAGCCGCACCTGCAGGTATTGCGCCGGTTCGGCCTGGACGTCAAGGCCACCGACGGCTTCTACCAGTGCACCGTCACCGAGCCGGGACTGGACAACCGCAGCATCACCCTCACCGAGCGCGGCGACACCGTCACCGAGAACGCGCTGTTGGCGGCCGCCCAGACCCCGGGCGTGACCGTGTTGCGCAACGCCAGCCCGAACTACATGGTGCAGGACCTGTGCGTCTTCCTGACCCACCTCGGGGTCGAGATCGAGGGCATCGGCACGACCACGTTGCGGGTGCACGGTGTCGAGGACATCAACGTGGACGTGGAGATCTCCCCCTCGGAGGACCCGATCGAGGCGATGAGCCTGATCACCGCCGCGATCGTCACCGATTCCGAACTGACCATCAAGCGGGCCCCGATCGAGTTCCTCGAGATCGAGTTGTCGGTCCTGGAGGAGATGGGCCTCGACTTCAGCCTCACCGACGAGTACCTGTCCCGCAACGAGCACACCCGACTGGTCGACCTGACCGTACGCCCGTCGCAGTTGCGCTCCCCGATCGACAAGATCCACCCGATGCCGTTCCCGGGTCTCAACATCGACAACCTGCCGTTCTTCGGTGTGATCGCGGCGACCGCGGAGGGCTCCACCGTCATCCACGACTGGGTGTACGAGAACCGGGCCATCTACATGACCGAGTTGAACAAGCTCGGTGCCCGGGTGCAGTTGCTCGACCCACACCGCATCATCGTCGACGGCCCCACCCGTTGGCGGGGCCAGGAGGTCGTCTGCCCACCGGCGCTGCGGCCGGCGGTCTGCATCCTGCTGTCGATGTTGGCTGCCCGGGGCACCTCGATCCTGCGCAACGTGTACGTCATCAACCGCGGGTACGAGGACCTGGCCAACCGGCTGAACGCGCTCGGGGCCAACATCGAGACCTTCCGGGATTGAGGAAGGCCGCACCGGGCGCGGGCTTGGCGGGCTCCCCTAGAGTGTGTGCCATGCCCGCGGGAGTTGAGGACACCGAGTCCGGGGACCTCCCCGATTCGCCACTGAGTCCGACCCGACCGAGATCTCGAGACGGACGGGGTCGCCGGGAACGGCAGCACCACTTCCACGGGGACGGGTGTGACCCCGATGACCCGGACTACGACCCCTCCCGGCACGACCACAACATCCTGCTGGACGTCAAGGACGACCGCTGGGTCTGGCGCCGCAAGATCCGGGCCGACCCGCGCAAGCTGTTCTTCTATCGTTTCGGGGTCGGCTTCGCGGGTCTGTTCTTCATCTGCCTCGGGCTCGTCACCGGACCAGTTCCCGGCCCCGGCGGGATTCCGCTGGTGCTGCTCGGCCTCGCGATCTGGTCCAGCGAGTTCGAGTGGGCCCAACGCGTCATGATGTGGTTCAAGCGGCGACTCAAGCAGTTCCAGGGCTGGAACCGGCTGCAGCAGACCGGCTTCTGGATCGCCTTCTTCGCCTGCTGCGGACTGCTCGGCTACTGCTACATGCTGGTGCTCGGCATCCCGCCGTGGGTGCCCGCCTTCGCCGAGAACCAGTTGGTCCGCCTGCCCGGGCTCCCCTGACCAGTCAACTGACGGCGCTCTCCAGCACGGTCACCTCGGCCGACACCAGGTCACCGATGGTGCGGCCGGTGAGCCGAGACACTACATCGAGCCAGGCATCCTCGTAGTCGGTGGCGTCCGCCAAGGATGCCTGATCACCGTCTCGCTCGATCGGATGCACCGCCCCCGTCGATTCGACGACTTCGCCCTCGCTGATCACCAACTGGCGCTGGTGCGGCCCGTACACCTCGAACGCGTAGGTGTCGGCCGTCCCGCCCAGCATCAGCACGAAGGACTCGGTGTCGAAGGCCTCCGCAGCCGCCGGGGCGGCCAGCGTGACGTCCGCGAGCATCGCATCGATGAGCAGCACGTCGGGCCCGACCTGCAGGGCAGCGAAGGCAGCGCTGTCCAGCGAGGAGGCTTCTTCGAGGGTGCTGGTCCGGCCGGTCGACGGATGGCCGAGCTCGCCCAGCCGGTCGATGGTGGTGCGGGCGACGACTCCGAAGGCGATGTTCCAGGACATGGCTGCCATTCTAGTGGGGAGATCGCTCGACTGGGTGCCGCTTCGGCGCCCGCCGAGCCCAGGCCCCCGGTCCCTGCGAGACTGGGCCCATGGCGTCCGACTTCCGTGATCATCCGTACTTCGACGCCCCTTTCCTGGCCCTCGCCCACCGCGGCGGTGCCGTGGACGGGGAGGACTTCACCAGGGAGAACACCGTGCACGCCTTCGACCAGGCGGTGCAGCGTGGCTATCGCTACCTCGAGACGGACGTGCACGCCAGCAGGGACGGTGTCCTGTTCGCCTTCCACGACGACCGACTCGACCGCGTCACCGACCGGACCGGCCTGATCGCGGAACTGACCGCGGCCGAGATCGGCAAGGCGCGCATCGCCGGGATCGACCCGATCCCCACCCTGGACGAACTGCTGGATCGCTATCCCGACCGGCGGTTCAACATCGACGCCAAGGCACCGGCCGCAGTCGACCTGCTGGTTCGGGCCATCACCGACCACGGCGCCCACGACCGGGTGCACGCCTCCTCGTTCAGCACCGAGACCCTGAACCGGCTGCGTCGTGCGTTCGGGGACCGGGTGCCGACCTCGACCTCGATGCGGGGGATCGGCTGGACCCGGTTCGCTCCCCTGCTGCCGCGCTGGATCATGCCGGGCGGGCAATCCTTCCAGATGCCGATCGAGTATCCGGTGCTCGGCCGGGAGACCACCATCCTCACCGACCGGCTGATCGAACACGTGCACCGGGCCGGCCGCCAGGTGCACGTGTGGACGGTGGACGACGCATCCACCATGAACGCCCTGATCGACCGTGGTGTCGACGGCATCTTCACCGACCGGATCGATACGTTGAAGGCAGTCCTCGTCCAGCGCGGACTCTGGACGTGAAACGGGAGCACGCGATGACCAGTCCCTCGGCCCCGGCCGACCCCGCCCAGCCGCCCGACCCCCCGGGTTCGGCGACGGCACCCCGGAAGCGGTTCGGCTGGCCGGTGTACGCGTGGGGGTTGTGGGACTGGGGCTCCGCCGCCTTCAACGCGGTGATCACCACCTTCGTCTTCAGCGTCTACATCACCTCGGACGCCTTCGGCCCCGGGGCCGACGCCAAGCTCGGCATCGCGCTGGCGATCGCCGGTGTGCTGGTCGCGCTGTTCGCACCGATCACCGGACAAGGGGCTGACCGGTCCGGACGCCGGACCTTCTGGCTCGGAGTGAACACGGTGCTGGTCGTGGTGACCTCGGCCAGCCTGTTCTTCGTCGCCCCGAGCCCGGACCTGCTCTGGCTCGGCTTGGTGCTGCTGGGCGCGGGCAACATCTTCTTCGAGTTCGCCTCGGTGAACTACCACGCGATGCTGAACCAGATCTCCACCCCGACCACCGTGGGACGGGTGTCGGGTTTCGGTTGGGGGCTCGGCTACATCGGCGGCATCGTGTTGTTGCTGATCGTCTACTTCGGCCTGATCAATCCCGAGGTGGGACTGTTCGGGATCACCGGCGAGAACGGTATGGACGTCCGGGTCACGATGCTCATCTGCGCGCTGTGGACCCTGGTGTTCTCGATCCCGGTGCTGCTGACCATCCGCGACGACAAGGCCCGTCGGACCCGAGCCAAGGCGGAGCGGGTGCGACGAACCGGCATCGTGGAGTCGTACCGGCTGTTGTTCCGCAGCATCGCAGACCTCTGGCGGGCCGACTCCAACACGGTCAAGTTCCTGATCGCCTCCGCGGTCTTCCGGGACGGACTCGCCGGTGTGTTCACCTTCGGCGGCGTGATCGCCGCCGGCACCTTCGGCTTCAGCCCCGGCGACGTCATCATCTTCGGGGTCGTGGCCAACGTCGTCGCCGGCGTCGCCACGATCGCCTTCGGCGCCCTGGACGACAAGTTCGGGCCGAAGCGGGTCATCGTGCTCGCCCTGGTCGCGATGGTGATCTCGGGACTGCTCATCTTCTTCCTGCACTCCGGCGGCACCCCGATCTTCTGGGGCTTCGGCCTCACCCTGTGCATCTTCGTCGGCCCGGCCCAGTCGGCCTCGCGTACCTTCCTGGCCCGCCTCATCCCGGCCGGCCACGAAGGCCAGGTCTTCGGCCTGTACGCCACCACCGGCCGGGCGGTCAGCTTCCTCGCCCCGTCGATGTTCACCCTCGCCCTCACGGTGGGCGCGTGGGTGATCGGCACCGACGACACCTCGGCCGCCCAGTACTGGGGCATCCTCGGGATCGTCACCGTGTTGTTGGTGGGCCTGCTGCTGCTCCTGCCGGTGCGCAGCGGGGTGAGCGGGAAGTCGGCGCTCGTCACCGAGGCATCCGAAGATCCGACTCCGCCGGACGGGCCTCGGCGGAACAATTGAGGAGTGCGGAGCGTTGTAGAAGGGACCACGACATGGGAGGTTGGGAACATGGCTGATCGATCACTCCGCGGCAGCGGGCTCGGCGCGAAGAGTTTCGAGGATGAGGCCGGCATCGAATTCGCACCGCGCCAACAAATCGGCTTCGACTGCCCGCGCGAGCACCACTTCACCATGACCTTCTCCCAGGAGGCCGAACTGCCGGCCGTGTGGGAGTGCCCCAAGTGCGGTCAGGCGGCTCGACGCTCCGACGGTGTACTGCCCGAGGCGAAGGAGGGCAAGCCCGTTCGTACCCACTGGGACATGTTGCGCGAGCGTCGCTCGATCGCCGAACTGGAGGATCTCCTGGCCGAGCGCCTGGACCTGCTCCGCTCCGGTGCGGTCGGCCCGGGCCACCTGGCCCGCCCCTCCGCCCGCCCCCGCAAGCGCAGCGCCTGACAGTTCCCACTCCGTCTCCACGCTGGTTGAGCCGGTCGAAACCCTGGTTTCGACCGGCTCAATCAATGTTCACTGCAGGATCTCACCCGACACCGGACGATCGTCCCCGGTGTCGGGTCCCTTCTGTGTGGGCCGCTCCACGGTCTCCCCACGAATCAGGTTGTCGGTGTCCATCCTGGCCTGCGCCACCGGTACATCCACGCCCAGTCGGGCCACCCGGCGTGCGACCACGAACGCCAACACCTTGCGGGCCAGCGGGCGGGTGAAGGGAAACAGGCAGAAGAAGCCGAGCACGTCGGTGACGAACCCCGGCAGGATGAGCAGCGCCCCGCCGACCAGGATCAGCGCGCCGTCGGCCAACTGCTGACTGGGCATCCGGCCGGTGCCGATGGCGGCGTTGAGCGCCTGCCAAGCCCGGCCGCCCTCCCGCTTCAGCAGCCACACGCCGAGGATCGCCTCCACCAACAACAGGCCGAGCGTTGGCAGGAGCCCGATGAGTTGGCCGACCTGGATCAGCACGTAGATCTCCAGGATCGGGATGCCGATCAGCACGATCACGCCGATCAGCAGGCCCAGCGGGAAGAAGCGCCGCCGGGCGGGGGCGGGGTTCGATGCCGGTGCGTCCATGTCCACCAGTCCTTCCGGTTCGGCCGTCGGCCGAGTCATCCCTCGTGTCAGTCGTCACTCATGTCGGTCGCCATTCAGTCGGTCGCCACTCAGCCCGGGTCAGGACCCGTCGCTCGCGCGCGCCGCTCGTCCGTCCTTGGCGCGTATCAGCGCCTGGTCGGCGCCCCCGCGTAGTTGGCCGGCGCGGTGACCGACCCCCCACAGCGTGATCCGCAGCAGCGCCTCGATCACGATCGACTTGCTCATCTTGGAATCGCCGTACTCCCGCTCCACGAAGGTGATCGGCACCTCCTTGACCGTGTACCCGGCCTTCAGCGTCCGCCAGGCCAGGTCGACCTGGAAGCAGTACCCGGCCGAGGCGATGTCGTCGAGCCCGATCCCACGCAGGGTGTCGGCCCGGAACGCGTTGAAACCGCCGGTGACGTCCTTCAACGGAACCCCCAGCATCATCCGGGACCAGAGGCTGCCGCCCTTGGAGATGAGTTCGCGGTGCCAGGGCCAGTTGACCACCTTGCCGCCCTTGACCCAGCGGGAACCCTTCACCATGTCCGCGGTCCCCAATGCGTCCAGCAGGCGGTGCAGTTCCTCCGGCTGGTGGGAGCCGTCGGCATCCATCTCGACCAGTACCCCGTACCCGTGGTCGAGGCCCCAGCCGAAGCCCGCTAAGTACGCGGCCCCGAGCCCCTCCTTGCCGCGGCGGTGCAGGACGTGCACGTTGCCGTCCGCAGCGGCCAGCCGGTCGGCGATCTCACCGGTGCCGTCCGGGGAGTTGTCGTCGGCGACCAGCACGTGCACCTGCGGGGTCGCGGTGCGGAGCCGACCCACGATCCGTTCGAGGTTCTCGGCCTCGTTGTAGGTCGGGATGATGACCAGCGTCTGGTCGGTTGACTCACTCACGTGCGGGCTTCTCCCCTGTCGCTTCGTTCTTCGTTCCGACCATTCTCCCGTACCGGGGCAAATCTGTCGCCGCGCCGGGTCACCAGCGCGGCGAGCAGGGCGAGCACGCCGGCCAGCGCGAGGCCGCGGTTGAGCCAGGGGCCGATGCGTACGGCGATGCTGACGTTGTCGCGGACCGGCATCGTCACGCTCATCGACGCAGCGGTGAATTCGTCCGTGCGCTGCACCACCCGGCCGCGGGCGTCGATCAGCCCGGAGACGCTGTTGGTGGTCGCCACCGCGATCTCGCGCTGCAGCTCGAGGGCGCGGGCCCGGGTGATGGCGAACTGCTGCTCGATCTGACCGGTTCCGCCGTAGGTGGCGTTGTTGCTCTGCACGACCAGCACCTGCCCGCCGTGGGTGACGGTGTCGCGGACGGTGTCGTCGTAGGCGAGTTCGAAGCAGATGATGTCCCCCACCCGGAGGGTGCGACCATCGGCGAGCGGGCCGGTGAGGACGCCGGGGGTGGTGCCGGGCACCGATTGGGCGCCGACCTGCTCCAACATCGGGATCACCGGCAGCAGTTGGTCCCGGAACGGGATCCACTCGCCGAAGGGCACCAGGTTGCGCTTGTCGTAGCGGTCCACGACCCCTTGGTCGGCGTCCCACCACAGGGCACTCGTCTGGCGTTCGTCCTCGCCGGGACCGGCCATCACTGCCCCCACCAGGACGGGAACCCCGGCGGCGACCGCAGCCTCCTGCACCGTCCGGCGGGTGACGGAGTCACGGAGCGGGTCGATGTCGGTGGAGTTCTCCGGCCACAGGATCAGGTCGGGTTCCGTCTCCTCCCCGGCTGCCGCCTTCTCCATCAGCCGCTTGGTCTCGGCGAGGTGGTTGTTGGTCACGGTGCGAGCCCGGCCCATCGCCTCGACCCCGCGCCCCGGCACATTGCCCTGCACGATGCCGATCGCGACTTCGCCCTCCGTCGGCGCGCTCGCCACCGCGGCCCCGGTGGCCGCTCCGGCCACCAACCCGCCACCGACCAGCAGTACCGCGCCGGCCGCCAACACCGCCGTGGCCCGACGCATCGCCACCTCGAATCCGCTGCGGCGATGGGTCCGCAACCGCAGCGCGAACCAGGCCAGGCCCTGCCCGGCGAGGGCGAGCAGGAACGACACCCCGGCCACGCCGATCAACGAGAACCAGCCGGCCAGCGGGCTGTCCAGGGTGGTGTAGGCGATCCGGGTCCAGCCGAACCCGCCGAACGGGATCCGGGAGTAGCCGAACTCGCACAGCACCCAGCAGCAGGCTGCCCACAGGGGCCAGGCCGGCAGCCGGGAGACCAGCCTGAGCGCCACTGCCAAGGCACCGAAGAAGAGCGATTCGAAGGCGATCAGCGCGGCGGCGATCGGGACGCCGAGGACGTGGATCCAACCGATCGCGGGCACCAGCATCGCCAGGGCGAAGAGGTAACCGAGGCCGAAGGCGCGGCGGGGTCGGGCGGTACGGACGATCAGGGTGAGGGCCGCGATCGCGAACGGGGCCAGCGGCCACAGGTTGAAGGGCTGCCAACTCAGGCCCAGGGCGACACCGGCCACCAGGGCCTGCAGCCATCGGGCGGTGACCAGGAATTCACGCACGCAGGGAGCCTACAAGGGGGCGCGCACTGCGGCGGCGTCCCAGACGGTGCGTCCGCGGACGACGGTGCGCAGGCAGTCCGGACCCGGCTCGGCCCGCGGCAGGACGGGCAGCCCGTCCACCAGGTCGTCGCCGCCGACATCCCAGACCGCGAAGCTGGCTGGTCGGCCCGGGGCCAGGACTCCGGAGTCGTCGTCGAGCCCGGCCACGTGCCCACCGATCGTTGCCGCCACGAACGCCGCGTGCATCGACAACCGCTCGTCCGGCTGCCAGTGGTGGACGGCATCGCGGACCATCCCCCAGCCGTCCAGCGGCGTGACCGGCGCGTCGCTGCCGAGGGCGAGACCGACCCCGGCCCGGTGCAGGGAGCCGAGCCGGTTCATCGCGGTCGACCGGTCCCCGAGGCGTTGCGTGTACAGCCCGCCGGACGCGCCCCACAAGGCGTCGAAGGTGGGCTGCATGCTGGCGTACACGCCCAAGTCGGCGAGAGTGGCGAAGTCCTCGGGCGCACACATCTCGAGGTGGTCGAGGCGGTGCCGGGCGGCCCGCACCGCCTCGGCGCCGAGTTCGGCTGCGGCCCGCCGCAGACCCTCCACCGCAACGCTCACCCCGCGGTCGCCGATGCAGTGGAAGCCGGCCTGGAAGCCGGCCCGGGTGCAGGCCATGATGTGTGCGGCGGCCTGGTGCTCGTCGAGGTAGAGGGCTCCGTACCGCTCCGGGGCGTCGTCGGGGAGATCGCTGTACGGCGCATGCAGGGCGGCCGTACGGGAACCGATCGCACCGTCCACGTACAGGTCGCCGGCCAGGCCGGCCACTCCGGCCGTACGGCCCCGTGCCAGCGTCGCCTCGTCGGCGAAGCCGCCCCAGTAGGTGACCAGGTCCAGACCGATCTCACCCGCGACCTGCCGGACCACCTCCAACTCCTCCCAGGAGCACAGGTGCGCACCGGCGAGCTCGTGGATCGTGCCGATGCCCAGCGAAGCCGCCCGGTTCAACGCCAGCCGGGCATTCACCTCGTGGTCGGCGAGGGTGTACGACGAAGCCAGTTGATCACGCGCCTGGTGGTGCGCCTCGCGGCTCAGCCATCCGTCCGGCCGGAAACCGACCGCCTGGTGCACTCCGGGCAGCCGGTCCAGCAGTGCAGAGGAGACCACCGCGGAGTGCACGTCCACCCGGGCCAAATAGACCACCGCTTCGCCACTGGCTCGGTCCAACTCCTCCCGGGTCGGCTGCCGGCTCTCCGGCCACCGGGTCTCGTCCCAGCCGTGACCGACGATCACCTGCCCGCTGCGGTACTCCGCGTGCCGGGCGACGGCGTCCAGCAGCGCTTCCCGTGAGGGCGTCCCGGCCAGGTCCAGGCCGGCCATCACCTGTCCGACCTGCAGGCTGTGTACGTGGGCGTCCACGAAGGAGGGGGTGACCAGGCGGCCGCCGAGGTCGATCTCGTGTCCGTCGAAGGCGCGGGCCGTGGCCAGGTCGCCGAGGTGGCGGATCGTGTCACCCTCCACCACGATCGCGGCCTCCTCGGCCGACCGTGCATCGCCTCCCGGTTGGACGACCCCGCCGACGTAGATGAGGGTGGTGGGCTCGTTCACTCCAAACCCATCAGCGGACGATCGGAGTAGGGCACGGACAACACGATCGTCGTGTGGGTGGAGACGCCTCCCATCTTCCTGACCTTGGTCAACAACTCCTCCATGTCGACCGGGCTCGGCACGACCACCTTCAACAGGTAGGACGCGTCTCCGGCCACCGAGTAGCAGGAGACGACCTCGGGCAGACCCTGCAGGCGTTCCGGGGTGTCGTCGGGCTGGCTGGCCTCGAAGGGCTTCACCGAGATGAAGGCGGTCAGGCGCAGGTCGACGGCCTCCGGGTTGATCCGGGCTGCATAGCCCTCGATCACCCCGCGCTGCTCGAGTTTGCGTACTCGCTGCTGGGCAGCCGAGGTGGACAGGCCGGTGGCCTTGCCGATGTCGGTGTAGGACATCCGGCCGTCCCGGGCCAGCAGGCCGAGGATCTGTCGATCCATCTTTTCCATTGGCCCATCGTGCCAGCAATGGTGATCCGTGCCACCATGCAGGGGTGTCGAGTCCCCGAATCCTCCTGTTGGACACCGCCTCCCTGTACTTCCGCGCCTTCTTCGGGATACCCGATTCCCTGCGCACCCCCGACGGTCGACCGGTGAACGCGGTCCGCGGACTGCTGGACTTCATCGCCCGGCTGGTCGGTGAGTACCAGCCCACCCACCTCGTCTGCTGTTGGGACAACGACTGGCGCCCGCAGTGGCGGGTGGACCTGATCCCCACCTACAAGGCGCACCGGGTGGCCGAGGTGCGGCCCGGGGTGGACCAGGAGGAGACTCCCGGCGACCTGGACGTGCAGGTGCCGATGATTCGCGAGGTGCTGGGCGCCCTCGGCCTGCCGGTGGTGGGCAAGGACGCCTACGAGGCCGACGACGTGATCGGCACCCTGGCCACCGACGCACCGATGCCGGTGGACGTGGTCACCGGTGACCGCGACCTGTTCCAACTGGTCGACGACGCCGCCGGCATCCGGGTGCTCTACATCGCCCGCGGAGTCGGCAAGCACGAGCGGGTCACCGATGCGTGGCTGCACGCCAAGTACGGGGTCAGTGGGTCGCAGTACGTGCCGTTCGCGACCCTGCGCGGGGACGCCTCCGACGGGTTGCCCGGGGTGGCCGGGATCGGGGAGAAGACCGCCGCCTCGCTGCTCACCAGTTACGGCGACCTGGACGGGATCCTGGCGGCTGCGAGCGAGTCCGGCGGACGGATCAGCGGCGGGGTCCGGGCCAAGTTGGCAGCCGCGATCGACTACCTCGCGGTCGCTCCCGACGTGGTTGCGGTGGCCCGCGAGCTGGACCTCGCGGTGGACTACGACGACCTCCGCCTGCCCACTGCCCCGGCCGATCCGGACCGGTTCGCCACCCTGACGGAGGAACTGGGCCTCGGCGGGAGTGCCGAGCGGGTGTTGAAGAGTCTCGCCGGGACCTGACCGGTGCCCGCGTCGTCGCCGTCGGCCGAGGTGCCGCGCCCGTACGCAGTGGTTCTGGGCCCCGGGCCGGAGCCGACCGATCTCCTGCAGTACCTCAGCGATGAGCCGGGTCTGGCCTGCCTGAGCGGCGACTGGTTCGGCGGCGGCCTGATGATCACCCACTCTCCGCTGCGTACGGACCTCACGATGGCCGACCTCCCAGCGGAGTGGCTGGAGCCCGCTGCCCAAGATGCGGTCGAGACCCAGCCGGTCCGGATCGGCGGCGGGTGGATCGGGGCCCTCGGGTACGAGGCTGCGGCCTCCACGGGTGCCCTGTACGACTGGGTGCTGTTTCGTGACCCGGCTGACGGCTGGGTGTTCGAGTCCCTGGGCCTGCCCGAGGCAACAGCGGCCACGACCACCGCCCTGGAGCGGTTGCGGTCCCTGCTCGCGGTGCCGCCCGCGCCGCGACCCCACCAAGGGCCGGGCCCGGAGTTCCGCACCGCCGCTCCGTTCCGGGCGGCCCACCACGGGCACCTGGCGATCATCGAACGGGCGCAGCAGCAGATCCGGGCCGGTGACTTCTACCAGGTGAACCTCTGCACCCGACTGTTCGCCGACACCGACCTGTCCCCCACCGATGCCTTCGTCCGATGCCTCACCACCCTGCGGCCCGCACACGGGGCCTTGATCAACACCGACGGCGGCGGTCTGGTGTCGTTGAGTCCGGAGTTGTTCCTGTCCGTGCACAGCGATCGAGTCGTCACCCGCCCGATCAAGGGCACCGCACCGCGGACTGCTGCGGAGACCGACGCGCCCGCCCTGCGCCGTTCGGTCAAGGAATCAGCCGAGAACGTGATGATCGTCGACCTGATGCGCAACGACCTGTCCCGGGTGTGCCGGCCGGGCACCGTCGTCGTGTCCGGGTTGTTGGACCTCGAGGCCCATCCGGGAGTGTGGCACCTGGTGTCGACCGTGACGGGGGCGCTGCGCCCGGGGCTGCGGCTGGACGAGGTGCTGGCCGAGACGTTCCCGCCGGGGTCGGTCACCGGCGCACCCAAGTCGTCGGCGGTGCGCGCCATCGCCGCGCTGGAGGGCAGCGGGCGCGGCGCCTACACCGGTGCCCTCGGCATGATCAGCCCGTACGCCGGCGCCGAGTTCAACGTGCTGATCCGCACCTTCGAGTTCACCCGGGATCGCGACCGACATCGGGTGGAACTCGGCGTCGGGGGCGGGATCACCAGCGACAGCATTCCGGAACTGGAGTGGGCCGAGTGCCTGCACAAGGCGCGACCGCTGGTGGCGGCGATCGGCGGCACCCTGCCGGACGCCGCCGAGGACATTGGCGTGCCGCCGACGCAGGCGCAGTGGTCCGGCGGCGTCTTCGAGAGCTGCCTGGTCCAGGGTGGCCGGGTCCGGCGGCTGCGTCGTCACCTCGCCCGGTTGGACCGGTCCTGTCGCGAGTTGTACGGGTCCGGCCTCCCCGACACGCTCGCCGAACGGGCCCGCGCTGCCGCCCGTACCGCGTTCGCCGATTCAGCGGCCGAACGCATCGCCCTGAAGATCATCGCGGTGCCGACACCGGACGGGGTCGCGGTCGAGTTGATCACTCGTCCGCTCGGCGAACGTCTGCAACACTCGGCGCTGGCCGAGGCACACCGACCGGACGGCAGCTGGCGGCACAAGTGGGTCGATCGCACCTCCTTGGCGGCGGCCGAGGACGCGGTGGCTCCCGACCTCCCGCTCTTCCTCGACGACGAGGGATCAGTGCTCGAGGGGTCGCGGGGCAATGTGTTCCTGCTCTCCGGATCCGCGGTACGCACGCCACCGTTGCGCGACGCCCTGCTGCCGGGCGTCACCCGGGAGGCCCTGATCGAACTCGCACCCTCCCACGGGTTCGACGTCAGCCTGTCCCCCGTCACCGTGGCAGACCTGTGGCAGGCCGACGCGGCGTGGTGGACGAGTAGCCTGAGCGGGGTGGTCGCGGTGACCTCCGTCGACGGCCGTCCGCTGCGACAACGCCCCGAGGTCGTGGCCCGCTTCCAGGAGGCCCTGGACACGTGACCGCCTCCCGACGATGCCGATCACGAGGAATGTGACATGAACCCGCTCCAACGCACCGCCAGCCTGGTCAACAGTGTCGTGGGCCCCCTTGTCACGTCACCGCGGTGGGGCCCGCTGGTCGGGCGCTGGATGACGCTGGCCACCTACACCGGGCGACGATCCGGCCGCACCTTCAGCCTGCCGGTGGCGTATCGACGCAGCGGCGACGTCGTGACCATCGGGGTGAGCCTTCCCGACCAGAAGAAGTGGTGGCGCAACTTCCTCGGCACCGGAGGTCCGATCCTGCTCCGACTCGGCGGCACGGACCGACCCGGCCATGCCGTCGCCCACCGCAGCCCGTCCGGCGCGGTCAGCGTCGAGGTCGAACTGGACGCCTAGGGCGTTTTGATCAACGGTTCAGCCCGATCGACCGCCCGTCCCCCGTATGTACGACGACGATGTCGGCGCGAAGACGAAGACCTACCAGATGAGTTCACCCAGATGGTTATGGCCGGAGAGCAGGCGAGCGATGCGTTCCTGCGCCGCTTCGCGTATGTCAGGCTGGGGGTGCTGTGCGTATAGCGCGAGCTCCCTGTGCATGTCATAGAAGTTCAACCGCTCGCGCAGATGCTCGCGCTCGAACAGCTCCGGATATGCGCCGTGCAGCCATCTGGGGACCTCGGTGAGTGTGGTCTCAGCAGCGTCGGGTCGGTAGCCGGCTCGCCGACGAACGGTGTTGATTGGTCGCACACGTACCGAGCGTCGCACACAGCGGCTCAAGGTCTCAGTTGAGCTCGGGGTGGCCGCGTTGTCGGAATCGAGTGTGTTGCCTCGGTTTCCGTTCCGGATCCACTCTCGTTGGCGGGAAGATATGCGGGAGACCTCGGTGATCAAGAGCGATGCTCCACCTGCTGCCCTCGAGGGCGTGCGGGTAGGGTTCGACAATCTTGTGGTGGTGCGGACACAACAGCGCACCGTTGTGGAGTGCGGTCTCCCCACCCCGGTGCCACGGGACCAGATGATGCGCCTCACACTGCTGCGGGGATGCCTCGCACCGCGGGAACACACACCCTTGGTCTCTGGCTT
>JBQDIN010000063.1:0-15551 GCA_052094425.1 Propionibacteriaceae bacterium
GCCGACGGGAAGACCGGCCTCGCCAACCTCGCCCTGCTCTGTCGGCATCATCACCGGATCGTCGAACCCGACCCGCGGAAGCCACCCGAGACCCAGTGGACCATCAGCCTCGACGAGCACGGCATCCCGTGGATCCGACCACCGATCCGACTGGACCCGAACCGCACACCCCACCGCAACACCCGCTACACCGAGTGACACCGCAAGGGGCTTCGACAAGCTCACGGCGCCGGCGCGTTCCAGTCCGCGATACGGGCTGGGCGGGCGGCGCGCGTCGCCCATGATGGAATCCATGACCACCGCACCCTCGCCGTACCTGTCCGGCCTGCACCTGTCCGGTCGGCGGGTCGTCGTACTTGGGGCCGGACGGGTTGCCGAACGGCGGCTGCTCCGGTTGCTGGAAGCCGGGGCGCAGGTGACGGTGATCGCGCCGACGGCGACGGCGGCCGTACGCGACCACGCGGCCGCAGGCCGGATCCACTGGCTCTCCCGCGGTTACCGCACCGGTGACCTGGCCGGAGCCTGGTACGCGGTGGTGGCGACCGATGATCCGGCGGCGAACGAACGCGCCTCGGTCGAGGCCGAGGAGCGGCAGGTCTTCTGTGTCCGGTCCGACCGGGGAGCCGCGGCCACCGCGTGGACGCCGGCGGTCGGCGAGGTGGACGGAGTCCAGTTCGGTGTGCTGGGCGGTGGCGATCCCCGGCTGTCGAAGCAGGTCCGCGACCTGCTGCTGCGCACCCTGGCCGGGGTGCGACCCCTCCGACTGCCACGGCGGGCGGGGAAGCAGGCAGCATAGGGGGATGCCCGAACCCCTGATCGTCCGCGTCGAGGACGCGGCCGACGACCGCCTCGGCGACTACGCCCGGCTGCGCGACATGTCCTTGCGCAAGCACCTCGAGTCCGAGCGTGGATTGTTCATCGCCGAGGGGGAGAAGGTGATCCGGCGTGCGATCGAGTCCGGCCACCGGCCGCGGTCCTTCCTGCTCGCCGAACGCTGGCTGGACTCCCTCTCCGACGTGCTGGCCAAGCACCCGGGTGTACCGGTCTACCTGGTCACCGAGGACCTGGCCGAGCAGGTGACCGGATTCCACGTGCACCGCGGCGCCCTGGCCTCCCTGCACCGGGCCGAGCGGCACCGGGTCGACGACCTGCTGTCCGCACGCCGCCTGGTGGTGCTGGAGGACATCGTCGACCACACCAACGTCGGCGCCGTGTTCCGGTCCGCCGCAGCGCTCGGCGTCGAAGGCGTGCTGGTGACCCCGCGCTGCGCGGACCCCCTCTACCGCCGATCGATCAAGGTCAGCATGGGCACCGTCTTCCAGGTGCCGTGGGCGCGGATCGACCCCTGGCCGGCCGGTGTCGGGCTGCTGCAGGAGGCGGGCTACGTGGTGGCGGGGATGACCCTGGGGGAGGGCGCGATCACCCTCGACGAGTTGGCCGCCCGGGACCATCCGAAGTTGGCGCTGGTCTTCGGCACCGAGGGCCACGGGCTGACTCCGGGGGCCGGCCGGTCGCTCGACGCGCGGGTCACCATCCCGATGATGAACGGGGTCGACTCGCTGAACGTCGCCGCCTCGTCCGCAGTGGCGTTCTACGCGACGCGGTGACGCCGGGCGTACGGCCCGGGATCTCAGGTTCTCGCGTCGCCGCGCTCGAGCACGAACGTGTTCGCCGCCGCGAGTACGGCGGACAGCACCAGCGAGGCGGCCGTGATCGTGATCAAGATCGTTGCCGTGATGTCGCCGGTGTCGGCGAAGGTCGCGGTGCCGAGCTGGGTGGCGTGGCTGATGTCGGCGTAGGGGCTGACGAAGATCGCCGCGTCGACCCCGGCGACGATCAGGACCACGGACAACCCGGACCCGACGAACGCGACGGCGACCGGTGCGGCGAACGAGCGCAACTGCATCGACAGCCACGACTGCAGCACCGCAACGGGTACGCACGCGACCACGATGACGGCCGACACCGTCAGGTACTGCGTCGGCAGGAAGCCGGGCAGCCCGAAGGCGAGCTTGCCCAGGACGAGCACGGTGACCACGGCGATGACCTGCATGATCGCGGCCAGCACTGCGATCACGGCCGCCTTGGCGAGCACGATCCGCAGCGAGGACGTGGGACCGGCCATCAACGCGTTCCAGTTGCTGCCACGGTGCTCGGCTCGCCAGACGAGCGAGGCGAGGATGGCGATGCCCACGGCGAGCGGGAACATGCCGTAGAAGACGAACGAGCGCATCCAGAGCGTGTGCCAGCCGTGCTCGAGACCGCGACCGTCGATCAGGGTCATGATCGAGCCGGAGAGCACCAGGACGAGAGGTAGCAGGGCGACGACGGCCCAGCTCAGGGAGCGCTTGAGCTTGACGAGCTCGGCGAGGAAGACGTTCATGTCATGCCTCCTGACGGTCGAACGATCGGGTGAACAGCGCGAAGACGATCGCCGCGACCAGCCCGAGCGCAGCGATGCTGACGTACGCGGGGGAGAGGGCGACCAACTCGCCGTCGACGTACCCGGCCGCCGCGGACAGCGCGTAGTAGCCCCAGGGGGTCAAGTGCGCCATCCACGCCGGAACCGCAGTGCCGAACAGCGCGAAGATGGTGCCGAGCAGGCCGATGCCCACCCCCACGAGCTGGTTCTCGATCCGTGCCGCGAGGACGATGTGCAGGGCCAGGACCACGAGGTTGACCACCAGCAAGCAGAGCGTGAGCCCGATCCAGCGCGCGGCTGGCCACGGCACGCCGATCCCGAGTGCCATCCCGGATCCGGCGAACACGGTGCTGGCGAGGATCGTGACCCCGGAGACGAGGATCCCGACGGCCAGGAGCTTCGCTCGGCACAGCCTGGCGGGAGTCACCCCGGACGTGGCCGACATGAGCCAGCCGCCGCCCTGGTGCTCGGCGTCCACGAGGCGACTGGCGATCACGGCGATGAGCAGGGGCGCCCCGAGGCTGAATCCGGAGTTGCTGCCGCCCAGGAGGGTGTTCCACGAGGACTGGGTCGCGGGGTCGAAGTCGGGGTTGGACACCGCGGAGTACAGGCCGACGCCCGCCACCACGACGAACAGGACAGTCACGAGCGCTCCCACATGGAGGTGGCGCATCTTGGCGAACTCGTTCGCCAGCACCCGGCGGATCACAGCCCGCCGCCGGCGGTCAGGCCCATGAACACGCTCTCCAGGGTCTGCTCGTCGCGCCGCACCTCGTGCACTCCGATCGACTCCCCGACCAGGGCAGCGACGATCGCCGCGACGGCACGGTCGTCGTCGAGGTCGGCGAGACGCAGGGTCGTGTTCTCCAGTCGGGAGTTGTACGACCTGGCCAGCAGCCGCTGCGCCCGACGTGGGTCGGAGCACTCGATCAGGAGGTCGGGGGTCGCTGCGGAGAAGAGTTCGGCTCGAGTGCCCTGGAAGATCATCCGGCCCTGGCTGAGGATGCCCAGCACGGTGGCGGTCTTGTCGATCTCCCCGAGCAGGTGGGAGGAGACCATGACGGTGACCCCGCCGTCGGCCAGGCGTCGCAGCAGGTCGCGGATCTCCTCGATGCCGGCCGGGTCGAGTCCGTTGGTGGGCTCATCGAGGATGAGGAGCTTCGGCTGCCGGGCCAGTGCCATCGCGATTCCGAGGCGCTGCTTCATGCCCAGGGAGAACTCCCGCACCCGCTTGTCCATCTGATCCTGCATTCGCACCGTGCGGACGGCGAAGTCGATGCTGTGGTCCTCGAGGCCCAGCAGGCGCTGGACGATGCGCATGTTCTCCGCCCCCGTCAGGTGCGCGTAGCCGGGAGGGGACTCGATCAGCGAGCCGATTTGGGTGAGCAGCTCTCGGCGGGTGGAGCGGGTCATGGGGCGGCCCAGGACTTGCGCCTCCCCACTGGTGGGCCGAATGAGCGAGAGCAGCATCTTCATGGTCGTGGACTTGCCCGAGCCGTTGGGGCCCAGGAACCCGTACACGCAGCCTTCGGGGATGCGCAGGTCGAGGTCGCTGACGACGGTGCGGTCACCGTAGGTCTTCGTGAGTTTCTCGGTGGCGACGATGTAGGACATGCCGTCCACCCTCGCCGGGACGAGAGCGGATGTCGTCTGCAGAAACGACTATCTTCTGCTACTCGATCTGCGTAGTCGCCCCTCCCGTCATGAGCGCTGTGCTCAGTGGTCGGGGCTTAGTGGTCGGGGCTTAGTGGTCGGGGCTTACTGGTCGGGTCGTGCCAGTCCCACTTGGTAGGCCATCACCACCGCCTGCACGCGGTCGCGCAGATTCAGCTTGGTCAGGACCCGGCCGACGTGCACCCGCACCGTGCTTTCGGCGATCACCAGCTGCTCGGCGATCTCGCCGTTGGACCGGCCCTGGGCGACGAGCCCCAGTACCTCACGCTCGCGGTCGGTGAGCGCAGCGAGCTCCGTACCGTCCCATCGCGACGGCCCCGGCTCGGTGGGGCGCTGTGCCGCGAACTGATCCAGCAGTCGCCGGGTGGTGGTGGGGGCGACCACCGCATCGCCGTCGTGGACGTGCCGGATCGCGGCGACGAGTTCCTCGAGCGGCGCATCCTTGAGCAGGAACCCCGAGGCCCCGGCCTGGATCGCGTCGTAGGCGTGCTCGTCCAGGTCGAACGTCGTCAGGATGAGGACCCGGGGGCCGCCCGCCTCGCGGATCCGGCGGGTCGCCTCGACTCCGTCCATGCGCGGCATGCGCACGTCCATCAGCACCACGTCGGCCTCGAGCGTGCGCAGCAGTTCGACGGCAGTGTCTCCGTCGTCGGCGTCGCCGACGACCTCGAACTCCGGTCGCGTGCTGAGCACCATCCGGAACCCGGCCCGGTACATCTCCTGGTCGTCGACCAGCACGAGTCTGATCTGTTCATGATCATGCGCGCTCATCGTCCTCCTCCGATCGGCAACGGCAGCACGGCGTGCACCGCGAACCCTCCCTGCGGCCCGGAGCCCGTCTCCAGTGTGCCGCCGTAGGCGGTGACCCGCTCGCGCATCCCCACGAGCCCATGTCCGGTCCCGGGCGACGGCGAGGCGGTGGTGGTGCCGGCGCCGTCGTCGACGACGTGCAGCTCGATCGCCTCGTCCCGGTACGAGAGGGTCACAGTGACCACGCTCAGCAGGCGACCCCCGTGCTTGCGGGCGTTGGTCAGTGCCTCCTGCACGATCCGGTACGCCGCCAGGTCGACCCCGGCCGGTAGCGGTGCAGGGGCTCCGGTCACCGTCAGGTCCACCCGCAGGCCCGTCGTCCGGGTCTCGGCGAGGAGCCGGTCCAGGGAGTCGAGCCCGGGCTGGGGTGCACGTGAGGCTCCTTCGTCCTCGCGGAGCACGTCGAGCATCCGCCGCATCTCGGACATCGCCTCGCGTCCCGTCTCGCGCACCCGTTCCATTGCGCGGCCGGCCTGTTCGGAATCAGTCCCAGCCGTTCGCGCAGCTCCGTCGGCCATGACGACCATCGTGCCCAGGCTGTGCGAGACGATGTCATGAATCTCCCGAGCGATGCGCGCCCGCTCCTCGGCCGCCGCGATCGTCGCCTGGGCGTCGCGCTCTCTGGCCAGCTGGGCGTTCAGTTCGCGCAGTTCTCGGACGTGTCGACGCCGAGCCTGGGCGAAGAGCCCCACGGTGGCGACGAAGAACGCCGTCAGCACCAGGACGCCCACCTCTCCGATCCTCAGGTACTCCTTCTCGAGCACCGGCTGAGCTGCGACGACCACCCACACCCCCACCGCCAGAGCTGCCAGGTAGACGATTCGCCAATCGAAGCGAGCGCCCAGGAAGTACAGCATCAGTCCCAGCAGGACGAGCGGTGCCGGGGAGATCCCGACGCCCAGTGCGGCATAACCCCACGTGGCGAGGAACACGGCGGCGGTCACGGCGCGAGGCGACTTGCGCCGGAAGACGTAGAGCAGACACGTGGTGGCCGACAGCACCACCGCCACGACGAACATCGGGAGTGACAGTTCCCCGAAGCCGACGTGCAGACTCACGAGGTACATCACGTCGTACAGGAACAGCGCCGTCGCGACGATCGCGTCGATCAGCGTGGCGTACCGGTCAGCCCAGCGGCCGAGCGGTGTCGATGCCGCAGAGGACTCGGCGCTGCGCAGACGATGCATGGGCTGGTTGCTCATCGACCGGGCTGCCTCGCTCCGGCCGCCTTGCAGACTGCCTCCAGCCGAGGCTCGATCGACTCGACGGCCTGCTCGAGCACGCCCAACGCGCGGAGTACCTGGGCGGCGTCGCGCAAGCTCACACTCGGGTCCCCGGTCTCGATCTTGGATCCAGCCATGGTCTGCTCCTCGCGTCAATGACGAGTATGTCAGGCAGACAGTGCGGATATGACGAGGAAGATCGCCATCCACATCGCGATGACGTCCGCTACCTTGCTCGCCCACGACGAGGAGGTCGCTGGGGATTCAGGCGCGGGCGGAGACCTTGGGGGTGACCGGCCAGTCCTCGGGGTAGTTGCCGGCCAGTTTCTCGTGCAGCCCATACAATTTCTTCCGGGCACGGGACGGGAGCCGGTCGCCGAAGACGGTCCCGTTCAGGTGATCCGTCTCGTGCTGCAGGCACCGAGACAGCAGCCCGGTGCCGACCACCTCGATGTCGTTGCCGTACGCGTCCTGGCCACGACAGGTGGCGACGTCCGGACGGGCCAGGCCGATGTAGGCCCCGGGCAGCGACAGACAACCCTCCTCGATGCTCTCCAACCGTCGGTCCTTCCCCTCCGGCAGTGTGACCGTCGGGTTGCAGAAGACGCCGACGTGGCGGACCTCGTCCTCGTCGGCGCAGTCGTAGACGAACAGGGCCAGGTCCAACCCGACCTGGGTGGCGGCCAGCCCGACCCCGTCGGCCGCCTCCATGGTGGCGAACATGTCGCGGACCAGTTGGTGCAGTTCGTCGCCGAACTCGGTCACGGGGCGGGTCCGGGCGTGCATCACCGGGGTGCCCCAGCGGGTGATCGGCAGGACGGTGCCGCCCGTGGTCAGGTCGTCAGTGCTGTTCATCGTGCGTGGTTCTCCGGATGCGTCTCGTTTGCTGGGCGTCAGTTGCTGGCGTGCGATCCAGTGGCTGCGGCGTACGGGTCGAGGGTGCGGCCGTCGCCAGTCTCGTCATCATAGGTGTAGACCTCGCGGCCCTCGATGATCACCCGTTGTGCTCGGCTCATGATCTCCAGCGGGTCCCCGTCCCAGATCACCAGGTCGCCGTCCTTGCCCACCTCGAGCGATCCCACCCGCTCATCCAGACCGAGGAAGCGGGCCGGGTTGATGGTGATCGACTCCATCGCGGTCTCCGGGTCGAGGCCCTCCTTGACCGACAGGATCGCCTGGTACACGAGGAAGTCGATCGGGACCACCGGATGGTCGGTGGTGAGTGCGATCCGGACGCCGGCCTTCGCCAGCAGCCCGGGGTTGCGCAGGTGGCGCTGGTTCACCTCCACCTTGCTGCGGGAGGTGAACAGCGGGCCGATGATCACCGGGATGTCCCGCTCGGCCAGCACGTCGGCGAGCAGGTGCCCCTCGGTGCCGTGGTTGACCACCAGTCGGTAGCCGAACTCGTCGGCGAGCCGCAGCGCGGTGGCGATGTCGTCGGCGCGGTGGGTGTGTTGGCACCACGGCAACTCACCGTCCAGCACCCGCACCAGCACCTCGGAGTTCAGGTCCCGTTCGAACGGCTTGCTTTCCGCGGCGGCCTCATCGCGGCGCTCGCGGTAGTCCTGTGCCTTCACCAGCGCGGCGCGGATCACGGCGGCGACCCCGAGGCGGGTGGACGGGGTCACCTTCTTGTCCCCGTAGATGCGCTTCGGGTTCTCGCCGAGGGCCGACTTCAGGCTGCACGGTTCCGCCAGCACCATCTCGTCCACGATCCGGCCCCAGGACTTCACCGCCACGGTCTGCCCACCCACCGGGCTGCCGGATCCGGGCTTGATCACGATCGAGGTGACGCCGCCACTGAGCGCGTCGCGGAATCCCTCGTCGGCCGGGTTGATCGCGTCCAGGGCGCGGAACCTCGCCCCGATCGGGTCGGTCATCTCGTTGGTGTCCTCGCCGGCCCAGCCGTTGCCCTCCTCGGCCACGCCGACGTGACCGTGGGACTCGACGAACCCCGGCAGCACCCACTGGCCAGCAGCGTCGACGACCTCGGTTCCCTTGGGGACCCGGACGGACTTCCCGATGGCGGTGATCACCCCGTCCTTGATCAGGACGGTGCCGCCCTCGATCACCGCGCCGGTGATCGGGACGACTCGGCCGCCGACCACGGCGATGGTGCCGGAGGTCCGGTTGCGGCTGGTGGGCGGGGTGTCGGTGCGCGCGGCTGTCTTCTTCTTCACCGACGACACGCTACCGCGTACGGGGAGGCCCCTCCGGACCCAGCACGACACAGGCCGGACTGTTGCTCGGGATCTCGAAGTCGAGGGTCCAGGCCGGCATGGTGCCTTCGTCGGTACGGGTGAAGACACTCACCACATTGCTGACCTGGTTCGCGATCCAGAGCCGGTCCGAGCTCAGCACCAGGTCCCGCGGCCACCGGCCGCCGCTGGGGAACTCGGCCACCGGGGTCAGGGTGTGCTGGTCGCGGTCGAGGGAGAAGACGGCACAGGTGTCCGCACCTCGGTTGGCGACGAACACCTGGTCACCGGACACTGCGATCGCCGACGGGTAGATGCGCCCCTCGGTCTCGGTGCCGGGTGCGGTGGCGGCCGACGCGTCGACCACAGCGACCTGCTGCCACTCCCGGCCCTGGCGGCGCCCCAACCACAACTGGGCACTCAGTTCGCAGGCGATGACGAGGTGGTCGCCGGTCACGACCCCGTGCCGCGGGCCGGAGCCGGGCGGGAGTTGCACCTCGCCGGCCTCGTGGAGTCGTCCGTCGACCAACTCCAACCGGTGCACCTGATCGCTGCCGAGGTCGGTGACGAGCACCGTGTCGCCGTCGAAGAGCACCTGATGGGCGTGCGAACGGTCCTGCCGCTCCGGGTCCGGGCCGCTGCCGGAGAACGGGTGCACGTCGATCGCCTGGGACAGGGTCCCGTCCTCGCCGATGTGGAAGGTGGCCACCGACCCCTCGGTGTAGTGGGCCACCAGCAGGTGCGTTCCCCGCGGATCGACGGCCACATGGCACCCGCCCTCGCCGCCACTGTCCACCGAGTTGATCAGGGTGAGGGCGTCGCTGTCGCTGATCGTGCAGGCACTGACCAGACCGGGACTCGACTCCGACACCGCGAACAGCAACGGGCGGTCCGGGTGCCGGGCCAGGAAGGTCGGCGACACCAACTCGATCGCACCCAGGTGGCTGATCTCGACCTCGTCCTCGACCGCACTGATCCACCGATAGGCGTCGATCCCGTCCGAGGAACCCCGCATCTCCTGCGTGTAACCCCCGATGTGGATGCCCAGTCCGGCACTGCTGGAATCTGACATGGGTACTGGATATCACGTCAGTGCAACCATGGGGCCGACCGCGCGCGTGGCTGCTTGCCTCGCGTCGATCACGGTCGCACAGTGGGGTGTGCCCACTCCCGATCCCGGTCCGGTGCCCACGGACGAGGCTGCCGAGGCCACCGAGTTGCCCGTGGCCCTGGCCGCGGCACTGGCGGACTACGTGCGACACCTCAGCCTGGAACGCACCCTGTCGCAGCACACCGTACGGGCCTACACCGGGGATGTGTCCGCGCTGTTGGAGCACCTGCGCCGACTGGGGCACACCGCCCTCGGCGAGGTGACGATCCGGTCGGTGCGCAGTTGGCTCGCGCTCCAGCAGAGCCGGGGACAGGGGCGGGCCACCCTGCAGCGCCGGGCCGCGGCGGCCCGCGGGTTCTTCGAGTGGGCGGAGCGGACCGGACGGGTCGAAGCGAACCCGGCCGAGACACTGCGTTCCCCGAAACGGACCCGCCGGCTACCGGCCACCCTGGAACAGTCCGATGCGACCGCCATGCTGGAACAGGCCATCACAGTCGCGGGGGAGGACGAGGGCCCGGTCGGGCGGCGGGACGTGGCGATGCTCGAGTTGCTCTACTCGTCGGGGATCCGAGTCTCCGAGCTGTGCGGGCTGGACCTGGCCGACCTGGACACCGACCGCAACCTGATCCGGGTGTTCGGCAAGGGGGCCAAGGAACGCAGCGTCCCGCTCGGCGGACCGGCCCTGCGGGCCTGGCACGGGTGGGTCGCCGTCCGCGGCCAGTTGGCCGGGCCGGACAGCGGACATGCGGTCTTCCTCGGCGAGCGGGGCGGCCGGATCGACCCGCGGGTCGTACGCCGGGTGGTGCACCGCGCACTGGGGGCGGTCGACGGCGCCCCGGATCTCGGCCCGCACGGCCTGCGGCACGCGATGGCGACCCACCTGCTGGAAGGGGGTGCCGACCTGCGCAGCGTCCAGGAGATGCTGGGCCACGCCTCGCTGGCGACCACGCAGATCTACACCCACGTGACGAACGAGCGACTACGGGCCGCCTTCAACCAAGCCCACCCGCGCGCCTGACCGGGTCACCTCCTCGGAACCACACGGATCGCGTGAATGGTCTGGTTCGAGGGGGTCGTGGCCGCTTAGGGTGTTGAACCAAATGGCCGGCGCAGATTTCCTCCAACTCGATCCCGCCGCTGCTCCCCGGCGCGGTCGGGTGGAGTGGCTGACTGCCCGCCTCCGGACTGCGATCCTGGACGGGACCCTGGCTGCCGGGGTGCGGTTGCCCGCCACTCGGGTGCTTGCCGACGACCTGTCGATGGCGCGCGGGACCGTGGTCGAGGCCTACCGCCGGTTGACCGAGGAAGGCCTGGTGGTCCCCAACCGTGGCGGAGGCACCGTGGTTGCTGATCGGCCTGACCCGCCCGCAGCCGTGCCGCCGCGCGACCGGGTCGTCGCGCCCGAACTGTTCGACATCTCCTCGGGCATGCCCGACCTGAGCGCCTTCCCGCGGGCAGCGTGGTTGCGAGCGGAGCGGCGGGTGCTGACGACCGCGACGAGCCGCGAACTCGGGTACGCCGACCCGCAAGGCGTACGCGCCCTCCGAGAGGCGTTGACGGCCTGGTTGGCCAGGAGCCGCGGTGTCGCCGTCGATCCCGACCGGATCATCGTCACCGCCGGTGTCACCGGCGCGCTCAGCCTGCTCGCCCAGGTCCTGCGGCAGCGCGGGATCGGGGCCTGCGCGGTCGAGGACCCCGGTGCCGAGGGGAATCGCCGCATCCTCGACCACTGGATGGACTCGCTCACCCCGGTGCCGGTCGACGCCGACGGACTGGACGTCGCCACCCTCAGTCGGACCCGCTCACGGGCCGTCCTGGTCACCCCGGCCCACCAGTTCCCGACCGGCGTGGTGTTGTCCCCGGAGCGCCGCCGGGCGTTGGTCGCCTGGGCCGAGGCGGTGGACGGACTGGTGATCGAGGACGACTACGACGCCGAGTACCGCTACGACCGGTCCCCGGTGCACGCCGTGCAGGCGATGGCGCCCGAGCGAGTCGCCCACGTGTCCAGCTTGTCGAAGGTGCTCGCCCCGGCCTTGCGGATCGGCTGGATGATCGCTCCGACGCAATGGCACGCCGACCTGGCTCGCCAACGCTGGGCGACCGACCTCGGCTCGCCGGCACTGCCCCAACTCGCCCTCGCCGACCTGATCGACTCCGGCGTACTGGAGAAGCACCTGCGCTCCCTGCGTGGGCGGCACCGGCAGCGACGCGATGCCGCGGTCGAGGCGATCAGGCGGCACCTGCCGGGCTGCACGGTCGAGGGTGTCGCCGCCGGACTGCACCTCGTCGTGCGACTTCCTGATCACCTCGACGACGCGGAGCTGTCCGCCCGCGCTGCCGTCGAGGGAATCGCCGTGCACGCGCTCTCGCGCCACCGGTTCGTCCCGGGGCCGCCGGGACTGGTCATCGGCTACGGTCCCCACCCGGCACCGCGACTGACGCGGGCGATCGAGGCCCTGGGTGCACTCGTGGGTGGGTGACGGCCCCCGATCGCGGCCCGGCCACTCCCAGGGCAGACCTGCCTAGAGGTGAGTGCAGGCCAGCAGGGTCGCCAGCAGGACGAACAACCCGGCGAACACCCGCCCGATCGCCCGCATCACCTCCGGCCGCTCGATCACGTGCCGGCGCAACCGCGCCGCGGCCACGCCGTACCCGGCGAAGATCAGCAGGGTGATCACCATGAAGGCGGCCCCGAGCCGGGCAAGGTCGAACACGGCACCGTCGCCGGCAGGGTCGACGAACAGCGGCAGGAAGACGAAGAAGAACAAGGTCAACTTGGGGTTGAGCAGGTTGACCAGGACCGCGCTGCCGATCGTCCGCCGGACCGTGGCTGCCCGGTCGCCGGGCTGCGGGGTGAATGCGCCGGACTGTCGCCACGATCCCCAGGCGAGGTACAGCAGGTAGGCGACTCCCAGCCACTTGATCGCCTCGAAGGCAATCGGACTGGCCGCGAGGACGGCAGCTGCCCCCGACAGGGCCAGGGCCAGGTGCGGCACGATCCCCAGGGTGCACCCCGCTGCCGCGATCACCCCCCAGCGGGCGCCACGGGCCAGGCCGGCGGCGATGGTGAACAGGGCACCCGTCCCCGGCGTGGCCGTCACCACGATCGAGGTCACCCAGAACTCAATATTCATGGCACCTACCCTCGTCCGCGGCGGGTCGGGGCCGAAGGTCCAAACACCGGCGGTCCGCGTGGTCCAAGCAGGGCTCAGCCGAGGGACCTTCAGAACCAGGTCAGGGGATCGAGCAGTTGGCCGTCCAGCCAGAGCATCAGGTGCAGGTGGCAGCCGGTGGACAGACCGGTGGTGCCGACCGCACCGACGACCTGGCCCTGTCGGATCCGCTGGCCCGGAGCCACCGAACTCGCGGACAGGTGGTTCACAGCCGTCACCAGGTGTCGACCGTCGACGGTGCCGTGGTCGATGATCACTCGGTTGCCGTAGCCGGGGTTGAAGTACGCCTGGCGCACCGTCCCATCGGCCGGAGCCATCAGCGGCGTCCCGCAGGCCGCGCCGAAGTCGACCCCGTCGTGCAGCTTCACCACGCCGGTGACCGGATGTCGGCGCGTCCCGAACTGGGAGGTGACCGGGCCACTGACCGGGGGCACGAGTCCGTGGGCACCGGGGGAGACATCTCCGCGGAGGCCCTGCCCGGTGGCCACCACCCGTCCGGCGGCGCGGTCGGCGGCAACTTCACGGGCCGCGGTGGGCAGCAGTCGGACCGTGGCCGGCCCCGGATCGGCACCCCGCTCCGCGAACAGGTGGAGCGGGTCCAGGTACTCCTCGCCCCGCTTGAGACCCAGGTGCAGGCAGGTCGGGTCGCAGTGCCCACCCTCCTCGAGGACTCCGAGCGGCGCCCCCGCCGTCACCCGGTCGCCCACCTGCACCGTGGCCCGGACCGGCTCGTACGTGGTTCGGACCGCTCCGTGCTGGACCACGACGACACCGCGACCGGCCAGCCGGGCGGCAAACGACACCCGGCCGGCGGCGGCCGCACGGACCCGGTCGCCCTCGGCGGCGGCCAGGTCGATGCCGCGGTGCCCGGGGCCCCATGCCTTCGCGGGGGGAGCGAAGCCGTCCAGCACCACCTGCTCGCCCCCGACCGGCCAGCGGGCGGGTGTCGGGAGGTCCTGATCGGCCCAGGCAGCGGGGGCGGCCGTGGCCAGGAGCAGCACCCCCAGCGTTGCCACCAGCCAGCGTCGGACTCGGGTTCTCGGAGTGGTTCGCACATCCCGGATCATGGGGCGGGTGCGGGCCGCCCGGACGCGGGTCGGGACGTCCTGTGGACACCGCCTCGCCCCCCGGCCCGGTTGTGGACGACGCGCCTCCTGCGACTCCCGTGGCGCCGGTTTGGTGGCAACCGGATCGGCAGCGTAAACTCACGCGCAGCAGTCCGGCCATCCGGACTGACTTCGCACGCAGGCGTACCCCCGCACCGGGGGCAGCATCCAACGGTCCCTCCGGGGTGGATGATGTGCCTGCGTCAGGCAGGTGTCGAACGGTTCGGCACCGGAAGAACCGTGCGACGCACCAGCGTGCGCCGCCAAGGAAAGGACACGGCCATGGCCGTCGTTACCACCCGTCAGCTCCTCGAGAGCGGCGTCCACTTCGGACACCAGACCCGTCGCTGGAACCCGAAGATGAAGCGCTTCATCTTCACCGAGCGCAATGGCATCTACATCATCGATCTGCAGCAGTCGCTGTCCTACATCGACCATGCCTACGCCTTCATCAAGGAGACCGTCGCCCGCGGCGGCCAGATCCTCTTCGTCGGCACCAAGAAGCAGGCCCAGGAGGCCATCGCCGAGCAGGCCACCCGCGTCGGGATGCCGTTCGTGACCCACCGCTGGCTCGGCGGCATGCTGACCAACTTCCACACCATGGTGAAGCGGATCCAGCGCCTCAAGGAGCTCGAAGGGATGGACTTCGACGACGTCCCCGGCTCCGGGCTGACCAAGAAGGAACTGCTCGGCCTGCGCCGCGAGAAGGACAAGCTGGAGAAGACCCTGGGCGGCATCCGGGAGATGAGCCGCACCCCGCAGGCTGTGTGGATCGTCGACACCAACAAGGAACACCTTGCCGTCGACGAGGCCCGCAAGCTGCGGATCCCGATCATCGGCATCCTGGACACCAACTGTGACCCGGACGAGGTCGACTTCGCGATCCCCGGCAACGACGACGCGATCCGCTCCGTCTCGCTGCTGACCCGAGTCGTCGCCGACGCCGTCGCCGACGGTCTGCTGGCCCGCTCCGGCGGCCAGGCCGAGGTCGAGGCCGAGCCGATGCCCGATTGGGAGCGCGACCTGCTCTCCGGCGACGAGGCACCCAAGGCCGAGGCCCCCGCTGCCGACGCTCCGGCTGCGGTTGCTCCGGCCGAGGCTGCTCCGGCGACCCCGGCTGCCGACGCTCCGGCTGAGACCGCTGCGCCCGCAGTTGCTCCGGCGACCCCGGCTGCTCCGGCGACTCCGGCTGCTCCGGCTGAGACTGCTCCGGTTGAGGCTGCTCCGGCCGCCGACGCTCCGGCTGAGGCCGCTGCGCCCGCAGTTGCACCGACTGCTCCGGCTGCCACGGCCGCCCCGGCCGACGAGACCGCCGCTGTCGTGGCTGCGACCGCCGACGCGGACGCACCCGCCGAAGAGGCCAAGTAACACCACCCGTACGGCTGGACGGCCCGACCCGGTCGGGCCGCCCGCCGGACGGATCCTGACATCGAACTGACACCACCGAGACGACGTTCCGAACCAGACGAGGAAGACATGCCTGCATTTGCCGCAGCTGACGTGAAGAAGCTCCGCGACGCCACCGGCGCCGGGATGATGGACGCCAAGAAGGCCCTGACCGAGACCGACGGCGATTTCGACAAGGCGGTGGAGGTCCTCCGCGTCACCGGGCAGGCCAAGGCCGCCAAGCGTGGTGCCGAGCGGTCGGCTGCCAACGGCCTGGTCGTCGCCAAGGACGGCGCGCTGGTCCAGTTGGGCGCCGAGACCGACTTCGTCGCCAAGAACGAGCAGTTCCTGGCCCTGGCCGATGAGATCGTCACCGCCGTCGCGGCGGAGAAGGCCGACACCCTCGAGGCCGCCGGCGCCGTGAAGCTCGCGTCCGGTGACACCGTCA
>JBQDIN010000063.1:15561-24664 GCA_052094425.1 Propionibacteriaceae bacterium
CGTGATCGGCGAGAAGCTCGAGCTGAGCAACGTCGCCTACTTTGACGGGCAGACCAGCGTCTACCTGCACAAGCGCGCCAGCGACCTGCCGCCGCAGGTCGGCGTGATGGTCGAGTACGAGGGCGATGACGCCGGTGCCGCCCGGACCACCGCCATGCAGATCGCCGCAATGCGTCCGGTGCACGTCTCCCGCGACGAGGTTCCGGCCGAGACGGTGGAGAACGAGCGCCGGATCGCCGAGGCCACCGCCAAGGAGGAGGGCAAGCCGGAGCAGGCCATGCCGAAGATCATCGAGGGCCGGGTGAACTCCTACTTCAAGGACGTGTGTCTGCTGGATCAGCCGTCGGTGACCGACAACAAGACCCCGGTCGGCACGTTGCTCGAGCAGGCCGGCATCACGGTGAAGCGCTTCGCACGTTTCGAAGCAGCCGGTTCCTGAAATACTGCCTGACATGCGCTGCGAGACGGGGGTCTCGTAGCGCATGTTGCATGTTCGGGGCAGAGTGGGGCCCGGACATCGTTGACGGGGCACAGTTGGGGCGGGGCGTTCACCGGCACAGCCGGGAGCGGTGAGGGAAGAGACATCGAGAGGGAGATCGTGACCAGTCCGTATCGCAGGGTCGTGCTGAAGTTGTCCGGTGAGGTGTTCGGTGGCGGGAAGGTCGGGGTCGACCCGGACGTGATCGCCTCGGTCGCCCGAGAGATCGCCGACGTGGTGAAGACCGGTGTCCAGGTGGCGATCGTCGTCGGCGGCGGCAACTTCTTCCGCGGGGCCGAACTCCAGTTGCGCGGGATGGAGCGCGATCGCGCCGACTACATGGGCATGCTGGGCACCGTGATGAACTGCCTCGCACTGCAGGACTTCTGCGAGAAGGCCGGCGTGCAGACCCGGGTGCAGACCGCGATCACGATGGGCCAGGTGGCCGAGCCCTACATTCCCCGCCGCGCTGAGCGGCACCTGGAGAAGGGCCGCGTGGTGATCTTCGGCGCGGGCTCGGGGATGCCGTACTTCTCCACCGACACCGTGGCCGCCCAGCGTGCCCTGGAGATCGGTGCCGAGGTGCTGTTGATGGGCAAGCAGGGGACCGACGGGGTCTACGACTCCGACCCGAACAACAACCCGAACGCCGTCAAGTTCGACCGGCTGAGCTACGACGAGTTCCTGTCCCGCGACCTCAAGGTCGCCGACGCGACCGCGATCTCGATGGCGCGCGACTACGCCCTGCCGATGGTCTTCTTCAGCCTCGACACCGAAGGCAACATCGGCCGGGTCATCGCGGGTGAGAAGATCGGTACGCTCGTCCACGCGTGAGCAGGACCCCGTACGACCCACCGGACCGGAGAGAAAGGACCCCATCATGATCCCAGAGATCATCAAGGACGCCGAGTCGAAGATGCAGGACGCCGTCGAGTACGCCAAGGAGGAGTTCGCCGCGATTCGGACCGGCCGGGCCCACCCCGCGATGTTCGCCAAGTTGACCGCCGAGTACTACGGCGCCCAGACCCCGCTGCAGCAGCTGGCCAGCTTCCAGGTGCCGGAGGCGCGGATGGTGTTGATCACCCCCTTCGACCGCACTGCGCTGACGGCGATCGAGAAGTCGATCCGTGACTCCGACCTGGGCGTGAACCCGACCGACGACGGCAACGTCATCCGGGTCACCCTGCCGGAGCTCACCGAGGACCGTCGCAAGGAGTACATCAAGCTGGCCAAGACCAAGGCGGAGGACGCCAAGATCTCGGTCCGCGGTGCCCGCCGTTCGGCGATCGACGACGTCGAGAAGCTGGTCAAGGACAAGGACATCGGTGAGGACGAGGCCGCCCGTGCGGAGAAGTCCCTGGACGCGGTGACCAAGAAGCACACCGACCAGATCGACGAGGTGCTCAAGGGCAAGGAAGCCGAGCTGCTCGAGGTCTGATGGCTGCCGAACCCACCGCCGGTGTCCCCACACCGGCATCCGATCATGGTCGGGCCGGACGCAATCTGCCGGCCGCGATCGGGGTTGGCGTCGGTCTGGGGGCCGCGCTGGTACTCAGCCTGCTCTTCTTCCACTGGGGTTTCGTCCTGATCGTGGCGCTGGCGTTGTCGCTGGGTGCTGTCGAGCTCTACCAGGCGATGCTCAAGCTGGGCATGCGGGCCGCGATCGTGCCGATCGTCGCCGGTACGGTGCTGATCGTCGTCGGTTCGTATCTCGCGGGAATCCAGAACCCGGTGATCGTTCCGTCCAACACGATCCTGCTCGCTGCGCTCGGGCTGACCGTGCTCGCCAGCCTGATCTGGCGGATGCCGCAGGGGCAGGACGGATTCGTGAAGGACACGGCGGCGAGCCTGATGATCATCGCCTACCTGCCACTGATGGGTGCCTTCGTGGCACTGATGCTGGCCGGAAGCCAGGGATCGGCCCGGATCGTCACCTTCCTGCTGGTGGTGACGATGAGCGACCTGGGCGGCTACGTGTTCGGCGCACTGCTCGGCCGGCACCCGATGGCGCCCCGGATCAGCCCGAAGAAGTCGTGGGAGGGATTCGGTGGGTCGGTGGTGTTCGGCGTCGCCTCCGGAGTGCTGATGTGCATCTTCGTCCTGGACGTACCGTTCTGGGTCGGCATCATCTTGGGCGTGTGCCTGGTCGGGGCGGGCACCTGTGGCGACCTGGTGGAGTCGTTGATCAAGCGGGACGTGGGGATCAAGGACATGAGTTCCTTCCTGCCCGGGCACGGAGGCGTGATGGACCGTCTCGATTCACTGTTGTTGGCGGCCCCGGTGGCGTGGCTGATCATGTTTCTCCTGGTTCCGGGTGGTTGAGGATGACTGACGAGCAAGCACGTACGACCGAGCGCACCAACCTGCCGCTGGTCTTCGACTCCCCGCGGCGGGGCAAGCCACCCACGCACTGGGCCGACCTGACCGCCGCGGAGCGGAAAGCCGCAGTGGTCGAGGCGGGGCTCCCCGGCTTCCGGGCCGCGCAGTTGTCCAAGCACTACTTCGAGCGCCTCGTCGACGACCCGCAGGAGTGGACCGACCTCCCGGCCGCCGAGCGGGCGGAGTTGCACGCCCAACTCTTCCCGCAGTTGCTCACCCGGGTGCGTGACCTCACCTGCGACAACGACACCACGGTCAAGACGCTGTGGAAGCTGAACGACGGATCGTTGGTGGAGAGCGTGCTGATGCGCTACCCGAACCGGGTCACCCTGTGCGTGTCCTCCCAGGCCGGCTGCGGGATGGCCTGCCCCTTCTGCGCCACCGGCGCGGGCGGTCTGCAACGCAACATGAGCACGGCCGAGATCGTCGAGCAGGTCACCGACGGGATGCGCCGGCTCGCCCGGAACGAGATCGTCGGCGGACCCGGCCGGGTCAACAATGTGGTCTTCATGGGCATGGGGGAGCCGCTGGCCAACTACAAGTCGGTGATCGGTGCGGTGCGCCAGATGACCACTCCGGCGCCGGACGGTCTGGGCATGTCCGCCCGTGGGATCACCGTGTCCACCGTCGGCCTGGTACCGGCGATCAACAAGCTGACCGAGGAGGACATCCCGGTCACGTTGGCGCTCTCCCTGCACGCCCCCGACGACGAACTGCGCGATGAGATCGTGCCCGTGAACACCCGCTGGAACGTGGCCGAGGCCGTCGACGCCGCCTGGGAGTACGCCCGCCGCACCAAGCGACGGGTCTCCATCGAGTACGCGATGATGCGCGACATCAACGACCAGGCCCACCGGGCCGACCTGCTCGCCTCCGTCCTGAAGAAGCGCGGCGACTGGGGCTGGGTGCACGTGAACCTGATCCCCCTCAATGAGGTGCCCGGGTCCCGGTTCACCAGGTCCCGGGACGAGGACATGGCCGAGTTCGTCCGCCGGCTGGAAGCCAGGGGCATTCCCACCACCCTGCGCGACACTCGCGGCAGCGAGATCGACGCGGCCTGCGGTCAGCTGGCTGCTTCCGAGTAGCGGCTTCTCCAGGGTCGGAGTGCGGGCCGTACGCTCAGGTGGTGATGAGTGAGTCCGAGGACGGTTTCGTCCGGGTGCACGGCGCCCGGGTGCACAATCTGCGCAGCGTCGACGTCGCCGTCCCCAGGGACTGCCTGGCCGTGTTCACCGGGGTGTCCGGGTCGGGGAAGTCCTCGCTCGCGTTCGGCACCATCCACGCCGAGGCGCAGCGCCGCTACCTGGAGTCGGTCGCACCGTACGCCCGGCGGTTGATCAGCCAGGTCGCCGCCCCGCTGGTCGAGGAGATCACCGGCCTGCCGCCGGCAGTCGCCCTGCAACAGGGCCGCGGCGCCCCGAGTACTCGGTCCACGGTCGGCACCGTGACGACCCTGTCCAACTCGCTGCGGATGCTCTACTCCCGCGCGGGCACGTACCCGGACGGGCAGCAGCGGATCGACTCCGACGGCTTCTCTGCCAACACCGTCGCCGGGGCCTGCCCGACCTGCCACGGGCAGGGGATCGTGCACCGCGCCACCGAGCGCTCCCTGGTGCCGGACCCGTCGAAATCCATCCGGGAGAAGGCGATCGCGTCCTGGCCGGGGGCCTGGCTGGGCAAGAACTTCCGCGACATCCTGGCCACCCTCGGCCACGACGTGGATGCACCCTGGCAGGACCTGCCCCGGGCCGAACGGGACTGGATCCTGTTCACGCCCGACGAGCCGGTGGTCACCGTGCACCCGGTGCGTGAGGCCGGACGGATCCAACGGCCCTACCAGGGGCAGTACACCAGCGCCGAGCAGCACGTCCTGCGTACCCTGTCGGACTCCAAGAGCGCCACCGCCCGAAAACGGGCGCTGCGCTTCGTCGAGACCGTGCCCTGCCCGAGCTGCGACGGCCGTCGGCTGCGGGCCGAGGCATTGGCCATCACCTTCGCCGGCGAACCGATCGACCAGCTGGCGGCCCAGCCGCTGCGCAGCCTGTACGACACCTTGGCGGCGGTGCATGCCACGGCGCCGCCGGACGGGGTGGCGGCCACCCTGACCGGCGACCTGATGGGCCGGATCGAGGTGCTGGTCGAACTCGGCCTCGGCTACCTCAGCATGGATCGCACCACCCCCACCCTCTCGGCGGGGGAGGTGCAGCGACTCCGGCTCGCCACACTCCTCCGCTCCGGCCTGTTCGGCGTCGTGTACGTCCTGGACGAACCCTCGGCCGGCCTGCACCCGGCCGACGTGGTCCCGCTGATGGGTGTGCTGGAGCGCCTCATCGCCGCCGGCAACTCGCTGTTCGTGGTCGAGCACGACCTGGACGTGGTGCGCCGGGCCGACTGGGTGGTCGACGTCGGCGTCGGGGCCGGCCAGACCGGCGGCGAGGTGCTCAACTCCGGCCCGGTGCCGGGGCTGGCGGAGGTCGAGTCCTCCGCGACCGGCGAGCACTTGTTCCGCGCCCCGGACCTTCCCGGCGGATACGGCCGCGCCCCGGAAGCCTGGCTGGGGTTGACCGGGGTGCGACGCCACAACCTGCGTGGCGTCGACCTGGACCTGCCGCTCGGGGTGTTGACCGCGGTGACGGGTGTGTCCGGGGCCGGCAAATCGACTCTGGTGACGCAGGTGCTGACCGAGGTGGTCGCGCGGCACCTGGGCGTGGCCGTACCAGTGGAGGCCGAGGAGGAGGGTCCCGACGCCCCGAACGCCGGGGCCGCCGACGCACTGCTGTCGGCCACCGGGTTGGACGGGGTGGATCGGCTCGTCCGGGTGGACCAGAAACCGATCGGGCGGACGCCGCGCTCGAACCTGGCCACCTACACCGGGCTCTTCGACGGCGTACGGACGCTGTTCGCGGCGACTCCCGAGGCGAGGGAGCGTGGGTACGGGGGCGGCCGGTTCTCCTTCAACGTGGCCGAGGGGCGGTGTGCGACCTGCCAGGGCGAGGGGTTCGTGGCCGTCGAACTGTTGTTCCTGCCCGGCACCTACTCGCCCTGCCCGACCTGCCACGGGGCTCGGTACTCCCCGGAGACCCTCGAGGTGCGCTGGCAGGGGCGGACGATCGCTGACGTGCTCGCCCTGAGCGTGGACGAGGCGGTGGAGGTGTTCGCCGAGGTGAAGGGTGTGCACCGCAGCCTGCGCACCCTGCACGACGTGGGACTCGGCTACCTGCGGCTCGGCCAACCGGCGACCGAACTGTCCGGCGGCGAGGCGCAGCGGATCAAGCTCGCCAGCGAACTCCAGCGCTCCCGGCGCGGACACACCCTCTACGTGCTGGACGAGCCCACCACCGGGCTGCACCGTGCCGACGTCGCCGTACTGCTCAAGCAGTTGCACGCGTTGGTGGACCAGGGCAACACGGTTGTCCTGGTGGAGCATGACATGGCTGTCGTCGCCGGCGCGGACTGGGTGATCGATCTGGGTCCGGGCGCCGGCTCCGACGGTGGTCGGGTGGTGGCCACCGGGACCCCCGCCGAGGTGGCTTCCGCCGGGACCGCCACGGCCGACTGGTTGCGCCCGTAGCCTGAACGCCCGGATCCGCCGGAGCAGCTGACCACAGTGGGTTCGTGCGGGGGTGACCTAGACTGCGTCGCATGGATCGAGGAGGCACTGATGGCTGATGTGGACGTCACCCGGAACACGGACCGGAGCCGCTGGGAGGCTCAGCTCGATGGCGAGCTCGCCGGCTTCGCGGAGTACCAGGTCACCGATCAACTCTACGTGTTCACCCACACCGAGGTGGACCCGAAGTTCGAGGGCGAGGGGGTCGGATCGGCGTTGGTGCGCACGGCGCTCGACGAGGTCCGTGTCGAAGGGAACCGCCAGGTGCTGCCGATCTGCCCGTTCGTGAAGGCCTGGATCGGCCGGCACCCCGACTACCGCTCTCTGGTGTACGGCGTCCGGAAGAGCACCGCCACCGACTGAACCCTCGGGGCCAGGTGTCCTGCTCGGTGTGTCCCGGCCCCGCGTCTGACTGGGCGGGACTGGTCGGCCAGCCGGGAGTCGACGCACTAGTATCGCCCCGGAATGATCGTCGACTCCCGGTTCTCGGGGTCGGCCGACGAGACGACGAGGAGCCGTATGGACGCCCAGGTGCAGAAGATCTACGAGCAGGTGGTGGCGCGGAACCCGGGTGAGGCCGAGTTCCACCAGACTGTCAGCGAGGTCTTCGACAGCTTGGGGCCGGTGCTGGTCAAGCACCCCGAGTACGTGGACGCTGCCGTGCTGGAGCGGATCTGCGAGCCGGAGCGGCAGATCATCTTCCGGGTGCCGTGGCAGGACGACGAAGGCCGGGTGCAGATCAACCGCGGTTTCCGGGTGGAGTTCAACTCCGCCCTCGGGCCGTACAAGGGCGGACTGCGCTTCCATCCCTCGGTGTACCTCGGAATCATAAAATTCCTCGGCTTCGAGCAGATCTTCAAGAACTCCTTGACCGGGATGCCGATCGGCGGTGGAAAGGGCGGCTCGGACTTCGATCCACGCGGACGCAGCGATGCCGAGGTGATGCGCTTCTGCCAGTCGTTCATGACCGAGCTCTACCGCCACGTCGGCGAGTACACCGACGTACCGGCGGGGGACACCGGTGTGGGCGGGCGTGAGATCGGCTACCTCTTCGGCCAGTACAAGCGGATCACCAACCGGTACGAGTCCGGGGTGATCACCGGCAAGGGCATCTCCTGGGGCGGATCACTGGTCCGCACCGAGGCGACCGGCTACGGCGCCGTGCTGTTCACGAACGAGATGCTCAAGACCGTCGGGGAGTCCCTGGACGGGCGGCGGATCGTGGTCTCCGGGTCGGGGAACGTGGCCATTTACGCGATCGAGAAGGCCCAGGAGCTGGGTGCTCGGGTGGTGGCCTGTTCGGACTCCTCGGGCTACGTCCTGGACGAGGCCGGGATCGACGTCGCGCTGTTGCGCGAGGTCAAGGAGGTCGAGCGCGGCCGGATCTCCGACTACGCGGCCCGCCGGGATTCGGCCACCGTGGTGACCAAGGGCTCCATCTGGGACGTGCCCTGCGATGTCGCGCTGCCCTGCGCGACCCAGAACGAACTGGACGCCGACCACGCCCTCATCTTGATCAACAACGGGGTGCGTGCCGTCACCGAGGGGGCCAACATGCCCTGCAATCCGGAGGCCCTCGCCCTGTTCCAGAAGGCCGATGTCCTGTTCGGTCCGGGCAAGGCGGCCAACGCCGGCGGCGTCGCCACCTCCGCCCTCGAGATGCAGCAGAACGCGAGCCGGGACGCCTGGTCCTTCGACCACACCTCCGAACGGCTGGCCGACATCATGACCGGCATCCACAAGAACTGCGCGGCCACCGCCGAGGAGTACGGCCAGCCGGGCAACTACGCGCTCGGCGCCAACATCGCCGGCTTCCTCAAGGTGGCCGACGCGGTGATCGCCCTCGGCGTGATCTGATCAGTTGTCCTCGGACTGGGCCTCGACGGCCAGGTCCGGGTGATCGCTGAGGATCCCGTCGATCCCGGCCGCGAGGAAGGCCTCGATCTCACCGGCCATGTCCCCGTGCTCGGATCCGTCGTCGGAGGAGCGGAACTCGGTGGGCAGGAACTGGTTCTCCGCCCGGAAGGTCCACCCGTGCACGTCCATCCCGTACCGGTGGGCATGGCCGATGACCGGTGACGGGTCGCCGAGTTCACCCTCGTCGGTGCGCGGGATCATCACGTCCTTGCAGAGGCTCACCCCGTCCGCATACCGACTGATCTCCTGGAGGCCCTCCTTGGCCACCAGATCGGCATAGGTGCGCTCGTCGCCCTTCGCCACCAGGTCGTACGGGGCGCCGGAGCACCCCACGATCTGGGCGATCGGGACGTCGGTGCGCCGGTTGAGCTCCTTGAGGTTGGTGGTCTCGAAGCTCTGCAGGATGACGGGCGAACTGGTCCTGTTCAGGCCGGCCCGCTCCAGTGCCTGCACCAGCGGCTTCTCCAGGGACAGGTCAACGGAGTCGAAGTAGCTCGGGTGCTTGGTCTCGGGATAGACACCGACCTTCCCGCCGGCGCAGGTGCGCGAGTTGCGGGCCAGGTCGAGGACCTCGTCCAAGGTCGGGATCGGGTACAGGCCGTCGAAGTCGGTGTTGTCAGGACGGGTGTCCGGGATCCGCTCGACTGCGCGCACGGTGCGCAGCTCGGCGAGGGTGAAGTCCTCGGTGAACCAGCCGGTGATCTCCTTGCCGTCGATCG
>JBQDIN010000064.1:0-23825 GCA_052094425.1 Propionibacteriaceae bacterium
CCCCGGGCCGGTAGGTCCGCCCCCTCGATCGCGGCCAGCCCCCCCTCCTGGGCCCGGACCGGGGGGTCGAGGACGGCGGCGATCGACTCCTCCGGGCCGTCCCACTCCAGCACCGTGTGCCCCGGCAGTCGGACCCGGCGGTACGCCTCCTCGTCGAGGGTGCTGGCCACCGTGATCAACTCCGCGGTGTCGGCCAGGTCGTGATGCACGAAGTGCGCGGTCAGCTGCATGGCCCGGGGCGCCTCCTCGGCTTCGTTGACCCACAGGTTCATCGGCGGGTGGAAGTGCACCCCGTTCGGGGCCGGCAGCCAGTGACCACTCGATCCGCCGGCGGGAGTGCCCAGGGCTCGGGTGCTGCTCGGGGGATGCCCGAAGGCACGGCTGTACGCCCGACTGAACCCCTCGAGGGAGTCGTACCCCGCGACCAGGGCCACCTCGGTGACCGTCTCACCGCGGGCCAACTGCCAGGCCGCGCGCTCCAGCATCACCCGGCGCCGCAGCGCGACCGGGGACTCCCCGGTGCCGCGGTTGAACTGCCGGCTGAAGTGGTACGGCGAGGCGAACGCACCCCGCGCCATCGCGGTCAGCGAGTCGTGCTCGGAGTCCAGCACTGCGTCGAGGAGCTCACGCAGGCGGTCACGTGGCAGGTCGGTCATGGTCACCAGTCTGGCGCGAACAGCGTCGTCGTGTCCTGACCGTTCTTGCCCATTCCGTCGCGACCGGACCACGCCCATCGGTATCGTCGGCTCATGGCACCAGTGACGGAGACGAACTTCGACGGATTCGATGGTGAGCGGGTGGCGCGCTCCTGGGTGGCCGGCGAACCGCGCTACCTCGCCCTGCTCTGCCACGGGTACGGGGAGCACATCGGTCGATACGATTACGTCGCGCAGGTCCTGACCGTGCACGGGGCAGCGGTGTACGGAGTTGATCATGTCGGGCACGGGAAGAGTGCCGGGGGCCGGGTCGTGATCACCGACTTCGACCGGGTCGTGGACGACTTCCACCTCCTCGCCCAGCGGGCCCGCACCGAGCACCCGGACCTGCCCGTGATCGTGATCGGACACTCGATGGGCGGCATGATCGCGGCCCGCTACGCCCAGCGCTTCGGCAGCACACTGACCGCTCTCGTCCTGTCCGGGCCGGTCCTCGGACGCTGGGAAGCCGTGGAGACCCAGCTCGCGATGGACGAGATCCCCGACGAACCGATCGACACCGACACCCTCTCCCGCGATCCCGAGGTCGGCCGCGCCTACACCGCCGACCCGCTGATCTGGCACGGCCCGTTCCAGCGTCCGACCTTGGAAGCCTTCGCCTCGATGCTGACCACGATCAACGACGGCGGCGAACTGGGCGACCTGCCCACGCTCTGGGTGCACGGGGCCGACGACCAGCTGGTGCCGATCGAGGGGACCCAGGTCGGGATCGACCGGATCCGCGGCAGCCATTTCGAGCAGGAGATCTTCCCCGGCGCCCGGCACGAGGTCTTCAACGAGGTGAACCGGCAGGGCGTGCTGGCCACAGTGACCCGGTTCATCGATCGGGTGCTGTCGAAGCCCTGACAATCGGCATCAGGCGGCCGGTGTCTGGTCCGGGCAGCCCGCACCCTCGGGAAGGCTGCACGACTCTGGCTCCGGTTCCTCGTCGCGCAACGGATGCGCGACCTCGTCGGCCGGCAGCCGTCCCCAGACGATGAAGAAGAGCGCGAGGACGACCGGGACGGTGCCCGCAACCAGGAAGGTGGTCCGTACGCCGACCCACTCCGCCACCGGACCGGCCAGCGCCATCGAGACCGGCATCAGGCTCATCGACACGAAGAAGTCGAGACTGGACACCCGGCCGAGCATCGAGGGCGGCACCCGGCGCTGCAGCAGCGTCCCCCAGATCACCATCGGCGCACCGAACAGGGCCCCGAGGACGAAGGCGGCCGCCACCACGATCAGGACGTGCCGGGTCATCCCCATCACGATCAGGGGCAGGCAGGCCACACCCCACAACAGGGTCATCACCGACAGGTAGTGCCGGGGCATCCGCATCGAGGCCATCGTCATCGAACCGAGGGCGCCACCGACGCCGAAGGCGGCCATCACCCACGCGTGCTGGCTGGCCCCGCCGCCCAACCGGTCCTTGATCAAGAACGGGACGAGCACCTCGAAGGGGCCCATCATCACCAAGATCATCAGGCTGGCGAAGAGCAGGGTGGCCAGCAGCCACCGGGTGCGGGTCAGGTAGCGGAATCCCTCGGCGATGTCACCGAGTGCCGCCCGGACCGGGGACACCCGGGTGTCGGCCTCCAGCTCACGGCGGACCGGGGTCAGCGGGACGGCGGTCAGTGCGACCAGTCCCACCGCGCACGCAGCTGCGGCGATCAGGATGGCGCTGCCCGGGTTGACCGCACCGACGACCGCGCCGGCCACGGCCGGGCCGAGTGCCTGGCCGACAGTCGGTCGGATCATCCCCTCGAACCCGTTCACCGCCATCAGGTCCTCCGGCGGCACCAGGGACGGCAACCAGGCCGAGTAGGCGGGGAAGTAGAACGCCATCCCGACACCGGTGCAGAAGGCGACGACCGCGAGGTGCCACAGGGAGGTGATCCCGCTGAGCGACAGGAAGCCGATCACCCCCATCCCGAGCAGTTCGACGGTGGCGACCACCAGCAGGATGTGCTTCTGCGGCATCCGGTCGGCGACCACTCCGGCGAGCAGGGCGGGGAGGAAGACACCGATCGCGCCGCTCATCGAGACGATGGACAACTGGGCCGGTCCGCCCCCGATCCGGATCACCTCCCAGATCTGCGCCACCACCCACACCCCCGAGGCGAAGGTGCTCAGCAGCAGGGCCAGGGCGAGCCGGCGGTAGCCACGGTGCCGGAACGGGGTGAGGGCACGGGGCAGCCGACGTCCCAGCCCGGCTGCCGGTCCGGATCCTCCGGGCAACTGGTCGACAAGTGGTTCGGCCATGGCTCTCCTCCTCGGAATTATTCTGTACGGAGGGACTGACACCGGCCGCCGAATTCATCGACCCCCGGGTTTCATCGACCCGACGCACGGCGGGCCGCACCGAACGGACGGTGTCGATCTCCACCGAGAGCGTGCACCCTCAAGTGGAGTGGAGGTCAAGCGCGGTGATCAAGGTCGGCACCGAGGGGAGTCGACAAGCTCAACGAGCGACACGTTGCGTCGAGATCAGGCGACGGAACGGGTGGTCCGCACCCACTCCTCGAGCTTGGTCGCAGCGGCACCACTGTCGATGGCCCGGACGGCGCGGTCCAGCTGGGGAGCCAACTGCTCGGCCACGTCCTGCTCGAGGTCCGGACCGGCCTCGGCCAGCAGGGTCGCGGCGGCATTCAGCAGCACGATGTCGCGCACCGGGCCGGGCGTGCCGGCCAACACGTCGCGGACCACCCGGGCATTCACCCGGGCGTCCCCGCCGACCAGGTCGGACACCTCCGCCCGAGGAATGCCGAGGGCCGCCGGGTCGAACTCGTGCCGCCGTACCGCGCCGGAGTTGATCAGCCACACCGTGGAGGTGGTCGTGGTGGTCAGTTCGTCCAGCCCGTCCGCGCCATGGAAGACCAGGCCCCGGGTGCCCCGGGCCGCGAACACCCCGGCCACCAGGTCGGCCACCCGCGGGTCGGCCATCCCGACCGCCTGCGCCTGCGGGCGGGCCGGGTTCGCCAACGGGCCGAGAAAGTTGAACGGCGTGGGCACACCGAGCTCCCGCCGTGGCAGGGCCGCGTGCCGCAGTGCGGGATGGTAGTGGGAGGCGAACAGGAAGGTGATCCCGACCGCACTCACCACGTCCTGCTGGACCGCGGCCGGCAGGTCGAGCACCACGCCCAGCTCCTCGAGCACGTCGGCCGTACCGCAGGCCGAGGAGGCGGCCCGGTTGCCGTGCTTGATCACCTGTGCCCCCGCCCCGGCCGCGACCAGGGCGGCCATCGTCGACACGTTCACGGTGTTGGCCCGGTCCCCGCCCGAGCCGACCACGTCGACCGACTGACCGCTGATCTGCAATGGCGTCGCGAAGGACAGCATCGCGTCGGCCAGCCCGGCGATCTCCTCGACGGTCTCGCCCTTGGCCCGCAGCGCGACCAGGAAGCCGGCGATCTGGGCCGGGGTGGCTTCACCGGCGAGGATGGTGGCCATCCCCCACTGGGTGGCCTCGGCGGACAGGTCCTCGCCGCGAATCAGGCCGGCCAGCAGGACCGGCCAACTGAAGTCGGTCATCGGGTCAGGCCGCGGCACGACCGGCGCGCAGCACCCGCGCCACCGCGTCGGGCAGCCGGACCGGGTCGACCGGGTGGCCGATGACGGCCTCGGCCCGCGACCAGGTGGCCAGCCACGCGTCCTGCTCCCGGGCGACCAGCAGGAGCACCGGCGGGCAGTTGAAGATCTCGTCCTTCAGTTGCCGGCACAGGCCCATCCCCCCGGTGGGGGCCGTCTCGCCGTCCAGGATGGCCAGGTCGATGCCGCCCGCGTCCATGGCGCTGATGACGGCCGGCGCCGTGGCCGTCTCGACCACCCGGACCGGCGGCAGGTCCCGGGCCACCACGCGGCCCATCGCCACCCGGACCTGCTCCCGGACCGTACGGTCATCGGAGTAGAGCAGGATCGTGAGTTCCTTCTCCTCCGCTGCCGCGTGGGCGGTGGCCTGGCCAGGTGTGCTCATCGGGGGTCCTTCGTGTGCTCGACGGGTCTGCTCCGGCATCGTATCGCGCCTCCTCCACCCCGGACGCCGGACGGTCGGACCGCGGTACTCCCGGGCCGCGAGGAGGGCACTTCCGGGGTGCGGCGAGGCAACGATTCGGACTCGTTCGGGCGGACGAGAACCCGACTTGGAGCTCCACCGCGTGCCCCGGGGTGACCAAACGGATCACACCGGCAATAATGTCCCTGTGGCAACTTCAACTGAGACGGTGACTGCGGCGGGACAGCCGCAGGGGTCACTGCATGAGATCCCGGCATCCCGCCTGAGTAAACCCCGCGACGGGCGCCCCGACACGGTGGCCGTCGGCACCATCGTGTGGCTCGCCTCCGAGTTGATGTTCTTCGCCGCGCTGTTCGCCGCGTACTTCACCATCCGCAACGTCACCAACTCCCAGGTCAGCCCGGAGCAGGCGGCCGAAGGGGTGCAGACGCTGTGGCAGCAGGGCACCTCGCTGCTGAACATCCCCTTCGCCATCGCGAACACCTCGGTCCTGGTCGCCAGCTCGATCACCTGCCAGATGGGTGTCTTCGCGGCGGAGAAGAACCGGGTCAGTCGCACCGGCAGCCTGTTCAACCTGAAGCTGTGGGGCCTGCGGGAGTGGTACGTGTTGACCTTCCTGATGGGCTCCTTCTTCGTCGCCGGCCAGTGCTTCGAGTACGCCGAGCTGATCGAGCACGGCCTGACCATCTCCTCCAGCGCCTACGGTTCGGTGTTCTTCCTGGCCACCGGATTCCACGCCATCCACGTCACCGGCGGCCTGCTCGCCTTCCTGCTGATGCTGGGCCGCACCTTCCTCGCGCGCACCTGGACCCACGAGCAGGTCGTCAGCGCCGTTGTGGTCTCCTACTACTGGCACTTCGTGGACGTCGTGTGGATCGCCCTGTTCGGCGCGGTCTATCTCCTGCAATGACGATCCCGATGACGTTCCCGCGACAACTTCAGACGCCCCACCAGATGAGCCCGAGAGGTTAACCAGTGCGATTCCTGTCCTCCCGACGTCGGCACCCGGCAGCCAAGCCGCTGCTGCTGCTGTTGGCGCTGTTCGTCATGGGAGCTCTCTACAGCGTGGCAGCGCCCTCGAGCCAGGTGTCTGCCGACACGGGTACGTCCCCGGAGCAGGTCGCCGAGGGCGAGGCCCTCTTCGCGGTCGGCTGTGCTTCCTGTCACGGCCTCCAGGGCGAGGGTACGGGCGAGGGCCCGACCCTGGTCGGCGTCGGTGCCGCCGCGGTCGACTTCCAGGTCGCCACCGGCCGGATGCCGATGGCCAAGCCGGGCGCCCAGGCGCCCCGCAAGGAGAACCGGTACTCCCAGGAGGAGATCGCGCAGCTTGCCGCGTTCGTCGCCAGCCTCGGTGCCGGACCGGCCGTCCCGGACGAGGCGAAGTACAACCCGGAGGGCCTGAGCGCCGACGAGATCGCCCGCGGTGGCGAACTCTTCCGGACCAACTGCTCGGCCTGCCACAACTTCGCCGGCTCCGGCGGCGCGCTGCCCAACGGCAAGTACGCCCCGAGCCTGGAGGGCGTGAGCAACAAGCACCTGTACCAGGCCATGCTGACCGGTCCGCAGCAGATGCCGGTCTTCTCCGATGAGGTGCTGACACCCAAGGACAAGGCCGAGGTCATCGGCTACCTGAACACGCTGAACGAGCAACCCCAACAAGGTGGCCTGACCCTCGGCGGCCTGGGCCCGGTGAGTGAGGGTTTCTGGGCCTGGGTGCTGGGCATCGGTGGCCTGATCGGCTTCGCGATCTGGATCACGGCGAAGGGAGCCCGGGCGAAATGAGCGAGCACGACGAGGTTGCCACCACCGACAACGGCGGCCTCCACCACTCCCCCGTCGACGATCCCGGCCACGAGGAGCACCTGCCCCGGCTGACGGACATCGATGAGAAGGCGGCGAACCGGGCGGCGCGCCAGGTCACCTTCATGTTCGCCCTGGTGCCGGTGTTCTCGATCGCCTTCGTGGTGATCTACTTCGCGGTGCCGCGCCGGGCCTACATCGACTTCGGCCCGTTGCACGCGAACGCCCAGCACGTCCTGCTCGGCCTCACCCTGGGGCTGGCGGTGCTGATGATCGGTCTCGGCGCCGTCCAGTGGGCCCGCCAACTCATGGACGACCACGAGACGGTGGACGAACGACATCCGGCCGTCTCCAGCGACGAGGACCGCAAGGCCGTCCTCGAAGAGGTGAACAAGGGCCTGGCGGAGACCGGCCTGAGCCGGCGCAAGATGATCGGCCGCAGCCTGCTCGGTGCGCTCGGCATCATCGCCGTCCCCGCCGTCGTGACCCTGGCCGACATGACTCCGGTCTACCCGAGCAAGAAGGGTCGCGCCGCCACCATCGAGCGCACCATCTTCGACGAGGCGAGCCCGGAGACCCCGATCCGGCTGGTCAACGATGTCACGTACGAGCCGATCCGCCCGGCCGATGTGGAGATCGGCCAGTTGGTGAACGCCCAGCCGGAGAACCTGCAGGACTTCCACGGCACCGAGTTGCAGGTGGAGAAGGCCAAGGCCTCGATCATCATCGTCCGGATGAACCCGCAGTCGATCAAGATCCCGGAGAGCCGCAAGGACTGGCATGTCGCCGGCATCCTCTGCTACTCCAAGATCTGCACCCACGTGGGCTGCCCGATCAGCCTGTGGGAGCAGCAGACCCACCACCTGCTGTGCCCGTGCCACCAGTCGACCTTCGACCTCGGCGATTCGGGTGTGGTGGTGTTCGGACCGGCCAAGCGCTCCCTCCCCCAGCTGCGCATCGTGGTGGACGACGAGGGCTACCTGGCGGCACCCGGTGACTTCACCGTGCCCGTTGGGCCGAGTTACTTCGAGCGGGACTCCCGCAACGACTTCGAGCAGGGTGATCAGTGATGGCGAAGCCAGCATCCGTCTCCGGAGAGGGCATCGAGCCCGAAGCTCCCAAGGAGGCACCCGGCCCGGTCATGAAGGCCGCCGCCGGACCCGCTGCGTGGATGGACGAGCGGATCGGATTGGCCAAGCTCGGCCGGGCCAACCTGCGCAAGGTGTTCCCGGACCACTGGTCCTTCCTGCTCGGCGAGATCGCCCTGTACAGCTTCATCATCTGCCTGCTGACCGGTGTCTTCCTGACCATCTGGTTCAAGCCGTCGATGGGCGAGATCGAGTACGACGGCTCGTACCAGCTCCTCAAGGGCCTGCACATGTCGGAGGCGTTCGCCTCCACCCTGGACATCTCCTTCGACGTCCGTGGCGGTCTGCTGATGCGGCAGATCCACCACTGGGGCGCGATGCTGTTCATGGCGGCGATCATGGCCCACGCGCTGCGGATCTTCTTCACCGGCGCGTTCCGCAAGCCGCGTGAGATCAACTGGCTGATCGGTGTCGGCCTGTTCTCGATGGGCATGATCGAGGGCTTCGCCGGCTACTCCCTCCCAGACGACCTGCTGTCCGGTACCGGTCTGCGCTTCGTGGACGGCCTGATCCGATCGATCCCGCTGATCGGCACCTGGGCGGAGTTCTTCATGTTCGGCGGCGAGTATCCGGGCGACCTGATCGTCCCGCGCCTCTACATGGTGCACATCCTGCTGATCCCGGGACTGCTGCTGGGCCTGATTGCCGCCCACCTGGCCCTCGTGGTCTACCACAAGCACACCCAGTTCCCCGGCCAGGGCCGGACCGAGAAGAACGTGGTCGGCTACCCGCTCTTCCCCGTCTACATGGCCAAGGCCGGCGGCTTCTTCTTCATCGTCTTCGGCGTGCTCATCCTGATGGGCGGGTTCATGCAGATCAACCCGCTGTGGACGTACGGGCCGTACAACCCAGCCCAGGTGACCGCAGGCTCCCAACCGGACTGGTACATGGGCTGGGTCGAGGGGGCGATCCGGATCATGCCTGCCTGGGAGTGGCACATCGGCTCCACCACCTGGTCGTGGAACATCTTCCTACCCGGCGTGGGATTGATGGGGTTGCTGTTCGGGGTGATGGCGGTCTACCCGTTCATCGAACGCTGGATCACCGGCGACACCGGCGAGCACCACATCCTGGACCGGCCGCGCAACGCGCCCACCCGGACCGCCTTCGGTGTGGCCGCGATGACCTGCTACGGCATGTTCTGGATCGGTGGTGGCAACGACATCATCGCCACCATCTTCGACGTGTCACTGAACTCCGTCACGTACTTCCTCCGGGTGGCCGTCTTCGTCGCGCCGGTGCTCGCCTTCCTGATCACCAAGCGGATCTGCATCGGCCTCCAGCGGGCCGACCAGGAGCGGCTGCTGCACGGTTCGGAGAGTGGCGTCATCATGCGACACCCGTCGGGTGAGTACGAGGAGGCCCACGCCCCGATCGACGCGGGCGAGACATATGCGCTCACCCAGCACCACCAGGTCACACCGATCGAGGCCACCCCGGAGGACGAGACGGACGCAGGAGGCGTCGCCGCGAAGGGAGCCGGAGCACGCAAACGGCGCGCCTTCGCCTCCCGCTTCTACTACTCCGACGACGTGCCGAAGGTCACCGCGGAGGAATTGGCGGCGGCGGCCCAGCACCACGCCGAGCACGACGCGGGCAACGGTCACCACGACCTCGACGAGGGCAACGGTCAACACGCGCTCGATGGCGGCGAACGGCCGGCCGAATTGGAGTCGGGCGAGACGACCCGCACTTCCTGACAGACAGCGATTCGCAGGAGAGCGCCCGTGCCGTGATCGGCACGGGCGCTTCCCTGTGTCGACTCGTGTGTGATCGGTCACGTCGGTCACGAATGGGCAACGGAACGCACTACTGCGGCGTTCTCCCTTTGGCAGCACGACGCTCGATCCGAAACACAGCGCTCGATCCGAAACGATGACACATGACTGAGACCCCCTCCCCCTCGACCACCCCCGAGCAGGAGTCGACCAGCGCCGCTCCGGCTCCACGGCGCAAGCTCCTCGACCTGTCGATGACCCAGGTCATCGCCGGCTCGATGGCGGTTGCAACCGCCGCCGCCCTCGGCTCCAAGCTCGGCGTCGCGGGAACGATCATCGGTGCCGCAGTGGCCAGCGTGATCGCCGCCGTCGCCAGCGCCCTCTTCCACGCCTCTCTGGCCAGGACCCAGCACGGAGTCCGCCAAGTCCTCCGCCGGCCGACGCACCAGTCGCACCAGCGCGACCAAGCAGCCCCTGCGACCACCACTCCGGAGACGGCGACCCTGCAGCCGGCCGACGCCCGTACCGGGTGGTTCTCCACTCCTCGCGGCCAGCAGGTCCGTGGTGTCCTGGTCGGCGCAGTCGGCGCGTTCGCGATCGCCGCCATCGGCATCACGGGGTACGAGTTCGTCAGCGGCACCTCAGTCTCCGGTGGCGACGGCACCACCATCCGGCGGGTGGTCGTGCACCGCGAGGTGGAGACCAATCCCCCGTCGGACGCCCCGACGACCACCGGGACCGACCCGAGTTCGCCCGCCCCAGACAAGGCCGAGACGCCGACGGACGATCCGAGCAAGGTTCCCTCCGCGGACCCGGAGCCGAGCGACTCCCCGACGGAGACGCCGTCGGACACCCCGGCGGAGACCCCGACCGAGCAACCCTCCACCGAGCCGACCGGATCGACCCCGCCGGAGTCGGCGCCGGCGGACCCCAGCCCGGCCCCCCGTTCCTCGGACGAGAGTTCCGCGACACCACACCAGGCCAACCCGGGCCGTTGAAGCCCCGAGCACTCCGCCTTGCACTGATCCGTCGCTCACGAACCTCCTTCCACAGGTCGAAAGGCAGTGCCGTATGAGAACCCCAATCCCCGACTACCTCGACGAAGTACTCGACGCGCTACGAACCGACACCAGCGGAGCCACCGCGGACTACATCCCCGAACTCGCCGCAGCGGACCCGGACCTGTTGGCACTGTCGATCACCACCACGAGCGGCCGCACCTACGCGACCGGCGACGTGGATGCGGAGTTCTCCATCCAATCAATCTCCAAGCCCTTCGCGTACGCGGCGGCGCTGATCGACCGCGGTTTCAACCAGGTACTCGCATCCGTCGGAGTCGAACCCTCGGGCGAGGCATTCAACGAGCTCTCCCTCGAAGGCGACACGCACCGGCCCAAGAACCCGATGATCAATTCCGGCGCAATCACCACCCACTCCCTTCTTGGCAACACCGGCGATGATCAGGACGACCGCGTCGAACGCGCCCGCAGCCTGTTCTCGCGTCTCGCGGGACGCGAACTCCGCTTCGACGAGCGGGTGTGCGCCTCAGAACTCGAGGCCGCCCACCGGAACCTCGCCATCGCCCACATGCTGCGCAACTACGGCATTGTCGACGGCGATGTCCACTCCATCGTGGAGGGCTACACGCGGCAGTGCTCGATCCTGGTCAGCGTGCGGGATCTGTCAATGATGGCGGCGACCCTCGCCACCGGCGGGGTACAGCCCGTCACGGAGGAACGAGTCATGGGATCCGACGTGGCCCGCCAGGTGATGGCTGTGATGGCGTCCGCCGGGATGTACGACGCCGCTGGTGACTGGCTCACCCGCGTGGGTATCCCCGCCAAGAGCGGCGTGGCCGGCGGGATGGTCGGTGTGCTCCCCGATCAAGTGGGAATCGGAGCATTCTCACCACGCCTTGACGCCCACGGCAACAGCCAGCGAGGGCGACTCGCCTTCGAGCGCCTCTCAAAGGACATGGGAATGCATCTGTTCTCCTCAGAACGAGGTCGACTGGACACCGTCGGTTCGTACACGGAGGACAACACCACCATCTTCACACTCCAGGGATACATCCAGTTCACGGCTGCCGCGGAACTGCTGGACCTGATGGCAGACCTCGGCGAAAGGGACGTCACCCTGGACGTCTCACGGGTCCACTCATTCAGCGACGTCGGACGGCGGATGACCCTCGAGGGCCTGCGCCGCCTAAGGCTCGATGGCCGCACCATCACCCTGCACGACCCCGAGACAGTCCTGCCTGATCCCGACCTTGGCGATGGCACTCGACCAGAGACGTACTGAGCCAGCCTTGCAGTCGTTCTCCGGCTGCACCGACGCCGTCACCGACCCCGCCTGTGCGCAGCCGTCGTCGACCGAGTCAGCGGACGCTAGATCACCCCCAGCGGCCTCGAGCGCATCACTGACCAGTACTCGACAGGCAGGGGCCGCACACATGGTCAATGCGCTGCACCCGATGAGTTCGGCCGACGCATCTTGTCAGATACAGAACATGCAGGTTTACCAACGATCAGAGGAGAAGTTGTGCCGATCCAGTTGCCCGAGCCCCGTGTCCTGGTTGAAGGTCTGGCGATGGTCGAGTCCGCACGCTGGCACGACGGTCGATTGTGGCTCGCCCACTGGGGGGCCAACGAGGTGTTGGCCGTCGACCTCGATGGCATCACCGAGGTGATGGCTGAAGGGCGCCCAGGGTTGGGATGGTCCATCGCCTGGCTTCCCGGCGGTGAACTCTTGGTCACCGGCGAGAAGCTCGTACGTCAACAGTCGGACGGCTCGATGGTGGACCACTCCGAGCAGGGCGGCAACGAGATCGTGGTCGATGGGCAGGGACGCATCTACCTCGACGGGGCGGAGTTCGACTTTCTCGGCGGCGGTGCTCCAGAGCCGGGCTGGATCAAACTGGTCGAGCCGGACGGTACGATCCGCCAGGTCGCTGACAAGATCGACTTCCCCAACGGCATGGTCATCACCCCTGACGGATCAACACTTGTCGTTGCCGAATCCATGGGCGGCCGGCTGAGCGCTTTCACCATCCAGCCGGACGGCGGGTTGACCGATCGCCGGGTGTGGGCCGAGAACCTTGGCCCGGACGGCATTTGCGTGGACGCCGAATCGGCGATCTGGGTTCAGTCAAGCGACACTTTCGCGCACACCAACGACCCGGCCTCTCCGGCCGGTGCCTGTCTACGCGTGCTCGACGGCGGCGAAATTACCCATCACGTCGAAACCGATATGGCGTGCTTTTCCTGCACCTTGGGCGGCCCGGAAGGACGCCACCTGTTCCTGCTCTGCAACGACTGGAACGGGATCGAGGGCGTCGACGAAGTTGTCGCCGGCCGTAAAGCAAAGATCCTCGTCACCGAAGCACCCGTCCCCGGAAACGGGTAACAGTCGATCGCCTTTGCAGCCCCCACCACCCGTGGCTGAGCTGGTCCCGTCCGGATCGCGCGACGACCCGGTCGGCACTGTTCATGCGCGGCCCGCAGGGATCAGGCCCCGTCCTCCGGCGGGACGACCTCGGCCGGGATCGGTGGCCCGGGCGGAGTGCCGTCGCCGAACGGGCGGCCACCCAGTTGTGCACGGTGGTGCGGGGTGAGCCAGTTCGCCAGGTCCGGGCCTTTCGGTACGACCTGGGTGGGGTTCACGTCCTCGTGGACGATGTAGTAGTGCTGCTTGATCTGGGTGAAATCGATCGTGTCGCCGAACCCGGGCGTCTGGAACAGGTCCCGGGCGTAGGCCCAGAGCACGTCCAGCTCCGCCAACTTCTGCCGGTTGCACTTGAAGTGGCCGTGGTACACCGGGTCGAAGCGAGCCAGCGTGGTGAACAGCCGCACGTCCGCCTCGGTGATGGTGTCCCCGACCAGGAAGCGCTGGTTCCGGAGTCGGTCGCTGAGCCAGTCGAGGGCGGTGAAGAGCCGGTCGTACGCGGCCTCGTACGCCTCCTGGGAGCCGGCGAAGCCGCACCGGTAGACGCCGTTGTTGACCTCGGTGAACACGCGCTGCGCCACCGCGTCGATCTCGTCCCGCAGCGGTTCGGGGTAGAGCTCCGGGGCGCCGTCGCGGTGGAACTCGGTCCACTCTCCGGAGAAGTCGAGGGTGATCTGGTGGTAGTCGTTGGTGACCACGGACTTGGTCTGGACGTCGACGATCGCCGGCACCGTGATGCCGCGCGGGTAGTCGGGGTCGCGGGCGAAGTAGGCCTGCTGCAGCCGCTCGTACCCCAGCACCGGGTCGACACCGCCGGGATCGAGGTCGAAGGTCCAGCTCCGCTGGTCGTGGGTGGGTCCACACAGGCCCAGCGACAGGGCACTCTCCAGCCCGAGGAGGCGCCGTACGATCATGGTCCGGTTGGCCCACGGGCAGGCCCGAGCGGCGACCAGCCGGTAGCGGCCCGCCTCGACCGGATACCCGTCCCGACCGTCGGCGGTGATCCGGGTCTGGATGTAGTTGGTGTCCCGCTTGAACTCCTTCCCGCCAGTCACGTACGAACCCTGGGTCGAGTGCTCGGAATCGCTCATGGAGCCAGCCTAGGTGTCATCGGTCCAGGTGCACCGAATGGCCATCACCCGGGTGCTCGGGAGACAATGGTCGGGTGCGTTTCCTGACTGACAGTGCCCCGACCCACGACCTCACCTACAGCGACGTGTTCATGGTCCCGAACCGGTCCGCCGTCGCCTCCCGAATGGGGGTGGACCTGACCAGCACCGACGGCATCGGGACCACGCTGCCGCTGGTGGTGGCCAACATGACCGCCATCTCCGGTCGCCGGATGGCCGAGACGATGGCCCGGCGAGGCGGCGTGGCGATCATCCCGCAGGACATCCCGACCGACGTCGTGGCCGGCACCATCACCAAGGTGAAGGCCTCCCACACCATCTTCGACACCCCCGTCTCAGTCACCCCGGACACCACCGTCGGCGAGGCCATGTCGCTGCTGCCGAAGCGCGCCCACGGCCTGGTCGTGGTGGTCGCGGACGGGAAGCCGCTGGGCACTGTGGACGAACGGGACGCGGCCGGGGTGGACCGGTTCGCCCAGGTCCACGAGGTGATGTCCGATGACGTGCTGACCGTGGCGCCCGACACCTCCCCGGAGGAGGTCTTCGACGCACTGGCGGCGCGGCACCAGGAGGTTGCGCTGGTGGCGGATGGTGATCAGCTGCTGGGTGTCCTGACTCGCAAGGGTGCGCTGCGCTCCACTCTCTACCGCCCGGCCGTCGATCCGGACGGCTGCCTGCTGGTGGGTGCCGCGGTGGGCATCAACGGCGAGGTGGCCGCGCGGGCCGAGGCCCTGCTCGCGGCTGGCGCTGACGTACTGGTGATCGACACCGCGCACGGTCACCAGGAGAAGATGCTCGAGTCGTTGAAGTTGGTCCGCGAGGTTCGCGACCGGCACGCCGAGGGCGGCCGCCGCATCTCCATCGTGGCCGGCAATGTGGTCTCTGCCGACGGCGTCCGTGACCTCCTCGACGCCGGTGCGGACGTGGCCAAGGTGGGCGTCGGCCCGGGCGCGATGTGCACCACCCGGATGATGACCGGCGTGGGACGACCGCAGTTCAGCGCCGTCCTCGAGTGCGCCGAGGCGGCCCTGGCCGCGGGCAAGTCGATCTGGGCCGACGGCGGAGTCCGCTATCCGCGGGACGTGGCGCTGGCGCTGGCCGCCGGGGCCGGCAGCGTGATGATCGGTTCCTGGTTCGCCGGCACCTACGAGAGCACCGGCAACCTGCTGACCGACCACGACGGCCGGATGTACAAGGAGTCCTTCGGGATGGCGTCCGCGCGGGCGGTGAAGAACCGGACCAAGGAGTCCTCCGGCTTCGACCGGGCCAGGGCCGGGTTGTTCGAGGAGGGCATCTCCTCCTCGCGGATGTACCTCGACGCCGAGCGTCCCGGAGTGGAGGACCTGGTCGACCAGATCATCGCCGGGGTGCGGAGCAGTTGCACCTACGCCGGGGCTGCCGACCTGACCCAGTTCCACGAGCGCGCCGTGGTCGGGGTCCAGTCCAACTCCGGCTACGACGAGGGGCGCCCGCTGCACGCCAGCTGGTGACTGGGCGGCAGGGCCTCACCGACCGGGTGGTGGCGGCCCGCCGTGCATCTGGAGCGACGCTGCCGGCATCGCCGGCTGCGCCGCCTCAGCGTAGCGGCCGGCCCGGGGCAGCGTCGGTAGCCGGCCCGCGGGACGTACTGCTGGATCGAGCGCTCAGGATGCGTAGCGGACCGCAGCGCGAGCCTTGGCCTTGGCTGCCTCCTCCTCCCGGTTCTTCGCCGGAGCCTGGGTGACCAGAGCGTCCAGCAGGTGCTGGGTCACGTGCGCCACCTCGGCGACGGCGTGTTCGAAGGCCTCGGCGTTCGCCTTCGACGGCTTGGTGGTACCGGCGACCTTGCGGACGTACTGCAAGGCGGCAGCCTGCACCTCGTCACTCGTCGCGGCGGGCTCGAAGTTGTGGAGGGTACGAATATTGCGACACATACCCCGAACGCTACGCCGCCGATCCCGCGCACGCACCTCCTCAGCGCGTCCAGCGCTGCGTGAGCGGGTGGGTCAGTCGCGATGGTGGCTGAACTCGACCTCGTACCGGTCGGCGCGGTAGACCGAGAGGCCCCGTTCGATCACGGACCCGTCGGTGTCCACGTTGGCGGAACGGATTCGCAGGCCCGGTGCGGCTCGGGGGGTTTCGAGCAACTTCGCGTCCTTGGTGTTCAGCGCGATCGCCGAGACCAGGGAGCGGCTGCGCTGCACCACGCAGTCGTACTCCGCGGCCAGGGTGCCGTAGAGGGAGCGGGTCAGGTCGTGGCCCAGCAGGCCGGGAAACCGCTCCGCGGACCAGACGGTGCGCTCGATGCCCATCGGCACTCCGTCGCCGAGTCGCAGTCGCTCGATCCGGTACACCATGGCTCCGTCGGCGAGATCCATGCTGCCGCACTCCTCCGCGGTGGCCGGTGCGATCGCGGCACCCAGCACGGTGGTGCTCGGCGTCAGTCCCACCGCCTGCATGCTCTCGGTGAAGGAGGCGATCGTGATGGTCTTCTTCAACGCTCGTTCGGTGACGAAGGTGCCACTCCCCCGGACGCCGCGGAGCCGACCCTCGTCGATCAGCACCTGGAGCGCGCGACGTACGGTCATCCGGGAGGCACCGTAGAGTTCGGCGAGCTCGTGCTCATTGGGGATCTTGCCCCCGGGTGCCATGCCGTTGATCATCTCGGTCAGCGACGTCAGGATCGCTGGGTACTTCGCCGCCACGGCTTGCCTCCTCTCCCGCTCCGACCGCTGGCCGTGCACCATTAAGCCACATCGGCGCGGCTTCGATCGGCATCCCTCGCCCGGATGTCGGAGCTGAACCCTTGACAGCCGCCCGGCCCGGTTCTAGTGTCCCATAACACTAGTGTTGCTAATTCAACCCTAGTGTTATCTCGCCTTGATCCCCGGGAGCAACGATGCGCACCAACCGACCAGTCGTCCACCTGCTCGCCACGTCCGTCGGCGCGGCCGCCCTCCTGCTCACCGCGGCCTGCGGTGGCGGCCCGGGATCCGACGGGGACACCGAGATCGTGTACTGGACCCACACCCACCCGCCGATGGTCGACCTGAACAAGAAGTTGATCACCGAGTACGAGGAGGCCAATCCGGGGGTCACGATCAAGTACGAACAGATTCCCAACAACGAGTTCGGCACCAAGATGCTCACCGCCCTCAGCAGCGGCGGTGGCCCGGACGTGATCAACATGGACGACAGTGCCCTGCGGGGTGAGTACATCCCCAAGGGTCTGGTCGCCCCCCTCGACCCGGCCGCCTTCGAGAAGGAGTCCACCGACCAGGTGCGCGAGGGTTACCTCGAGGGAACTCTGGACGGCGCCTCCGACGCCGAAGGGGAACTGTACGGCGTCCCGACCGAGTTCAACGCGACCGCCTTCGCGATCAACAAGGAGCATTTCGCCGACGCCGGGCTCGATCCCGCGGACCCACCCCAGACCTGGGACGAGGTGGCCGAGTACGGCAAGAAGCTCGTCGCCGCCGGACACCAGGGCTTCAACTTCATCTATCTCCACTCCGGTTGGTACACCCAGCAGTACCAGACCCTGCTGAACCAGACCGGCGGCAGCATCGTCAACGAGGACGCAACCGAGTCCCGGGTACTCGAGCCTGAGTCGGTCGAGGCGTTGAGCATCTGGAACGACCTGATCAACAAGCACAAGGTGGGCGACGCCAACACGTCCTCGCGAGAGGCCACCGCACCGTTCGAGGACTTCTCCTCCGGCAGGCAGTCGATGGCGATGGTCTACCCGTGGTCGGTCGACCAGATCGCCAAGGACAACCCGGAGACCTTCGAGAACATGCAGGTGGTGCCCCTGCCGCAGGCTGACCCGGCCAACCCGGCGGGCCGCTGGTACGGCTACTTCCTGGCCGTGAATGCTGCCTCCAAGGAGCAGGAGGAGTCGTGGAAGTTCATCAACTTCCTGAGCTCCCACCCGGACGAGTGGATCACCGACACCCAATTCGTCCAGCCGGTGCAGGGCTGGGAGGAGAGCGAGGCCGCGCAGGAGATCCCGTTCGTCGACGTCTGGTCGAAGGCCTACACCGAGGGCCAGTTCGACGAGGTCGGTCCGCACTGGAGCGAGGTCCAGGACGCGATCAAGGCGGCCGTCGAGCGGACGATCTTCGACCAGATGCCCCCGGCGGAGAGCCTGAAGATCGCTGACGAGGAGATCAACCGCTCGCTGCAGAACTGAGCGCGCCACCGGCGGCCACACCCGCCGCACCCGTCCCCCTGCCGGAAGGAGGCCCACCGTTGCCCGAACGCACCCGAACACACCGCCGCACGCACCGGATCGCCGGAGTGGCGTTCGCACTGCCGGCACTGGTCCTCTTCGCCGCCTTCGCCATCTACCCGATGCTGCGGGTGTTCCAACTCAGCTTCTTCGACTACAACCTGACCAGTGATCCCGAGTGGGTCGGGATGGCCAACTACACCTTCTTGGCCGGCGACGCCCAGTTCCACGACTCCGTGTGGGCCTCGCTGTTCTACGTGATCGCGGCCTACCTGCCGACGCTGCTGCTGGCCTTCCTGCTCGCCCTCGGGTTGAACAGCCGGATGCGGGGCTCGTGGGTCGTCCGGCTGCTCTACTTCGCCCCGGTGGCGATGTCCTGGGTGGCGGTCTCGGTGATCTGGCGGCTGGTCCTGCACCCCGACGGGCTGCTCAACCAGACCTTCGGCCTGGAGATCAACTGGCTGACCAGCAGCGCGTTCGCCAAGTGGGGTGTGGCCCTGGCCAGCATCTGGAAGGAATTGGGCTTCTTCCTGATCATCTTCCTGGCCGGATTGCAGAACGTGCCCGATGAGTTGCACGAGGCGGCGCAGATCGATGGTGCCGGACGCCTCAGCCGGCTGCGGCACATCACCCTGCCGTCGATCAAGCCGATCACGGGCGTGGCCGCAGTGATGGCGATCATCCGCGGATTCCAGTCGTTCAGCGCCCAGGTCGTCCTGACCGGCGGCAGCTTCGGTACCGAGGTGCTCAACCTGTACATCTACAAGACCGCCTTCGCCAGTGCCCGAATGGGTCGCGCCTCCGCGGTCGCGGTGATGTTGTTCCTGGTGTTGCTCGGCCTGACCCTGGTGCAGTTGCGCGTCTTCCGGCGGGCGGACCGATGAGCGGGCGCGCCCCCGTACGGATCGAGCGGATCCTGCGCTGGGCCCTGCTCACCGCCGGCGGCCTCGCCTTCGCGTCGGTCTTCGCCTACGCCGTCCTGTCCGCGCTGAAGCCTGCCGGGGAGGTGCTGGCGCAGCCGATGCAGTGGTTGCCGAACGAGTGGCGCTTCGACAACCTGCTGCTTCCCTTCCAGCAGGCGCCGTTCGCGCAGTACTTCCTGAACAGCACCGTGGTCGGTGTCTCGGTCACGGTGCTCAACGTGATCACCTGCACCCTGGCCGGCTACAGCTTCTCGAAGTTCGCCTACCCGGGCCGCAACCTCGCCTTCATCGTGGTCCTCGCGACCTTGATGATCCCGATCGAGGTGATCTACGTGCCGCTCTACTCGATGGTCTACAACCTCGGCTGGACCGACAGCTTCGCCGGGTTGATCATCCCTTCGGCCACCAGCGCCTTCGGGATCTTCCTGATGCGCCAGAGCTTGGAGAGTCTCCCGGACGAACTACTCGAGGCGGCTCGGCTGGACGGCGCGAGTGAGCTGCGGATCCTGCTCAGCGTGGTCGCCCCGATGATGCGCTCACCGATGGCAGCCCTGGCCCTGTTCATCTTCATGACCAACTGGGACTCACACCTGTGGCCGCTGCTGGTCGGCGGGATGGACCACCAGACCCTCCCGGTCGGCCTCGCCGCCATGCAGGCCAACAACCAGGGTGGCGGCGGGGTCCCGATGATGATGTCGGCGGCCGTGTTGGCGCTGGTCCCGGCGCTGGTGTTGTTCCTGGCCCTGCAGAAGCGCTTCGTCGAGGGCATCACCATGACGGCGGGAATCAAGTGAGTCGACTCGACGCCGACTTCTGGGCAGGACACGATGACGGCATGCACATTGCAGTCGACGGCGGGCAGACCGGAACCCGGGTGGCCCTGGTCCAGCACGGCCGGGTGGTCGCCACCGAAGAGGGTGCCGGGTTCAGCTACCGACCCGGGGAGGATCCGGTGGAGACCTCGGTGACCGCCTTCACCGAGATCTGGGCTCGGTTGCCCGACGCCGAGGTCGAACGGGTCTGGATGGGACTCACCGGTTCCCCGTCCCAACCCGTCATCCGGCGCCAGCTGGCGATGCGGATCCTCGCCCTCACCGGAGCTCGGCAGGTGTCGGTCGGCGGTGACGTGGTGACCGCCCATGCCGGCGCCCTCGGCGGCGCCGACGGTGTGGTGGTGGCGGTCGGGACCGGTACGGTCTGCCTGGCCGCTGTCGGCGGTCGTCTCGCGGTGGTGGACGGCCACGGCGCCCACCTCGGCGACGACGGGTCCGGGTACGCCGTCGGTCGGGCCGGCCTGCGGGCGGCCCTGCGCGACCTGGACGGACGCGGGCCGCAGACCGACCTGACCCGGGTCGTCCTCGACCGGTACGGGTCCCGCGACGGGCTCCTCCAGGCCGTCTACCTGTCCAACACCACGATCAGCGACATCGCCGCCTTCGCTCCTGCTGTCGCGGATGTGGCCCGGACCGGGGATCCGGTCGCGACGCAGGTGTGGCAGGTCGCCGGGGAGACCCTCGCCGACACTGTCGCGGCAGGTATCCGTCGGGTGACCGATCCCGACCGGCCCGGATCCGTGCCGGTCTCGTGGACCGGGCGCCTGATGATCACCGAACTCCGCTCCCCCTTCCAGGCCGCGCTGGCCCGGATCTGCCCGGCCGCCCGCATCGTCGAGCCAGCCGGCTCCGGCCTGACCGGGGCCGTACTCCTCACCGGCCGTCCCACCCACTCCTACGGCGACCTCGTCGACACCGTCACCACCACCGACATTCCAACCACCACTCCAGGAGAACCGCCCCCGTGATCGATCTCGCCCCCGGATCCGTGCTGGTCTCGTGCCAGGCCCGCTCCGACAACCCTCTGCACGGCCCCGTCTTCATGGCCGCGATGGCCCGAGCGGCCGAGGCCGGCGGCGCGGTGGCCATCCGGGCCGACGGTCCGGCCGACATCGCCGCGATCCGGGCGGCGGTCGACATCCCGGTGCTGGGCATCAACAAGACCGGCGATCGGGCCGGGGTCTACATCACCCCGACGGTGGCGGCCGCACGGGAGGTGGTCGACGCCGGCGCTTCGATGGTCGCCGTCGACGCGACCCTGCGGGTGCGCCCGGACGGGGCCGACTTCGCCAGCCAGGTCCGCCAGATCCATGACCAGCTCGGGGTCGGGGTGATGGCCGACGCCGACAGCCTCGAGTCCGGGATCGCCGCGGCCGCGGCCGGGGCCGACTGGATCGGCACCACCCTGGCCGGCTACACCTCGGACCGACCCACCGACGGACCCGACATCGAGTTGATCTCTCAACTCCGCGCCGCGGTCGACCTACCGATCGTGGGCGAGGGCCGATTCAGCACCCCCGAGCACGTCCGCGCGGCCTTCGCCGCCGGCGCGACGGCCGTCGTGGTGGGTACGGCGGTCACCAACCCGATGGCGATCACCCAGACCCTGGTCCGGGCCGGGCGGATCCGGGCAGCTGGCTCGCGTGTCCCACGCTGACCTGCAGGTCGGGTACGCCGCCGCGACCCTCGCCGTACCGCCCGGCACGCCGCTGGGTGGCTACCAGCCCACCCGCGACAGCACCGCTACACACGACCCGTTGGAGGTGGGTGTGCTGGTCGTCGACGACGGCGACCACCGGCTCAGCCTGGTGCTGGTCGACCTCGTCTGCGTGAACCGGGACCTCGCCGAGGCCGTCCGGGTCGCGATCAATGCTGGCTCGGACCGGCCGGTCGACGTCTGGGTGGGCGCGAGCCACACCCACTCCGGGCCTGACGTGGGCAGTCGACCGGGCGGTGGCCGGACCCCGGAGCGGTGGCTGGCCGAGGTGAGTCGACTCGGCGCCGACTGCCACCGTGAGGCCGTGGCGCGACTGGTGCCCAGCGAGATCCGGCACGCGAGCGTCTCCCTGGACGGCATCGGTTCAGTCCGCGCCGACCCGCTGGCACCCCACCGGGTGGCTGCTGACCTGCTGCACTGGCCGGGGGCGCCCGGAGTGCTGGCCGTGGTTCCGGTGCACAGCACGGTCCTGCCGCAGTCGAACACCCTGGTCAGCGGAGACCTGCACGGTGCCGTCCGGCACCACCTCCGGGCATCCTTCGACGGCTGGGTCGCGGTGGTGCCCGGCTGTGCCGGGGACATCAGCACCCGGTGGACGAGACGAGCCCAGGACCACGCCGAGTGCGACCGGCTCGGCGGCGCGGTGGCGGAGCAACTCCGCGCCGCCCTGCCAACCACCCGACGGGTCGCCGACGAACACGCTTCCCTCGGGCCGGTGTCCGGCACCGACCTCACGCTGCTCGGCCGCGTCGACGACCCGGAACGGTTGACCCATGGGGTGTCCCCGAAAACCGACCCCGCCGCCACCGACTCCGGTCGAGCTCGGGTCGAGGAGACCCGCCGGCAGGGGCTGGACCTTGCACTCGCCCGCGCCGCCGAGCCGCTGGAATCGATCGAAATCCACCTGGCCAGCGCGCGGATCGGTGGCCTGCTCCTGGCCGCCGTCGGGGCGGAACCGTACCTGGGCCTGCGGGACCGGTTGCGCCGGGTGACCGGTGCCACGGCCGTGGCGCTCGGCTACACCGGCGGCTACGCGGGCTACCTGCCCGACGCCGCCGCCCACGACCATCCCGGCTACGAGGTGCTGGCCAGTCCGTTCCGCCCCGAGGCGGAGGAACAGGTCCTGGCGGCACTGGCAGAGTTGGCCACCGAGGCAGCCCCGACGACCCCTCCAGCGAAGACGACCATCCGTCCAGCGAAGGAGAACCACCCGTGAGTCACCCAGAGATCAATCAGCAGCGGGCCGCCGAGATCATGCAGCGCGCGATCACGGATCTGCTCAACACCCAACAGGGGGCGATCGCCGAGGCCGCCGGACTGGTGGCGCAGTCGTTGCAGGCCGGCGGCATCATCCAGGTGTCCGGGACCGGCCACTCCAAGAGCTTCGCGATGGAGGTCGCCGGTCGCGCGGGCGGCCTGGTCCCGGCCAACGCACTCGGCATCAACGACCTCATCCTGTACGGCGGGGAGTCTCCCGAAGCGCTGTTGGCTGCGGAGACCGAGCGGGATCCCACCCTGGCCCGCCGCATCCTCGACCTGGCCGAGATCCATCCCGCCGACATCTTCATGATCGCGTCGAGTTCGGGTGGCAACGGCTCAGTCGTCGAGTTGGCCCGGCTGGCCAAGGAGCGTGGCCACCGACTGATCGCCGTGACTTCGATGGACCACACCAGCAAGATCACTTCCCGGCACCCGAGCGGGCAGCGGCTGTTCGAACTGGCCGACGTGGTGATCGACAACCGGGCCGTGTTCGGAGACGCAGCCCTGGAACTTCCTGACGGTGGCGCGATCGCGGCGACGTCCACGGTGACGAGTGTGCTGATCGCGCAGATGCTGGTGACCGAGGTGTGCGGTCTGCTGCTGGCGGCCGGTGCCGAGGTCCCGGTCTACCGCTCGGCCAACATCCCGGGCGGGGACGACCACAACAACGCGCTCCGCGAGCGCTACGCCGGCCGGGTCCGGTTCGGGGCACCCTGATCAATTGGTCGGCGCGGGGGGCCGGCCGGCACGGAGGAGTCGAAGGCGAACCAGCAGATGCTGTTCCGGCGGACCTGGTCCTCAAGCACGAGGTCGCGCACCGGATCCGGCAACTGACGGCGCTGCCAATCCCGTTCGGTGCAACCTGCCCGGGCCTCCTCGCCGGACAGCGCTGCGGCCCGGACGGCCTTGATGGCGTACGCGGCGGCGCCCAG
>JBQDIN010000065.1:0-23131 GCA_052094425.1 Propionibacteriaceae bacterium
GGAGTTTGAGAGACTGGCCCCGTACGGTCTCCCGACGATTTGGAAAGAGCCACCCATGCCTATTGCCACTCCCGAGGTCTACGCCGAGATGCTGGACACGGCGAAGCAGAACTCCTTCGCCTACCCGGCCATCAACGTCTCCTCCTCGCAGACGCTGAACGCCGCCCTGCAGGGGTTCGCCGATGCCGGTTCCGACGGCATCGTCCAGGTCTCCACCGGTGGGGGCGAGTACGCCTCGGGACCGACGATCAAGAACATGGTGTCGGGTGCGGTGGCCCTGGCCGCGTACGCGCACGAGGTGGCGAAGAACTACCCCGTGAACATCGCGCTGCACACCGACCACTGCCCCAAGGAGAAGCTCGACGGGTTCGTCCGTCCGCTGCTCGACATCTCCGCGGAGCGGGTCGGTCGCGGTGAGAACCCGCTCTTCCAGTCGCACATGTGGGACGGTTCGGCCGTGCCGGTGGAGGAGAACCTGTCGATCGCCGCCGAACTGCTGGAGAAGACCGCGGCGGCCAAGATCGTCCTAGAGATCGAGGTGGGGGTCGTCGGTGGCGAGGAGGACGGCGTCAGCAACGAGATCAACGACAAGCTGTACACCACCGTCGAGGACGGGATGCGCATCATCGAGGTGTTGGGCACCGGGGAGAAGGGGCGCTACATCACCGCCCTCACGTTCGGCAACGTGCACGGGGTCTACAAGCCGGGTGCGGTGAAGCTGCGTCCCGAGGTGCTCAAGGACATCCAGGAGCAGGTCGGGGCCAAGATCGGCAAGCAGAACCCCTTCGACCTCGTCTTCCACGGCGGCTCCGGGTCGAGCCTGGAGGAGATCCGGGCCTCCCTCGACTACGGCGTGATCAAGATGAACGTCGACACCGACACCCAGTACGCCTTCACCCGTCCCGCCGCTGCGCACATGCTCGCCAACTACGACGGTGTGCTGAAGATCGACGGCGAGGTCGGCAACAAGAAGATGTACGACCCGCGTGCCTGGGGCAAGGCAGCCGAGGCGGGGATGGCCCAGCGGGTCGTCACCGCCTGTGAGGACCTGCGCAGCGCGGGCACGGCGCTCAACGGCTGACCCACCCGGGCCCGTGCGCGTAGCCTTGGGGATGAGTGTGGAGAGGGGAGACCATGCCTGCCATGACGACGATCCGTCCGCGGCTGCAATCCGGAGTGGTGGCGGCCCTTGCAGTCATCCTCGGGGTGGCCCTGCTGGCCGGCTGCGGCGGAAACGGCCCCGGTGACACTCCCTCCAAGCCCTCGGCCTCACGGCTCCCGGGCTCGGCCGCCCCGTCGTCACCGGCGGCAGAGCCGACCGGCGGTACCTCGCAGAGTTCGGCGCCGACTCCGGACGGGACGAACGATGGCGAGCCGAGTGCGGCGGTGCAGGACCTGGCCCGAGCTGGAGCCACGGCCCGCGACACCGTCGACGGGTCCACGGTGATCACCATCGAGCGTGACGACAATCGGTGGGAGGTCGAACTCTCCGACTCCGCCGGTGACGAGCACGACGTCACCGTGTCCGCGGACGGCAGCGAGGTGCAGTCCGGACCGCGCAAGGACGAGCAGGACGGCGACGATCGGGACAAGAATCTCCACCGGGTGTCCGAGGCCCAACTGGACTTCGTCGCCGCGGCCGAGGCTGCCCTGGCCGAGGTGCCCGACGCCGAGGTTGACGACGTCTCACTGGACAACCACCGCAACAGCAGCGGTCCGACGGTGTGGGATGTCACCCTGCGTGGCGGCGACGGGCAGGAGCACGAACTCGCCGTCGACGCCGGCGACGGCAGCATCCTGGAGCACCAGACCGACGACTGAGGCGACGGCGGCGGCCCGGGGAGTCGGACCCTGCTGGCATGATGGGTCGGGTGAGCGACACACACCAGAATCTGCTGGCCACTGCTGCCGGACAGCAACCGACCGAACTACCCGAGGATCCGGCGATGGCCGAACTGGCCGCCGAGGGCGGCAAGGAACGCTTCATCGAGATCGTCCAGGCCCACCCCGAGTCCAGCCTGTGCTGGGCGTTGCTGGCCGAGGGATCCCTCAACATCGCCAGCCCGGAGGGGGACGTGGCCGCCTACGCGTACGCCCGGACCGGTTACCACCGCGGCCTCGACGCCTTGCGGCGCAACGGGTGGAAGGGCTCCGGTCCGGTGCCGTGGGAGCACCAGCCGAATCGGGGCTTCCTGCGCGCCCTGTGGGCGCTCACCCTGGCCGCCCAACGGATCGGCGACACGGCAGAGTACGAGCGGTGCGGCCAGTTCCTGCGGGACTCCTCCGAAACCGGGTACCAGGCGTTGAGTGAGTCTCGCGCGTCCTGAGCATTCCGCTAGAGTGAGGTCGCAAGAGCCCCCTTGCGCCAGCACGGAGGGCTTCACTGTTTCTGGGAAGGTGGCGGTCCGATGCCGGGCGTCGTTGTGGTGGGTGCGCAGTGGGGAGACGAGGGCAAGGGCAAGGCCACTGACCAGTTGGGTGAGCGCGTGGACTACTGCGTGCGCTACTCCGGTGGCAACAACGCCGGGCACACCCTGGTGGTCAACGGCGAGCGCTACGCCCTGCACCTGCTGCCCTCCGGCATCCTGAACCCGAACTGCACCCCGGTGATCGGCAACGGCGTCGTGGTCGACCTCGACGTGTTGTTCCAGGAGATGGAGGGACTGGCGGCCCGCGGCGTGGATGCCTCCCACCTGCTGGTGTCGGCGAACGCGCACCTGATCACCTCGTACCACCAGACCATCGACAAGGTCAGCGAGCGGTTCCTCGGCAAGGCCAAGATCGGCACCACCGGCCGCGGCGTCGGACCGGCGTACGCGGACAAGGTGAACCGGATCGGCATCCGCATCCAGGACCTGTTCGACGAGTCGATCCTGCGGCAGAAGGTGGAGGCATCCCTCGACCAGAAGAACCACCTGCTGGTCAAGGTCTACAACCGCCGCGCGGTCGATCCGGTGCAGATCACCGAATTGCTGCTGTCCCACGCCGAGCGGATCAAGCCGCACGTGGCCGACGTCAGCCGTGTCCTCAACGACGCCCTGGACGCCGACAAGGTGGTGCTCTTCGAGGGTGCCCAGGCCCATCACCTCGACGTGGACCACGGCACCTACCCGTACGTCACCTCGTCGAACCCGATCGCGGCCGGCGCCTGTGTCGGCGCCGGGGTCGGGCCCACCCGGATCGACCGGACCATCGGCATCGCCAAGGCCTACACCACCCGGGTCGGCGAGGGCCCGATGCCCACTGAACTGCTCGGGGCGGACGGAGACCGGCTGCGCGAGGAGGGCGGTGAGTTCGGCGTCACCACCGGCCGGAAGCGGCGCTGCGGCTGGTTCGACGCCCTGGTGGTCGAGTCCGCCACCCAGGCGAACGCCTTCACCGACATCTTCTTGACCAAGCTCGACATCCTCACCGGCTGGGAGAAGATCCCGGTGTGTGTCGCCTACGACGTGAACGGCGTCCGGCACGACACGATGCCGGTCTCGCAGAGCGACTTCCACCACGCCACCCCGATCTACGAGGAGCTCGAGGGCTGGACCGAGGACATCTCCGGCTGCCGTGAGTTCGCCGACCTCCCGGCCACCACCCAGGCCTACGTACGCCGCCTCGAGGAACTGATCGGCACCCGGATCTCCGGCATCGGTGTCGGACCCTCCCGGGAACAGACGATCACCCTGCACGACCTGCTCTGAGTCGTCCCGCCTCAGGGGCGGCGGTAGCGCAGGGTGACGAGCTGGAACGGGCGGAGTGCCAGGACGGCGGCAGCAGCCTGATCCTCCGGCGTGACCGAGGAATCGACTGGTCGCTCCAGGAGGTCGGTCCTGATCACCGCCGCGTGGTCGAAGTCAGCGGTGACGATCGCCCGGGCGCGCCCACCGTGAGCCTCGTAGAGCCGCACCACCACGTCCCCGGAACCGTCCTCGGCCAGCTTGACCGCCTCGACGAGCACAGCCGGGTTGTCGACGTGGACCAGCGGGCGGATCGGCTCGGCGCCGGTGACCGTACGCAGGGGGAGGTTGAGCCGGTACCCCGCGGCCACCGCATCGGCGATCTCCGCGCCGACTGCCAAGCTGAACCGCAGCCGGTGCTCGCCCTGGTCGGCATCCGGATCCGGGAACAACGGTGCCCGGAGCAGGGAGGCCCGGATCGTGGTCGTGGTGCCCCCCGCATCCCGTGTGTCCCGGGTGATGTCGTAGCCGTAGGTGCAGTCGTTGGCCAAGGCCACCCCGTAGCCCGGTTCGGCGACGTGCACCCAACGGTGGGCGACGGTCTCGAAGCGGGCGGAGTCCCAGGACGTGTTCGCGTGGGTGGGCCGGTGCAGGTGGCCGAACTGGATCTCGGAAGTGGCCCGGTCGGCGTGTACGTCCACGGCGAAGGCGAGTTTGAGCAGCTTCTGCCGCTCGTGCCAGTCGACCGTGAAGTCCAGGTCGACCGCGGCCCGACCGGGGGACAGGGTGAGCCGCTCGACGATGGTGGAGGACCCGACACTGCGACGGATCTCCAAGCCCGCTTCGGATCCGTCCTCGATCACGGTGATCTCGTCGGCCTCGGTCAGGTCGGTGACGACGTGGCGGTAGTGCCGGTCGATGTCCCACGCGTCCCACTGGTTCGGGGTGTCGCGGTGCACCTGCAACAGCCCGGACGTCCGGTTGGTGTCCAGCACCTCGCGATCGGCGGCCAGATCGAGGACGGAGCGGATCAGCCCGTCGGCGTCGACCCGGACGCGCAGCCGGTCGCTCTCCAGCAACCACCCGTCCGCGGCCGGGGTGACCGACACGCCACCGATGGTCGGCTCGGCGATCGCGGCGCCCATCGCCGGCACCGATCCGACCGGCAGCGGGCCGGCGTTGACCACGTACGATTCGTTGCCGTTCCCGGCCAGGGTACCCAGCGAGTCCATGATCAACTCCTCCAGCTCGGCCGCCACCGCCAGGTAGTTCCGCTCGGCTTCGCGATGCACCCAGGCGATCGACGAGCCGGGCAGGATGTCGTGGAACTGCTGCAGCAGCACGAGTCGCCAGATCCGCTCCAACTCCTCCCTCGGGTACGGGGAGCCGGTGCGTACCGTCGCGGTGGCCGCCCACAGTTCAGCCTCCCGCAGCAGGTGTTCGCTGCGCCGGTTGCCGGCCTTGGTGCGGTGCTGGGAGGTGTAGGTGCCGCGGTGGTACTCCAGGTACATCTCGCCCGACCACACCGGTGGGTTCGAGTACTCCGTCCGAGCGGTCTCGAAGAAGTCGGTCGAGGTGGACAGCTCCACTCGGGGGGACCCCTCGAGGTCGGCCGTACGGTGTGCCGCGGCCACCATCTCGCGGGTCGGCCCGCCACCCCCGTCGCCGTACCCGAACGGGACCAGGGAGGTGTTCGCCCGGCCCTTCTCCGCGTACTGGCGCTGGGCCCGGGCCAACTCCTCACCCGAGAGCACCGAGTTGTACGTGTCGACCGGCGGGAAGTGGGTGAACACACGGGTGCCGTCGATGCCCTCCCAGTCGAAGGTGTGGTGCGGCATTCTGTTCGTGTCGTTCCAGGAGATCTTCTGGGTCAGGAAGAACTCCTTGCCCGCCTCTCGGACGATCTGCGGCAATGCGCCCGAGTAGCCGAACGAGTCCGGCAGCCACACCTCGGGCGCCTCGATCCCGAACTCGGACAGGAAGTAGCCGGTGCCGGCAACGAACTGGCGCACCATCGCCTCGCCACCGGGCAGGTTGGTGTCGGACTCGACCCACATCCCGCCGACCGGGACGAACCGGCCCTCGGCGACCCGGGCCCGGATCCGCTCGAACAGTTCCGGGTAGTGCTCCTGCACCCAGGCGTACTGCTGGGCGGAGGAGCAGACGAAGGTGAAGTCCGGGTCCTCATCCATCAGGTCCAACACGTTCGAGAAGGTCCGAGCGCACTTGCGGACGGTCTCGCGGGTCGGCCACAGCCAGGCCGAGTCGATGTGCGCGTGGCCGACCGCGTGCAGCCGATGCGCGCTGGCGTGGGCGGGGGCGGCGAGCAGCGGGGCGATCGCGGCCCGTCCGGTCGCGGCGGTCCCGGCGATGTCGTGCGGGTCGAGGGTGTCGAGCAGGTCCTCCAGCCCGCGCAGGATCTCGTGCCTGCGCGGCAACTCCGCACCCAAGGCGTGCATCAGGCCGGACAGAGCGGCCACGTCCTGGACGAGTTCCCACACCACGAGGTCGCGCTGGGCCACGTCGACCGCGCGCAGTGTGTAGATCGGGTCGGTGCCCGCAGTGGCCCGATCGCCGAGCGGGGTGGGGGTCCGCCAGTCGGCGTCGAAGCTCGGGTTGGAGGAGGCCTCGACGTAGAAGTCGATCAGTCCTCCCGGGCCGGCGGTGACCGGGACGTGATCGTTGCGGGGCTCGATGCCCTTGATGATCACGCCGTCCGGTGTCCACGCCGTGCCCTCGGCCTGGAAGCCCGGTTGGCTGCGGGTGAAGCCGAGGTCGACGACCACCTCGACCGGCAGGTCCTGGTCCGCCTCCCACTCGGTCGGGACCTGCCCGGTGATGTGGAACCAGTTGGTGCTCCACGGATACCCCCAGGGGGTTCCCAAGGTGAACGGGGTGAACTCCTGGCTCACGGCCTCGGCGAAGGGCACCGGTTCACCCGGCGCCTGCCAGAGGGTCACCTGGAGCGGTGATCGACGTCGGTGCAAGGCCGGCTCCAACCGCTCGGACACGAACCGGTTGACGCGGTGGATGACGAGGGCGGCGTCGTTGTGCAAGGGGAGTCACTCTCCTGGGCAGTTGGATGTCGAGGCGGTCGGATGTCGGGGCGGTTGGATGTCGAGGGGCGGTGTGAGAAGTCTGTCGGAGATCGGGCGTTCGGGTGGCGCGGATCAGCCCTTGACCGCGCCGGCCATCGCGAACGAGCCGCCCAGCACCCGCTGGACGAACACGTAGAGGACCAGTACGGGGATCGAGTAGAGCATCGAGAAGGCCGCCAGCCCGCCGTACGCCACCGTGCCGTACTGGCCGAAGAAGTTGAAGATGCTGACCGCCGCAGGCAGCTTGTCCGGGCTGAGCAGCAGGATGAACGGGACGAAGAAGTTCCCCCAGGCTTGGACGAAGACGAAGATGAACACCACTGCGATGCCGGGCCGCATCAGGGGCACCACGACCCGGGTCAAGGTCTGCATCGCCGAGGCGCCGTCGGTCCACGCCGCCTCCTCCAGCGAGATCGGGACCGAGTCCATGAAGTTCTTCATCATGAAGATCGCCATCGGGAGCGAGGTGGCGGCCAGGAAGAAGATCGTGCCGGCGAGCGAGTCGAGCAGGTTGAGCCGGACGAACAGGCCGTACACCGGGACCATCATCGCGGTGATCGGCAGGCAGGTGCCGAACAGCACCCCGTACAGGAAGGGCTTGTTCCACCGCATCCGGTAGCGCGACAACGGGTAGGCCGCCAGTACGGCGGCGAGCACGGTGAACAGTCCGCATCCGGCCGACAGCATCGCGGAGTTGGCCAGCGGGACGAGGGTCTGCTCGGGGGTGAGCACCTCGGTGAAGTTGGTCAGCGTCCAGGCGCTGGGGAGCTTGGTGGAGAGGGTCGCGTTGCGGTCCAGGGAGGCGAGCACCAGCCACACCAACGGCAGCACGAAGACGGCTCCGATCAGCACCAGGCAGAGCGTGGACCAGGCCCGCATCCCTCGACCGCGGGGTGCTGCGATCGACGTACGCTGCGCCATCGTGGCGTTCGACATCAGTCCACCTCCGGCCGCAACAGGCGGATGTAGATGATCGAGAACACGGCGCCGATCAGCAACATGACGGTGGCGATCGCGGTCCCGTAGCCGACCGCGGAGAACTTGAAGGCCTGCTGGTACGCGAGGATCGGCAGGGTGGAGGAGTCGGTGCCCGGCCCCCCGGCAGTCATCACGTAGATCAAGGTGAACACCGACAGGGTCTGCAGGGTGGTGAGCATCAGGTTGGTGGAGATGCTGCGGCGGATCATCGGCAGGGTGATGTGCAGCAAGGACTGCCAGCGACTGGCCCCGTCCACCTCGACCGCCTCGGTGATCTCCGGCGGGACGTCGGTGAGGGCGGCGGCGTAGACCATCATCGAGAAGGCGGTGCCGCGCCAGATGTTGGCCAGGATGACCGAGGCCATCGGGTGGTCGTAGAGGAAATTGACCGCCGGCAGGTTGAGCGCGGCGAGGGCGTTGCTGAGGGTGCCGCCGTCGGTGAAGAAGGCGTACATGGTGAAGGCGGCGACGATCTCGGGCAGCACCCAGGCACCGACCACGAAGGTGCCCACCACGGCCCGAACCGCGGCATGGGTGTTCCGCTGGAGGATCGCGATCAGCAGGCCGAGGACGTTCTGCCCGACGATCGCCGAGGCGAACACGAACACGACGGTGAGGATGATCGACTTCGCGAAGTCGGGGTCGGTCAGCAGGTTGCGGTAATTCTGCAGTCCGACAAAACGCGGGTTCAGGGCATCCGGCCCGGTCAGCGCGGAGTTGGTGAAGGACCCGTAGAAGGACCACACCACCGGACCGAGCATGAACAGCGCCAGCAGCACGACCGCCGGCAACAGCGGCAGCGCGCGGCCGACACTCCGACCCGCACGGCCGGTGCGACGTCGGGTCGGTGGGGGTGCGGTGGGTACGGCGACCTCAGCCGGCAACAGTCTGGTCCTCGCCCACCTGGTCCACCACCGCCTGGTCGTACGTGGCGGCAGCCTCCTCCGGGGACGTCTTGCCGGTCATCACCGACTCCATCGCGACCATGATCGCGTTGGAGATGTTCGGGTAGTCCGCGGTGGCCGGACGGAACTGGGTGACCTCCACCAGGTCGGAGAAGAACTCCACTGTGGGGTTGGACTCGAGGTAGCTGGGATCGGCGGCCACGTCCTCGCGGACGGCGATCTGGGAGTTGCTGATCGCGAAGGCGAGGGAGTGTTCCTTGTCCAGGGCCAGGGACATCACCTGGAAGGCGAGGTCGGGCTCCTCGCAGTTCGCACCCATCGCCAGGGTCCAGCCGCCGGACATGCTGATCTGGCCCGGTTCGGCGCCGGTCTGGGTCGGCATCGCGGCGGCGCCCATCTTCTCCGACCACTCGGGCCACGGTGCCGCGCCGTCCTCCAGCCAGGTGCCGGGCATCCAGCTGCCGTCCAGGGCGATGCCCAGTTTGCCGTCCGGCAGCCACTCCCCGCCCACCGTGCTGCCGACATTGCTGTCCAGCGCCTGCTGCGGGGTCGGGCCGAGTTCCTCGGTGAAGACCGTCCGGATGAAGTCGAGGGAGTCCTTGAACCCTTGTGCACCCAGAACCCATTTGCCCTGGTCGGTGTCGTAGAGGGTGCCGCCCTCGACCCCGTACAGGAGCATCTCGAAGCCCTGCATCACCGATCCCTCACCCATCGGCTTGCCGGAGTAGATGTTGAACGGGATCACGTCGGGCACCTTGGACTTGATCTCCCGGGCGGCCTCGAGGAGCTCGTCCCAGGTCGTCGGCTGCCAATCCTCGGGTAGCCCAGCCTTGGACAGGATCTCCTTGTGGAACCAGAGTCCGCGGGTGTCGGTGCCCATCGGAATGCCGTACACCAAGCCGTCGTCGCCCTGCCCGGCCACCTTCGCGTTCTCGGCGAACTTCTCCCAGTCTGCCCACCCGTCCAGGTGGTCATCGATCGGCTGCAGGTAACCGGCGCCCACGTCCGACCTGATCATGTACGTGTCCTCGTACATCACGTCGGGGGCGGTGGAGGGGGAGCGATTCATCAGGGCCAGCTTGGTGAAGTAGTCGTTCTGGCTGGCCTCGATCGGCACGAGCTCGAGGGTGGAACCGCTGTTGGCCTCCTCGAAGGACTTCTTCACGTCCTTGAAGAGTTCGTCCGCCTGGGTGAAGTTGCCGAACTTCTGGTAGGCGACCTTGATCGTCCCGCTGCCCGAGCCCCCTCCGGAATCGTTCCCGCAACCGACCAGCGGGATGGTGCTGGCCGCCGCGGTGGCGGATAGGAAGGTACGTCGGCGCATCGGAACTCCTGTGTTCGGGTGGGCGTGCTAGTTAGTACATTTGATGGACTAATAGTTGTCAAGGGGTCGGCTTGCGGGCTGGTAGTTCGTCAATCGATCGTGCGTTGATGTTCGTGGTGACGTGGGAACCTGAGACTGAACGGCTTCGAGGAACTGTCGGATGCGACTGCGCTCATTGCACTGTCCGGGGTTGACCTGGGCGACGACGCGGAACCGATCTCCGTACTCGGCCTGCTCCGTGACGCGCCCGGTGCGGACGAGTATCTCGTGGTCAAGACCGAGTGGCCGTCGCCCATGCCCGGCGGGACTTCTTCGCACTGTCGGACGGGGAGCCGTATAGGACTGCGATCGAGGAATCCGCCCTTCGCGTCCGGTTCGCCGACACCGCCGTACCGCTGGACGATGTGTTGGACCGCCTCGAGCGGAAGGAAGTGATTGCGAAGCGCCGCGGCGACCGACTCATCCCGGTCCTGTGACAGTGCCGATGATCCTTGAGCGCTGCCTTCGCCCATACGCGCGATCTTGCGAGCGCTCGCCCGCGTGCTCGACGCCTATCAGGTGCAGGCCGGTGACACCTTCCCGCGGGAACGCATTCTCGCGCCGCTCAGGAGATGTTATGTCGACCGGCCAGAGGATGAGCGTGGCCGAATCCCAGTCCGCTGGTCGCTTGCGTGGACCGGGGTTCGGGTCTGGGCGGTTCGCGGCGAGTACGCAGGAAATCCACCTCGCGCGGTGCGAAAGGCTGGCTGGAGGCCCCGTTTCTGTGGCACGTGGTGGATCTCCCACGGAGACGTTGTGGTCAGGGCTGGAGCAGCACCAATGCGGGTTGGGTGGAGAAGGCGTCGTCCAGGATCAGGGTGGCGGCGCCGATCGCGCCCACGTCGGCTCCGAACCGGGTCGAGCGGACCCGGACCGGATGCACCGTGCGCAGGGTGGCCCGGTCAGCGAGGTGGCGGGGCACAATCTCCAGGAAGCGCGGGCGGAGCCGCTCCCAGGCCGGGCCGCCGAACACGACTTCGTCCGCGTCGACCAGGTCGGTCAGCACCGCGATTCCGCGGGCCACCTGCCGGGCGAGCGTGTCGAGGATCCTTCGGGCCCGGCTGTTGCCGGCGCTGGACTGGGCACACAGTTCGGTGAAGGCCCGGTCCACCGCATGCGGGTCGTCCAGGTCCACCGGATCGGTCAACACCCCGGCCGCGAGGGCCCGGGTGACCAGGTGGGCCGGACTGCAGCAGGCTCCGAGGCATCCCCGGGAACCGCAGTCACACAAGGGCCCGCGGCTGTCCACGATCAGGTGGCCGATCTCGCCGACATTGTTGGACGTGCCCCGCTGCACCTCGCCGCGGCTGACCAGCCCGATGCCGACTCCGGTGCCCAGGTAGCAGAACAGGAAGGTGGCTCCGGCGGCCCGCTCCTGCATCCAGACCTCAGCCCCGGCGACCGCGGCGACGTCCTTGTCCAGCAGCACCGGGAGGTCGAGGGTCTCGCTCAGTGCAGACCGGACGCCGATGTCCTTCCAGCCGGACAGCAGGGGCGGGTTGATCACACCGGCCTCCATGTCCACGGTGCCCGGCGCGGCCAGGCCGACGCCGGCCACTCGGGCTCGGGGAACCGCGGAGTCAGTGATCAACTTCTCGACCAGGGTGGTCATCTGGTTGATCACGGTGCGCGGGCGGTGCTGGCGCGGGACCTTGCGCTGGGCCCGCTCCAGCACCTCACCGCGGGCGTTGGTGAGGACGGCCGTGACCACCAGCGGATCGAGGTGCACCCCCACCGCGTGTGTCCCGGTCGGGTTCATCGCGAGCAGGGTGCGCGGTTTGCCCGGACCGCTGCGGTGCCGACCGAGTTCCATGATCAGGTCGGCGTCCAGCAATCGGCGGGTGACGTTGGACGCCGTCTGGGGGGACAGGCCAGTGAGCTCGGCGATCTCGACCCGGCTGACCCCGTCCGGTCGTCGGCGGATGCAGTCGAGGATCACCCGTTGGTTGTAGTCCCCGACCCGCGGCAGGTTCGTCCCTCGTCGCATCGCCACCTCCATCGGCTCACCCTAGTGCTTGCTTCGACAAGCGATGCTTCCTTCGGCGACCGTTGCGTCCGCCTGTGCGGCCGGGGGTCCTTGGTCCGGCAGTCGTACCAGTCGCCCCCGCGCGGTGCGCGCCCGCGGCCCCCCTCGATAGGATGTTGGCCCGTGACCACACCCCTGACTGTCCTGCTGATCGGGTCCGGCGGACGCGAGCACGCGCTGGCGCTGGCCGTCCATGCCGACCCGGCGGTGGAAGCCGTCCATGTCGCCCCCGGCAATCCGGGAACCGCCGCCTTCGCGACCAACCACCCGGTGGATGCGAACGACGCTGCGGCCGTCACTGCGCTGGCCCGACAGGTGGCCGCTGACCTGGTTGTGATCGGCCCGGAGGCCCCACTGGTCGCCGGCGTCGCGGACGCCGTACGCGCGGCCGGGATCGCCTGTTTCGGACCCTCCGCGGCGGCCGCCCGGCTGGAGGGCAGCAAGGCCTTCGCCAAGGAGGTCATGCGGGCCGCGGGCGTGCCGACCGGGGACGCTCGGTTGTGCGAGACCGCGGACCAGGTGACGGCCGCTCTGGATGCCTTCGGGGCGTTGTACGTGGTCAAGGACGACGGGCTTGCCGCCGGCAAGGGGGTGCTCGTCACCGCGGACCGGGCGGCGGCTGAGGCGCACGCGGGGGCCTGCGGATCGGTGGTGATCGAGGAGTTCCTGGACGGTCCCGAGGTGAGCCTGTTCGCCATCTCCGACGGCACCGTCGTCCGCCCGCTCCAGCCGGCCCAGGACTTCAAGCGGGTGGGTGACGGCGACACCGGGCCGAACACCGGGGGGATGGGCGCCTACACCCCGCTGCCCTGGGCCCCCGAGGGGCTGGTGGACGAGGTCGTCGCCACCGTCATCCAACCCACCGTCGACGAGATGGCGCGCCGGGGGGCCCCGTTCGTCGGACTGCTGTACGCCGGCCTGGCGCTCACCTCCCAAGGCGTCCGAGTGATCGAGTTCAACGCCCGGTTCGGCGATCCGGAGACGCAGCCGCTGCTGTCCCTGCTGGAGTCCCCACTGGCCCAGGTGCTGCTGGCCGCCGCTACCGGCCGACTGGCCGAGGTCCCCGCCCTGCAATGGAGAGCGGAGTCTGCTGTTGCGGTGGTGCTGGGAGCCGAGGGGTATCCCGGCACGCCCGTGAAGGGCGGGGTGATCGACGGGCTCGATGCCGAGGACGACACCGATGGCAGCCGGGTCATCCACGCCGGAACCGCCCTGGACGACCAGGGGCGGGTGGTCTCGGCCGGAGGTCGGGTGCTGGCCGTGGTGGGCCGGGGGGTCGACCTGGCGGCCGCTCGCCGGGCCGCGTACGACCGGATCTCCGGGATCCGACTGGCCGGATCCTTCCATCGCAACGACATCGCCGAGCAGGCCGCGAACCAGTCGCCGGCCGCCGTCACCGAGGAGGCCTGACGTGTCCGATCCCGCAGCATCTGTTCCCGCAGCATCTGTTCCGAACGTTCTGGCCAACCGCTACGCGTCTTCGGCGATGCGCGATCTGTGGTCGCCCGAGCACAAGATCATCCTCGAACGCCAACTGTGGTTGGCCGTCCTGGCTGCCCAGCGAGACCTCGGGGTGGACTTCGGCGGAGCCGATCCGGACCAGGTGATCAACGACTACCGAGCCGTCCTGGAGCAGGTCGACCTGGCCTCGATCGCCGAGCGGGAGAAGGTCACCCGGCACGACGTGAAGGCGCGGATCGAGGAGTTCAACGCCCTCGCCGGCCACGAGCACGTGCACAAGGGGATGACCTCGCGTGACCTGACCGAGAACGTCGAGCAGCTGCAGGTGGTCTCCGGCCTCGGCATCGTCCGCGACCGGATCGTCACCGTCCTGGTGCAACTCGGTCGGCTCGCCGCCGAGTACGCCGACACCGCGATGGCTGGCCGCTCCCACAACGTGGCGGCCCAGATCACCACCCTGGGCAAGCGGTTCGCGACGGCGGCGAACGAGTTGTTGATCGCCCACGAACGAGTCACGGAGCTGATGACGCGTTACCCGCTGCGCGGCATCAAGGGGCCGGTCGGCACCAGCCAGGACATGCTCGACCTGCTCGGCGGGGACGAGCAGAAGCTGACCGAACTCGAGCAGCGGATCGCCGACCACCTCGGAATCTCCCACACCTTCGTCAGCACCGGCCAGGTGTACCCGCGCTCCCTCGACTACGACGTCGTCACCGCCCTCGCCCAGACCGCCGCGGCCCCGTCCAACGTGGCCACCTCGATCCGGCTGATGGCCGGACACGAGTTGGTGACGGAGGGATTCCGTCCCGGACAGGTCGGTTCCAGCGCCATGCCGCACAAGATGAACACCCGTTCCTGTGAACGGGTCAATGGGTTGTCGGTGATCATCCGCGGGTACGTGTCGATGGTCGGCGAGCTGGCGGGGGACCAGTGGAACGAGGGGGACGTGTCCTGCTCCGTGGTGCGTCGGGTCGCGCTCCCGGACGCGTTCTTCGCCCTCGACGGTCTGTTCGAGACCTTCCTGACGGTGCTGGAGGACTTCGGTGCCTTCCCGGCCGTGATCGAGACCGAACTGCAGCGCTACCTGCCGTTCCTGACCACCACCAAGGTGTTGATGGCGGCCGTACGCACCGGGGTCGGGCGGGAGCAGGCCCACGAGGCGATCAAGGAGCATGCGGTCGCGGTCGCCCTCGAGATGCGCGAGCAGGGACTGGCCCGAAACGACCTGCTGGAACGGCTCGCCGAGGACCCGCGGCTCGGTCTCGACCTGGCCACCCTGGAGGCACTGGTCACCGAACCGTTGGCGCTCTCCGGCAGCGCCCGCAGTCAGGTGGTGGCGCTGACCGCCAGGATCGACGAGCTCGCCGGTCGGCACCCCGAGTCCGCGGCCTATCGCCCCGGACAGGTGCTCTGAGCCGAATTGATCACGGTTCGGACGGTCGGCAGCAGACCGTCGGTCCGGCCCGGAACTTAACCGATTGCACCGTCGCCAGCGCTGGTTAGGATCCAGTCATGGATTCGCAGCCATTCGTACCGGTCGGGTTCGATCCGCCGACCTCCCCGGTCACTGATCAGTTCCGGCTGGAGCCGCTCGGGCCACAGCACAACGAGTCGGACCGGGCGGCCTGGATGTCCAGCGTCGAGCACATCCGGGCCACTCCGGGATACCCGGACGGCAGCTGGCCGCCGCCGGACGGGATGTCGCTCGAGCGCAACCTGGCCGATCTGGAACGCCATGCGGCCGATTTCGTTGCGGGCAAGGGATTCACGTTCACCGTGCTCGACCCGGACGACGGCGACGTCATCGGGTGCGTCTACCTCTATCCGACACCGGCGACCGACGACCACGACGTCAGCGTCCAGTCCTGGGTACGGGCCGACCGGGCCGAACTCGACACCCGGCTGGCCGACGCCGTCAACGCCTGGATCACCGCCGACTGGCCCTGGGAGCGTCCAGACCGCTACGGCCGCTGAACCGAGCCCACGATGGTCCCGACTGTCGAGCAAGGGTAGCCTCCCCTAAGATACTCTCGGTGCCTCTCCGGGTGCCAACCGCGCACCTTCGAGAGGAATCCATGACCACTGCAGCTGGATCGAGCGCTACGACCCGCCCGCGTCGGACGAAGGGGCTGCTGGTCGCAGCCGTGGTGGCGGCGCTCACGCTGACCGGCTGTGTGGCGACCGCGGACGAGCCCTCCGGTGACGCGGTCTCTGACAGCCTTCTTCCGCCGGCGGAGGGTACGACCGAATATCCGCTCACGCTGCGGACCTGGGCCGGGGAGACCGTTCTGGAGGAGCGACCGGAGCGGGTCGCCGTGGTCGGGTTCTCGGCCAATCTCGATGCGATGCAGGCACTCGGCGCCTCACCGGTCTACACCCTCGGGGAAGCCGTCGAGTGGCCTTGGCGTGATGTGGAGTGGATGTCTCGGATCGAGGTCGTGGACACCGCCACCCGGAGCGATCCGCTCAACTTCGAGGGAATCGCCGCGTCGACCCCGGACCTGATCATCGCCGTGAACTTCATCGAGGAGCAGGGTGACTTCGACAAGCTCGCCGCGATCTCGCCGGTGTTGGAGGCGGAGCAACTGGTGGACGGGGACAAGTTCGAGTGGCAGGACACCCAGCAGCTGATCGGTGATGCCCTCGACCTCGGGGCCGCCGCGCAGGAGATCATCGCCGAAGCCGAACGGACGATCGACGGCGCGGCCGAGGCGCACCCCGAGTTCGAGGGCAGGACCATGACCATTGCCTACGACTACACCGACTACGGGATGGAGTACTACTCGGTGGCCGGGGGGACGGTCGAGGGGTCATCAACCGCCTCGGTTTCGCCCCGAATCCGCTCGGGCAGGAGTTCACCGAGGACCCGGTGATTTCCGAGGAGAACCTCGGCCTGCTGGACGGCGATGCCCTCGTGGTGTTCCACGACACCCATGCCGTCCGGGAGGAACGGGAGGGATCGGGGCTCTTTCAGGCGGTTCCGGCGGTGTCTGACGGCCGGTATGTGTCCGTGGTGGCGGAGGACGCGGATTCGGGAGCGGAGGCCTCCTGGGTGCTGCGCCGCGGGGCGAGTGCGGTGAGCCTTCCGTGGACCGTGGACCAGATCGCGGAGAACTGGTTGGGCGACATCGACTTCTCCTGACCTCGCACGGGGGACGCAGCGTCAGAAGTCGATGCAGCCGATGTCGCAGCCGTCGAGATCGCCGCAGGCGTCGCCGATCCCGCCCAGGAAGTCGCCGGCTCCGACGAAGTCGCCCACACCGGAGGCGAAGCCCTGCAACCCGTCCCCGAGCGCACCCACCGCGTCGCCGAGGTCGCCGACCGAACCGGCGAGGTCGCCTGCGTCGAGCGCCAGCGCACCGAGCTCCATCACCGCACTGCCGGCCTCGAAGGCCAGGTAGACGCCGTCGAACCAGGTCAGGTCGAAGACCAGGTCGGTGGCGCCCGCACGCTCGGCGCGAGCCACCACGTCCTTGAACACCTTGGCCCACTCCTTGGCGAGCCCGAACACGATGGCGTACGGCAGGTAGCGGCTGAAGATCTGGGCCGCCTCCTCGAAGCGGATCTGGGGCGCCTCGGCCGTGGCGAGGTACTCCCGGAACCCGAGAGCCTGGATCCGGTAGGCCGTACCGAGGGCGGTCCGGGGTGCACGGCCGCGACCCAGCACGAAGAGGATGATGCCGAGGGTCGTCAGGCCGATCGGGGCGGCGGGGCCCAGCGCCGTGCTGCTGTCCGACACCAGCGCGCCGAGGGTGAGGAACAGCCCGATCGCGATGATCGGGATGGCGAGGGCGCGCAGTCGGCAGCCGCGCTTGCGCGGATGCTTGCGGTACCAGCCGCGATCGATCACCTCGCGGTAGAGCCCGAGCTGGGTCTCGCGCAGGTCATGGGCGAACCGCGCGGTCAAGGCGGACAGTCGCACCACCGATCGGGTGCCGAACAACTCCTGCATCAGTTTCTGTTCGGGTGCCGACAACGGGTCCGCCGGCGGGTGGGGGTTGGAGATCAACTCCCAGTCCTTCTTGCGGAGTTTCTGGTCCGGCTTCGGGTTCCGATTCGAGGTGTCCACCTCGGAGATCCGCAGGTGGCCGCGGACCGCCAGGCCCACGAGCATCGCGGTCACGTCGTGCAGGTGCGCCTCGCCGTCGACGACGGTACCGACCACCCCCGGCCCGACACCGTCCGGCGGGGTGAAGCTGACCGCGATCGGGCCGGTGTAGTGCTGGCGGGATCCGGACACCCGAGTGGTCTTGACCTGTTGTCCCGGGGCGGGCACCATCCCGGCCGGGATGCCGACGAAGATCTCGTCCTTGCGGCGGCGGAGGAACAGCGGGATCAGCAGCAGTCCGATGGCGACGAAGAATGCTCCGACCACGACGAAGCCGATGTCCTGCTCACTCAACGCTGCTCACTCTCGATCGTCCCATCACCCAACGGCATCGTCTGAATGCACCTCGGCACAGTGTCGAAGTGTACGTGGACAGGGGTTTGGACAAGGGTCTGGCCCGGGCCGCGAGGTGCGGCACGGGCCAGGGGAGGATCAGGGTGGGTCAGTCCTGCGGGATCAGGACCCAACCGGCGACGTAGATCAGGAACTGCGGTCCGGGGATCAAGCAGCTCAGGACGAAGATCAGCCGTACGACGTTGGCGGAGATGCCGAAGCGACGACCGATCGCGGAGCAGACTCCGGCGATCATCCGGTCGTTGCGCGGGCGGACGAGGCTGGCGGCCATGGTGGTTCCTTTCGTGGGGAGGGCAGCGATCCGCTGTCCTCCCTCCACTGTGCCCTACCGAACGGCCGGAATCGCCCCCTCCACTGGACCGGTCAGGGGTGACTCAGGGATGCCAGCGGGAGGACCCGTGCCGCCGTGGGGTCAGCCTGGCCGCGCCTACTTCCCGCCGGTCAACCGATCGGCGCGGGTACGCCACTGGTCGCGTCCGGGCGTGGCCCACTGCTGCCACGGCTTCACCGAGTCCGCCCAGTGCAGCAGGGCGGCTGAGTCCTCGGCCATCCGGGTCGGGATCACGGCCCACCGACGCGGCAGGGCGGCGTGGTTCGGCCCAGCGAGGTAGTGCAGGGCCTCCCGGTCATTGAGACCGAACTCCGGCAACAGCGGCAGGACGGTGTCGACGAAGGACTCGTCCCGCAACTTCGCCAGGTCGAGCACCAGGACGTCGATGTTGAACGCGTCGAAGTCGAAGACGTGGGTGGCATGCATCCGGCGGCGCAGTTCGGCCGCGGACTTCGTCTTCGCGCGCAACCGCAGGGCGGCCTTGTGGACCACGAGGAACCCGCTGGCCTGGGCACCGGGGGTCGGACCGGCTGCGAAGGTCTGCCCGGCGAGGTCCAGCTCGGCCAGCTCGGCCACGTCGTCCAGCACGACCGACTCGACCGGCAGCAACACCGCCCGGTCCACCCCGGGCAACAGGTCGCAGAGCAACAGCCGGTCGATCGTCCGGCCGCCCGGCTCGTTGCCGTTCTCCAGCCGGACGGAGGCCCCCACCTCGTCGGTGCGGACCAGGGACACGGCCAGGTCCGGCCACCGGCCCGCCAGCGCCGCGGCCTCGCTGGAGGCTTCGTGCCGCGCGAGCAGGTGCACGTGCAGCGGACGGCTGCTGGACTCGAGGACCGAGGAGACCAGCGTCTCCAGGGCGAGGGAACGCTTTGCCGGCAGCCAGACCGCCACGTCCACCGCATCCGCGGCGGGCTCGGAACCGAACCGGGTGACGGCCGCGGCGGCCTCCGCTGCCTCGCGGCGGGCGTCCGGGTCGGGGGCGGGGAGGGGATCCTTGCGGGCGCGACGCTCCTCGGCGGCGGCCACGTCCGCGGCGGTCAGGTCGCGCCACAGCGCGTACACCTGGTCGGCGTCGGCGCCGGCGAAGATCGCCTCGGTCACTCGCTCCAACTTGGCGATGATCCCGGTTCGGATCGCCTCGAACTCGGCGTCGGTGATGTCGATCAGACCGGCGAAGCGTACGTCGGCACGATTCTTCGGCTCGAACTCGACCGGCACCCCCAGGGAACGGACCGGCAGGTAGCAGTGCAGCCGCGAGGTGACCATCTTGGAGTGGTTGCGCCGGAACCCCTCGAGCATGTCGACCGCGTCGTACATGTTGGTGGTGAAGGGGGTGAAGCGGATCTTCTCCCTGGTGTGCTTGAAGATCTCGGTTCCGGCCGGTGCGCGGGACTCCGGCACGTCGGAGTAGCCCACCGGTGCGTCCGCCGGGGCCAAGTCGGCGATGTCGCCGAAGACCGTACTCACCGTCGTGGTCAGGCAGCCGCTGAAGAAGGCGGGTACGCCCACGGACAGCAGGATGTCGACGGTGGTCCAGTCCCGGCAGCCGATCGGTCCGAACCTCTTCAGGTACTCGATCGCCTCCGGGGTGAGCAGGCCGCGCTGGTTGCAGTGGAATGACACGAAGATCGGCAGCAGGTTGTCGTGCATCGGGAAGCCGAACCGCATCCCGTAGATGGCGTGCATGAACCAGCCGAAGGCGATCGTCCAGGTGTTCGGCGGAATGGTGTTGTACGCCGATGCGTCCCGGTCGATGGTGATCACCTGGACGTCGGCCGAGACGTCCGTGCGGGCCAACTCGGGGCGGACCCGGGCCCGCAATTGGTCCATCAGGTCCACCAAGTCCTGGTTGCCGTGGTACCCCAGGCCCTGGTGGCGGACCACGTGGCCCAATGAGGCCAGGGTCTGGACGTGGTCGCCGATGTTGCGGGAGGCGCCGGCGCGGTCGGGGTGGCCGTAGTCGACGACACCGAAGGAGACGCGGCCGTCCGGTACGGCGGGCGCGGACGGCGAGTCGGCCTCGCGGTCGATCCAGTGCCGGATCCAGTTGCGGCCCGCCTTCGCGCCGGCGCCCTTCCCGGCGTTGATCTGCTCCACCATCCGCGCGTACACGCGGCGGGCGAGGTCGGTCTCCTCGGCTCCGAAGACGGGCTTGAGGACCTGCCACCAGTGGCGACCCTCGACCTCGGCGGGGGCTTCCTCGACCAGTTCGCCGATCCGGGCCAGGACCTCCGTACGGTCGGACACCATCAGCCCGGATCGGGCGAACTCGCCCGGTGCCAGCCGTCCCCACAACGCGGTCGGGACCTGCCGGAACTGCGCCCAGGCGAGGTCGTAGAACCCTCCGTGGCAGGCCACCACACCGGTGGCGAGGTGACCCAGGTCGGCGGACTCGGGGCGCTCACGCAGGCCGAAGGCCAGCGAGGTGGCCTCGGCCACCTGGCGATCGGCCAGCAGGCCCCGTACCTCGGCCATCAGGACATCCGGCAGGGGCTCACCGCGGCGCAGTCCGTCCAGCAGTGCGGAGGGGGGCCTGGTCGACTGGGGACCACCGGAGACGGCCAACTTCTCCGACGCACCCCGGCTGAACTCCGCCGCCTTTCGGCGGGCAGTCTCCACCGTGGCGCGCAGCCGGCGTCGGGCGGGTGCGGGCAGGTAGCGGCGGGCAAGGTCGCGAGCCGGGTGCGGCATGCAGGTTCTCCAGGGGTCGGACGGTGGTGTGCGCCGGAGTGCCGTCGGCGCTTCTCGAGCAGTCTAGGGCGCGGGCGGCAGCGGATCGCTGCGCCAATGCGTGTTGTTCCACACCAGGTCGAGGTGCAGGGTGCGATTCGGGTCGAACGGGTCACTGGGCCACTCGCCCGTCACCCGCCACGCGAACTCTCCGTCGTCGGGTGTGCCCTCGGTCGGAGCCGCGTCGGCCGGCGTGACGTGGTGGGTGCCGGTCGCCCGATCGACCTGCACCCAACTGATCCGGTACTCCCCGGTGGCGGCCTTCGGCACTGTCGCCGCGGCCCGTACGGTCGCCGCCACGCGGTGGGTGCCGCCGTCAGCGGAACGGGTGAGGTCCGCCCAGCCGACCCGGCCCAGTTTCACCCGGTGGGCACGTTGCGCGAGGGAGGCCTCGAAGGTGCCCGCCCACCGTTGCACCAGGTGCTCCTCGTCGAAGTCGAAGGAGCGTTCCCAGGCGGCCCGGCTCATCGTCCGGGCCAACTCCTCGTCGGACAGCACGTCGCCGATGGCCGCGGCCAGTGCGTCGGTGTCGTCGTCGGGGACGAGTCGGCCCTCCACCCCGTCGGTGATCATGTCGGCCGGGCCGTAGGTGATGTCGAAGGCCACCACCGGGCAGCCGGCGCTCAGCGACTCCAACACCGCCAGCGGTTGGCCCTCCCAGGCGGAACTGAGCACCGACAGGGTGGCGGTCCGGAAGGCGTCGGCCGCTTTGGGGTCGTGGCCCCGGAAGGTGACCGAGGACTCCAGCCCCAGCTTCGTGACGATCTTCTCCAGCTTGGTCCGCTCCTCCCCGTCGCCGAAGATCATCAGTTGCGCGTCCGGCACCCGGTCCACCACCTGCCGGAAGGCGCGGATCGTGTGGCCGACCCGCTTGCCGCCGACCAGCCGGGAGACAACCAGGGCGGTCCGGGGGGTGCGCAGGTCGGGATCGGGCCACTCCGGCAGCGGACGGGACTGGTTCCCGATCACCACCAGGTTGCTCCGGTCCCCGTCGCGCAGGGCGAGGTCGCGGCGTTGGGACTCGGTCAGCAGCACCAGGCCGTCCCACTCGGCCAGGTCGCGGACCATGTGGGCGCGCAGCGGCCGGATCGGTCCGTCGATGCGGATCGGCGGCCGGATGTGGGTCCCGTGCATCACCTGGAAGACGAACCGCTTCTTGTTCCGGACCTTGCGCAGGTGCTGGCCGACGGCCTGCCCGTCCACGACCAGGAAGGCGCGCTCGTCGCCGGTGAGCCGGTTGACCCACTCCCGCGAGAGCTCCGGCACGGTCCGGTAGCGATCGCGTTCACGCTGTTGCCGGTCGTGCAGGGTGAGCGTGGTGGTGAGGTCCTTGCCGTCCTTCTGGTGGATCTCGCGACGCATGTAGAGGGTGCCGTCGCTGCGGTGGTGGTCCTGCACCCGCAGGTCGCCGCCCCGGGTGTGCCAGTCGACCCGCCAGACCTCACCGGCGGCGATCTCCGGGCCCTGCTTGCGGAACTCGCGCCACCGCGCCCGAGCCTTGGCCCGAAGACCGACGGGTGGAGGGACGGACCGTTCGAGCAGGGTGGGGGTGAGATCGGGCGGGGCCTCGGGGACGTCCCCCGGGTCGGCCCGGTAGTCCCAGTCGGCCAGGTCCTCGTGCAGGTAGCGCAACTGGGCAGGCGGCGACAGCAGGCCGCGGTCCGCGAGGTCGCGGCGCTCCAGCTCGTAGTCGGCGCGGGCGCGCAGCAGCAGGATGCTCACCGGCTGGTTCGCCTGGTGAGCGAAGGCTCGGGCCCGGGCCAGGCACGCCTTGGTCAGGCCGCCGAAGTTCTCCGGGATTCCTTCCAGGGCAAAGAAGTACTGGCCTGCGGGCAATGCAACGGCCGGGTCGGACTCGTCGCTCATGTCAGGACTCCGGCGTCTCGGCGTCCGGTGTGGCCTCGGCCGCTGCCGCGGTCTGGAAGGAGGCCAGCGGATCGGTACGGCGTACGTCGAGCACGTGCCCGGTCTGGGTGGACAGCAGCGCGGACAGGGACGCGCTGGCGACCGCCTCGGAGCGGAGCAGGGAGTCCTCTGGTTCAGCACCGAACGCCTTGGTGCGCATCGGTGTGCTGGTGCGTTCCGGATTGATGCAGTTCACCCGGA
>JBQDIN010000066.1:0-22725 GCA_052094425.1 Propionibacteriaceae bacterium
GGGGCTGCTGGACGGCCTTCTCGACTGTATCTGCCACACGGCAAGGCTATCGCTCCGTGCCGGACGGGCCGCCATCGGACCGAGCCGCGCACAATCTGCCCCAAATGGGGCCCAACTGGTGCTTTGCGCCCTGATCTGGGGAGTCGTGGCGATTTGTGCGCGGTCGTCCGGCGGGAGCGGCACCGGGCGGTCACCGATGTACCGGTAGCCTCGCCCTCCGTGGAGACGAGTCTGTGGTCGGCGAGCGCCGATGACCTGCTGCGCCGCACGGCGTCGGCCGAACCGACGCCGGGCGGGGGCTCGATCGCGGCCCTCTCCGGGGCGTTCGGGATCGGCCTCATCCTGATGGCGATCGCGGTCACCGATGACGACACCCTGACCGAGCACGGACGCCGCGCCGAAACGATCCTGGACCGCATCCGGCGAGCGGCCGATGACGACGTCGCCGACTTCGAACAGCTGATGGCCGCCTACCGACTGCCCCGCAGCGACGATGCCGAACGGGCGAGCAGGTCCGCCGCCGTCGAGTCGGCGACCGTCGGGGCCACCCAGCGCCCGGTGGAACTTGTCGAGGCACTCCTCGGAGCCGCCGCCCTTGCGGACGCGGTCGAGCCCTTGGTGAAGGCAACCATCGTGAGCGACGTGGCCGCCGGACGTGACCTGGTGCTCGGAGCTGCGCGCGCCACGGTGCACACGATCGACATCAACCTGACTGCCCTGGAACGTGCGTCGTCAGCGGCCGCCGCCGGACTGCGTACCCGCCGGGACGCGGTCGTCGCCGCCCTGGAAGGAGCCGCATGACCGCCACCGTGCTGAACGCGTCCGCCGTCGCCGCCGACTACCGCGCCGAGGTGCGCGCCTCCGTCGACGCCCTCGCCGCGGAGGGTCGGTCGCTGCGCATCCTCGGGCTGCTCGGGCAGCAGGAGGGCCCGGCAGCGACGTACGCACGGTATGCCCGCAAGGGCGCCGAGGCGACCGGCATCACGATGGAGGTGCGCCACGTCGATCCCGCCGACGTCGAACGGGCGATCGCCGAGGCCAACCTGGACGACTCGGTCGACGGCATCTTCCTCTACTACCCGTTGCTCGACCCCGCCCACGACCGGTGGCTGCGCGAGTTCGTCGATCCCCGCAAGGACGTCGAGGGGTTGCACTCGTTCTGGAGTCGGCTGCTGTACGAGAACACCCGTCACCTGGACGAGGCCCACACCAAGCGCGCGATCCTGCCGTGCACTCCGTTGGCGATCCTCAAACTGCTCCAGCACGCGGGTATGCGCGGCAGCGGCGGCGAGGCTCCCCTGGAGGGGGTCACCGCCTGCGTGATCAACCGCAGCGACATCGTCGGCCGACCGCTCTCGGCGATGCTGGCCAACGACGGGGCCCGGGTGTACTCGCTCGACCTGAGCGGGACAGTCGTGTTCGAGCCGGCGATCGGTCGGCGTGCGCACGATGTCCGCGACTCCGACATCGGCCGGACCGAGGCACTGGCGGCTGCGGACGTGGTGATCACCGGCGTCCCCTCGCCGTCCTTCGAGTTGGTGCGCGGCGACGAGATCCGCCCCGGGGTGATCTGCGTGAACGTCTCGGAACGGGAGAATTTCGATGCCTCGATCATGGACATCGCCTCGGTCTTCGTACCCCGAGTCGGCCCGCTGACGGTCGCGATGGCGATGCGCAACCTGGCCCGGCTCGCCAGCATGCCACTGCGCTGAGCCGGCTCACGGCGTAGGGCGGCGCCAGAGCAGATGGCCTTCGGCGGCCGAGCGGTACAGCCACAGGGAGGCGACGCTGACCGCGTGGGCGGCGACCAAGGTGATCCAGACGCTGATGCCGCCATCGTTCAGCACCGTGCCGAGGACCGCAGTCAACAGGGCCGCGATCGAGGTGGCGCGCAGGGTGACGAACTCGTCCTCGAGCAGGGGCAGTACGTGGCGGAACAGCACGATCCACAGCGGGATGCTGATCAGCAGGGACCCGATGCCGAGCGGGGAGATGATGGTGTCGATCGAAGCCATCGCCTTGCGGAACACGACATCGATCGCGTCCCCGTCGACGATCCGCTGGACGAAGTTCCCGAGGTGGGTGCGCGCCCCCGGACCACGCTGCCAGTCCAGCACCGAGATCAGGCCGACCGCCAGCACCGTGACCGCCGCGACCGCCAACCACTTCCACCAACTGAACCGGATCCCGGACACCGAGGCGGCCAGCCACAGCACTCCGGGGGTGAGCCCGATGACACCGCCGAAGTCGGCCCCCATCGAGGGCCAGCCCTCGCACACCACGACGGCCAGGCCGATCCCGAGGACGGCCGCCGCGGCCCAGCGTCGCCGGTCCATCCGGACGAGTCGGTGGGCGACGTACCCGGCCAGGAACAGCGCTGCGGCGGCGTACGCGGCGAAGGTGACATTGCCGAAGCCGTACCACCGCCAGCCGAAGATCGGCCGCGAGTTCAGCAGGCTCCCCGGCTCCAGCAGCCCACCGGAGGCCGCGTCCAGGGTGAAGGCCGTGGTGGTGACCAGAGCTGCCAGCACCGCGGCCGGCAGCCCGGTCGCCCGCCGCAGCCACAGCACTCCGGCGGTGAGCACCACCCCCACCGCCGCCAGGGTGAGCCCGAGGACCGCCGTCGGCGCCCCGGCGCGCCACCAGGGCACCACCCCGGTGAGCATCATCGAGGCCAGCCAGACCGTGCCCGAGGTGATGACCACCAGCGCCGGGAGGAACCGGCGCTGCCACAGGCCGAGCACCATGCCGATGAAGAGCAGTCCGCCGAAGACCCCCATCCCGATGTTCACCGGCGGAGTGCTGGCGGAGAGGGCGGCCACCCCACTCAGGTGGTCGGTCAGGTCATCCGGCCCGATCGCGTCCTCGTACACCGCCAGCGCCGTCCCGTCGACCGGAACATCCATCGGGCCGGAGTCGATCCGGGTGAAGTCGATCATGGTCCGGGTCAGGTCCGGCAGGGTGACGATGCCCTCCCTGCGGGTACTGGCCGAGGTGAGCCACCCGCTCGGGGTGGAGCCGATCCGGTACGCCACCTGCAGGGCCGGGTCCGCCGAGCCGGCAGCCGGGCCGACCCCGGTGACGACCAGAGTGACGTCCTCCGCACCGGCGAGGGCATTGATCACCTCGTCGGAGCGGTCCCCGGCATCCACGATCGTCAACGGACACGGCGAGAGGTGGCCGCTGGCGATGTAGTCCTCGATCGAGAGGTGCGCGTCGCTGGTCCCGTCGGAGTGGGCCGCAGCCAGGGCGGCACCGGTCCCGACGGAGGCGACGCAGTCGATCGAGGAGTCGGCCAGGGTGCCGAGCCGGGCGTCGCCCCGGTTGGCCGCCGCGGCGGCCTCCCAGTCGCGCCAGTCGTACACCACGCCCAGGTCGGTGACCCGGATGTCGCAGCGGTCGGCGCCGTCGGGCCCCTGCACCGACGCCCGGCGACCGGCGCCCAGCGTGGCCCAGCCTGCCGCGGAACAGGCACCGATGTCGGCAGCCCGAATGGACATCGCCCCAACGGCGCTGCCGTCTGCGTGCTCGTCCAGTACGGCCCGATCGGTGTCGGTCAGCTGGGGTCGGCCCTCGACGCCGACCACCACCATCCGGTCAGTCTGGACCGGCGCAACCGTCGACTCCGGCTGCATGGCGTGGACGCCGCGGAGCACGCCGAAGGCGGCGATCAGGGCGAGCAGCACCAAGGCCCACGCGGGGGGGCGCCGTCGGTGAGCACTAGCCATGGGGCCCCGTCGTCAGACCAGCGTCTGCAGGTGGCTGAGCACGCTGGTGAAGAACGGCACCCCGTCGCGGGTCGGGCCGGTGAGCGGGTCGACGTTGTGCTCCGGGTGCGGCATCAGGCCGACCACGTTGCCCCGTTCGTTGGTGACTCCGGCGATGTCGCGGAAGGACCCGTTCGGGTTGTCGAGGTAACGGAAGACCACCTGGTCCTCGCCCTCCAATCGGTCCAGGGTCGCGTCGTCGGCGACGTAGCCGCCCTCGCCGTTCTTGAGCACGATGTCGATCTCTTGGCCGCGGCTGAAATCCGAGGTCCAGACGGTGTCGTTCGACTCGACCCGCAACCGCTGGTCCCGACAGACGAAGGTGCGTACGTCGTTGCGGATCAGCGCGCCCGGCAGCAGGTGTGCCTCGCAGAGGATCTGGAACCCGTTGCAGATGCCCAGCACCGGCATCCCGGCTTCCGCGGCGCGGATGATGTCGGCCATCACCGGGGAGAACCGGGAGATCGCGCCGCAGCGCAGGTAGTCCCCGTAGGAGAAGCCCCCGGGCAGCACCACCGCGGACACGCCCTCGATGCTGTCGTTGCCGTGCCACAGCGGCACCGGCTCCGCACCGGTCAGCCGGATCGCCCGCAGCGCGTCCGCGTCGTCCAGGGATCCGGGGAAGGTGACCACCCCGATCCGAGCCGCCATCAGGAGGCCGTCTCGGGCTCGGTCGACTGGGACTCGTCCGGCTGGGGGACGGAGACGGTGAAGTACTCGATCACGGTGTTGGCGAGCAGCGTCTCCGCCGCCCGGGTGATCTCGGCGAGCCGTGCATCGTCGACCTCACCCTCGACCTCCAACTCGAACCGCTTGCCCTGCCGGACCTGGATTCCCTCGAAGCCGAGCCGCCCCAGCGCCCCGGTCACCGCCTTGCCCTGGGGGTCGAGGATCTCGGGTTTGGGCATCACGTCCACCACTACTCGCGCCATGCCCAGAATCCTATCGCTCACGGCCGCGGACAAAGTTTTGGTCCCGTTCCGGCGCCTGCCGCAGGGAAGGGACCAAACTGGGTCAGGTACGCCCGGTGAGCCGTTCGTAGGCATCCAGGTAGCGCTGCCGGGTGGCATCGACCACCTCGGCGGGCAACGACGGGGGCGGGGTGTCGGATGCGCGGTCCCAGCCGGACTCGTGCAGCAGCCAGTTGCGCAGGTACTGCTTGTCGAACGACTCGAGCCGTACCCCGGGCTCCCAGCTGGCGGCCTCCCAGAACCGGGACGAGTCGGGGGTGAGCACCTCGTCGGCCAGCACGATGGTGCCGTCCGGGCGGGTGCCGAATTCGAACTTGGTGTCGGCCAGGATGATGCCGCGCTCCCGGGCGACCTCCTCAGCTCGGCTGTAGATGGTGAGGGTGAGGTCGCGGATCGCGGTCGCGGTCTCCTCCCCCACCAGGTCGACCACGTGCGCGAAGTCCACGTTCTCGTCGTGCTCACCCACCGCGGCCTTGGTGGCCGGAGTGAAGATCACCTCCGGCAGCTTCGACCCGTCCGACAATCCGTCCGGCAGGGCGAGGCCACACACCGTTCCGGACTCCTGGTACTCCACCCACCCCGACCCGGTCAGGTAGCCGCGGGCGACGCACTCCACGCCGATCATGTCCAGCCGTTCGCAGACCACGGCACGACCGCGGACCGCTTCGGGCACGTCGGTGGACAGCACGTGGTTGTCGACCAGGTCGGCCAACTGGTCGAACCACCACAGCGACATCCGGGTCAGCAACGCCCCCTTGTCCGGAATCAGGCTGTCCAACACGAAGTCGAAGGCGGAGATGTTGTCGGTGGCGACCATCAACAGCCGGCCCGGCCCGGCCGGCTCCTCGGGGCCGTAGTCGTACAGTTCGCGCACCTTGCCGGCGTGCACCAGTGGCAACTCCAACTGCGCTTCGAACTGTGCCGCCATCAGGTGACGTCCTTCCGTACGGTGACCAACATCCCGATCAGGGCCGGGAGCGCACCCCAGGCGAGCAGGACCAGCAGCCCGGCCCACCAGGCCCACGGGTCCTCCGAGGCCATCATGCCCGGGTTGGTGATTCCCAACATCGCGTTGGTGGCTCCGGTGGGCATCAGGTTCAGCGGGATGTCCCACTCCTGGATCATGAACAGCAGGGACAGCATCGGCTCGACGATGTAGGCGAAGCCGGCACCGATCAGGATCGCCACGATCATGTTGCGGACCAGGATGCCGATGCCCATCCCGATCAAGGTCCAGGCCGCCATCGACAGCACGCCCATCGCCAGGTTGCGCCACATGCCACCCTGATCGAGCAGGAAGGACCCGTCGAAGACGGTCACGAACGGGATCGCGACCAGGATCCCGGCGAGCACGGCGACGACGCCGTACAGCAGCCCGTAGCCGACCAGCACGATCGCCTTGGCGCCCAGCACCCGTCCGCGTTGCGGGGTGGCGAGGTACGTGGTGGACAGCGTCTTGTGCCGGTACTCCCCACCCATGCTCATCACCCCGACCACCAGGGCCAGGATCCGGGCCAGCGTGTTCCCGCCGTTGTAGACGCTGGACAAGTCACTCTCGGTGGTGAAGGGAGCGAGGCCCTGGGCGTCGGCCTGCAGCCAGGTGACGAACCCGTACGTGCCGGCGTAGACGGCGGCACCGAGGAAGATGGCGATCGCCATGATCCACCACAGCTTGGTGGTCCGGACCTTGCGGAACTCCGACAGCAGCAGGCCGTTCATGCCGACTCCTCCAGCATCCGGAAGAAGGACGCCTCCAGGTTGCTCCGCACCCGCTGCAACTCGTGGACGCGGACGCCGCCTCGATACATCGCATCGCCCACCGGCCTGGGGTCACCGGTCGCGATCTCGAAGAGGGTGCCGATCTCGTCCTGGACGGTGGTGTAGCGCCAGTCGCTGCCGTCCAGGACCTCGGTGGCCTTGGCCACGTCGGGGGTACGCAGGGTCACCGTCGCCTGGACCCCGTCGAGGGCGGCCATCTCGCCCTGGTGCAGCAACCGGCCGCGCCCGATCACGATGACGTCGTCGACGGTGGCCTGCACCTCATTCAGCATGTGCGAGGACACCAGCACGGTCCGCCCACTGGCGGCGTACGTGCGCAGGAAGCTGCGCAGCCACCGGATCCCCTCCGGGTCCAGCCCGTTGGCCGGCTCGTCCAGGATCAGGTAGTCGGGGGTGCCCAGCAGGGCGGCCGCCAGGGCCAGCCGCTGCCGCATCCCGAGGGAGTAACCACCGACGTTCCGCTTGGCGGCGTCGGTGAGGCCGACCAGGGCGAGCAGGTCGTCGACCTGCTCGTCATCGGCACCCGCAGTCGCCGCCAGCACCCGGAGGTGGTTCCGCCCGGACCGGCCGGGATGGAAGTTGGCCTCCAACACCACCCCGACGTCGTCCTGCGGGAGGGGCAGCTTGTCGTACGGGGTGTCGCCGAACAGGGCCTCCCCCTCGGTCGCGGTGGCCAGACCGACCAGCATCCGCAAGGTGGTGGTCTTGCCCGCGCCGTTCGGGCCGAGGAAGCCGGTCACCCGACCGGAGGCGATCGTGCACGTGACGTCGTCGACGGCGGTGACCGGGCCGAACCGCTTCGTCAGGTTGCGGAGTTGGATCGGGGCCACCGGGGCGGCATGTTGTGGTCGGGGATGACTTCGGGAGAACTCCTCGGCCGTGATCGACATGAACCCATTGTTCCAGACAGTGGCCAAGGGTCCGAGACACTACTCCCGGGCCGTGCGTGCGTCCGGCAGACGACGGCATGGTCACGCGGGCACCAGCCATTAGACTCCTGCGGGGCTGTCGTGCCCTGACAACCCGACCAGAAAGATCTCGAGGTCCACTGAATGCCGTTCCACGCACCGTCCCTGAGCACCTGGCTGGCGGCGCCGTCGAGTCCGGACGGTGCCGGGGGCGGGCTGACCCTGAGCCGCCTGCTGGTGGGCCTGGGATCAGCCGCGCTGGCCGTGGTGGGCCTCCTGCTGGTCCTCACCGGCGGCCACCCGTGGCCGGGACTGGTGGTGGCCGGCGCCGGGATGCTGGTGGCGGCGATCCCGGCACTGCCGCGCCCGGGCAGCCTGCTCGGGAGCCACATCCTGCTCCGGATGATCACGCTGTTCACCGTGACGGCGGCCTACCTGGATCTCACCCAGGGGCCCGCCTGGCTGCCCGCCGTGGCCGCAGCAATCGGCGTGGTGGTCCTGGCCGGGGAACCGTTGCTGCGTACTGCGGTGACCTCCGCCCCACTCGCCACGGCCCACCTTCCCGGGGTCCCGGACAGCCCCGGCATCACCGTGCAGACCTGGGTCGTCCCGGCCGCCACCACGGTCCAATGGATCGGCGGTGGCGTCCTCGCAGTGGTCGGTGCCCCGGCCTGGATCTGGATCCTGACCAGCCTGCTCATTCCCGCCGCCGCGATCGCCGTCGGCCTGGACGGGCTGCGGCATCGCCTCTCGGTCGTCCGGGCGCGGCGGGCGATGGCGGCCGCGGTGCACGCGTACCAACCGGAGTTCTTCATCTACGCAGGACGCCAGGAGGATGCCGCCTACCAGGTGCAGATGTGGCTGCCCTACCTGGAGCGGACCGGTCGCCGATTCATGATCATGACCCGGGCACCCCGGCCGGCCGCGACCCTGGCCGGACTCACCGACGTCCCGGTGATCTGCTGCCGGACCGTCTCCGACATCGAATCGGTGCTGACCCCGAGCCTCACGACCGTGTTCTACCCGAACGCGGCCTCCTCGAACGGGCAACTGGTGCGCTACGGCCACCTGACCCACGTCCACCTGGGCCACGGGGACTCGGACAAGGCCACCTCGTACAGCCCACTGCATGCGATGTACGACGTGATCTTCAGTGCCGGGCCGGCGGCCATCGCCCGTTACGGCAACCACGGGGTGCACATCCCGGCGGACCGGTTCCGCATCGTCGGCCGCCCGCAGGTCGAGGCCGTGCAGCAGGCCGACGGACCCATCCGCGGGGTCGAGCAGCCGACGGTCCTGTACGCGCCGACCTGGTGCGGCCACGTCGACGAGACCCGCTACTACTCCATTCCGCGGGGCGAGCGCATCGTCCAGCGACTGCTGGACCGCGGCGCCACCGTGGTGTTCCGGCCGCACCCGTTCAACTTCGACGTCACCGAGGACGCGAACACGGTGCTGCGGATCAACGAGTTGCTGCGCCGGGACGCCGAACGGACGGGCCGTCAGCACGTGTGGGGTGAGCAGGCGACGGGGGTGATGAGCCTCTACGACTGCTTCAACCGCTCCGACGCGATGATCTCCGACGTCTCCGGGGTGGTCAGCGACTTCCTGTTCTCCCAGAAGCCGCTGGCGATGTACGCGATCGGCGCGCGGGAGCAGTTCATCCAGGACTACCCGGTGAGTCGGGCCGCGTACCTGCTCGACTCCGACCTGGCCAACATCGACCAGGTGCTCGGCGACCTGCTGGGCGAGGATCCGCAGGCACCGGTCCGCGCGGACCTGGCCAAGCACTACCTCGGCGACCTGCCCGCCGACCACTACTCCGAGGTCTTCGTCCGGACCGCGACGGGGTTGATCACCGGCACCGACCCGCTGCTGTCCCAGCATGAGCACAGCGCCGCCGAGGTGGACCGCTCCGACAGTGACGAGGGATCGGCCACGGAGGCGTCCGGCGCTGACCGGGCCGAGGGCCCGCCCACCGCCGATCCACCCACTGACGATCCACCCACTGACGAGTCACCCACCACCGAGGTCGTGCCCGAGCCGACCGCTCCGTCGACGGGGCCGAAGCCGAGCCGCGGTGGGCGCCGCGGCGGACTGCTCACCCGGGGTGAGATGGTCGCGGCGGCTCCCCTGCTCGCGGCCATCCTGGCCGCGGCCACCGCCGTCACCGTGACGCCGGTCGGGGTACCGGCGGTGCTGGCCGTCCTGGCCCTCCTCGCCGTCACCTGGTCGGGCCAGCAGCCCCGGCTGCGCCGGCCGACGATGCGGGCTCTTGCCTCCTGGGTTCCGGTCCGGGCGCTGCTCGCGGTCACGGTCACCGCGATCGCGATCCGAGCCGGTGACGTGTCCGCCCCGGCACGCTGGCTACTCCTGGGCTCCCTGCTGCTCGCGTTGGTGTGCGAGGTGTGGGTGCGCCAGTCCCGCTCCGTCCGTCGACTCCGGGTGCGGCAGTTGGACACCCTCCCCCACGCCAACAAGCGTCCACCCGCCCAGCGGTGGATGTTCGGTCTGGACGTGGTTCCACTGTGGCTGGCCCTGGTCCTCGGCGTAGTCGGCCTGCCGGTCTGGATCGCCGCCGGGGTGGCGCTCGCAGGGTTGGCCCTGGGCGTCGCGATGGTGGTCCGGGAACAGGTCCTGATCAAGATCAACGAGCGCGCCCTGGCCGACATCCGCCGGGCGGTGCAGGAGTACGACCCGGAGTTCATGGTCTACTTCGCCGCCCGTACGGAGGACACGTACCAGCTGGCCATGTGGATGCCGTACTTCGAGCAGTTGGGACGACGCTTCCTGGTGGTGCTGCGGCAAGACAGCGCACTCGAACCGATCACCGAACTCACCTCGGCGCCGGTGGTGCTCTGTCGCAAGATGGCCGAGGTCGACCAGGTCACGGTGCCGAGCATGAAGGCGGCCTTCTACGTCAACAACGGCCTGGTGAACACCCACATGGTGGAGCACCGGGACCTGACCCACGTGTGGCTCAATCACGGCGACTCGGAGAAGCCGGCCTGCTTCAACCCCGTGCACGCCATCTACGACATGATCTTCTCGGCCGGCCCCGCAGGGGTGGAGCGCTATGCCCGGCACGGGGTGGACATCCCGAGGGAGAAGTTCACCGTCGTCGGCCGACCGCAGTTGACCGGCATTCGGGAGGCCGAGAGTCCGATCGCGGAGGTCGAAGGCCCCACCGTGTTGTACGCGCCGACGTGGAAGGGGCCGTACGCCGACAGCCTGCTCTACTCCCTGCCGGTCGGCGTCGGCATCGTCCAGGGGTTGATCGACCGCGGCTGCACCGTGATCTTCCGGGCCCACCCGCTGAACTACACGTACGATGACGCCAAGCGCTACATCAAGAAGATCACCGCTGTGCTGGCAGCCGACCAGAAAGCCAGCGGTCGCCAACACCGCTGGGGTGAAGAGGCCGAACGGACGATGGACCTGCTCGACTGCTTCAACGCCTCCGACGCGATGGTCTCCGACGTGTCGGCGGTCGTCACCGACTACCTGCAGTCCCGTAAGCCCTTCGCGATGTACGCACCGACCACCGGCGCGGACCTGATGGCCGAGGCCCCGGTTGCCGTGGCCTCGTACGTGCTGAACGGTGATCTCGAGAATCTCGACGCGGTACTGGACGACCTGTTGCACGAGGATCCCCTCGTCCAGCAACGCGCGGAGACCCGCGACCACTACCTGGGCTCCTTCACCGGCGATCCGGCCGCCCCGTTCCTCGAGGCGGCCGCCGGGATGATCGACTCGCCGTCCCCGGCGGAGCTGGCCGATGACCACTGACCTGGTGCGTTCGGTGACCGAACCGCTGCTCACCGCAGGGGCGGCGGTGGCCCTCGCCCTGGTCGGAGCCGGAGCACCCCTGTGGGTCGCGGCGCCCCTCGCCCTGCTGGTGTGGCTCGTGATCCTGCAGCGGTCGGTCCAGACCGTCCGACGGTCGGGACCCTCGGGCCTGATCGGCACCCAGGTGCCGAGCCGCCTGCTGCTGCTGGCCACTCTCGGGCTTGCCCTGGGCAGCCAGCAGGAAGCCACCACCGGACGGGTCCTCACCTGGATCGGGGCGGCCCTGCTGCTCGCGGTGGTGGCGAGCGAGCCCGTGCTGAAACGTCTGGTCCCCGAGCCCGAGGCGGTGAACGTGCCCGACTGGCCGGACCGCACCACCCCCGGACCCGCGGACCTCCTCGGCCCTGTCGTCCTGCTCGTCCTCGGTGCCGGCTGGCTGTTGCCGCTGCTGGCCGCCGGCCCGGTGATCTGGGCGGTGGCGGCCGTGGTCGCGGTGCTGCTCTGCGGGGTGGCCGGGGTCGGCGGGTGGCTGCACCGGCGGAGCAGGGTGACTCGGCGCCGGGCGCTGCGATCGGCCCTGGATCGGATGGCACCGGTGGTGGCGATCTACACGGCCCGCGGACCGGAGGGCAACCACCAGGTCGAGATGTGGCTCCCGCCGCTGGCCGCGGTCGGGGTGCAGACGATGATCATCACGCGGCGCCCCGACACCGCCCGCGCGCTGGCCCGCCGGACCGACCTGCCGATCGTGTGCGGGCGGCAGTGGCGCGACCTCGACGACGTGGTGCCCGATTCGCTGGCCGTCGTCGGCTACGTCAACACGCTGGGCGAGAACGCCCACCTGGTCTCCAACCGGGGTCTCACCCACGTCTACCTGGGCCACGGCGAGTCGGACAAGGCCCTGTCGCACCACCCCTCGCACCGGATGTACGACCGCATCTTCGTGGCCGGGGAGGCCGCGGTGGACCGCTACGCCGATCACGGGGTGGAGATCGCCGCGGACCAGTGTGTCCGGGTGGGCCGGCCCCAGGTGGCGGCGATCACCCCCGCCCGGGGCGAGCCGACCGGGCCGCCGGTGGCCCTCTACACCCCCACCTGGGGCGGCTACAACGCCGGAACCGACTACTCCTCCCTCCGCCACGGCACCGTCGTGGTCCAGGCCCTGCTCGACGCCGGCTGCGTGGTGCACTTCCGGCCGCACCCGTTCAGTCGGGGACGGCGCGGAGAACGGAACCTGGTCGACGCGGTGGATGCGCTCCTGCGCCGGGACCTGCGGCAGAGCGGACGCGCGCACCGTTGGGGGCCAACGGTCGACGAAGCCACCTTCGCCGCGTGCGCGAACGCCAGCGACCTGTTGATCAGCGACCTCTCCAGCGTGACCATCGACTACCTCGCCTCGGACAAGCCGATCGTGCTCGTCCTGCCCACGGGCAAGGATCCGGAGCAGTTCCGCCGTGAGTCACCGAGCGGGCGGTCCGCCTACCTCACCGACGCCTCCCCCGACAGTGTCCGGGGGGCCCTCGACGAGGCGCTGACCCATGATCCACTCGCCCCGGCCCGCCATGCCGTACGCACGCGCTACCTGGGCGCGGACCCGCAGGCCGGCGAGGAGTTGTTCGTCCATGCGGTGCGGGAGATGATCACCCGCCCATCCGGTAGCGCCCCGAAAAAGACTCGTGGACCATCGGAGTCCGGGAGCTAGACTCGCGCGGCAGGCAGGCCCCATGACCTCACCGAGGTTGCTGCCTGAGGAGGTGTACAGGTGCGACGCATCACGGCCGTGGGCCAAGCGCTGCGGAACGTGGTGGACCGATCGCAGGGCCTCCGGAACCGTGCCCGGCGCTGGGTGGACCGAGGTGCCGAGAAGCACCACCCCCCGGCTCCGATCAGCTTCATCCGCCGCGCGCTGCCCGCCAGTCGCACCCCGGGTGCGGACCCCTCCCTGCCACCCGGACGCCACGTGATCGTGGCCTCCCGTCTCACCCTCACCTACGGTGGCCTCACCGCCTCGATGTACGCCCGCGCCCGGGCCTTCTCCCAACTGGGCGGACAGCCGGTCGACATCGTCACCCTGCCGGCGCCGCACCTGGACGCCGATCCCGAGGCCCAGCTCGTCGATCGGGGCATCATTCCCGAGTCCGGTGTACGCATCAAGGGGCCACACCTCCACTACAGTGCTCACCGCTGGAGCCCCGACGCCGCGCGGCTCCCCCCGCACCCCGCCCCCGAACCGCTGACGAGCGAGGTGGCCGAAGCCCGTCCCGACGACACCCCGATCCGGGTCGATCGCTACGACGGTGGCGGAATCAAGCTGCGGGAGGAGTTCCTGCGGACGGACGGATCGGTCTACCTGCGCCGACACGTCACCCACGACGAGACCGGTTCGGAGTGGACGGACCTGGTGGAGTGCCTGGATCATGAGGGGCGGGTCCGCGAGCAGTACCCGACCATGCCCGCGCTGCACCGCGCTTGGTTCGAGGCTGAGTACCCCCCGGCCGCGGAACCCGTCTTCATGATCATCGATGGCGCGTCCGCGGGACGGCAGCTGCTGTCGGTGAAGCGGCCGGACCTGGTCCGCCTGTTGGTGGTCCACAACCGCCACCTCCTGGGGGACGGCCGCTGGGACGGGAAGCTCGAGGGCACTCGGGCCAGCTTCTTCACCAAGCTGGACCAGCTGGATGGCCTGGTGCTGCTCACCGACCAGCAACGCCATGACGTCGTACTGCGGTACGGACCTCGGCGAAACCTGTTCACCGTCAGCCACGCTGCCGACCCGGATCCCACCCTGCCCGACCCGGCCCGGCGTGATCCCGACCTGATCGTGGCCCTGGCCCGGCTTGCCCCGCAGAAACGCCTCGACCACATGCTGCGGGCGTTCAAGATCATCCACGACCGGCGACCCAGCACCCGATTGCGGATCTACGGCACTGGTCCGTTGGAGGAGAAGTTGCGGGCCCAGGTGGCGAAGCTGGGACTGGAGGAGGCCGTTCAACTGCTCGGCCACGTCCCCAACGCCAGCGAAGCCTTCGAGGTCGCCACCCTGACGATGATGAGCAGCGTGCACGAGGGTCAGCCCATCGTGATCTTGGAGGCCCTCGGCAAGGGGTGCCCGATGGTGTCGTACGACCTGAAGTACGGCCCGGCCCACATGATCAGGAGCGGCTCCAACGGCACCCTCGTCCCGACCGGGGACGTCGAGGCCCTGGCCGAGGCCGCACTGGAGGTCCTGACGGATCCCGAACAGGCCCGCCGGATGTCACAGAACGCCTGGCAGAGCGCGGGGGACTTCGACCCGACCAACTTCGTCGCCCACTGGGGCCGAGCGCTCCGTACGGCGGCACGGCAACGCGCCGACAGGACGCGTTTCGCCGAGGTCGAGGTCAGGGTGTCGGACCAGCACGTGAGCGAGGCCGGTCGGCGGATCCGCGCCGAGATCACGATCACCGGATCCCTCCCCCGCACCACGGACCAATTGGACGTCCGCTGGCTCCTGGTCGGTCGGCCTTCCGCCGTACAGCTGGAGGGGCCGGCCTCCGTGACCGTGCGCTCGGCTTCCCGTCACCAGGTCGTGTTCACCGTCGACGACGTGCTGGACGTCGACACGCCGCTCGCCGCGCAGGCGCCCGGGGACGCGGCCGAGGTCCACCTCGACGTCGTGTGGAACAACTCCCAGGAGCGCCGGGCGATACCTATCGCTTGATCGCCACCCGGCCCGAGTCCATCCGGATCAGCATCAGTTGTTCGCCGGTCCGTTCCAGGAACTCGTCGGTCGCCTTGCGTGATCCCTGCCAGTAGCCGTAGTCGTCGATCATCAGCACCCCACCGGAGACCAACCGAGGATAGAGGTGCTCGAGTTCGTGGGCCGTCGACTCGTACCAGTCGGTGTCCAGCCGCAGGACGGAGATCTGCTCCGGCGCCTGCTCCGGGATCGTGTCCTCCACCTTCCCCTGGACGAAGTGGATCTTGTCCTCCGGATAGGAGAACTGCTCGAACCCCTGTTGCACGTCCGCCAGTGACGCGTACGCCCACACCGCCGCCTGCTTCGAGCTCCGTGCCAGCAGCTGTTCCGCGGAGGTGCCGTCGTTGCGCCGGTCCGCCTCTGTCGGCGGCGGCATCCCCTCGAAGGTGTCGAACAGGTAGAGGTCCCTACTCGTGTCCTGGGCGGCCTCCAGGACTCGGACCGCGGCGTGCATGCTGCCGCCCCGCCAGACACCACACTCGACGATGGCGCCCGGGATCTGGTGGCGAGTGACGTACCGCACCGCCGTCACGAGCGCGTGCATCTTGCCGTTGCCGGTCATCGTGTACGGGCGCACCGCCCGGATGATCTCCTGCATCTCTTGGTCGTAGTCCGACGGCATCGGTCGTTCGGCGGACTTCTTCTTCGCCCCCGCCCCCTGCTGGGTCCTGATCTTCGCCTCAAGCGCTTCGATCCGCGCCTGCTGGGCGGCGACCTTCGACTCCAACCGCGTCCGTGCCGGCGCGCCCGCGCGCCGCAACTCGTACCCGGCGGTCTTGGTCAGGAAGTCATTCACATTCCGCTTCCAGTTCATCCGGGCATGCTAGCCGCCACCGCCTCCACCGACGAGTTCATTCGAAGCGCAGACGTGGATGAATTTCAGCCGAGGTCCGACAAAGTGGCGCGCAACTCCGCCTCATTGCGCTCGAAGTCGAAACTCCAGGGCGAGAAGTAGGCCTCCTCCGTCCAGCGCCCTTCCGGGTGCGGGATTTCCGGCGTGCTCCAGAAGTAGTGCGTCTCACAGTCCAGCACCAGCGAATAGAGGTGCTCGTTCCGAGCGGTGTACGCCTCCTGGTTCAGGAAGATCAACTTCTCCGCCTGCTGGGCGTACATCAGGTTGAACAGGCCCGATCCTCCGAAACCGGCGATCACCTTGGCCCGAGCGAAGATCGTCGCCTGTTCCGTCAGGTCCAACGTCTCCGGTCGCAGGATGGTGAATCCGTACTCGGCGAAGAGTTCCTCGACTGCTCCGATGTTGCGGCAGTCGCGATTCTTGGTGTTCGGCGGCCGCGTGACGAGGATCTTCTCCGGGACGTCCAGGTCTGGCAGGAGCAGGGCGGACCGGATCCGGTCCCACGTCTTGATGATGCGCGGGTTCGCGTGGAACGGGGCGTGGTTGTGCCAGAGCGGGGTCGCACCGACGAGTCCGTCGACCCATACCGGCCGATCGACCCAGACGATGTCCTCCGCCGGGATGCCGAAGGCGGTGAAGATCCGCTTCTCGAGTTCGGGATCCCGTTCGTCCGGGAACCGGATCCGGAAGATCGCCTTCAGGTCCGGAACCGCCGCCTTGGCCTCGTCCCAACCCCACAGCCGGGACAGTACCTCGGTCATCACGTGACCGAAGTGCCCGGAGTTCGAGGAATCCAGGTGGAAGTAGGTGCCCGGCAGGTGCTCCTTGGGGACCAGACGCCGCTGCATCCGGGCGAAGTCGGAGTCGATGTTGGCAGCCGCGGCATTCCTTGGATTCTCCCCGAACGGGTGCCGGAAGGACTCCGGCAGGAGCGCACGGTCCTTGAACGTCAGACACCGTGTCCCGATGCCGATCGGCCCTAGGTAGGAGCGCACGGTGCTCGGTGGATAGGCGAGGATGGTCTCCAGATTCTTGATGGGCACTTGTGCGCTGTGGGAGATGACTCGGGCATCGGTCTCCAACGTGCCCCCCGCGTGCCTCGCTAAGATCCGGGCCGTCCCGTCGCCGCTCCGAGCATTCAGCACCCGCGTGGCCTCCGCTTCCCGAACCTTCAGGTAGTGGTGCCCACCCTTGAGCACCATCACCCAGTCATTGTCGATCGCCACCCCCTGGATCGCATGGTCCAGTTCGTCGCGTCTAGGTGAGCGCACGTGATCGCGAATGTGGGGCTTGGCTCGCTGACCATCCACCCAGCGTTGCACGATCGCCGCCTGCGACTCATCATCGAGGGCACTGGTGGAAACGGCGTAGACACCGCCGTGTTTCAAGTGCAAGTGCGTCTTGTCCCACATTTTCAAGTGACCTTTGGCGTCACCCGCCTGACAGTTGATCAGGATGCCGATTGGGCCCAGAAGCCGCAGATGCAACGCCACCTGGCCGGGGCCCTCCACCGGCTGATGCCCGACCCCCCGGGCCACCAATTCCCATTCCGGCAAGCAGTAGGAGGACATGACGTGCACGTCGTCCTCAGCGAAGTCGTTCAACAGCTTCGTCACGAGATCCCGGGCCTCAAAGCCCCCGAGGATGACCACCCGCCGAGGCCCTGCGGTGGGCAGCAAGGACCGATAGCGAACCGAGAACCCACCCTTGGTGGGCTCCGGCCGGACCGGTCGGGATGCGGGAGTCTCCGCGGCCGAGGGCCCGGGTGCCGACGGCGCGGCCTGGCTGCGCACCTGTCGGCGCAGCCGACCGACCTGCTTGCGGGCCTGTTCGCGCCACTCCACGCCTACACCCCTCCCGTAGGCCGGGACCCGGCCGCCACGTTGACGAAGCAGGCGTCCACGACGCGGGCCGAGGCCTGCCCGTCCTCCAGCCCGTTGAACCGGCGACGGAACTCCTTGTAACGCAGGGCGTACTCATCCGAAACCCGGTCCAGGTCCTTCAGTGACGTCACCAACTCATCGGTACTGGCCACGATCGGACCGGGCGAGGTGGCTTCGAAGTCGAAGTAGAATCCGCGCACCCGGTCCCGGTAGTCCGCGATGTCCGGGGCCAAGAACAGCAACGGCTTGCCCGTCACCGAGTAGTCGAACATCACCGACGAGTAGTCGGTGACGAGGACGTCGGCGAGGGCGTACAACTCGGCCACCTCGGGATAGCGGGTCACATCCATGACGCTGTCCGCACTCACCCCCTTACCGTGCAGCAGGGTGTTCGAGTGACCGCGGACCAAGATCAGGTACTCGGACCCCAGCCCTGCCACGAACTCGTCGAAGTCCAAGTGGTACACCGCCTGATAGCGACCCGGCTTGCCCTGGAACTGATCATCACGCCAAGTCGGCGCGTACAACAGCACTTTGCGCGAGTCGCCCTCGAGACCGAGCATCCGACGTGCGCGGTGGGCGGCGTCCTCCGGGGCGTTCACCAACTGGTCGTTGCGCGGGTAGCCGGTCTCCAACATCTCACCCGAGTAGGCGAATGCGTGTGGAAACAGATCGGTGGAGAAGCGGTTCGGCGAGATCAGGGCGTTCCAGTTGGCGGCCTCGGCGTCCATCATCTCAAGGTAGTTCCGGTAGCTGAAGAGCACTCTGCCCAGATCGTGACCGATCTTCTTCAGCGGAGTGCCGTGCCAGGTCTGCAGGTAGACCTGATCTTCCGCCTGCTCGAAGAAGGCCGGGAAGTTGCTGTTGTTGACCAAGTACTTGGCCCGGCCAAGAACCCGGTACCACTCCTCGCTGAGCCGCACCAACGGTGTCGTGCCGGGTGGCACCCACACCGATGAGTCGTTCACACTCCAGTACATCGTCAGTGCGGATCCGCGGTTCTCGAGTTCCTGCCAGATCGCGGCCGGGTTGCAGGTCACGTTGCGGCCGTGGAAGGACTCAAACAGGACGGCCTCCTGGCGTGCCTCCCGGCGAGCGGGCTGGTACACCTGCTCTTGCAGGGTGCGCTGGTAGTACGCCCCGGTGCCGTCGCCACCGATGTCTGGCAGGACCTCCACGATCGGGACCTGGTTCGTCGTCGAACGTAAGCAGTAGCGTCCATCCACAAACTCCCGGGGGATCCGAGCCAGCGCGGGCTGGCTCCATGTCACTCGGATCCGTTCGGACTCCTCGGTCTCTAAACCCAACACCCGGTACTGACCCGGTGGCAGCTGCCTGGCCTCTGTGCCCCACTCGGCAGCCTCGAGTGGGAACTCCACCTCGAACCGGCCGTCCTCATCGATCGACACTACGTCCGGAGCCACCTTGTGGCGGTTTCCCACCAGCCGCAACTCCGCAGGGTCGGCGCCGAAGGCCCTACCGGCGAGCCGCCAGCGGCTCGCCTCGATCGAGTCCGTCTCGACCACGACCCGGGGGCGGGCCCGGTCCAGCACCAATTTGCCGCTCGGTGAACGGGTGGCTGCCACCCCACCGAGGATGATCACGTCGCCCATCTCGTCCGCCAGGGTGAGCATGGAACGCCCGGGAGCGTATGCGCGCAACTTGCGCGCCTTCCCCTCGGTCAGAAAATCCTGTGCCCCCTTCAACCGGACCCGGCTCCGGCCGTCTCCGATCGACTCGATCTGGGCGTTGAGCTGCTGGCGACCGGACTTACCTGTCTTGGCCAGCAAGACCTTCTCGAGCGGCTCCGCGCTACGGCACTCAAGCAGCAGGTCCCGGCCGTCAGCGGCGAGATCCTCGACCACCACGCTGGCCTGCTCGACCTGCAAGCGCAGGATCCTCTCCCGCCATGTCGGTATCAGTCGGAGGTCTCCCATGAGGCGACTACCGGTGGGCCATTTCACCCCTCCATTAGCCACGGCACTCATGATCGGGCGGACCTGTTCGATATCGTCACTGCGCACCCGCACCCACAGCTGAGCATCCTGCAGGCGCTCAGGATCCTCGGCGAGCAACGGCGCCAAGTCCAGCGTGGTTCGGAATCCAGAGGCGTCGTAGTCGGCCCACCGGTTGGACCCACGTCGCGTGACGCGGTAGTCGAGGTCCGGTTCGGTCGACTGGGCCAGGAGGACCGCCTCCCCGTCGGCGGCGCGCAACTCCAGCGTGATCTCGGTCGGGCACTTCGCCAAGTCCACCAAGCTGAGATAGGCCCAGCCACCGAGATGGAGCTTGGCCCCGGTCCAACTCAGGTTGCGTAGCGAACTGGACAACCGGATCTCCGCGGGTTCAACGCGGAACAACCCCGGGGGAGTCTCCGTTAGTCGAGCTTGCGCGGACTCGGGAAGGAGTACCCCCAAGTGTCCGTCCACGACTTGGTGCGGGGCACCGCCACCGTTAGCGCGCTCGTAGGCTCGCAATTCCTCGACCAGGGAGCGATCCCCATGGCAGAGGGACCAAGCCAGCAGACGCTTCATCGCCGAGGCACGAAAGTCGAGGAGCCAGTCGGCGTCGGAGAAGATCCCACCGATCCATCGCTGTAGCTCCGCGTAGTACTCGTCGCTGACCCAGTCGACATCCTTCACGTAGAGGCCAAGATCATTGGTCAGCACCCGGCTATCCAACCAGTACTGTCGCAACTCGGGGGTGCCGTCGGCGAGGAGGAGCTTGTTGACCTCACCAGTCACGTACGCCCGGTCGCGCAGGTTCTTGAGGTCCGCGGTGGTTTGAGAGATGGACAGGTCGCCCGTCCGAATCCGCCAGTAGTACAGAACGTCCGGCAGGATGTCGAAGCTGGTCGCAGCCAAGTACGCCTTCATCGACGGGATCTGGTCCTCGTAGTAGACGCCGACCGGAAACTCCAGCTCGGCCCGAATCCAGAAATCCCGATTGAACAACTTGTTCGTAGACACTGCGTTGGCCACGATGTCCGGCCGGTCCCAGACCGTGGTCTTCAGGTCAGCTGCCCGGTGGACCTCTTCGACCCAACGGGGAGGCCACTTGACGCCGTCTTTGACGCGCTGCAGTGCACCGCAGACAAAGTCGGATCCGGTGCGCTCGATGGTGGACACCATCGTCCGTACGGCCGTACGGGGCAGGGTGTCGTCGGAGTCGACGAACATCAGGTAGCGCCCCCGAGCCCGGGCGACACCGGCGTTCCGGGCCGCCCCCAGGCCCGCATTCTCTTGCCGGAAGTAGCGGATCTTGTGCGGATGCCTCAACTGCATGCGGCGGGCAATCGCGGCCGATCCGTCCGTGGCGCCGTCGTCGATGACGACGATCTCCAGGTCCCGAAAGTTCTGCGTGACCAGGCTGGTCAGGCACTCCGCCAAGTAGGCCTCGACGTTGTAGACCGGCACGATGATCGACACCAGTGGTGGACGGACCACCCGAGTCGCGAGGGTGACCCCGACCACTCCTGCTCGGCGCGCACGCCGGTAGACGCCCCTGGCCCCCCGTCTGGCGAAGGCCACCGCGTCGTCACTCCGGGAGCTCTCTCGCGCAGGGGTACGCACCATCTGAAATCTCTCCTCACCAAGGATGCTGGTTGCGCTCGTGGTCGCGGAACGCCGTCGTATCGTAGCCCAGCCACCTGCACATCCCCGACTTCCCGAGCGGCACGCCGGAAGTCGACCGATCCGCCCGGCGCGGGCGGGACGCGCGTCGCCTCTCCCCGGGGAACGCGTACCGATGGGCTAGATTCGGCGGGTGAGTTCCCTCAGAAATGTTGCTGTCATCCTGGCTGGCGGGGTCGGTGCCCGGGTCGGGCTCAGCATCCCCAAGCAACTGGTCAAGATCGCCGGCCGGACCATCCTCGAGCACACCATCGACGCCTTGGACCACCACCCCGAGGTGGACGAGGTGCTGATCATGATGACGCCGGGACACCTGGACGCCGTACGGGAGATCACCCGCAAGGGCGGCTACGCGAAGGTGACGCAGATCCTGGAAGGGGCCGAGACCCGCAACGGCACCACCCAACGCGCCCTGGATGCCCTGGGTGAGGCGGAGTGCAATGTCCTCTTCCACGACGCCGTCCGTCCCCTGGTGAGCAAGCGGATCATCTCCGACTGCATCGCCGCACTCGACACCTACGCGGCAGTGGACACCGCGATCCCGTCCGCCGACACGGTGATCCAGGTCACCGACCAGGACGGCACCGACGTCATCTCCGACGTGCTGCAGCGTTCCGCCCTGCGGCGCGGACAGACGCCGCAGGCCTTCCGGGCATCGATCATCCGCGACGCGTACCGGCTCGCGGCCCAGGACCCCGACTTCACCGCCACCGACGACTGCACGGTGGTGCTGCGCTACCGCCCGGACGTACCGATCGCGGTGGTGGACGGCGACGACCGGAACATGAAGGTCACCGAGCCGATCGACGTCTACCTCGCCGACAAACTGTTCCAGCTCACCAGCCAACTCCCGCCGACGCTGACCGCCGCGGAGTACCGCCGCGCACTCACCGGCAAGACCCTGGTGGTCTTCGGCGGCAGTTACGGCATCGGCGCCGACATCGCCACCTTGGCGGAGCAGTACGGGGCCACCGTCAAGGCGTTCAGCCGGTCGGCGACCGGCACCCACGTGGAGCGGCGAGCTGACGTGGTCGCGGCCTGTGAGCAGGTGCTGGCCGAGACCGGCCGGATCGACTTCGTGGTGAACACCGCCGGGGTGCTGCCCCGGGGCACGCTGGCCGAGACCTCCGAGGAGACGATCTACGCCGCCACCGAGATCAACTACATCGCCCCGATGCTGATCGCCCAGACCTTCCACCCGCACCTGCGCGAGACCGGCGGCAGCCTGCTGCTGTTCACCTCTTCCTCCTACACCCGCGGACGGGGTGGTTACAGCCTCTACTCCTCGGCCAAGGCGGCCACGGTGAACCTGACCCAGGCACTGGCCGACGAATGGGCCGTCGACGGCGTCCGGGTGAACTGCATCAATCCGGAACGCACCAGCACACCGATGCGCACCAAGGC
>JBQDIN010000067.1:0-22527 GCA_052094425.1 Propionibacteriaceae bacterium
CGGCCCGGCATGATGGGGGAGTGACCGCACCGCACCGCTTCGACCTGCCCCGGATCGGGGTCGGCCTGCCGGTGGCGGGAGCCGGGCCCCGGATCGAGGACGCGGTGGCCGGGGGTGCGTTGGTGATCACCGCCCCGCCCGGAACCGGCAAGACCACCCTGGTGCCCCCGTTGTTCGCGAACGCGGTCGACGGACGGACCCTGGTCACCCAGCCACGGCGGATCGCGGTCCGGGCCGCGGCCCGGCGGATCGCCGCGCTGGACGGGAGCGAACTCGGGCGGGCGGTCGGGTTCACCGTGCGTGGGCAACGCCGGGTCTCCGCCGCCACCCAGTTGGAGTTGATCACTCCCGGCGTGCTGCTGCGTCGGTTGCTGGCTGATCCGGAACTGCCCGGCGTGGGCGCTGTGCTGCTGGACGAGGTCCATGAGCGTTCGCTGGAGACCGACCTGCTGCTCGGCATGCTCGCCGAGGTGCGGACGCTGCGGGACGACCTGCTGGTCGGGGCCATGTCCGCCACCCTCGACGCTGTCGCGGTGGCCGACCTGCTGGGCGGTGCCTCCGTCGTCGACGTGCCCAGCGCCCTGCATCCGCTGACCGTGCAGTACGCCCCATCGCCCGGGCCGCGGCTCGACGCCCGTGGCGTCACCCGAGACTTCCTTGATCATCTGGCCCGAATCACAGCCCGTGCCCGGGCCGAGGTCGGCACCGACGCGCTGGTGTTCCTCCCCGGCGCCCGGGAGGTGGACGCGTTGGTCGCCCGGCTGCGCGGGTTGGCTCCGGGGGTGGAGGTGCTGGCCTTGCACGGCCGCCTGCCCGCCGCGGAACAGGACCGTGCCACCGGCGGTCGTCGCCCGGGTGAGGCGCCGCGGATCGTCGTGTCCACAGCGATCGCGGAGAGTTCCCTGACGGTGCCGGGGGTTCAGTTGGTGGTCGACGCCGGCTTGGCCAGGGAGGTGCGCCGAGACCGTGGGCGGGACATGTCCGGGCTGGTCACGGTCAGTTCGTCGAAGGCGGCCGCGGAGCAGCGGGCCGGTCGGGCCGCCCGGCTGGGACCGGGGACGGCGGTCCGTGCGTACGCCCAGCAGGACCTGGTCGGGATGTCCGCCCAGGCCGCACCGGAGATCACCACCGCCGACCTCACCGATGCGGCGCTGCAGTTGGCGTGCTGGGGGACGCCCCGCGGGGAGGGCCTGGCGTTGCTGACCGCGCCGCCGGCGGGGGAGATCAGGGCCGCCGAGTCCACCTTGGCCGCGCTGGGCCTGGTCGATGCCGATGGCCGACCGACCCGTGCGGGTGTCCGGGTGGCACGACTGCCGGTCGGCGTACGGGAGGCGCGAGCCCTGTTCGACGGAGCCCGTCGGCTGTCCGGCCCGGACGCACCGCGGCGGGCCGCGGAGGTCGTGGCCGCCGTCTCCGACGACCACCGCCCAATCGGCGCGGACCTGCCGCGGCTGCTGAACGATCTCCGGTCGGGCCGCGGTGACGGCGCGTCCCGCTGGTCGCGAGAGCGCGATCGGCTCACGCGCATCGCCGCCGACAGCATCCCGACGGGTGAGCAACCCGACGGTGGCAGCGCGCCGCAGTTGATCACCGCCACCTCGCCCGCGGAGCAGGCCGGGGCGATCCTGGCGTTGGCGCGACCGGAACGGATCGCCCGGCGTACGACGGCCGACTCGCGGTCCTACCTGTTGGCCTCGGGCACCCGTGCGGCGCTACCCGAGGGGAGCGGGCTGCTGGGACACGAATGGTTGGCGGTCTGGGAGGTGCAGCGCGCGGACGGACGGGCCGCCGACGGCACCGGCGCGGTGATCAGGTCGGCCGCACCCCTCGACGAGTCCGACGCGCTGCTGGCGGGGGAGGGGTTGTCGGCCACGACGCGACGCGCGGCTCTGGCGGACGGGAGTGTCCGGGTCCGCCGGCGGCGCAGCCTGGGCGCGATCGAACTGTCCTCCACCCCGGTCGCCGCCACCCGGGACGACACCGTGCCCGCCATCCTCACCCACGTCCGCGAGCGCGGACTCGAGGCGCTCCACCCCTCGGCGGCGGCACAGGGTCTGCGGTCCCGGCTCGGGTTGTTGCGCCGTGTGCTCGGCGACCCCTGGCCGGCGATGGATGAGCCTGCGCTGCTGGGCGGCCTGGAGTCGTGGCTGGCGCCGCAGGTGTCCGCGGGCGCCACTGCCCGGCTGGACCGCATTGACCTGGTCGCCGCGCTCCGGTCGTTGCTGCCGTGGCCGACGGCGTCGGAGCTCGACGCGTTGGTGCCGGAGCGGTTGGCGATCCCGTCGGGATCGAGTGCCCGGATCGACTACCCGAACCCGGACGAGGGAGAGGGGCGGCCGGTGGTGGCGGTGAAACTGCAGGAGGTGTTCGGGTTGGCGGAGACCCCGCAGCTCGTCGGCGGTCGGGTGCCGGTGCTGTTCCACCTGCTCTCGCCGGCCCGCCGACCGCTGGCGGTCACCGACGACCTGCGATCCTTCTGGGACGGCCCGTACCAGCAGGTACGCAAGGAGATGCGGGGCCGCTATCCGAAGCATCCGTGGCCCGAGGACCCGTGGACCGCGTCCGCGACCAGCCGGACGAAGCGGGCCCCCGGACGTTGACCCCGATGAGCGTTGACTCCGATGAGTCCCGACGCCGTCCCCGGTCAGAGTGTGCAAGCACTCTCGACGAACGGAGCACCCATGTTCGACCTCACCCCCGGCACTCAGGCCCTGGCCACCGTCGTGGCCGGCATCACCGACGACCAGCTGGACGGACCCACTCCCTGCGAGGGGATGTCGGTGGCCGACCTGCTGGACCACGTCGACGGCCTCGCCCTGGCCTTCTCCACGGCTGCGACGAAGACGGCCTCGACCGTAGAGGACCAGGCGCCGCAGCCCGACGGGGCACGCCTGACTCCCGCGTGGCGCAGCCAGATCCCCGGCCGGCTCGCCGAGCTCGCCGCGACCTGGCGGGACGAGCCGGCCTGGTCCGGAATGACCCGAGCCGGTGGGGTAGAGATGCCCGGTGAGGCGGCCGCCCTGGTCGCCACCGACGAGGTGATCGTGCACGGCTGGGACCTGGCTGCTGCCACGGGTCAGCCGTTCGCGCCCGACCCAGCGCTGGTGGCTGCGGCCGCGGAGTTCGGGCGCGCGTCGGTCGCCGAGAGCCCGCAGGGCACTCCCGGGCTGTTCGGTCCGCCGGTGGTCGTGGCCGACGACGCGCCAGAGCTTGATCAACTCATCGGACTGACCGGCCGGGACCCGGGCTGGCGGCCCCAGTGATCAAGTCCGGAGTGATCAAGTCCGGAGTGATCAAGTCCGGAGTGATCAAGCCCGGAGTGATCACGCCCGGAGTGATCACGCACGGGCGTACGCCTCCCGGACGAGGGCGGTGAGGGTGTCGATCCCGATCGGAGGGTCGTCGGCCCACCACGCCAACCAGACGTCGATCGGCGGGGCGTCGTCGATGATCACGTAGGTCACTCCCGGGTGCGGGTTCTGCGTCGCGGTGGCCTCCGAGGACACCCCGATTGCGCGACCCGAGGCGATCAACACCAACCACTCGTCCACCCCGTGGGTCATCCGGTATCCCGATGGCCGGGCCGCCGGCGACCAGAGGTCGTCACTGGTGGTGCCGGTGTCGGTGTCGACGGCGACGGTCTGCCCGGCGAGGTCAGCGAGGGTGAGGCGACTCCGGGCGGCGAGGGGATGGTCGGTGGCGACCACGGCATGGCGGCGCTCGGTCCCGATCGCCGCCGATGCCAACCGTCGATCGCGGACCGGCCGACGGACCACGGCGACCTCGCACCGGCCTTCCAGCAGGCCGGCCGACACGGTGTTGGTCTGCACGAACACGACATCCCCCTGACCGCGGGCGGACCAGGCCCGCTGGACCCGCAGGGTGTGCTCACCGAGGGCCGCCCACGCGTAGCCGAACCGCAGCTCGACGGCCGCCTGACCGGCCACTATGTCGGCCAGATCATCCACCAGAGCGAGGATTCGGCGGGACTGGACCAGCACCCGTTCGCCTGCCGGGGTCAACTCGACCCGGCGCGTGGTGCGGGACAGCAGGGGCTCGCCGATCACCGCCTCGAGCCGTTGCACGGCACGGGAGACGGAGGCCTGGGAGGTGGTCAGTGCGATCGCCGCGTCGGTGAAGGTCTCCTCCTCCACGACCGCCACGAAGGCCCGCAGCAGCCGAGTGTCGAGATCCATACGATGAGCGTATCAATCAGTCGAGATGAGCATTTCTCCAGCGGACGATCCGCTCCGACACTGGGGTCATGGCCTTGCAGACGATCCGGCGCGGAGCGCCCGCACCCGGCCCCGGGGCGTCGCCGTCTCGGGGTGTCGGGCGCGGCGTGCTGGCCATGCTCGCCAGCGGCACCAGCAACCAGTTCGGGGCGGCGATCGGTGCCCTCGCCTTCGGTGCGATCGGGCCGGCCGGCGTGGTCGCGGTACGCCAGCTGATCACTGCAGTGGTGCTCATTCCCCTGGTCCGACCACCGGTACGCCGGCTCACCTGGTCCCAGTGGTGGCCGGTGCTGGCCCTCGGCCTCGTCTTCGCCACGATGAATCTCAGCCTCTACACCGCCGTCGACCGGATCGGTCTCGGACCGGCCGTCACCCTCGAATTCCTCGGGCCGCTCGCCATCGCGCTGGCCGGGTCACGCCGCGTCCTCGACTTCCTCTGCGCCCTCGGTGCGGCCGTCGGGGTGTACGTGCTGGTGAGCCCCGATCCCGCCACCGACTACCTCGGGGTCGGTCTGGGGCTGCTGGCCGCTGTCTGCTGGGCGAGTTACATCCTGCTCAATCGACTGGCCGGGCGACGGTTGCCCGGGTTGCAGGGCACCGCGGTCGCCAGTGGGGTGTCGGCGGTGCTGTACGTCCCGGTGATGATCATGATTTTCCTCAGTGGCGGGCTGGGTGTGGTGCCGCTGGTGTGTGCGGCCGCGGCCGGGGTGCTCAGCTCGATCGTCCCGTACGTCGTCGACCTCACCGTGCTGCGGACCGTGCCGGCCCGTTTCTTCGGGGTCTTCATGAGTACCTATCCGGTCCTGGCCGTGCTGGCCGGGCTGGTGGTCCTGCACCAGGTGCCGACCCTGCACCAGGTGGTCGGGATGATCATCGTCGTGACCGCCAACGCCATCGCGGTCGGGACCTTGCGGCCGGCGAAGACCCTGCCACCCGTGCCCGGCTGACGCGTACCCGCCTGAGACGTACCCGCTGGACGGGGTGGATACTGACTGTCATGGAGTTCGAGTTCACCGGAGAACTGTGGTTCTGGCGCGGTCCGGCACCGCATCACTGGGTGAGCGTGCCCGCGGAGGAGTGCCAGCTGATCGCCGAGGTGGCGCGGGCGGTGACCTACGGCTGGGGAATGATCCCGGTCCGGGTACGACTGGGCGACAGCGACTGGGAGACCTCCCTGTTTCCCAAGGACGGCGGCTACATCGTGCCGATCAAGCAGGCGGTCAGGGTGGCCGAGGGATGCTCCGTGGATGACATCGTGACGGTACAGCTCACGGTGTTGGGGATGGACTGACCTCGAGGTCCAGCCAGGCCGCGAGGGATTCGATCTCTGCGTCCACGTCCGCCCGTACGGCGCGGGAGAACGGCTCGTCCTCGTGCAGCGCGTTGATCCGCAACTCTCCCTCCGCCCGTTCGGCGGTCGCGTCCAACTTCCCGATCAGCCGATCGCCGGACAGGATCGGCATCGCCCAGTAACCCCAGCGGCGCTTGGCGACCGGCTTGTACATCTCCAGCTGGTAGTCGAAGTCGAAGAGGTCGGCCATCCGCTTCCGGTCGAAGATCAGCAGGTCCAGCGGGGACAGCACCGCCACCCGACCGGAGAAGTCGCCCTCGAGGTGGGACGGGTCGACCCGCCACGTCCCTTGCACCCCGTCGATCCTTGCCGGTTCGCCCACCTGGCCGACGTCGTTCGGCTCGGTGGGCGTCTTGGCCGACTTCGGTCGCGCGATCCCGAGGGCGTGCAACCGCCGTGCATTGCGGGTCCGCAGTGCGTCCGCCAGTGGCACCACGGGCACGTCGGGGTAGACCCGTTCGGCCAGGTCCCACAGTCGGTCCCGGCCGTCCTGGCCGACGGCGGCGATCTCGCCCTTGGTGGCCAACAGTTGCAGCAGCATTCGCCGGTTGCGGTTGTTGTTCCAGCCACTCGACTGCCACGGCAGCACGGTCGTGTCGGGAAGCTCCTTTCCGGGGAGCGGACCCTCGTCGTACAACTTCGCCAGGACGTCGCGGCGGGCGCCGTCGTTGGCCTCCAGCCAGTCCTGCTGCGGTCGCTGCCAGTCCTCGGTCGGCCAGGCGGCCATCTCGGCCCGGTAGAGCGCGATGTCCTCGGCCGGTCGCAGCACCCCGTCCAGCTCGACCAGGGAGCCGTCCGCCAGCGCATCGCCGAGGTCCCCGAGCCGGTACGCCGAGCCGAGCCGACTCCACAACACCATCTCGGCACTGCGGGCCACGGCCTTGGTCGGCTCGCCGTGCAGCAGAGTCAGCCGGTGCACGACTTCACCCAGGTCGTCCGGCCGCGGTGACGTCAACCACTGGGCTCGGACCGCGATCCGACGTGCCTCGGCTCCGGTGAGCTGGTGCTCAGTGTCCACGTTCGCAGTGTCCTCAAAGCCTCGGTCAGTAGGCGATGTTGAACACGGCCACCGCCAGCGTCATCGTGGTCGCGGTGACCAGGAAGATCCCGGCGATGTTCAACCAGACGCCTCCCTTGATCATCTGGCCGATGGCGACGTACCCGGACCCGTACGCGATCGCGTTCGGCGGGGTGGCTACCGGAAGCATGAAGGCGCAGGTGGCGGCCAGGGCGACCGGGATGGCGAGCAGCATCGGATCCAGACCGAGGCCGAGGGCGACCCCGCCGGCCACCGGCAGGAAGGTGGCGGCCGTGGCCGTGTTGCTGGTCAGCTCGGTCAGGAACAGCACCGCGGTGGCGACGCAGACCACCACGAGGATCACCGGCAGGACGCCCAACCCTTCGACTTGGGTGCCGATCCACTCGGTCAGGCCGCTGGAGGTGAACTGGCCGGACAGGGCGAGGCCGCCGCCGAAGAGCAGCAGCACACCCCACGGCAGCTTGAGCGCGCTCTGCCAGTCGAGCAGTCGCACCCCCCGCTTGGCCCCGGCCGGAAGGATGAACAGGAGTACGCCGACCGTCATGGCGATTCCCGCGTCGCTGATGAACGGGTCCTCAAGGCCGAGGAGGTAATCGGAGATCAGCGGGATGCTCACCCAGCTGAGGGCGGCCAGGGCGAAGATGGCCAGCACCATCTTCTCCCCGGTGGACATCGGGCCGAGCTTCTTGATCTCGGTCGTCATCAGCTCGCGGCCACCGGGAATCTTGTCGATCTCGGGCTTGAACAGCACCTTGGTGAGCAGGAACCAGCAGAACACCATGAAGACGATGGCGAGCGGCATCCCGACCAGCATCCACTGGCCGAAGCCGATGTGGATGTCGTGGTTGTCGGCCAGGTAGCCGACCAGGATCGTGTTCGGTGGGGTGCCGATGATGGTGCCGAGTGAGCCGATCGAGGCGGCGTAGGCGATACCGAGCATCAGCGCGGTGCCGAAGTTGGTCTTGGTGACCTGCTGGACCTCGGCCGAGGCAGGATCGTGGTCCTCCATCGCGGACTCGGCGCTCCCGGTGTCCGTCGGCTCGCCGTCGGCGTCCGTGCGCTCCTCCAGCTTGGTGACCAGCATCAGCACCGAGATGCCGATCGGCAACATCATCACGGCGGTGGCGGTGTTCGACACCCACATACTGATGAAGCCGGTGGAGATCATGAAGCCGGCAATCACCATCGACGGGTTGGTGCCCATCGCCCGTACGGTCAGCAGGGCGATCCGGCGGTGCAGGTTCCACCGCTGCATGGCCAGGGCGAGCAGGAAGCCACCCATGAAGAGGAAGATGACGTTGTTGCCGTAGGAGGCGCCGACATCGTCGACGCCGACCTCGGAGTTGAACACCGGGAAGGCGACCAGCGGGATCAGGGCGGTGGCCGGGATCGGGATGGCCTCAGTCATCCACCAGATCGCCATCAGCACCGCGATCGCGGCCGTCAGGCGTCCCGAACTGGCCAGCTCATCGGGCATCACGAAGTACACCAGCAGGGCGAGGAGAAGTCCGACGGCGAGGCCGATCCAGCGCCGCTTGTTCAACCGCGGAGAGTCCTCCTCTGACCGCTCACCCGGTGACTGGTGGTCGAGCTCTTCGTCTCCCCCGGGTGTCGGCTGGGCCTTCTGATGTGCTGCGGCTCTGTCCGGCATCGATGCTCCTGCGGCGTCGGCGTACTGATGTCCCCCAAGACTGCCCCATTTCTACCGAAGTGTGATCAGGACCACAAGAGCGTTTCACGGTCACATTCGGTCCGCGTGCTTGAGTGCCTCGCGACGGGACAGCCCGGACAATCGGGTGCCGCGCTCGTCGACGAAATCGACCACCCACCCGGGCTCGCTGCGGAAGTGGTCCCGCAGGGCCCAGCCGATGGCCTTCCGGATGAAGAACTCCCTGCCGAACGTCGACTCGGCCCCGGTGGTGCGGGTGGAACCGTCCAGGTTCGCGTCCACGCAATCGGTCAGCAGGCCCTGGTCGAGGTCGCCCTTGAGGTTGAGCTGGCACATGATGGCCGTGCGCCGGATCCACAGGTCGTCGTCGGTGGCCCACGCGCGCATGATCGGCGTCACCTCGGCCCGATGGGCCACCAGGATGTCGCGGACCAGGTGGGCGGCGATGACGTCGACGTGGTCCCACCAAGCCCCGGTGGTGATCAGGTGCCGGTACAGCTCCAGGGTGCGGGGTTGTTGGTACTCGAGGTAGTGGCGGTGTCCGGCGAGGGTGGTGGCGGCATACCGCTCCTCGCGGAACTCGGCCTCGTCCCAGAGCTGGAGGATCGCCGTACGCCAAGCCTGCTCATCGGCAAGCAGGTGTTGGTTGAACAGGGTTCGGCACAACGCTGCCAGCGGCTTGGAGGTGACTCCGCGGAACGGCAGCTCCGACTTCATGTACGCCTGCATCCCGGTCGCCTTCTCCGGATCCGCGATCTCCGCGATCTCCGCGCGTACGATCGCCGCGAGTTCGGCCGGGGCCGTTTCGGTGGGCACGGGCGCCAGCCTAGCTAGAGCCGGAAGCGGTGCAGTTGCTCGTGCCGGGCCGAGCGCCTGGGCCCGTCGCCAAGATGGGATCGGACGAGTTCCACCTCCGTCACGGTGAACGACTCACTCCGATAGGCGTCCAGTGCTTGGGTGATGCGACCGGCCGAGCGGGCTCGACCACTCCGGGCCACGGTCAGGTGCGGCGTGAACCGGACGCCGTCCACGTCTGCCCCGACATGGCTGGCGGCATCGCGCCACGACCGTGACCAGGACGTCAGCACGACCCCGGCGGCAGCAGGCACGCTGACCCACAACACCTTGGCCCGCGCCGGATCCGGGAAGGCTCCGGCACCGGAGAGCCGCATGGACAAGGGCTGCTGGCGCGCGGCCCACACCTCGCCGGTCGCCAGGAGTTCGTCGAGTCGGTGGTGGGGTAGGTCGGCCAGGAAGGCGAGGGTGAGGTGGAACTGCTCCGGCCGGCTCCATCGCCAGTCGTCCTCGGCCAGGCGCCGGGGTTCGAGGTAGGTGTCCAAGTCGGTGATCACGTGCTCGGGCGGACGGATCGCGAGGAAGGCGCGCATCGGCCCATGGTGACCCATTCCGAGGAGGTTGAAAACTTGATGCCGGCAACGTCCGGGCCGGGTACCGTCCACCCATGCTGAGTTATCCACCGCTACAGGTCAGCGTGTCCACGCCGCGCCTGGAACTCTGCGGCGCCACCGACGAGCTGCTGACGGCTCTGGTTCCCGCGGTCCGCAACGGGGAGGCCGATGCGGATCCGCTGCCGTACGACGACCCGATGTCCTTGTACGAGGAGGATCCGGACCTGCGGGTGCACCGCTGGCTGGAAGGTGTCTGGCGAGGTCGGGGCGCGGTGCGAGCCGGCAACTGGCGCCTTCCGATGGTCGTGCTGGTGGATGGCCGGCCGGTCGGCATGCAGGACCTGATCGCCGACAACTTCAACCTGTTCGGCACCGTCGTGACCTTCTCCTGGCTGGCCTCGTCGGCGCGACGTCGCGGCCTCGGACGCGAGATGCGCGCCGCGGTGCTCCAACTGGCCTTCGACGGCTTCAGGGCCAAGGAAGCCGCCAGCGATGCCTTCGAGGACAACCGAGGCTCGAACTCCGTGTCGGAGACGATGGGGTACACCCGCAACGGGACCGACTGGGAAACCCGCCGCGGCGAGCCCGCGCTGCTGCAGCGCTGGCGGATCACCCGCGCGGAATGGGAACCCCGACGGCGTGCAGACATCCGCCTCGACGGGGTCGAGGAATGCCGGGGCGCGTTGCTCCGCTGACTCAGCCGCGGCTCCCGCCCAGCAGGGAGAGTTCAGGTTCAGCAGCCGCTCCAGATGAGTGGCGTCACGTCATAGGTCTCCTCGTTGAAGTTGTCGCCCACGATGTCCCCGGCGTCGGAGATGCCGAAGGTCGTGGTGACATCCATCTCCGTGAGGCCCGGGAGGTGGATCACCTCCCCATCCCGGACCAGAGCGCCCTGGTCCGCGGTGGTGTACGTGTTGACGGCGAGTTCCCCGGAGGAGTTGACGCCGCTGACGGACCGCACCCCACCCAGCTCCGTCACGGTTCCCGTGGAGAGGTCCCAATGCGTGCCGCTCGAGGGCCCTCCGAGCTCGTCACCCGCGCCGCCCCCGACCTGGTCACCGCGAATGTGGTCGGCAAAGGCGTAATCGCGACCCTCGGGGGTCGAGAGGGTGTCGTGGGAGCCGTCCGGGTGCCAGAGGTAGGCCTTGTCCTTTGCCTCGGGCACACCCAGGTAGCCGACCACGGTCCCGTCGTCGGCGATGTCCCGGGCGGCGGCGGGGCCGGGGGCCGGCAACACCTCCGCCTCGTCCCTTGACTCCGCGTCCCAGCGCAGGGCCACGTGCGCTTCGGGGTCGAGGCCCACCACGTCCCCACCCGCGTTGATGCCGGTCAGGGTGGGGTTCACGCCGTTCCGGTCGTCGAGCACGGTGGTCTTGCCGTCCTCGTGCACGAAGGACTGGGTCGTACCGTCCTCCGCGTCGCCCTCCCCGATGATCGTCCCGGAGTCGTTCACCGCCGTCAGGGTGATCTGAGCGAGAGCGATGTCCAGTTCCTCGTACTCGCGATCGCGCCACATCACCGGTTGTTCGCTGGTGGGGTCCCCGGGTGGCCGGATCCTCCCGACGTAGTGGGACCCGTCCGGAGAGCCCGCGTCCATCATGGTCTGGTTCACGTCGTCCGGGACGGGGAGGCGTTCCACTTCGCAGGTGGCGGTGTCGTCGGCCTGCGCGGTGCCGGGGGCAACCAGACCGGCCGTGCAGAGGGCGATCGTTGCCGCCATGGTCAAGAGTCGCTTGGGCGTCATCATCCAACCTCCTCGATGCCGTGATGCCCCCTCGTGGTGCCGATCGGCGGCACTCAACTCAACACGATCACGTCACGGTCAGGTTAATGCTCCGGGGCGCTCCGCGGCCATGGGAAACCGCAGGGGAGGGTCTCGACCGGTGGCCCTGCTGGTTGCGCTCTCGTCCTGGTGATCGTCGTTGCGCACCGTGTGAGTCACCAGGATCCAGCTGCGGTGATGATCATCGGCGGACTCAGGAAGATGGCCCGAGCCACACCTCGGCGTCGGTGACGAAGGCAGATGACGAAGGCCGGTCGGAAGTTCCGGAATGCTGGACGCTGCCGGGCATGGCCTGGCCGTGGCGCAGGATCTCGCCGGTCTCGCACGGTCCGAGGACCATCGACAGGCTGTGGTCGATGCCGTCGAGCGGGAACTCGTCGGTGCTGAACGTCCGCAGGTCCAGGATTCCGGAGATGGTCGCCTGCACCTCTCCAGCCCTGGCTCGCATTCCCCGGTCGAGGTCGACCTCGATCGCGACGTGGCGTCGGTGGAACCGTGGTTTGGGCCAGGGCTGGCCGTCCAACTCGGGAAAATGGGCGACGAAGTGGTTTGCCAACCACAGGCTCAGTTGCCGAGCGGCGCCGTACACCGCGACTTCGTCGGGCCGCCACAACACGATGGCGTCACCGCGCCCGTGTGTGGACCAATCGACCCGCCAGCAGGAGAGGTACGCCGTTGGGTCCCCCGCATCATCGAACAGTTGGATGGCCGGGTTGGCGCCGACCAGGATCGGTTTGCGCGTGGCGGATGCCGAGTCAGCTGGGTTGGCGCGAGCGACTTGGTTCATGCCCAGCCCGATGGCCGCCGCTCCGGTCCCCACACCCCACACAGCCAGCCCTCGTCTCGTGATCTGGCGCATCGCGCTGCCCTCCGGGTCTCATGGTTGTCATCTGGCAGGTACATCTGAACCGGATGGGCGATCTCGGCGCAATGGATTCGAGTCCCTTCGAATGACGCGCCAGACGCTCTCCGCCTCGGTGGGAGAGCCTCGATGGGAGAGGGGGCGCCGCCGCGTCATGGATGCCGGGGAGTCGATCTCGTCTCAGGGAGGGGGATTTGCGCCCCCGACGATGTCGGCTCGTTATGGTGCACCTTTGCCCTCGTTCCCGGAAGGAATCTCCAGTGATCTGGGTGTTTGCAGGCTTCGGCCTGTTGTTCATCGGTGTGGCCCTGCTGGTCGCACGACGCTCGTCGTCGACCGACATCGATGACTTCATCGTGGCCGGTCGCCGCCTGCCCTTCGGCGTGATCAGCGCCAGCATTCTGGTCTCGTGGCTGTGGACCACCAGCCTCCTCGGTGCGGCGGAGGCCGGCTACCTGTTCGGGATCGGAGGCGGGTTCGCCTTCGCCTTCGGCTCCGCGGTCCCGTTCTTCGTCTTCATCCCACTCGCCCTTCGGCTGCGCCGCCTGATGCCCAGCGGAACCACCTTCCTGGAGTTCATCGAGCAGCGGTACGGACGGGTGACTCACCACCTGCTGATCGGCCTGATGGTGCTGCTCGCCCTCTACATCTGCGTCGAGCAGATGATCGGCATCGCCTACGCCGTCTCCGGTGCCTACGGCTCCTCGTTCAAGGTCGTCGCGCTCTGTGCCACGGCCGTGGTGGTCGGCTACATCGCCATCTCCGGACTGCGCGGCGCGGTGATCAACGACGTGATCCAGTTCGTGGTGATCTCGATGGTCAGCCTCGTGCTGCTCCCACTGGCCCTGGCGAAGTTCGGGATACGCCCTCTCTACGACGGGCTCGCGCGGGCGGCGACGAACGAGAATTCCCCGGTCCACACTCCGGGCGCACTGAACTTCTTCGCGGCAGCCTCCATCCGCTACTTCGTGGTGGCGCTCGTGGTGAGTTTCGGGTTCGTGCTGCTGAACCAGGGCTACTTCTCCAAGGCCCGGGCGGCCGCCAACAGCAAGTCGCTGCTGTGGTCCTACATCGTGGGGACCCTGATCGCCTGGCTGCCGATCCCGATCCTGTTCGGCACCATCCTCGGCGGTATCGGCATCGCGGAGGAGCTCACCGTGGGCGAGGAACTCGGGGTGACCACCGATGTGGCCACCCACGTGATCGTGGAGAACTTCGGTGCCGTCGGCGCCCTGTTGTTCTCGCTGACGATCTTCATGGCCGGACTCACCACGGCCGGAAACACCCTGGTCGGCTTCCAGGCCAACTTCGCGATCGACATCCAGGACGGGGTGCTGCGCCGGAAGACCACACCGGCCCAGCGGAAGCGACGAACCCAACTGGCCACCCTCGTGTTCGGAGTCCTCGTCGGCGTGTTCGCCATCCTCCTGGAGGGGGTCTCCCTGCTCCAGATCGACATCGTCAGCGGGATCATCTTCGCCACCCCGATGGCCGCCCTGGTGGCGGGGCTGTTGTCGCGCCGGCCCAGTGGGGGAGTCGCCGTGGTCTCGATCGTGGTCGGGCTGATCGCCGGGATCTCGACCTACCTCGCGATCGATGACCCGGAGATCAACTACTTCTACGGCAATGTGGTGTCCCTGCTCGTCCCGGTGGTCGTGGTCGTCATCGGGGGGTTGGCCAGACCGGCCAGGTTCGACTTCGAACCGCTACGCACCTATCGCAGCCGGCACCAGGAACCGGCATCCACTGCACCGGGGAGGGAGGACCAGTGATGTCCTACGGAGTGTTCGCCGTCCTGTTGGTCTCGGTGATCGTACTGGGGTGGGTCGGGTTCATGATCATCGCTGTCGCACTGGTCCGCGACAGCGTGCACGCCGTTCGCACCCGTGGTGATCGGTCGGGCGACCAGGAAGTTCGAGGAGAGTCGTGATGAAGCTGCCGTACCTGCCGGAGAAGGAGGCCTACGCCGTCCTGGTGGTCGACATGCAGAAGGACGGGGTGGAGCCCGGAGGGGCGATCTTCGCCCCGGTCCCGGACGCGGTGCGCGCCAACATCGCCCTGCTGGCGACTGCGGCACGCGAGCACCGCTGGCCGGTCCTGCACAGTCAGCACGGTCACCGGGCCGACGGTTCCGACTTCGGCATCGCCGGTCACTTCGAGGAGCTCAGTTGCGTCGAGGGCACGGAGGGAATCGAGTTCGTCACAGGCATGGAGCCGGCCCCCGGGGAGGTGGTGATCCGCAAGCGCCGCTACAGCGCCTTCCATGACACCGACCTGGAGCTCGTTCTGCGCGGCCTGGGTGTGACCGGGCTGTTCGTGTGCGGGGTGCTGACCGACGCCTGTGTGCTGAGCACCGTGGTCGACGCCCGGGCTCGGGACTACAAGGTGTGGGCGATCCGGGATGCCCTCGCCGGCACCACGGACCGCCTGCACGAATCGGCGTTGTCGATCTTCGAGGGCTACTTCGCCGACGTCGTCGACACAGGGTGGGCCCTGGCATCGATCGGTGGATCGGCCTGACGATTCAGCAGGCGGGCCACACGACCGCCTGTGACGCGTCGTCGTCGAGGTCTGCCACCCCTGCGGCGACGCCGTCGTCGGAGATCGTGTACGCCGTCGCGTGGTCACCGCCGGCGTGTGGGAGCTTCAGCACGTGCTCACCCCGGACGATCGCCGCGTGGTCGTCCTCGGTGGTGCCGGCCATCTCCCCCACACTGTTGGTGGCGTGGGTGGCGTAGAGGTTGCTCGGCAACTCCGTGACCGTTCCGTCGGCCAGGTTCCAACGGGCCTCGGACTGCTCCTCCTCCATGCTCCCGTGGAAATGTCCGCCGGCATGGTCGCCGCCGATGTGGGTCGCCGCTGACAGGGTCGGATCACCAACGGTCGGCAGGGCCTCGTGGGTCCCGTCCGGGTGCCACACGTGAGCCTTGGTTCCGTCGGTCGGCCAACCCGAGAAGCCTACGACCTCACCGGCGTCGTTGATGCCGTCAGCGCTGCCGCCGCCGTCGTTGGGCAGCACCTCGGGTTCCGTCGGCGTCGCGGCGTCCCAACGCAGTGGCTCGGTCAGTCCGGGCAGTACTCCGTAGCCGACCGCGTCCCCGTCGGCATTGATGTCTGTCACCGTGCCGTCCATGCCGTCGGGGGCCCCCAACCACGTGATCTTCCCGTCCTCGTACAGGAAGGAGACCCGCTTGTTGTCGTCGTGTCGGTGTCCGAAGCCGGCCACCACGCCGTCGTCGTTCACCGCCGCCACGTTCGGATTCCGCAGGTCGATGTCCAGCACCTCCGGGGTGCCGTCCTGCCAGATCACCGGAACCTTGCCATCCTCCACGTGGGCGTACCCGCCGAGCACCGAACCGTCCGGGGAGCCTGTTGCGACCCAGGAACTCGTCGTGCCCACCGGTAGGTCCAGTCGGTCGGGCCGGCAGTCACCGCCGGGGTCGGCCTGGGCCGTGCCCGGGGCCATCAACCCGGCTGCTCCCAGTGTGATTGACGTGGCCAGTGCCACGGCGTGCGCTCGGCGCCTCATCGTTCCTCCTGTGATCAGTGGTTCGTCCTTGATCCCCCGTCGTAGGTGCCGCCACTCTATGAGTCATCGGCAAACAGTGATCATCTGCGCGAAGCACTCGCGGTCGCCACGTCTCGCCGCGAGCTGTACGGCCCCGTAGTCTGGTCCGGTGGAACAAGCTCAGGCCAAGGCGCGTGCCGTGGGGCAACGGGTCGCCAGGCTGGCCACGTCTGGTCATGATCAACGCCCGCACCTGGTACCGGTGACGCCCGCCTTCCTTCCCGCTGACCAGGTGGTCATCGCGATCGACCACAAGCCGAAGTCGACCACTCGGCTCAGGCGGCTCGACAACATTCGGCAGAACCACCGGGTGGCCCTGCTGTGGGACCACTACGACGAGGACTGGGACCAACTGTGGTGGGTCCGCGCGGACGGCACCGCACGGATCGAGGAGAGTGGCGCCGCGTGGAGCGCGGCGCTCGACGCACTCGGCGACCGCTACCCGCAATACCGTACGAGGCGACCGGACGGCCCGGTGATCATGATCGAGGTCACGCGGTGGTCGGGTTGGTCGGCCCACGGTTGATTCACTCGGGGCTGTCCCGCCTGGCCACGTAGGCGTCCTCGGCGACGTAGTCGAGCATCTGGTCGAAGTACTCGTGGTCGGAGCCGGCGGGCAACTCCACCCCGTTCGACCCGGGGACGGCGACGGAGGCGAGCCAGTCCAGGGTGAGGGCCACCGTTTCGGCGTAGGTGCCGACCGGGCGGTAGCCCAACGCCGCGGCGGCGGTCAGGTCCAGTTCCACCGGTGGGCGACGATTCCACGGGTAGCGGCCCAGATCCGGCGCCTCCCCGTCGGCCAACAGCACCTCCTGCCATGCGTGGCCGAAGTGGGCTGCCACGATCCGGGCGATCTCGAGTCCGGACGGGGCATCGGGATCGGCGGAGTTCAGGATCCGTCGGCCGGGCTGCTGGGCCACGGTGCCCACCAACTCGGCGATGTTGACCGCGGCGCTGGGATGGTCGCCCCCGACTCCACGGCCGGCCAGCAGTACCACCGGACGCCGATCCAGCACGCGCTTGGTGAAGATCCACTCGTTGGGCTCGGTGGCCCCCTCGCCGTGGATCTTCGACGGTCGCAACACCGACACCGGATGGCCGGAGTCCAACAGCACCTGCTCGGCCGCGACCTTGCACGCCCCGTACCGCCGGCTGTTGTAGTCGTCGGTGTCGTCCGGCGGCAGGGTCGCCTGTTTCTCGGGCACCGGCCCGCCGAAGTCCGGCGGGTCGGGAGTGTTCGAGTGGTTGCCCGCGTCGTCGACGTAGACCGCCTTGGTGGAGATCATCACCGACGAGCCGACCTGCGGCAGCGCGTCCACCAGCTCCCGGGCATGGCGGGCGGTGTAACAGGCACAGTCGACCAGCAGATCCGCTCCGTCGCCGATCGCTCGGGCCAGGGCGGCCGGGTCCTCGCGGTCCACCGCGGTGAACTCGACCCCGGCCGCCCGGAGGTCAGTCGGTACGTTCGCCCGACGCGCCAGTAGCCGGACCTGCCAGCCGTCGGCCAGCAGTCGTCGCGCAACGGCTCGTCCGGTCATGCCGGTCCCACCGATGATGATTGCTGTCGCCACCGGGTCAGCCTACGACTCGCTCGGCCAGCACCTGCTCGCGCAGGATGCCGGCGCGGATGGACTCGACGGTGTCCTCGTCGCGGAGCACGAAGGATTCGTCCGGCGACTCCGGAATCCCGATCTCACTGCGAGACCGGCCGGTGATGGCCTCGTCGAACCAGACCTTCTCGATGAAGGTGCCGTGCTTGACCACGCCGAGCAGGGTGGTGGCAGACGGCACCAGGGATCTGCGCACCTGCTGCTCGGTGAGGTCGTCGAGGGCGGCCAGCAGCCCGGCCCGATGGTCGTCGAGGAACCGGTCGAGTTGCACCTTGGCCGGGGCGGTGAAGCTGTCGGGATCAAGTGCACAGAGCTGGTACGACGGCATGGTACGCATCGTGGCAGGCACGTGCCGCGGGTGTGCAGCCGGTTGACGCGGCGCGGCGGTACGGCGCGGGGCGACGTATGTCGGTGGGGGTAGTGGTGTGCGGTCGGCTCCGACTCCGGTCTCGCCAACGCAGGCACGGAGGAGACCGTCGCCGGATGGTCCGGCGCCTCGGTGGCGGAAGACTGGACCCCATGTTGATCACTGCCCGCAGACTTGTCCACACCTACGGCCGCGGGGACGCCGCGACGCACGCCCTCGCCGGTGTGGACGTCGAAGTGCACCCCGGCTCGCTGGCGATCATGGGGCCGTCCGGCTCCGGCAAGACGACCCTGCTGCACTGCCTGGCGGGCATCATCCGCCCGACCAGCGGCTCGGTCGAGTTCGGCGGCCGCGACATCGGCGCCCTACGCGACCGCGACCGTACGGCGCTGCGCCGCCGTGAGTTCGGATTCGTCTTCCAGTCCGGCCAACTGCTGGCCGAACTGCCGGCGAACGAGAACGTCGCCCTGCCGTTGATGCTCGACGGAGTGCATCCCCGTACGGCCGTCGCCCGGGCGAACGAGTGGCTGGTCCGGATGGGCCTGGCGGGGATGGAGAAGCGCCGCCCGGGCGAGTTGTCCGGCGGCCAGGCCCAGCGGGTCGCGATTGCCCGAGCGATGGTGACCGAACCGAGCGTCGTCTTCGCCGACGAGCCGACCGGTGCCCTCGACCAACGCACCGGCGCCGAGGTGATCGACATCCTGGTCAACTCCGTTACCGCTGCCGGCGCCGGGCTGGTCGTCGTCACCCACGACCCCGGGGTGGCTCGTTCATGCAGTCGGACGATCACGATGCAGGACGGCCGGATCGGTGCCGAGTACGCGGCGGTGAAGTGATGCCGGCCCTACGGCTCTGGCTCCGGCTGACCCGCGTCCAGGACGACCAGCGGCTCACCGTCACACTGGCGCTGGTCGCCTTCACCGCGGCCACCGGCGCCCTGCTCACCGTGCTCGGCGGGTACGGCGCGTTCAGCGCCCGGGACGAGGCGGAGGTCTACCAGGTGCTCGCCCTGGTCGCGACCGCGATCCTGGTGGTGCCGGTGATCACCCTGGGTGGCGCGGCCGCACGGCTTGCGGTGGCTCGCCGAGACCAGCGGCTGTCCGCCCTGCGACTCGCTGGAGCCACCAACTCCCAAGTGGCTTCGATGGCCCTGGCCGATGCGGTCGTCCAGGCCCTGGCCGGTGCCCTCCTCGGCTGCCTGCTCTACCTCGCCGTCCTCCCGGGTGTCGCCATGGTCAACTTCCAGGGCCGCCCCTTCCGCTGGGCGGAGTTGTGGGTCGGCTTCCCCACGTTGGTGGGTGTGGTGCTGGGCGTCACCCTGCTCTCAGTGGTTTCGGCCGGTGCCAGCCTGACCCGGATCGTCGTCTCGCCCCTCGGGGTGGCGACCCGAGTCACCCCGAAAGGGTTGAGCTGGGTACGCGCCGCGGTCGTGGTCGTCGCGCTGGGGGTGTGGCTGTCCGTGGCGCAGAAGCTGGACGTGGAGGACATCGGCGGAGCCGTCGTGGTGTTGGCTGTTTGCTTCTGGCTGATCAACTTGATTGGTCCGTTCGTCCTCGGCCTGGCAGGTCGGGTGGCGGCCCATCTGGCCAAGGACTTCCCGCGACTGGTCGCGGCCCGACGGCTCATCGACGATCCGAAGTCGGCGTGGCGGACGGTGTCCGGGGTGGCGATGGCCACCTTCGTTGCGGGTGTGCTGAGCGTGACACCGGGGCTGTCGAAGGCGTCCGGTGGAATTGGCGTGGACCACCTGTCCACCGACATCCTCACCGGCGCGATCCTCACCCTGGTGATCGCTGCCATCCTGGCTGCGGTGTCCAGCGGAGTCACCCAGGCCGGCCGGGTCCTGGACTTGAGCCGTGAGTACCGCACCCTGCACCTGTCCGGGGCCGAGGTGAACACCCTGCGCTGGGTGCAGCTCCGAGAGGCATGGCTGCCCCTCAGGATCGCGGTCTCGATCGCTGCCGGATTCGCGCTGGTGATGGTGCTCCCGCTGATCAGGTTCGTCGGGGTGGCCATGGTGCCCGGCCTGTTGCTCTTCGCGGGCGGTGTGGTGGGTTCACTGCTGCTGGTGATGGGCGCGGTCCGGCTGACCCAAGGCCTGGTCGATCGGGTGGCGCTCGATCTGGCCGCCTGACGCGTTGACAACGAGTTTGTCTACATGACAATCTAATTGCCATGTCTGGATCCGAGCTGTACGAGGTGCTGCGACGCATCCGCCCGGTGCACGACTTGGCCGCTCGTGTCGTCACGGAATCCTTGGAGGGGCGCGAGCTCACGATGCCGATGCGCGCCATCTTGGAGCGACTGCATGAGGTGGGGGACCAGACGGTGCCCGACCTCGCCCGCTGGTTGTCGGTGAGTCGACAGGGGATCCAGGTCGTGGTGGACGAGGCGAGGCGGTTGGGCCACGTACAGAGCCAGCCGAACCCGTCACACCGTCGCTCCCACCTGATCAGCCTGACGGGCCGCGGCCGGACGGCCTTCGAGGAACTGCACGCCGACGAGCTCGGTCGGCTCGCCGGGGTGGCCGCCGAATTCTCCGCGGACGACATCGCGGCCTGTGTCCGCGTTCTTGATCAACTCGTGGTCGGCCTCGGTGACCTGACCGACTCGGCACTCGACGCCAAGGAGTCGACCCGATGAGGGCCATGGACGTCCCCGACGGCATGATCAACTTTCGGGACGCGGGCACCGGCTCCTCGCCCGTGCTGCTCCTGCACGCCGGCTACGTGGACCACCGGATGTGGGATGGCCACGTCGAACGACTGGCCCGACGGATGCGTGTCGTGGCCCCGGACGCGCGCGCCCACGGCCAGTCGTCCACCCCGTTCGCCCCGTTCCGACAGTGCGACGACATCGCTGCTCTGATCCGCCATCTGGATGCGGGGCCTGCCGTCCTCATCGGCGTCAGCATGGGAGGGGGTGCAGCAGTCGACACGGCCCTCGAGCACCCCGACCTGGTGCAGGCACTGGTGATCAGCGGCGTGGGGACCAACGAGCCCCGACATACCGAGCCCGCCACCTTGGACCTGCTGGCGAGCATGGACCGGGCAGTGCGCGATCAGGACCCCGAGGCGTGGCTGGCTGCGGTCATCCGGTCGGTCCCGGGCCCGAGCCGTACGCTCGACCAGGTCGCCCCCGAGATCATCGCCCGGGTGCGGGAGATGCAGGAACATTTCGTCCGCACCCACGTTCGGCCGGGAGTCGTCCCACCGGGGCACGTGGTCGGCTCGTGGGAACGGCTCGGTGAGATCACCGTGCCGGTGCGCGGGATCGTCGGCGAACTGGATGCCCGGGACCACGTCGCCGACTGCCGCCGTGCCCTCGACCTCGTCGCCGACGGTCGAGGCCTGGCCACGATCCCGGACGCCGGTCACTTCCCGAACCTCGAGCAACCCGAAACCTGGGACCGGATCGTCGACGAGTTCCTGACCAATCGATGATCGCGAACCTGTGGTGCACTCGACGGCGGCATTAAACTCTGTGCGTTGGGAGGTTGCATGACAGAGCATGCGTCCAGGCTCCGCATTCTGTTCGCGCCCGAGACATTCAATCTCGGCGAGACCTCGCGTACTGTCGAGGTGGCAAAGCATCTCGTTCGCTTGGGTCACGAAGTGCTGTTCATCGGGTACTCGACGCGCTTCGCCGAATACATCCGCCGAGCCGGATTCACACTCGAACTCCTTGATCCCGAACTCAGCGAAGAAGAGGCCGACCAACTGATTGCGGCCGACCAAGGACGCAGTCTCCGCCACCCCTTCTCAACGGAATGGTGAGACGCCGGCGAGCTGGCAGTGATCGAGCGCTGGCAACCCGATTGCGTGGTCATCGGAACCACGCTGACACTGTTCATATCCGCCCGAGCCGCCGCGATACCGCTTGTCCATGTGCGCCCCTATGCGATGAGCCGGGGGCACCTCGCCCAGATGACCACGTTCCCACTGTCGCAGGGGCACTCGTGGCTCGGTGAACGGGTGAACCGTATCGCCGGTCGACTCGTGCGAACTGTCGCCCCACCAACTCGCTGACCTCGACGGCGAGGTTGTCTCAGGCGCTGGCCGTTACCTCCGCGATGACGATCGTGAACACCTACCGAGCAACGTGCAGGTGTACGACTTTCTCCCAGCGCACTCGCTCGCCGGGATCGTCGATGCCTCCGTGATTCATGGCGGCGAAGGAACCGTACAAACGGCCTGCGCTTCGGGTGCACCGTTCGCCGGTGTCGGCCTCCAAACCGAGCAACGGTTCAACATCGACGAATGTGTGAGGCATGGCAACGCCTTGCGCTTCACTCCCCGAGACATCAGGCGTGGCCGACTCCCAGAGGTCGTCACGAAACTGCTGACAGACGCAGACATGCACCAAGCGGCGCCGGAGCTTCAACCCGCTGCGCAACCCGTCGGCTCGGCCAACGCCGCCAACGCGATCATCAAGCTCTCGCTGGGCTGAGGAAGGCACTTCGCTCCCGCGCACGGTGGGGTGAGAGAACCTGGCCGGTCGAGCCAGATGTCCAAGTTGCCGACCGGCCGGAAGTCCTCGTCCCACCGATCAGCCGGCTGGCACCAATCTGACGTGGGACCTAGGGCATGTCTGACAAAGGTTTGGTCCAGGCGATGATGGCGTTGAGGACGACG
>JBQDIN010000068.1:0-18801 GCA_052094425.1 Propionibacteriaceae bacterium
GAAATGACATAATGTCGCTTATCGGACCCATAGTAACGGTGACCAGCGGAGTGGTCAGAGTCCGTAGGGCCACCCCTTCCAACGCGAATCAGGCGATTCCCAGGAAGACCACCAGCGCACGTGACAAGGCGAGCATGTCTGTATCAAACACGTGTCCGATGTATTCGCCGAGCTTCGATCGGGGCATGGTCGTCAGTCGACCATGATGTTGCTGACCTGAGCGAGCCCGGCCCCGCGCCTGTCGGTGTGCTCGGACAGACTGGTATCCCTGACCAAGTGAGACGGAGGTGGTGCAATGGCCGGCTATGTGGCCTTCCTCCGCGGCATCGGGCCCCTGAATCCCAACATGCGCAACGCGAACCTGCGACGAGTCTTCGGCGACCTGGGCTTCCGAAGTGCGCAGACCGTGATCTCGAGTGGCAACGTCGTCTTCGACAGCGACACGAGTGACATCCAGACGCTGCAGAGCCAATTGGAAGAGGCCTGGCCGACGCGGCTCGGCTTCGCCAGCACCACGATCATCTGGTCCGCGGACCAACTGCGGCGTCTGGTCGAGGCCGATCCATTCGAGGGGCTGGTGCACGGGCCCGAGTCGTACCTGCTGGTGACGTTCTGTCAGGAACCACCCACCGAGCAGGCACCGCTGCCGGAGCCTCCCGCCACGGGCGTCTATCGCTTGGTGGGACTTGTCGAGGGGACGCTGTGCACGGTCACCGACACGACCGCCACCAAGTCCCCGGACGTGATGGCCTGGATGGAGCGGCACTACGGTCGCCGGATCTCGTCACGCACCTGGAAGACCGTACTGCGCATCCTCGCCAAGATGGACTGACCAGCCGCAGGCTGTTTATCAGATCTCGACGACGAGTGGGCAGTGGTCGGACACTTCGGATGATCGGTCGATCTCGAACTGCTGCACCTGGGCCGGATCAGACACCAACAGATAGCTCGCGTGCCGGACGGGCTTCGGGTAACGAGCAGTCCGGGTGTCCGCTTGGCCGACCAGGTCCGTCAGGCCGATCCTGCCGAGGATCTCGAAGGTCTCGCTGTCCGGCAACAGGTTGAGGTCGCCCACACAGCACCGTGCTGTCTCCCGCCACACGCGTGTCCTCGACCAACCGGGACAAGCGCTCGGCCTGGACGCGCCGGGCAGGACTGTCGCCCTTGCCCTGAGCCGACCGGAGTCCGTGCGCGTGCACCAGGGTGACGAACCGATCACCTGCATGGTCGTAGAAGCGCGCCGCCTGGGCTGCCCGCGGCCGATCGCTGTCCGGCCAAGCATCGCCGTGGTCGACGTAGGTTCCGTGGACGTACGAAGTGCGCGTGGCTACGCGAGCCAGCCCTTTCCGAGCGAACATCGCCAGTCCGAAGTGCTGGCGATGCGCCCGGCCATGATCATCGTGAACCGGTCCCGAGTCACTCACCGTGAACCACGGGTCGTACTCCCCCAGCACTTCAGCGACGTCGGCGACCAGGTCGGCTCGCTGCGGGAGCGATCGAGCCCCATCCTTGAACCGAGTCCAGCCGATCAGCCCCTCGGTACGCGTCATCTCCTGCAGGCAGATGATGTCCGCATCGAATTCATCGAGCCAAGCCAAGAGGTCGTCGTACAACGTGCCACCCCAAGCGTTCACGGAGACGATCTTCATGGAGACACGGTAGCGAAATCTGGTCGATGAGCCCCCGCGGGTCCCGTCAGGCGTCTCGGCGCCAATGGGCGCGGGCCCGGACGGGAGTCGCCAGTACAATCGTGGGCTCTCGGTGGAACTTGATCACGGCAGGAGGCATCATGAGCAAGAATCGGGCTCGGTACACCGATAGCGGACCTGATGCGACGTTCCTTCGCCTCGCCTTGTTCAACGCCGTCAGCTTCCGCTGTTGGATCACCGACTTGGGCCACGAGTGGTCGGAATTGGACCTCGATCACATCATTCCGGAGGACGCGTTCCGCGATGATGAGGCCGGCACCCGGGACAGGTATGAGCTCGACCCGGACTTCGACGTCCACGGGCTGGAGAACCTGGCCCCGATCTGTCGCCGCTGCAACAGGAAGAAGAGCGACCTCGCACTCACCGTCCGGACCATCGAGATCGAGCTCGGCCGAGCCAGGAAGCGGCGAGACTCCGTACAGGAGAAGATCAGCCAGTACCGGCGGGCACCGAAGGCTGCGCTGCTGGTGACACGGTTCCTTGCGCTCGAAGCCGACGCGGTTGAACTCCATGCCCCGGCGATCATGCGCAAGATCGTCGCCGTCGACGTTGCCCTCGCCTACCAGTGGCAGAAGGAGGAACTCGTCCGGCTCGAGCGGGGGGACGTCCTCACCCGCGACATCGGAGACGATCATGATCCACTCGACTCCCTGACCGTTCGGATCGACTCCACCACGCGAGCCGATGACCTACGTCTTCGGCAGGCCGGGTCGAGCTTGGCCGCGACCGCCGAGCAGGCCCTTGAGGACCTCTGGGGAGAACTCGACCTGGACATCGAGGGCTTGATCGTCACCGATCCGGATGACTTCGCCCAGGACAATCCGTCCTACCAGACCCTGGTCACCGATCTCGCCATCGACGTCGACACCGACGAGGCGGACATGGTGACCGTCAGCGGGGACATCGCGATCGAAGCCACCCTCGAGTACTACCGCACCGGGATCTTCTACAGCGACGCCGACGCAACTCCCCTGGTGCGCCGAGTGTCCCTCTCGGGGCAAGGAGAGTTCCGGATGCGCGCCGCGGACTGGCAGGAGGAGTTCGCCTGGCAGGTCGTCGACAAGCCGCAGCTCTCCATCGGCGAGGACACGACCGAGCCGCTCTGAAACACCCCGGCGCGTACCAGCACGTCAAGTACGGTGGCGCACGATGTTCAACACATTGCCATCCGGGGCACGCACCAGGAAGCGACGCACACCCCACTCCTCGTCCTGCAGGGGATGGATGATCTCGTACCCGCGGCGTTCGGCCCCGGCGTAGGCGGCGTCCACGTCGTCGACCTTGACCGAGGCGACGGGCACTGCGGCAGCCGTCGCGTCGCCACTCACCAGCTGGACGTGGGCTCCCGACGCGGGGTCGGTGTGTCTGGACACCCAGCCCAGGTTGAACTCCTCGGTCCCGAGGCCCAGGTAGCCGACGTAGAAGTCTCGGGCCGCGTCGATGTCCTCGACCTGTAGGTCCGCGATGATCTCGATGACACGCACTGTGGTCCCTCCGTTGATGACCCGTCGGGACCAGCATCGCACCGATCGACGGCCACCGGTCAGCGACCAGCGAAGACGTTCACTCCGGCAGTGGCCAGGGTCCCGCAGAGGACGCCCCACAAGACGATGGAGATGCACTGCCACAGGATGACGGCGTTCCGGGAGGCACCGAAGGAGACGATCGCCGCCGAAGTGATCTGACTGGGGAGTACCAACTGACCGAGGAGGCTGACTCCCGCGACCCCGTACCTGTCGAAACGCTCCTTCAACTTCTGCCGCCGTGGGGAGAGTTCGACCTCGCCACGATCCCGAGTGACCCGAGCACGGATCCCGTGCGAGGCGAAGACGAATCCGAGCATGGACACGATGTTCCCGATCACGGCAGCCGTGACCGCCACCACCGGGTGCACCCCGGCCAACACACCGATGATCGATCCGAGGTAGGACTCGACGAATGGGATGGCGCCCAACAGGATCACCCCGAGCCACTGGACCACTTCCGGCAGCGACTCGGTGAAGTTCTGGAGTGCCTCGGTCATGCGGATCCTTCCGGGATTCGGGGGTCGGGGCGGCCAGCGTACCGGCTGCGGACAAGTCGGTCCGTAGAAATCGTTGGGCACAGCCCGGTGGTGTGCACGATGATGGCTCCCGGACTCCGTCCGTGCATGATCATGCACCCGAACGTCACACTGGAAGGCACCGTATGACGAGCAAGTTCACCGAGTTGGCGATCGACTGCGGCGCCCCCGAGGCCCTCGCCCGCTTCTGGTGCGCAGTGCTGGACTACGCGGTGCTGGGTGCCGAGGAGGGGTTGGTGAACATCGGCCCGCCCGGACTGGCTGAGCCCGATGATCACCGGGCTCCAGTGCCGCCGACGCTGACCTTCGCGCACGTGCCCGAGGGGCGGACCGTGAAGAATCGGCTCCACTTGGATCTCCGGCCTGACGATCGCGGCCGCGACGCCGAGGTCGAACGGATCCTCGAACTGGGCGCCCGGCGGGTGGAGGTGGGCCAGACCGGCCGGGAGAGCTGGGTCTGCCTGGCCGACCCGGAGGGCAATGAGTTCTGCGTCCTGGGAGGTCATCATCCCTGAACAGCCGACCACCGCAGGGCTCGCTGGCGCGTTGGTGCTCTGGTCGGTGGTCTCCATGGCAGCCGCGCTGGGATTGCTGGCCGTGCAGCCGGTGACCGGTCCGGACCCATCGATCCTGTCCCTGGTGATGCTGGCACCCGCGGTCGGGGCGGCAGTCTGCTGGGTCGTCGCACGGCGCGGTCTCCCCCGCTCCCCCGGGCCGGCTCCGACCCGGGTGTTCGTCCGTTCACTCGGTCTCTGCGCCCTGGTGATCGTCGTCTACTTCGTGGTGGTGGCGGTCATTCTCGGCCATCCCCCGACGGTTCCGGCCACGGTGGGCGGGTTGCCGGTCGTGGTGATGATCGGTGCCCAGTTCCTCGGGTCCTTGGGTGAGGAGATCGGCTTTCGCGGACTCCTGCTGCCGGGGTTGATGCGGTGGCTCCCGCGTCCGGTGGCCGCGGTGGTGGTCGGCATCCTCTTCGGACTGTGGCACGTGCAGTACTTCGGGCTGCCGGTGCTCGAACACCTCGCGTTCATCCTCGGCACGATCGCCCTCACCGTCACCATGACGTACGTGATGAGTGGCTCGTTCTGGCACCGCATGATCACCTGCACGATCATCCACACCGGGGCCAACCTGGCTCTCGCCTTCGCTGGCGGGGAGCAGGTCTCGATGACGCTCTTCGGTGGCGCCATCGTCATCGGCGGGCTGATCGTCGTGCCGCTCGTCCTCCTGCTGGACCGCCGCCGGGTCAGCCGGACTGATCAGCTCGCGTCGTCGGGCCGCTCGACGATTCGGTAGGCTTCGGTCCGTGGAAGCACTCCCCTACCTGGCGGTTGTCGTGATCATCGTCGCGGTCGCAGTGATCCTGTACGCGAATGCCCATGGCAACGAGCAGAACGCCAGGCGGTTGCGGCGGCTGGAGACCAAGGTGAACCTGTTGGTCGAACAGGCCGGCCTCGCTGCTCCGGTCGACCCGGAACTCGAGCCGGTCCGCAAGCTCGCCATGCAGGGCGAGAAGATCCGCGCCATCAAGCTGCACCGCGAGATCACCGGCTCCGGTCTCGCCGAGGCCAAATCTGCGGTGGAGAGAATGGAGTGACGCCGGTGAGCACGGGAGCGGGCCTCTTGCACAGCACGAGAAACGATTCCGGACGCCTCTTGAGCGGGATGATCCACGGACCAGTTGACGGCCGGCCGGTCCTCTTCGTGGCCGGCGCGGGGACCGGCAAGAGCATGTCCTTCGGAGACTCGGAGTTGGCCGAGCGCGGGGTACGGATCATCACCATGGACCGACCCGGGATGGGGGGTTCCGACATCGCCGAGACGCGAACCGCCGAATCGACGGCAGCCGATTATCGCACCTTCGTCAGCTCCCTGGTGGACGAGAAGCGACCGCGAATGCCCGTGGTGGCGAACTCCCAGGGTGCGCTGTTCGGCTTGACGTTGGCCCTGTCCGGTACCGCAACCTCGCTGACGTTGGTGTCCCCGGCCGACGAGGTCGCCCATCCGCGGGTCCACGCACTCCTGCCGGCCGAAGTGACCCGACTTCCCGACCTTGCCCGCCAGGACCCGGACCGGGCCCGCCGGCTGCTTTCGCAGTTCACCGCGCGGGACATGGAGGGCATGGTTCTGGACGGATCGGACGAGCAGGACACTGCGTACTACTCCCGCACGGAATTCCTCATCCGATACCGAACTGCGCTCGCAGAAGGATTCGCCAACGCCGGCGCAGGCTATGTGCAGGACACCCTGCTGGCGATGCTGCCCTGGTCACCGGACCTGCGCTGCATGCAGGTACCCACTCACGTGCTGTTCGGTAGCCGGGATCGGACGCACTCCCCCGATCTCGGCGCCACCTTGACCGAGCGGATCAATGGGGCACAACGACAGGTGTTCGACAACGCCGGCGGCGCCCTGCTGTGGACTCACGCTCGGACTGTCCTCGACGTGGCGCTGTCGGTTCCGAGAACAGTGCCTCAACCCGCCACGTAGTCCGCCAGGTGCTGGCCGGTCAGCGTCGACTTGTCGGCGATCAGGTCGGTGGGAGTTCCCTCGAAGACGATGGTGCCACCGTCGTGGCCCGCGCCGGGACCGAGGTCGATGATCCAGTCCGCATGGGCCATCACGGCCTGGTGGTGCTCGATCACGATCACGGACTTGCCGGAGTCGACCAGCCGGTCGAGCAGTCCGAGCAGTTGCTCGACATCGGCCAAGTGGAGGCCGGTCGTCGGCTCGTCGAGGATGTAGATCCCGCCCTTCTCCCCCATCCGGGTGGCCAACTTGAGGCGTTGCCGCTCGCCTCCGGACAACGTGTTGAGGGGTTGTCCCAAGGTGATGTAGCCGAGTCCGACATCGACCAGGTGCCCGAGGATCCGGTGCGCTGCCGGCGTCTTGGCCGCGCCGGCGGAGAATAGCTCCTCGGCCTCCAGCACCGACATCGCGAGCACCTCGCTGATGTCCTTGCCGGCCAGCGTGTACTCCAGCACCGCCGCTTGGTAGCGCTTGCCCTCACATTCCTCGCAGACGCTGGCGACGGTCTCCATCACCGCCAGCTCGGTGAACGTCACCCCGGCTCCCTTGCAGGTCGGGCACGCGCCCTCGGAGTTGGCACTGAACAATGCCGGCTTCACCCCGTTCGCCTTGGCGAAGGACTTCCGGATCGGCTCCAGCAGCCCCGTGTACGTGGCCGGATTGGATCGGCGGGACCCTTTGATCCCCGACTGGTCGATGATCACCACGTCGTCGTGATCGGCAAGGTTCCCGTGGATCAAGGAGGATTTGCCGGACCCGGCCACCCCGGTTATCACCGCGAGGATCCCGGTCGGAATGTCGACGTCCACGCCCTGCAGGTTGTTCTGCCGGGCGTCCCGGATCTCCAGCGCACCCTTCGCCGTGCGCAGCTCCGTCTTCACCGAGACACGGTCGTCCAGGTGGTGACCGGTGACTGTGTCACTGCCACGCAGGCCCGCCACGGGGCCCTCGAAACAGACCTCCCCACCGTTCACCCCCGCACCGGGACCGAGATCGACCACATGATCGGCAATCGCGATGGTCTCCGGCTTGTGCTCGACCACCAGCACCGTGTTGCCCTTGTCCCGCAGCCGGAGGAGCAGGTTGTTCATCCGCTCGATGTCGTGCGGGTGCAGGCCGATCGACGGTTCGTCGAAGACGTAGGTCACATCGGTCAACGAGGACCCCAGGTGCCGAATCATCTTGGTGCGTTGGGCCTCGCCGCCGGACAGGCTGCCGGCCGGGCGGTGCAGACTGAGGTAGCCGAGGCCGATCTCGGTGAAGGAGTCCAGGGTGTCGGAGAGGGTGCCCAGCAGCGGCCCGACTGATGGCTCGTCCAGTCCCCGGACCCAGTCGGCCAGGTCACTGATCTGCATCATCGAGGCGTCCGCGATGCTGACCCCCTTGATCTTCGAGGATCTGGCCAGCTCGCTGAGCCGGGTACCGTCGCACTCGGGACAGACCCCGAAGGTGATCGCCTGGTCGACGAAGCGTCGGATGTGTGGCTGCATCGCCTCCCGGTCCTTGTTCAGCATCGACTTCTGGATCCGCGGGATCAGTCCCTCGAAGGTGACGTTCACCCCGTTGACCTTGATCCGGGTCGGCTCCTTGTAGAGCAGGTCGCTGAGTTGCTTCTTGGTGTACTTGCGGATCGGCTTGTCCGGGTCGAAGAAGCCGGAGCCACGGAAGATCTGGGCGTACCAGCCGTCGCCGGTGTAGTTGGGGGCGAGCAGGGCCCCGTCGTTGAGGGAGAGGTCCTCGTCGTAGAGCGCGGTCAGGTCGAAGTCACTCACCTCGCCCTTCCCCTCGCAGCGCGGGCACATCCCGCCGGTGATGCTGAACTCCCGGCGTTCCTTGATCTCGCGGCCGCCCTTCTCCAGGGTCACCGCGCCCGCCCCGCTGATCGAGGCGACGTTGAAGGAGAACGCCTGCGGTGATCCGGCGTGCGGCTGGCCCAGCCTGGAGAAGAGGATCCGGAGCAGGGCGTACGCGTCGGTCGCAGTGCCCACGGTGGATCGCGGGTTCGCCCCCATCCGCTCCTGGTCGACGATGATCGCAGTGGTCAATCCCTCCAGCACATCGACGTCGGGACGCGCCATCGTCGGCATGAACCCCTGGACGAAGGCGCTGTAGGTCTCGTTGATCATCCGCTGGGACTCGGCCGCCACGGTGGCGAAGACCAGCGAACTCTTCCCTGACCCCGAGATCCCGGTGAAGACGGTGAGCCGCCGTTTCGGGATCTCGACATCGATGTCCTTGAGATTGTTCTCGCGGGCGCCGAGAACCCTGATCAACTCGTGGCTGTCGGCGGGATGCGGGGACTGGTTCGTACGGGTCCGATCGGTCTGGGCAGCCATGGACGTGTTGTCTCCTCATTCGTGTTCGTGGGACGGGAGCAACTGCCTCCCGGCAGCCAGCCCGGGCAGCACAATACTCCGGAGCTGCCAGTCCTTCGTGATTCCCTCTACTCGCTCAATCGTCTGGCTGATCATCCCGCTCGGCCAGCCAGGCCATGGTCCACGACCGCAGGGCCGAACTTGCCGGGGCTGCACTGCTCCGCCACCTCAGCCGAGCTGCTGCATCCGGACCGTGTTGCCGCTGGGGTCACGGAAGGCGCAGTCCCTCGAGCCCCAGTCCTGGTCCGTGGGCTCCTGGAGCACCTCGACGTCGTGGGCCTGCACCTTTGCGAAGGCGGCATCCACGTCATCACTGGCGAGCATGATGCTGGCGAAGGTGCCTTTGGCGATCATCTCGGTGATCACCCGGCCCTCCTCCTCGGTGATGCCGGGATCGGCGGTGGGCGGGTAGAGCACGATGTTGACTGCCGGCTGGGTCGGCGGGCCCACGGTGATCCAGCGCATTCCCTCGTAGCCGACGTCCTTGCGGACCTCGAAGCCGAGGGCGTCGCGGTAGAAGGCCAGCGAGGCCTCCGGGTCGGTCTGTGGCAGGAAACTGGCGTTGATGGTGATGTCCATGTCGATCAGCCTAGGCTGATGTCTGCGGGAGTACTTCTCGATTCCTGATCGGTCGCGTGACGCGGCTCGCCATGCAGGGTGGGATGCCTGCCACCGCGTCAGAGGGTCCGGCGCGATAGGCACTCGGAGACATTCCCACCAGCTCGGTGAACCGCGTACTGAACGTGCCGAGCGAGGAGAAGCCCACCGTGAAGCAGACGTCGGTCACGCTCAGTTCGCCCCGCCGCAGCAGGGTCATCGCCCGTTCGATCCGGCGGGTCATCAGGTAGCTGTACGGCGATTCGCCGTAGGCCCGCTTGAACTGACGACTCAGGTGCCCGGCGGACATGTGCACGGTGCGAGCGAGTGCCTCCACATTGAGGGGTTGTGCGTACTCGCGGTCGATCCGGTCCCGGACCCGTCGCAACAGGGTCAGATCCCGGAGCCGCTGGTCCTGCGGTGCGCGACTGCTCACTCGCCCATCCTGCCACACAGGGCGATGGGTGAGCTCAGTCGACGGAGAGGGAGGACTGCAAGGTGGTGATGATCTTGGGACGCAGCTCGTTCGCGGCGATCACCTCGTCCACGGAGCCGACTTCGACGGCGCGGTGCACGTTGTGGACGCCGTCGAACTCGGCGGCCACCTCGCTGATCTTCTCCGTGCGGACGCTGGTCCGCAACGTGGCGAGGTCGGCTGCGAGCCGGACCCGTTCGCTCCCCGTGGCCGTGTCCAGTCGGGCTTGCAGGTCCTTGATCCGGGCATCGTCGGCGGTCCGAGCGTCGACATCGCGGGAGAACACCACAGCTGCGGCTGGGGCGCCGCCGAGCACGGAGGCGAAGGAGCCTTCCACGGCCAGGACGGTCATCCGTGGGTTGAGCGCCTTGGAGAACACCACGAACGCGCCACCGTGGTAGCGCGAGACGACGACGAACACGATCGGCCCGTCGAAGTTCACGATCGCCCGGCCGATCTCGGCGCCGTACTCCAATTGCAGGTGCCGCATCGAGTCCGGTGACCCGTCGAAACCGGACAGGTTCGCCAGCACCACGACCGGACGGTTGCCGGAGGCGGCGTTGATCGCCCGGGCCGCCTTCTTCGACGACCGGGGGAACAGTGTCCCGGCCGTGTAGGTGTCCGGCCCGTCTGTCGGCGGGAAACCCCGTCGCGGGACCGTCCGCGATTCGATCCCGAGCAGGCAGACCGGCACCCCGCCGAGGTGTGCGTCCCAGACCACGGAGGTCTCGGCGTCGACCATCCCGGCCCATCGCTCCAAGGTGTCGTGGTCCTGGTCGACGACAGAGCGCATCACGGTGCGGATGTCGAAGGCCTTCTTGCGATCCGGGTTCGTGGTCGCCGAGAAGATGTCCCCGACCGTGGTGAAGTCGTTGCCCTCCACCTGGTGCGGGAACTCGGTCACGTCCCGGTCGACGGGGTCGGCGGTCGCGGCCCAGCGCGGGCCGGACTCGCCCGGCACGATGTAGCTGTGCGCGTAGTGCGCCATCACCACGTCGCGAGCGCCCGCCAGGTCGGGGGCCCAGTACTGGGCCTGTCCGTTCGGCCCCATCACCCGGTCGTACCCGCCGATGCCGTGGTTGTCCTCCGCGCTGACGCCGCCGGAGAAGTCGAGGGACTGCTTGCCGGTGAGCACCATCGCGCTGTCCGGCGTCATCACCAGGATTCCCTTGGTGTGCATGAGCATCGTGGCCTCGGCGTTCCAGTACGGCTGGGCGCCGACGTTGATGCCGGCCACCACGACGTTGATCTCACCGCCGCCTTGGGTGAACTCGATGATCCGCTTCAGTGCCCGGGCCACCCAGTCCATGTTCTCCGTGCCGGAGTTCATCGCGATTCGCGCACCGGCCGACACCGCGTACCACTCGACCGGCACGCCCATCTCCTCGGCGAGGTCGATGGCCGCGATGATCCGACGGCACTCCGGCTCGGACACCGCGCCCAGGGCTTTCATCGGGTCCCCGCACAACAGCACGCGGGTGATCCCCTCCGGGTGCCGGTCGGTCGGTGTGGTGGCCACGCCGGCGATGATGCCCGCCTTGTTCAGCCCGTACGGCCGGTCCACCGGGACCAACGCCTCGGAGTCGTCGAGGTCGTACTCGGTGACGGTGCCGTTCCGGCCGGCCACGAACGAGGCGAGCTCGTACGGGTAGGCCATTCCGCGACGCCGGGACCGCTGCACCTTCTCGGTGTATTCGTCCAGCGGTGCCAGGGTCGTGGTGGGCGGCGGCTCGATCAGGGTTTCGACCCCCGACCCGGGTTGGCTGGTGAAGCGGGCCACGATCGGTACCACCCGGCCGTCGGGGGTGCCCATCCGTCCCTGGACGGCGACCTCCTCAACGGCCGCGCCGGCCGAGAGCGGCGTGATCTGGGTCTGCAGCGCGGTGAGTTGCTCCATCGATGCGTCGATCACCGGCCACAACTGCACCCACACGTGGTTGGCGTCCATCCGACCGGCCGTCGCCCCGAGCGCCGAACGGCCGCGTCGGATCGCCTCCAGACAGTTGGCGATCGCCCGCTCGACATGCGGCAGATGGGTGACGGTGCCGTGCTCGTCCCGGATCACCGAGACCTGACGGACCTGCATCATCGCCACCAGCCGCTGGTCGGACGGGTTGCCCTTCGCGGTGCAGTGGTAGAGCAGGACGTCCTCGGGGGCATCGAGGCGATCGATGTCGAAATTGCGCAGCCGCCACAGGTTCAACCGGCGACCGACCATCGGGTGCATGCCGCGGACCAGGTCGTCCTCGGCGACGCCGCCCTGCTCGTCGGGACGGTAGGTGAAGTAGCCGACTGAGCCGCCTCGACCGGAGCAGACGCCGATGGCGATCCGCCGGGCCCCGCAGAGGCCGAGGGCGCCGAGTCGCTCCCGCAGGATGGCGGTGGTCTCGTTCGGGTCCTCCGGTGCCTCCGGCCAGGCGAGGTAGAGGTCGACCACGGCCCCCTGCTCGCCACCCCGCTCGGACACCTGGGCGGCGATCGACTCCGCTAGCCTGCTCCCGGGCTGCAGTTCCTCGAACTGCCCGAGGGTCGACACCAGCCGGGTGGGCCGCTCGTCGAGTACGTAGTCGGCCAGCGTGAACGGTCGCCCACCGACCGATTCCTCCCGTACGCCCTCGAGCTCGTACTCCAGGTAGTGGCGGCGGATCAGCACCTCGAGCATCGGTTCGTTGTCGGGGATGCCCTGCGCCAACCGCTCGCACAGGAAGCGCACGATCTGCTCCGGAATCGCTGCCAGGGCGGCGATCGCAGCATCGCGTCCCTCGCCGTGCGGCTCGGCGGCCAGTGCCGCCACCTGTTCGCGGGCGGCCGCGAGCACCCCGGCCCGATCGGTGTCCACCGTCGGTTGGTCGAACCAGGAGAACCGGACGCTGCGGGCCAGGTCAGCCAGCACCGGGAAGCGGCGCTGGGTGGCCCGGGCCAGCCGGTCGAGGGCATCGCGGGAGGCCTCCGCGAGGTCGGCCGACGGGGCCGGTTCGCCGCTCCATCGCTCCAGGATGCTGGTCCCGATCGCGATGTCCGGGGTGTCGCGCTGTTGGGCCAGGAAGATCCGGAAGACGGCCTCCTCCAGCTCCGCGGTCCGGTCCAGGGAGTCGACGCGATAGTGGCGCAGTACCCGGAGCAACTTCGCGCGGAACGTCTCGGGCAACTTGGCCCGGTCGGCGTCGAGGCTCTGCAGGTAGGTGTGGAAGTGCTCGCGGGGACTGTGCACAGCCAGGTCTGTGTGCGCCTCTTCCGAGGAGGGCCGGTTGCGGCTCAGGTCGGCGAAGTCGGCCAAGATGTCCAACAGCTCGATCGCCCCGTCCTCGACCCGTTCCCCGGCGCCGCCGCCGACGATGTCGCGGGCGTCGAGGTACTGGGTGAGTGGGCCGCCGTTGTCGTACTCGTCCACGTCGTAGCCGAGCAGGATCGCGGCCAGGTCGCCACGGGAGGCACGCAAGGCCTCATCCGGGGTCCGGTCCGTCCGGGCCGCGGGAAGGCCCAGGTCCACCGGTGCCGTATCCGGGGCGGCGTCCTCGCTCTCCTCCCCCTCGGTCGGTTCCAACCGAACGAGCGGCGCCCCGGTCTCGACCTGGCTGCCCACGCTGACCAGCAGTTCCCGCACCGTCGCCGGGTACGGCGCCGGCAGGATGGTCTCCATCTTCATGCTCTCCAGCACCAGCACCGGCACCCCGACCTCGACCTGGTCGCCGGCGGCCACCGGCGTGGCCACCACGAGTGCGGGCGCGGGCGAACGCAGGACGCCGCCCTCGTCCCGGCTGACCCGGTGCATCACGCCATCGACCTCGACCAGGTGGACGGGACCGTGCGCGGCGGTGAGGAGGCGGTGTGTGACGTCCTCGATGGTGAGCCGGGCGGTGTACTGGTCCAGCCGCTCCAGCACCGCCTCGACGGTGCTGGTCGCCCCGTCGCGCGGACCGAGGGTCACCCGGAAGCGGTGGGGCCCGACCTGGAGCACGGTGACGGCGTAGGTGGAGCCCCGGAGTTGGAGCTCGATCGGTCGGCCCACGGCGTGCTGGGCCTGCGGACGCCCACCCCGGGCGGTCTCGAACAGACGACTGCGTTCGATCGCCTCGCCCTCCAGGTAGGCCTCGATGCCGGCCACGACGAGGGCCACCCCACTGTGTCGGGTCGACTCCAGTCGCCCCTCGGTCCGGACCCGGTCGATCCAGCCCGTGTCGGCGGATCCGTCGATCACCTCCGGCTGGTCGAGCAGGTCGAGGATGAAGGACTTGTTGGTGGCGCCGCCGTTGATCAACACCTGCGTCTCCGCCATCGCCCGACGCAACCGGGCCAGGGCCTCCTCGCGGGTCCGCCCGTGGGCGATGATCTTGGCGATCATCGAGTCGAAGTCGGCCGGGATGGTGTCGCCCTCGGCCACTCCGGTGTCCACCCGGATACCCGGCCCGGCGGGAAGCAGCAGCAAGTCGATCGTGCCCGGTGCCGGAGCGAAGTCGCGGTCCGGGTCCTCGGCGTTCAGCCGAGCCTCGACTGCGTGGCCGCGCTCGACCGGCCGCTCGCCGTCGAGACGACCGCCGGCGGCGACGTGCAGTTGCAGTTGCACCAGGTCTGTGTCGGTGGTCGCCTCGGTGATCGGGTGTTCGACCTGCAGTCGGGTGTTGACCTCCAGGAAGGCGAAGGTGCCGTCGCTCGGCTGGAAGAGGAACTCCACCGTCCCGGCTCCGGCGTACCTGACGGCGAGCGCGAGACGTTCCGCACTGTCCTTGAGCAGCTGGGCCTGGTCGGCGGTCATCACCGGGGAGGAGGACTCCTCGATCACCTTCTGGTTGCGGCGCTGGACCGAGCAGTCGCGGACGCCGATCGCCCACGCGGTGCCCTGTCCGTCAGCGATCACCTGGACTTCGACGTGTCGGGCGCCGGTGACCAGCTTCTCCAGGAACACGACCCCGGACCCGAAGGAACGCTGCGCTTCGTCGCGGGTGCGCTCGTACGCGTCAGTCAGGTCGGCAGCGGAGGTGATCTTGCGGATGCCGCGTCCGCCGCCGCCGGCGGTCGCCTTCAACATCAGCGGGTAGCCCACCTGCTCGGCGGCCTCGGTGGCCTCGGCCAGGGTGTCCACTCCGCCACGGCTCCAGGGAGCGACCGGGACACCGACTTCCTCGGCGATCAGCTTGGATCCGATCTTGTCACCCAGTTTCCGCATCGCCTCGGCGCTGGGACCGATGAAGGTGACCCCGATCCGCTCGCACAGGTCGGCGAAGGTGGGGTCCTCGGCCACGAACCCCCAGCCCACCCAGGCTGCGTCCGCGCCGCTCTCGCACAGCGCACGCTCGAGCACGGCCGGGTCGAGGTAGGGCCGGCCGGCGGCCGGCCCGAGGTCGTAGGCGTGGTCGGCCTCGCGGACGAACATCGCCCGTCGTTCGCCCTCGGTGTGCAGGGCGATGGTCTCGATCCGATGGTCCTCTGCACCCACGGCCGCATTCAGGTCGCGCACTGCGTGGATGAACCTCATGGCGGCTTCGCCTCGGTTGACGATGGCGATGCGCGAGAACATGTGGGCGGGACCTCCCGGGTCGGCTGGACGACTCCTCAGTGCTGGGCGGCTCCCCAGCCGTCCCAGCCTGCCACCAATGCGTGGTTACTCGCGAGTCGCACCGTGGCGCGTCGCCGATTCCCAGCTCACGCACCCCGCCTGGTGCGGGGTGGCGGTCAGGAACGCTTGATGACCACGTGGGTCCGCAGCGCGTGATGGTCCGAACCGTGCCGCTTGCCCATCAGCACCCTCTTGGTGACCACCTGGGTGGCGTGCGTCCTCGGCTCGGCATAGATGTGGTCGTACGGCTTCGACGCGTTCCTCATCGGGATCCGCCGCACCCCGGCCAGCTTGACCGGACCCTGCTTCTTGTTGAAGTCGCCCACCACGAAGATCGGCGCCTTGAACTTCTGCACGGCATTGATCCGATTACGCAACACCCTGCGGTGTTGGAACCAGAAGTCCTCGTTCTCCGGGTGGTTGCCGTTCCAGGCACCGTTGATCATGTGTGTGTTCACCACCACGAACCGCTGCTTGGTGGTGCGGTCCCGCAGCAACACCCAGTTCACCCAGCGGGCCGGGGTCTGGCCGCCGACTCCCTCGTGTGCGCGCACGGACCCCCGCATCTTCTTGCCCTTGCTGTTCTTGACCAGCGCGAAGCGCTTCGTCTTCCAGGAGATGGGGTGCGCCTTGGCCCCCGCGCCCTTCGGGAACCAGTGTGCGTAGCCCGGCAGGCGCTTCCGCAGCCGCTTCCGGACGGCCGCGTTGCTGTCGGAGTCCTGCTTGCTCGAACTCACCTCCTGCCAGCCGATGACGTCGGCGAAGCCCACCGGGTCGCCGTTCTGCTGCTGGATGTTGTGGGTCCCGATCCAGATGCCGGTCCGGGCCACCTGCTGCGGAGCCGGTGCGGAAGCCGCGGTGGGCTCCTCCGCGGTGGCGGGTGTCAGGCCGGTGCCGACCAGGGCGAACAGGACACCCATGATCGCGGCCAGGGATCGCGTACGGCGCATGGCTTCCTCCGGGGAATCTGATCGCCCGAGCTTCGTCGGCCCGAGTCATCAGGAACGCTAGATCCGGGATGGGCCAACCAGCTCAGGAATGGTCGGCGGTTTCCACTTCCGGCAGCGGGAAGCGTTCAGTTGCCCGACCACGCCTGTCGCAGCTGTTCGGTCGCCTGCTTGGCCCGACGGCACCGGAACTCGAACAGGTGCGTGTCGGTGCGACTCTGGACCCGGCCGGTCACGAAGGCGGACTGGTGCTGCACGTCGCGGATCGCCGTGAGCGGGACGGCCAACGGCCAAGCCGGTGCCCCGGCCAATGACTGGTTCATGGGATTCGCGGTGAACGTCAGGGTGTGGTTGACCAGACTGATCCGACCGCCGACCCACAGCTTCCCGGTGCCGGTGGCGAAGGTCTCCAGGAACCACCACAAGGGCGGCACTTCGCCGGCCCTCGGTTGGTACGGCGGTGGGGGCGGGACTGCTGGCAGCCGGGCCACTCGCGCATTGGCGACCTGGTCAAGAACGGGTAGGTCGTGCACCCCGCCATCGTGCCATGCGGTCCCGCCCGGTGGTCACTCCGTGGGCCAGCCGGAGCAGCTCCATCCCGACGAGTCCACCTCGACCGGCACCGTGCCGCCCGGAGGCAACGGATGGGCCGTGACCTCGGCGGCAGTGACCGTGCCGCACAGCCGGCGGACCGCCAGACCGATCAGGCCCGGGTCGCCGATCAACAGGCTGGTCTCTCCCCGGCCGAGGTCGGAGACCTCCTGTACCAGCCGACTGACCCGTTCCACCGCGGCCGCCTCAGGTTCCGCAACGGCCACCTCGTCCAAGCGCTCATCCGGTTGGAGCGAAAGTCGGAGGGTTCCAGCGACCCGTTCGGCCGTGCCGTGGGCAGCCGACGCGGTGCTGGACCACACGGCCGAAACCCGCTCCCCACGGATGGCCTCGACCGTCCGGTCGACGTCGCCATCGACGGCCAGGATGATGCGTGCCGGGCACTGCAGATCACTCACGTGGCCAGATTACGACGGCGCCGTCTCGGCGGGTAGGCACCGCCGTAGCGGGAGGATCCGACGAGAGTCCGGACGAACTGCTAGGGTCGAGATGTTGCTTGACGTTGTACCGAATGGTTTGAATCGATTTGCCTCGCTCCGCGGGGCGGCCTGTTTCTCCCGAATGGTTGATGTGCGCGACGCCGATGTGTGCGAAAGGCGCACACACAGACATGAAGGAGTAAGACATGGCTACTGGAACCGTGAAGTGGTTCAACGCTGAAAAGGGCTTCGGCTTCATTGCGCCCGACGACGGCGGTGCCGACCTGTTCGCGCACTTCAGCGCGATCGACGCCACCGGCTACCGTTCGCTGGACGAGAACCAGAAGGTCGAGTTCGACGTCCAGCAGGGCCAGCGCGGCCCGCAGGCGGCGAACATCCGCCCGCTCTGAACCACCCGAGCACCTGACCGGCCCATGGTCTTGACCATGTGATCACCGGTCTCGACATCGGTACGAGACCCCCGCCCTCCACACGGAGGCGGGGGTTTCGTCATCCTTGGGAAGCCCTGAGCCACGCAGTCGGACGCAAAGGCTAAGATCCTCTCAGTCTTGTTGATCTTCGGGGGTAGACATGGGGATGCTGGCCGGCTCGTCCGCGGCGAAGAGTTTGACCACGGTGTTTGTGGCGACGGCAGCACTAGCGGGGTCAGGGCTCGCCATCCACGCGGGCAGCGCCCCTGAGTCAGACACAGCCACAGTCGTTCGGGTCATCGACGGCGACACCTTTGTCGCCGACGTGTCCGGCACTCGCACTACCGTTCGGCTGCTCAACGTCGATACTCCCGAGACCGAGGATCCCGGGGAAGCTGTCGAGTGCCTGGGACCGGAGGCCACGAGGTTCTTGGTCAAGACACTGCCGACTGGCACCTCGGTCACGCTTGGTTACGACGAGGTGCGTTTCGACCGGTATGGGCGCACGTTGGCTGGCGTGATGGCCGACGGCTCGCTGGTGAACGCCGAGATTGCCGCCGCTGGCCTCGGAGTCCCCGTCCTCTACGAACCCAACGATCGCTTCTACGCCGCCGTGAAGGAGGGGCAGTCCCAGGCGCTACGGGCGGGCCTCGGTTTCTACGACATGGATGCCGAGTGCACCCTGCCCGCGCAGGTTGCCACAACGATTGCCCAACTTGCCGCCCTCGACACGCAGGCCACCAACTCGGTGACCGAAATCGCTGCTGCGGTAGCCGCTGCCGAGTTGTTGATGAACGACGCGGACAGACTGCACCGCAAGCTCGTGGCAGGCAATCTCCCCCCGCTCTTCCTGGCCGCCCATACCGAGACCTGGCGTCGTGCTCACGCGACGAAGCTCAGCGACGCCATGACGACTGCGAAAGCTCGACTCCACCAATTGCGACGACAAGAAGTTGAGATTCAGGAGGAGGCCGAACGCCAGGCGGAAGCGGAACGCAAAGCCGAAGCGGAACGCAAAGCCGAGGCGGAACGGAAGGCCGAGGCCGAACGCAAAGCCGAGGCCGAACGCAAAGCCGAGGCCGAACGCAAAG
>JBQDIN010000068.1:18901-22030 GCA_052094425.1 Propionibacteriaceae bacterium
CCGAGGCCGAACGCAAAGCCGAGGCCGAACGCAAAGCCGAGGCCGAACGCAAAGCTCAAGCTGCACGAGAAGCCGAAGCTGCACGTCAGGCCGATGAGGCGCGCGAAGCCGAGGCGCGACGCTCCCAGTCATCCCAGCAGTCGAGCGACAGCGATACGAGCGAACCCAACCCATATCCCGGGTATAATGGACCTCGGTGCTACGCGCCGGGCGGCAAAACGTGGAAGCCCTGCTGATTCGCCGCTGTCAGGACAACTCCTGTTCCTCGAGCCACTGGGCCGCCAGCCGCTTCGGAGCCTGCGCGAGCCAAGCGTCCCAGACGACTTCCTGGAGTTCGGTCCGAGACAGTTCACCCACGCGCGAGTGGCGCAGCAGCACCGACGGGTGCCCGTCGAAGTGCGGTGTGGTGAAGAACGGGGTGGAATCGTCCTCGACCAGTGCCTGCTTGGCCGCATCCGACTCGACGCAGAACACGACGACGTCGTCCAGGCGCTCCCCCGTCTCCGGGTCGACGGCGTCGGGGCGCGGATTGCGGAAGAAGACGAAACTCTTCCGGCGCACCTGGTAGACGACGGCCTTGCCCGGGGCCAGACCAGACCCCGGCATCGCGCGGGCTAACGTGTGGATGTCGTCAACAGTCGCCCGCGCCATCCTCCGAGGCTAGTCCTTGCAGGCGCAACCGTCACGGGGTCAGGCAATCGGTCAGGGTCAGGGCAGGGGCTTGCGACTCGTCACGTTGATCACGTTGAAGGTCTGGATCACCGCGGCGGCCCAGACCACCACGCCCAGTTGCTCTTCGGTGAACACCGCGGCCGCGGCCGCGTGCACCTCGTCGGGGATCCCGGCCGTCTGGGACTGCAGGGTGACGGCCTCCGCGAGGTCCAGTGCCGCGCGCTCCTGCTCGGTGAACAGGTCGGTCTCGCGCCACACCGGCAGCAGGTTCAACCGCCGTTGGTCCTCCCCCCTCTCCAGCGCACGGGCCACGTGCAGGTCGGTGCAGAAGGCGCACCCGTTCAGGTGGGAGGCGCGGATCTTGACCAGCTCGAGGGTCAGGTGCGCGACATGGTGCTCGTCGGCCATCCGGTCGACGTGCTGGTTCAGGTTGAGCAGCCGCTTGTAGGTGTCGGGCAACACGTCTTGGTACTGGGGACGCTCGGGGGAACTCATGCGGCCAGCCTAGACCCGCAGCGCCAGCGGTCGGTCGTGCTTTGGTCCGCGACCAAATCCAGTTGCGGGTGCTGGCCTTGCTGCGAGGATGTCACGGTGAGCGGATCACTCCCCCACCCTGATGCCCGCGCGGACACGCTCGTCCTGGTCGAGGGCGAGAGCGACAGCGCCGCAGTGGAACAGTTGGCCCGGCTCCGCGGGCACGACCTGGTCGCGGAATCGGTGGCGGTAATCGCGATGGGCGGCGCCACGAACTTCGCGGCCCATCTGGCCCACTACGGTCCGACCGGCCGCGGAGCGCGGCTGCTGGGCCTGGTGGACGCGGGTGAGGAACACCATTTCCGTTCTGCCCTCGGCCGGGCAGGAGTCTCGTGCGGGACCTCGCGGGCCGACCTCGCGAAGCGCGGGTTCGGGGTGTGCGACGCGGACCTCGAGGACGAGCTGATCCGGGCCCTCGACACGGAGACCGTCTTGGCGATCGTGGCCTCCCAAGGAGATGGGCCGACCTTCGCCCGGATGCGACAGCAACCCGCCCAGCGCGACCGCCCACTCGCCCACCAGCTCCGCCGATGGTTCGGGTCCGGTAGCGGCCGCAAGATCAAGTATGCGCCACTGCTGGTCAGTGCCCTGGACCAGTCGCACACACCGGACCCCCTTGAACAACTGATCAGCTCTCTCGCACCCCCCGTGCCGGAGTGAGGCCAACTGATCGCCCCAAGGAAGCTCCGGGTGACCTCATCGACCCCACGACGGTCAGGTGGGTGGATCCAGCAGCCCGGCCTCGCGAGCCTTGGCCACGGCGGCCGTCCGGGAGTCTGCTCCCAGTTTGGCGAAGGCGTGCACGAGATGGGTCTTCACGGTGGCCTCGCTGACGAACAGGGATCGGGCGATCTCCCGGTTGGACAGACCACGGGACACTCGCTCGACCACCTCCAGCTCGCGTTCACTGAGGGTGGGGCGGGGCACCCGCAGGGTCTCCACGATCCGCAGCGCCAGTTCCGGTTCCAGCACCGATTCGCCCTGGGCGGCCTGCAGTACAGCGCGGACGATCCGGTCCGGTGCCGCGTCCTTGAGCAGGTATCCGGCTGCGCCGGCCTCGACGGCACGAAGGATGTCGCGATCATGGTCGTAGGTGGTGAGGATGATCACCGGGGGGCCGGACTCCTGCAGTGCGGCGGTCACGGCGACCCCGTCCATCCCCTCCCCCAGTCGGAGGTCGCACAGCACCACCTGCGGACGGAGCTCCTCGACCAGTGCCAGCGCCTCCGCTCCGGACCCGGCCTCACCCACGATCATCAGTTCCGGCTCGGTGGACAGCATCGCTCGCAACCCGGACCGGACCACCGGATGGTCGTCGACCACCAGCACGGTGACGCTCACTGTGCCACCTGCGTACGCGCGGCGAGCGGCACGTGCACGGCGACCGCCGTACCGTGTCCGGATTCGCTCTCCACCTCGAGCCCACCGCCCAACTCCCGCAGTCGGGCCCGCATCGCGCGCAGTCCGTACCCGCCTCCCAGTCGGGCCCCGGCCGCCGGCAACTGACCGGGATCGAACCCGACCCCGTCGTCGACGATGTCGAGACGCAGGGACGAGGCCGCCGCACTCAGACTGACCACCACCGTGCCGGCGTCCGCGTGCTGGCGGACGTTGGCGAGGGCACTCTGGGCCGCGCGGAGCAGGGCCACCTCGGTGGTGGTGGACACAGCGGGCAGACCCGGATCGGCCTTGAGTTCGGTCCGGATCCCGGTCTCCTCCGTGAGGGCCGTCAGCAGCCGGTCGATGGCGGCGGCCAGGCTGTCCTCCTCGAGGGCGGTCGGGGTGAGCTCACCATCGGTGTGGGCGAGCACCTCGGTGCCTCGCTCCCGGAGGACGGCGACCGACCGCGCCAGGCTGGCATCGCCGGGGTTGGCGGGGTTCATCCGTGCCGCCTGGTCGGCGTCGATCGACCAGGCGCTGGAG
>JBQDIN010000069.1:0-21638 GCA_052094425.1 Propionibacteriaceae bacterium
TGGCTGGGGGGGGGGGCCGGGGGGTGGTGGGCGTGGGGTTGGCAACCCCCCGGGTGGTGGCCGGTGGGGGGGTATGCCACCGGGTGGTGGGCGGTGGGGCGGGAAGCCACCCGCTGGTGGGGCCTGCGGGGGAAGGAAATCCTGGGGCTGTTCCTGGGGCGGAGTGCCCAATCCGGGGCTGGGTCCCCCCTGCTGGGGTCCGGTGCCGTGTCCGCCGGCTTCGCCTGACATCGAGAGAACACCTCGTACGTTCGGGTTTTGGCTGTCACGTGGAGGCTACGGCTCGCCCTGCCCGGCCCGCACGGTTATTTGGACCCCACTCACGCACCCCCGGAACGACTCACGCACCCCGCATGCGTCGTGCTGCGGGGTGCGTGAGCGGGTGATACGAGGTGGGTGTCAGCCGATCGCCCCGGCGAGTTCGGTGGTGAACGCCGCGGTGTCCTCGGGGCTCTGCTCGGACATCCCGAAGGCGCCGACCGCGTTACCGCCCGCGTCCGCGGCACACAACTGGTAGTCCATCGTCGCCATCGTGCCGCACTTGGCGCCGCCGACCTCCTTGGCATCCGTGACCTGGAAGGCCTTCAACAGTTCGTCCGCACCGGAACCGGACAGGCCGTACGCGCCGAAGGTGTCGTACTCGCTGTTGATGTAGGCGGCGCTGTACAGGGTGCCGCCACCGGGGCTCTCCTGACTGGTCTCGCTGGAGCGCTTGTAGTCACCGACCGTTTCAGGGAAGGCGACCTCGCCCCCGCCGTCACCCCCGTCGGTCGGCTCGGCACTCGGCTCGGCCGGATCAGTGGGTTCGCCGCTTCCCGGATCGGCCGGGGCGGTCGGGGCCGACGTGGTCCCGGGCTGGGCGGTGTTCTCCCCGTTTGCGACGAACCTCCAGATCACCAGCGCACCGCCGACAAGCACCACCAGGATGACCGCGATCACGGCGATCACGACGATCGGCAGCCACCGCTTCCCGCCGCTCCCACCGGGCTGCTGCGGGCCACCGGGCTGCTGCGGGCCACCGGGCTGCTGCGGGCCACCGGGGAATCCACCCTGCGGTGGCTGGCCCTGTGGGTTGTACCCGCCCTGAGGCGGCGGGCCCTGCGGCGGCATGCCACCGGGAGGGGGCCCTTGCTGGGGTGGCGGACCCTGCTGGGGCGGCGGACCCTGCGGCGGTTGGCCGGGCCCTTGGGGCGGCCCACCTGCGCCGGGGTACGGACCGGGCTGGGATCCGGGGTTGTAGCCGCCCTGGTGGCCTGACATCTGGTGCTCCTCGTGCGTTCGGGAGCCACCGTGCGGGCCCCTGGCGATTCTTCCGGAGGTAGCGTACGGGAGCCGCGGGTCGACTGTGTCAGGCAGGTCCAGTCAGGGTCAGAGGTACTCGTCGAGCATCTTCAGCAGGGCCGACTTCGACTTGGCCCCGGTGACCGACTTCACCAGTTCGCCGCCGACGTAGACCTGCAGGGTCGGAAGGCCGCGGACCATGTTGTCCGCCGGGGTCTGCGGATTCTCGTTCGTGTCGAGCTTGACGAACTGCATCTTGTCGCCGTACTCGCCGGCCAACTCCTCGATGATCGGGGAGATCTGCTTGCACGGGCCGCACCAGTCGGCCCAGTAGTCGACCAGGGTGGGCTTGTCGGACTTCAGCACCACGTCGCCGAAGGTGGAGTCGGTCACGTCCTGCACGGTTGCCATATCGAGAATCTCCTGCGTGGGTTGGGTTTCGGAATCGGGTCGTCGGGATCAGACCGGGACGGCCTCGCCGAGGACCGCCTCCGCGGGCTGGCCGTCGGCATCGTCGAGGTCGGCCAGGTAGCGCTCCGCATCGAGCGCCGCCGAGCAGCCGGTGCCGGCGGCGGTGACGGCCTGCCGGTAGGTGTGGTCCACCAGATCGCCGCAGGCGAACACGCCAGGCAGGTTGGTGGCAGTGCTGTCCGGCTGCACCAGTACGTACCCCTCGGCGTCCAGGTCGACCTGGCCGGTGAGCAGTTCGGAGCGCGGGTCGTGGCCGATCGCGACGAACAGGCCGTGGACGGCCAACTCGCGGTTCTCGCCGGTGACGGTGTCGGTGAGGGTGACGCCTTCGAGGGAGCCGGTGCCGTTGATCGAGGCGATGGTGTTGTTCCAGGCGAAGGTGATCTTGGGATCCTTGTGCGCACGAGCCACCATGATCTTGCTCGCACGCAGTTCGTCGCGCCGGTGGATCAGGGTGACCGACTTCGCGAACCGGGTCAGGAAGGTGGCCTCCTCGACGGCCGAGTCGCCGCCGCCGACGACCGCGATGTCCTTGTCCCGGAAGAAGAACCCGTCACAGGTGGCACACCAGGACACACCCTTGCCGGAGAACTCGTCCTCACCGGGCAGTCCGAGGCGCCGGTAGCCGGAGCCGGTGGCGAGGATGACGGTCCGGGCATGGAAGGTCTCGCCGGCGTCGTCGGTGACCGACTTGATGTCTCCGGTCAGGTCGACCGCGACCGCGTCCTGGGTCCGCAGTTCAGCACCGAAGCGCTCCGCCTGCTGCCGGAAGTTCTCCATCAGGTCCGGACCCATGATGCCTTCGGGAAAACCCGGGTAGTTCTCCACGTCGGTGGTGTTCATCAGCGCACCGCCCGCGGTCACCGCACCTTCGAGGACGAGGGGTTTCAGGTCGGCGCGGGCCGCGTACACGGCGGCGGTGTAGCCGGCCGGACCGCTGCCGATGATGATGACTTCGCGCAGGTCGGTGCTGGTGCTCATGGACTTCCTCTGGTGGTTCGCGTGCGTACGGGGGCGGGAAGGAGATTCACCCTACAGAACGAGGCCGTCACTGCGGTTATTCCGTCTCGATCGAGTCGGCCCTTAGGGTTGGGTGCGTGCAGGTCTTGGTCTACGTCGGCGGGCTGGCCGTCCTGATGGCCTGGGCCTTGTATCTCGACCACCGCTTCGGTCGTCGGGTGCGCGCCCGGCTGGTGCTCTGGTCCGACGGCCGGGCACTCCGCGCCCTGGTCATCACCGTCCTGCTGTACGCGGTACTGCTCGCGCTGGCCTACGCGGTGCTGGCGTGGGCGATCACGGTCGGGGGCCGTTCCGGCGTGCCGTTGGTGGAGTATGTGGCCTACGTCCTCGTCCTGATCGGCCTGGCGCCGCCGTTCGGCGCGGTCATTCCGTCGCGCACCCGACCGATCTGGCCGCTCCCGGCCAAGCTGCGCGCGGAGCGGGTCGCACTGCCCGTGGCCCGCGCGATCGGCTGGCCCGCCTCGATCCTGGGCTCGCTCGGCTTCCTCCTGCTGGCGCTCACGCCGCTGCCGGTCCTGCTCCCTTGACGTGGGCGGCGAAGGGCTGGCCGAGCGTACGGTCTCCTGCGGCGCCGGTGGCCTGACCAGAGCACCCGCCGAGGCGTACGCTCACCCCGATGGTGAGTCCACCGCAGGATCCGAGCCGCGGCCCGACGCCGGGTCCGGCCCTGCCCACCGCTGCCGTCAAAGCACCGGCTCGCTCCTGGTCCCGCGGCACGGCGCTGACGGCCGGCGCGATCGCCCTGCTGCTGCTCTGGTTCGGCACCCTGACCGCGGTGGTCGGGGCCGAGGAGAGTTGGCCGGACACGGACGCGGCGGAGTTCGTCCCCACCGACGGCCACCGCAGCCAGGCCGCGATCGAACTCGACGGCACCCGTGACGTGGCCACCCGCGAGCACGGCCACGTGCGCGGCGCAACGATCACCCGGGCCATGTCCCTGCCCGCCTTCAACCTGCTCGACCTGCCCGCCGGCGATCCACACTGGTGGCGCGAGTCCGTCCACCCCGAGGCCACCGTCCCGCACTGGCAGCGCATCCGTACCGTCTCCGCCGACGGGGTCCGGCTACACGCCCAGGTGTGGACCGATCTGGGTCTGGCCCTGAGTCCCGGACTCCTCGAACTGCCGGCCGACGTCGCCCCGGGTGCGGAGTGGTCCAGTGAGGGGGTGGCCCGCGGGACCCCGGACGTGGCGGCGATCCAGCACTACCGCAACACCTCGCACGCGCAGGCCCCGGCCGACCCCGCCCGGGCCGAGCAGGGCTGCCTGCAGGTCACCTCCACGACCGAGTTCACCGGGGCCGAGGCCTGGACCTGGCAGCAGGACAACGTGTGGTGTCCGGGGAAGGGGATGGTGGCGACCACGGCGACCTTGGGCGAACACGCGTACGACCTGTCCACCGATCGGGGCACCCCACCGGCTCCGGTGGATGCCGAGGCACTGCGGCCTGTCGAGCCGGACACGTCCACCCCGGGCTCCTGGCAGCGGGGAGCCCTGAGAACGACGAACGGGGACGCGACCTTCGGCGAGATCGAGTCGCCGCCGGGACCGGAGGGCCGCCCGGTCGTCTCCACCGGCGGGGCGATCATCTTGCGCGAGGGGGCGAGCACCGACCTGGTCTCGCTGGTTCCACTGACCGAGGAGTTGCACTGGCAGGCCTGGTGGGCTCGGCCGTCCGGGCAGATCCTCTCCCTGGTGTCGTTCGGCACCTTGGTGGTGGTCACGACCAGCGAGCGGGAACTGATCGCCTACGACCCGTTGGGTCGCTGGCAGTGGAGCGTACGGCTGGACGACGTGGCGCTGGAGGCGCCCGTACGCGTCGGCAACGACCTGGTGGTGGCCACCCTCGGTGGCACGGTCGGTCGATACCGGGCCAGCGACGGCGAGGCCCTCTGGTCGACCGGGCTGGAGCGCGGGGTGGCGGTCGCACCCGCGGCCGACACCGAGACGGTGGCGGTGGTCGACACCGACGAGACGGTGACCGCCCTGGACGCACGGGACGGGAGGGAACTGTGGACGCGTGACTTCGGGGTCGTGCCGGAGAGCATGGCCGTCCGTGACGGTGCCGTGATCGCCTCCAACTATTCCCGGCTGGAGGCGTGGCAGGCCCGTACCGGCGCGCCCCGGTGGCGCAACCTGAGCCTGCGGTGGGCCGAGGACCTGGTGCCCGGGACGGAGGCCGTCGCGGTGCCCGAGGAGGACGCCGTCCGGTTCTACTCGACCGCCACCGGGGAGCCGATCGGTGCGGTGGCCGGCGGCGTCGAGGTCGCCCGGGTGGACGACACCTGGTTCGTGCTCACCGCGGACGCACTGCGCGCGGTGGACGCCACCGGGGCCACGCTCGCCCAGTGGCCGTTGCAACTGCCGGCGGAACAGCGACGGATCGTCGCCGGCGCCGAGCGGGTCTGGGTGTTCGGTCGCCAACCCGACGACGTGCTCCTCACCGGGGAATGGTTCGGACCCCGATGAGCGACGGCACCGCAACGAGCACCGTGACCCGTTCGTCCGACCGGTCGTGGATCCGACGCCTCCTCGGCCTGGTCTCCTTCGTCGGCGAGCGGGTACTGGTCGACCCGGTTCGAGCGGGGCGACTCCGCGACAACGGCTGGCCCCCGGGGCTGAAGGGGATCGTCGGGATCGGCCTCCTGCTCTACGCCCTGGTGATGGGCCTGGCCGTGTTCGGTGGCCAACTCCGGACGGTGGCCGACTTGGGCTACCGCAGCCCCGACGAAACCTTCCCGATGCTGGCCCTACCGGCGATCGTGGTCGCGGTGGTCTTCACCTGCAGCTGCCTGTTCACCGCGGCCCTGCACCTGGTGTGGTGGCTGCGTCCGCTCGTCCTGCTGGTCGTGCTGGCGATCGTGCTGAAGCCCCTCGACCTTGCGGATCCGCACTGGACCAATTTCGTCTTCCTGGCCGCAGCCACCGGACTGGTGCTGCTGATGGCGTTGCGGTGGACGAAACCGTTCCGCTGGTGGGAGTTCCTGGTGACGGCTGCGCTCATCGGGCATGCGGTGGTGGCCAATGTGGGGTTCCGGGCGGAGATGTACGTGGGGTTCGCCAACGACCTCCGACTGAACAGCCTGTCCCTGATCATGCTCGTGATGTGGGCGCTGGCGATCCCGGCTGCCCTGGTGGCCGGGGCGGCGATGGCGGAACTGACGATCAGCACCGTGACCTGGACGATGACCGGCCTCGTCCGCATCGTGGTCGGCCGCCCGACCGCGCTGGTCTGTCTCGGACTGGTCGTGCTCGCTGTCGGGTGGCGGTTCGTACGCAGCGGCTGGCTGTTGTTCGGGGCCGCGGAGCCGGACCCGCCCCGCACCTTCGCGGTGGGGGTGGCGATGACCTTCCTGCTGGTGGGCCTCTGCCTGGTGATCGCCCGGATCCCGGCGACCACCCCGGGCTCCGAGGGATCGAGCACCTGGAGCACCTGGTCGGCGGAGGACCGGGTGCTGCCGACGTGGAGCCGGGCCACGCTCCCGATGGCCCTGTTGCTGGCGGCGTGCATGGTGGGGACCTCGCAGGTGCGTCAGGTCCTGCAGGTCGTCGGACTGGGTGGACTCGGCGACTGGCTCGTGAACCTCGGGGGAGGGAACCAGCTCTGGTTCCTCACCGCGCTGCTGGGGGTGTCGACGCTGCTCTGGGGAGTCCGACTGGCCCGCCGTGGGCGGCCGGACGAGGGGGTGGTGTGGGGCGCCTTCGGTGGCTTGCTGGTGCTCACGACGGCGAACACCCTGATCGGCATCGAGGCCGCGGTGTCCGGCATCCTCACCGCGGTGACCCTCCTGGTCCTCGGCGCCGGCGTCGTTCTGGTGGTGCGCGGGGACTGGCGCTCCCGGTCGGTCGTCGGACTCGCCGGGCTGGCCGTGCTGGCGGTCGCCTTCGAGTACCGCGAGTACATCTTCGAACCGGTGACAGCCCTGTTCGCCCTGACCGGGGTGGGCGTCGGGCTGCTGGTCGGCCTGCTCTGGCGACTGCTGACCGACAACGGGTACAGCCACGGGGAGTCGGCCCGGTTCCCGCGTGCGAGCCGGGTGCTGCTGGCGCTCGCCAACGCCACCATGGGGGTCACCGCGGTGGCGATGGTCAGCCTGCTGGGCGGGCACTGGGAGTTGAACCTGGACCTGGCTGAGGACGCGGGTGACACCCTGCTCGGCAGCACCCTGTTGTTCGTCACCGTCTTCGGCTCCCTGCAGGCGGGACTCAGGCGGCGACCGGAGCCAGATCAGGCGGTGATTCCGGTCCGGCGGTGAATCCGGTCAGGAAGGGGGATCCTCGAAGGCCCCGTCCAAGACGATGGTGGGATCGGTCGGAGCGGTCCCCGGCCGGGTGACGACCACCGGGCAGGCGGCGTGCCGGACGCACTGGTCGGACACCGAGCCGAGCAGCATCCCGCGGAACCCGCCGCGACCGCGGCTGGACACGACGAGCAGGTCCGCGCGGTCGGAGAGTTCGACCAGGTGCCGGCCGGGGCTGCCGTGCGGGACCTCCGTACGCACCTCCACGGACGGGTGCAGTTCGGTGAAGGGCTTGAGGTCCGCATTGAGATGTTCGCGGACCGCTTCGGCGAACTCGTCCAGCGGTGGCATGTAGCCGGGGGACCAACTGGCGGGTCGCGGTGCGGTGGTCAGCACCCAGGATCGGGACACCGTGACGGGTAGTCCGGTGCGTTCGGCGTGGTCCAGTGCCCAGGCCAAGGCACCGTCGGCATGGCTCGATCCATCGTGCCCGACGAGGACTCCGAGATCTTTTTCGGAGTGGGAGCGTGTGTCATTCATGAACTGAGTCTATCGGGGGTGCGCGTGACCCTCCTTCTTACTAAGTTCTCAGGCATGAGCTCGGGGGAGACCGAGGAGTTCGTGCCAGATATGTCACAGCAGGTAGAGATGCCGCAACTCAACCAACAACGGCGAAGGCTCAGGAACACGTTGGATCCGCGCTTCGAGTCGCAGGGTTCCTCCGAACAGTCGGGACTGCAGGGTGACTGCTTCACCCGCCGCCAGCGCTACATCCTCCATCAGTTGGCCGAAGGGGCCACGGACGAGCAGATCGCCCGGGTGATGAGCCTGTCGGCGCGCACCGTACGCAACGAGGTGGCCGCCATCCGCAAGGTGATGGGAGTGGAGAGCAGGTTCCAGGCCGGAGTGAGTTATGCGCTCTGGCGCGTGGGGGTCGAGCCGGGCGCAGCGCTGATGCCCGCCCGTACCGGCTGACCCACCGCCCCCTGGGGCCGGTGGAAGTACGGCGGCCTGTGGAGAACTGCCGAGATCCGTCCCAGCCCGTGTCAGAGTGCAGGGGAGGAGGGACGGACGTGAAAGTGCTGCGTGGCTGTGCTGCCCTGGGTCTGCTCGCGGTGCTGCTGGTCGGAGTGCCGTGGCTGCTGCTCGTCGTCGGCGAGGTTCCCGACGCGGGCGGATGGCGCGAGGCGCTCACGCTGCTGTTGCGTCCCGGCGACGGGCGGCTGCTGCTGGCGGTGGTGACGGGCGTGGCCTGGTTGGCCTGGCTGGTGTTCACCGTGTCGGTGGGCGTCGAGCTGGTCAACGCAGCGACCCGTCGTTCGGGGACACCGCGCGCGACCCGAGCACCGATCCGGCTGGCCGGGTTCGGGGTGCCGCAGGCGGTCGCGGCCGGCCTGGTCCTCGCCGTACTCGCCCTGGTCACGGCGCCACCGGTACCCGCAAGCGCCGACCACCCGACCGAGCCCGCACCGGAGCCGATCCACCAGCCGAACCCACCGACCACACCCGGACCGACTCCCGGGGACGAGGGCACACCGGTCGGAGCCACCACCGGGCAGCGGGGACCGCAGTCCACGGCCGCCGAGCATGTGCACACGGTGGTCACCGGTGATGACCTGTGGACCCTCGCCGAGCGCTACTACGGAGACGGCCTGGACTGGCGCCGGATCGCCGCCGCGAACCCGGATGTCCTCTCCGGCGGCCCGGACGAGTTGGTCGTCGGCTGGGAACTGGTCGTCCCCGGCGTGGCCACCGCCGAGGCCGGCCCGACCGTGCAGGTGCAGCCGGGCGACACCCTCGCCACCCTCGCCGCCGGCGTGTACGGGGACGCGGCCGAATGGCCCCGGATCCAGGCCGCCAATCCGGAGCTGGTCACCGACCCGGACCACATCGAGGCCGGCTGGCAGTTGCGGGTTCCCCCGCTGTCGCCGGCCGGGCCGGTCCCACCGCAGGAGCCGCCCCCGGAGCAGCGCAGTACACCGGACCAGCGCACTACACCGGACCAGCCGGACCTCCCGGCGGAGGAGCCGAGCGAGTCGCCGACCGTGCCCACCCCCGTGCCGTCCGCGTCGGCTGAACCCACCGCACCGGCTGAATCCACCGCACCGGCTGAATCCACCGCCGATCCGGTGCAGGCCGGTCTCGCCCCCCTCGCCCTGCCGGTGGGTCTCGCAGCCCTCGGCGGTCTGCTGGCGGCCGGGCTGATCACCGGGTTGGCGAGTCGGCGGGAGTTCCAGTTGCGGGCGCGTCCGGTCGGGCGCCGGATCATCCACCCGAAGCCCCCCGCCCAGGCCGTGGCGGCCGACCTCGGGCGCCGGTCCGAGCCCGCGACCCTGCTCAGCCTGGACCGGGCCCTGCGAGCCATCGACGCCCACTGCCGCGACCAAGGGCTGGCGGCGCCCCGGATCGTCCGGGTGACGGTGGCGGAGTCGGGACTGGTGTTCCACCTCGGCCGGGCGCTGCCGCCCCCGCCGTCCTTCATCGGGCAGGGTCGGCAGTGGCGACTGCCCGCCGCCGCGGCGCAGGAGCTGTCGGAGCAGGCTCGGCCTCCCGCCGCCGGGGTGTCGGAGGACTGGGTGGCCCCGCGCACCACCCCCGCGCTGGTGTGCATCGGGGTGGACGCGTCCGAGCGGGCGCTGCTGATCGACCTGGAACAGGCCGGGGTGCTGGCCGTCGAGGCCCCGAGTGCGGAGCTGGCCGAGTCGGCGGTGGCCGCGCTGGCGATGGAGCTGTCCTTCTCCTACTGGTCGGACCAACTGCGGGTCACCCTGGTCGGCGGCGACCCGGGGCTGGTCAGCGCGGTGGCTCAGGACCACCTGCGGGTGGAGACCGACGTCGACGCGGTCCTGGACCGACTGACCGCCCGGGCCGCACTGCAGCGGGCCGAGGCATCCGGTCGTTCACCGGCCACCCATCGCCTCGACCCGGAGCGGGCCGAGGCGTGGGCGAGCGAGGTGGTGCTCTTCGACTGCGCCCTGCAGCCCGAGCAGGAAGAGCGGTTGGCGACCCTGGTGGCCGCGGATCCGTTGGCGGCGGATCGGGGGGTGGCGCTGGCCGCGGTGCTCGGTCGGCCGAGCGGGGCCCGGATCCCGGCCACCCGACTGGTGGTCACCGACGCGAGCCACGCCACCCTGACTCCGATCGGCCCGGATCGCACCGCCACCCAGGAGTGGGAGTTCCGGCCCCAGTTGGTCGACGGGCAGGTCCGCCGGGAGTTGCGGGAACTGGTCCGCACCACCGCCAGCGCCGAGACCACGCCGGCGCCCTGGTGGGACGACCCGTCCACGTCCGCGTCAGGCCTTCCCCCAGGCCTTCCCACAACGCTTCCCACAGCCCTCCCCAGTAGGATCCCGAGGAGCGAGGAGTCAACCGTGCACCCGGCCGACGCCGCCCCGATGCCGTCCGCGGCGCCGGCTGCGCCCGAGTTCCCCACCTTGTTGCTGCTCGGTCCGGTCGAGTTGGTCGGTACCCGCGGGACGCCTCCGGGCCGCGCCCCGCGCCAGTGCCTGGAGTACTGCGCCTGGCTGCTGGAACGGCCCGGCAGCACTGCGCCGATGATGGCGCAGGGACTGGCCGTCGCGGAGGGGACCCGGCGGTCCAACATGAGCCGGCTCCGGACCTGGCTCGGCGAGGACACCGACGGCTCTCCCTTCCTGCCGGACGCCTACTCGGGCCGGATCAGCCTGCACCCGCAGGTGTCCTCGGACTGGCAGCGGCTGCAGTTGTTGATCACCGGCGGGGTCAACCGCGCTGCGATCGGATCCTTGGTGGCCGCCCTGGAACTGGTCCGCGGTGCCCCGCTCGCCGATGCCGCCCCCGGCCAGTGGCACTGGGCCGAGGAACTGCGTACCGACCTGGCCTCGGTGGTTCGCGACATCGGCGTCGAACTGGCCGACCGGGCCCTGGCCGAGGATGACCTGGACCTGGCCCGCTGGGCGGCCAACCGTGCGCTGATCGCCAATCCTGCGGACGAGATGTTGATGTGCGCCCGGATCCGCACCGAGCACCGCGCCGGCCGGACCACCGAGGTCGAGCGCCTGGTCCGCACCGTAGCCACCCAGGCCCGTACCCTCCAGGTCGACCTGGCCGACGAGACCATCGACCTGATGCAGCAGGTGATGGAAGGCCGTCCCCGCCGGGGCTGATGCGGATACGGTGGGGTCGTGGCGGTTCGGAAACTCGTGATCATCGGCTGTGGCGGTTCCGGCCGGGAGTTGGCCGCCTTCGTGGCCGACATCAACGCGGTCGAGGAGCGGTGGGAGATCGTCGGCTACGTCGACGACGCCCCGAGTGAGGTCAACCGGGATCGCCTGCACCGGCTGGGCCATCGGCTGCTCGGCGGGACGGAGTCACTGGAGGCCATGCCTTCCGACGTCGCCCACGTGATCGGTGTCGCCCACCCCCGGGTACGCCGCCAACTGGATGAGCGCGTGGCTGGCCGTCCGGCGGCCACCCTGGTGCACCCGGACACCACGGTTGCACCGGACGTCCGGATCGGCGTCGGCAGCGTGCTGTGGCCCGGCGTCCGGGTCAGCACCAATGTCACCCTCGGCCGGCACGTCCATCTCAACCAGAACGTCACCATCGGCCACGACACCCGTCTCGGCGACTGGGTCACGGTCAATCCCCTGGCCTCGGTCTCCGGCGACGTCACGGTCGAGCCCGCGGTCTCCTTCGGCACCAACTGCACCATCCTCCAGGGCCTCCGGGCGGGGGAGGGGGCGACAGTCGGTGCGGGAGCCTGCGTGGTCCGCGACGTACCGCCCGGCGTGGTGGTGAAGGGTGTACCGGCCCGCTGAGTGACGTTCCCGCAGGAACGTAAGTCCCCGGCCACTGAGGTCACCCGTCGTAGTCGGCCATAGTGTCCTCGCGCACGTGGGTGGCGAGTTCCTCGATCCCCTCCTCGTCGGGGATCACGATGCTCATCGACCCGGCCGTACCGGTCCCCTCCGTCGGCACCTCCAGGATCTCCACGTCCTTCGGCTTCATCCGCATGCTCAGTGCGAGCTTGCGGACTGCACCATCGGTGAGACCTTCGTCGACGGTCAGGTTGCCGGCTGCGGCGGCGACGAACGCGGTGAACCTCCCGGGGTCCGTCACCACGTCGACGCTCAGTCCCTTCTGGATGATGGCCTGGACGACCTGGCGCTGCCGCTCGGCCCGGTCCAGATCGCCACGGGGCAGTTGCTTGCGCTCGCGGACGTAGGCCAGGGCTTCCTCGCCCTCGATGGTGATCTCGCCGACCGGGAAGGAGTACTCCCCGCTCTGCGAGGCGTGCTTGTTGTACACCGTGACCCCGTCCAGTTCGGTGGTCAGGTTGATGAACCCGCCCATCTCGATCCTGGCGATGTGGTCGATCCGCACGTCCAGCAGCTGTTCCACCGTCTGGGTGGTGAGCGCTGGCCCGCCGAAGGCGTAGGCGGCGTTGATCTTGTTCTTCCCGTGCCCGGGTATGTCGACGTAGAGGTCCCGCGGGAACGAGATGATGTGGGCGCTCTTCCGGTCGGCAGCGAGGTGCAGCAGCATCAGCGCGTCGCTGCGCCCCCCGTTGCCGTCGTCGCGGTCGTCAGATCCCATCAGCAGGAAATTGACGCTGCCGGCACCCGGCTGGCCCTCCTTCGGCTCTGCGGGGCGATTCTCGCTCGGCAGGTTGAGGCTGGGGTCCCGTTGGAGATTGTTGGTGAAACTGCGTTCGATCTTCGCGGCGTAGATGCCCGCCGTGATCGCTGGCACCACGATCAACAGGACGAGCACACCGAGCAGGATGACGACACCCCGGCGGCGACGTTTGCGCGGGGGGCTTGGTCCGCGGCCCTCTTCCTCGGGCAGGATCGAGAGGCCGTCGGACTGCTCACTCGGATCGTTGGACACAAGGGCTCCGTTTGGGAAGGAGGTGAACCGTCCTCAGCATAAGGCCCATGACCCGCCGACGAGTCGTCTCCGCGGTAGGGATGGTGGACAAACGCCTTCCGCGCCGAGTTCAGTGCCGAGCTCGACACCCTCCTGACGGGTCGGTGCGGGGCGGACGTACACGTTGGTTGAGCCCACCCACGCTGGTTGAGCGCGCCGCAACTACCACTCAACCCGCGCCACGACCCAGGTCGGCCCCGGATCCGGATCGAGTGGTAGTTCTCGCGCGGGTTGAGCTGGTCGAAACCCCTTCGCGGAGCCCACGTTGGTTGAGCCTGTCGAAACCCGCCCCCGTACGCTGGGCAGTCCCCGGACGAAGGGACGCCCGTGCCTGACCATGACGCGGTGGTGATCGGCTCCGGCCCGAACGGGTTGGCCGCGGCCAACCTGCTGGCCGACCGCGGCTGGGACGTGCTGGTGCTGGAGGCCCAGCCGAAGGCCGGCGGCGCGGTGGCGAGTGCCCGTGACGTCCACCCGGACTTCGTGCACGACACCTTCAGCAGCTTCTATCCGATGGCCGGGGTGTCCCCGGTGTTCGGCCAGCTCGGCCTGGAGCGGTACGGGCTGGAGTGGCGGCACGCACCGGCGGTGCTGGGAAACCCCCTCCCGGACGGCTCCTGGGCGATCATGCACCGGACGGTGGCCGACACCGTCGCCGGACTCGAGGCGGCGACCCCCGGCGACGGGGAGCGGTGGCAGGAGCTCGTTGACCTGTGGCACCGGATCGGGCCCGACCTGTCCAATGGCCTGATGACGCCGTTCCCGCCGGTACGGTCCGTCCTACGTGGGCTGCCCAAGCTGCGTTCGGTCGGCGGGGCCCAGTTCATCCGTACCCTGATGGAGCCGCTGACGACCCTGGTCGAGAAGCGCTTCCACGGTGCGGCGGCCCGGGTGCTGCTCGCCGGGTCCGCCGCGCACACCGACGTACCGCTCGCGGCGCCCGGCTCCGGCCTGTACGCGCTGGTGCTGACCATGATCGGCCAGACGTCCGGGTTCGGTGTCCCGCGGGGCGGGGCGGGGGAGCTGACCGCGGCCCTGCTCTGGCGACTGGCCGACCGGGGCGGGCAGGTCCGCACCGACGCACCTGTGGCCGAGGTCGTCCTCGACGGCCGACGGGCCCGCGGAGTGCGGACCGAATCGGGGGAGTTGATCACCGCGCGGGCGGTGATCGCCGACGTCGCCGCGACCGCACTGTACGGCGAGTTGATCACCCATGATCAACTTCCGCCGCGGATCCGGCGGGGGATGGTCGGCTTCGAGCAGGACCCGGCCACGATCAAGGTGGACTGGGCCCTCAGTGGGCCGGTGCCGTGGGCCAATCCGCCCGAGCAGGCTCCGGGCACTCTGCACATCGCCGATTCCCTTGATCAACTGGCGTTGGCGCAGAGTGCGGTGGCCCATCACCGGGTGCCGGCCGCACCGTTCCTGCTGGCCGGCCAGATGACCACGGCGGACGCGACCCGCTCCCCGGCCGGCACGGAGGCGTTGTGGGCCTACACCCACGTACCCCAGGAGGTGCACGCCGATGAGGGTCCGGACGGGCTCACCGGGCGATGGGACACCGACGAACTGGAACGGATGGCGGATCGGATGCAGGCCCGGCTCCGCGCGTACGCCCCGGACTTCGACACCCGCGTGCTCCGGCGCCGCGTGTTGGGGCCGGCCGACCTGCAGGCCCGGAACGAGAATCTGGTCAACGGTGCACTCGGCGGCGGTACGGCCGGGCTGCACCAGCAACTGGTGCTCCGGCCGACGCCCGGGCTGGGGCGGGCGGAGACTCCGTACCGCGGACTCTTCCTCGGATCGGCCTCGGCGCACCCGGGCGGGGGAGTGCACGGGGCATGCGGCGCGAACGCTGCCCGGGCGGCCCTTTTCGCTGCCCGGATCGGACGCCTGTGACGAGGAATGTGTATGTCGACAAATCTGTTTCGAGACAGATTTCCCCAACCGCGGTGAGTTATGCACAACTGGTGTCCGACAAGCACAGGATCTGGGCTGCTGTCAACCGTGCCAGCATGTCATCCACGCGGGTGAAATCTTCTGCCAACGAGTTTCTGTCCACCGAGGGTGGGAACTGTTTCCCCTAGCCAGAGGGCTGTTTCTCAAAGTTTCTCGGAGTTGTCCCCAGCTCTGTACCCAGCCCGTGCACAAGTCTGTCGCGTGTCTCCACACGACTTCCCCAATTGTCCACATGGCCTGTGGACAACCGTCTTTGCAGGGGGCCGGTAACGCACTACGGTGAGGCGATCCGGTCAGTGGGGAACCCCTCCGATTTCGGCGGTTCGCGGCGCAAGTGCGCGGGCCTGTCGGTGGGGGTGGCTAGCGTGCGCCGTGAAGGGAGTTCCGCGGTGCCGCGGGGCGTCAATCGTGAATCGTGTGGGGAAGGGAATCGCAGCGTGAGCCTGGCCGAGGTCGCACCCTACGAATCGAGCAATCGGGGACCGGACCGGACCCCACCGCAGGACATGGGGGCCGAGCAGTGCGTGCTCGGCGCGATGTTGATGTCGAAGGACGCGATCGCCGACGTGATCGAGCAGATCCGCGGCAACGACTTCTACCGGCCGGCGCACGAACTCATCTACGAGGCCGTCATCGACCTGTACGGCCGGGGCGAGCCGGCGGACGCCATCACCGTCGCCGCCGAGCTCACCAAGCGAGGCGAGATCGGCCGGGTCGGCGGCCACACCTACCTGCACGACCTGCTCGCCTCGGTCCCGGTCGCGGCGAACGCCGGCTACTACGCCGAGATCGTCCGGGAGAAGGCCATCCTGCGCCGGCTGGTGGAGGCGTCGATCAAGATCGCCCAGATGGGCTACGCCGGTCAGGGCGACGTGGACGACATCGTCGACTCGGCCCAGCAGGAGGTCTACCAGGTCACCGATCGCCGCTCCAGCGAGGACTACAAGCCCCTGTCGGACCTGATGGAGGCCACCCTCGACGAGATCGAGGCGATCGGTTCCCGTGGTGGCCAGATGGCCGGCGTCCCCACCGGCTTCATCGAGCTCGACGAGCTCACCAACGGCCTCCACTCCGGCCAGATGGTGATCCTGGCGGCGCGACCGGCGATGGGCAAAAGTACCCTGGGATTGGATTTTGCCCGGGCGGCGTCGATCAAGAACGGATTGTGCTCGGCGATCTTCTCGCTCGAGATGAGTCAGGTCGAGATCACCATGCGGCTGTTGTCGGCGGAGGCGCAGATCCCGCTGAACCACATCCGCAAGGGCACCATGACCGACGAGGACTGGACCCGGCTGGCGAAGAAGATGGGCGAGGTGTCGGAGGCGCCACTGTTCATCGACGACTCGCCCAACCTGACGATGATGGAGATCCGCGCCAAGGCGCGCCGGCTGAAGCAGCGCCACGACCTGAAGATCGTGATCATCGACTACCTGCAGCTGATGTCCTCGGGCAAGAAGGTCGAGTCGCGGCAGCTGGAGGTCTCGGAATTCTCCCGCCAGTTGAAGCTTCTGGCCAAGGAGCTCGAGGTCCCGGTGGTGGCGATCTCCCAGCTGAACCGTGGCCCGGAGCAGCGCAACGACAAGAAGCCGATGCTGTCGGACCTGCGCGAGTCCGGCTCGCTGGAGCAGGACGCCGACATGGTGATCCTGCTCAGCCGCGAGGACGCCTACGACAAGGAGTCACCGCGCCTGGGTGAGGCCGACTTCATCGTGGCCAAGCACCGTAACGGCCCGACCAAGACCATCGTGACCGCCTTCCAGGGCCACTACTCCCGCTTCGTCGACATGCAGCACTGAACATCATTTTTTTATTGTTTGCCTTTGTTATCGACGCAGTCTCCCACTCGTCGAGCAAGAGGTGGAGCCCTTCGGGCACGCGGTGGCTCCACAGCCTCAGCCACTCTTCGACGTGACAGGGGCCGGCCAGTGGACCTGCGGACGACCGGCCATCGACGCACCCCGCGAGGTCCGTGCTCCGTTCGAGTGATGCAACTCGTGTGCAAGCCCCGTGAAACTCCGGTGTCGCACCGTGTGAGTGCAAGCAAACCCGACGCACGAGAAGGAGCGATGACGATGAAGTCCACAGTGGGCATCAAGGTGGCCGTGGTGGCGGCCGGCGCAGCAGTGATGAGTTTGGGCTTGGCGACCTCGCCAGCGCACGCAACCAGCCCGGCCACTCCCGATGTCACCTCCAGCGAGGTCACCCCCAGTGGGATGAAGTTCTACGACGACTACTGGACCAAGGACGAGTGCATGACAGTCGGATATTGGGGTCTGGATCACGGCAAGTGGACCGTCTTTGACTGCCAAGCGTCCCCGTGGGACTGGGATCTGTACTACGACAACTGATCTCGGGGTGAGGTGAGCCGCGAACGGTCACCACGACACGGTGGCTGACTTGGGTGAGGGCCTCTCCGGCGCCCCAGTCAGCCACCGTCTCGCGACCTGTGGCGCAGCAATGTGCCGCGGCATCAGAGGGCCGAGTCAGACCGGGCTACTTTCAGGGGCAGTAGGGGGTGGTTTGGTCCACGGGGCAGGGGTAGATGCGTGCTTGTTCGGTTGATGAGTCGTGGATGCCGACCACTGCGAGCCCCCCGACGGCGAGTGTGAGAGCTGCGGCGGTTCCGGCCAGGATCTTGCTGAGCGTGCTCTTCATGGCTTCCCCTTTCATGGTGTTGGGCGTGCCCGCGTCTGCACGAGCATCGACGCCACAACGGGCATCAGAATAGGGGGTCGGATGCTGCTGAGCAGGTGTTCAGTATCAGTCGTCTGTGAGATTGCCGGAAGGTTGCCGGTCGACCGTGCCTGCGCGAGGACAATGACCTCGTCGTGGGCCTCGGCATCGGCTACCGGCATCGCGCAGGCGCCATTGACCTGTTCCCACGCTCGTTCGATCGCCGCGGAGTTACCTCGACGGTCGTTGCGCCGGGGATGCCCAGCTGTCCACCGAGGACCGTGAAGGGAACTCCCGTTGCGCCGAGACGCGGGCCCTAGCGTGGTCTGCGCGTACCGCGTCGGCGTACCGGTCGTTGGTCAGCACCTCGCGGCTCTCGGCAGCAGGAACACCCATCTGCTCGCCGAGGCTGGTGAGAGTGCTGTGCTCGAAGGCGTCTGAGTGGCCGGCGAACACCGTGTCCTGCATGGCACGCAGGAGCTGACAGCCCACTCCCTACTCGTTGGCCAAGTGGATGAGCCGGAGCATGTCGAGGGTGTGGCGGGCTGGCCGGTCGACCGTGAACTCCAACCCCTCGGCGCGGCCTGCTGCCCGGTGCTCTCCTCCATGGCACGTGCCTGGCGGCGGTCAGTCCGTACTTGGCGGCTACGTAGTCGAGGACGGGGATGACGTCCGTAGGTGCCTGGGGATCGAGCTGGAAGGTGTGAACCACCAGGTCGATGTCTTCAGCGTGCGGAGAGTCAGCGATCGCCGTGGCGAGTCGCGCTTCCCCGATGTAGCGCCAGGGGCAGAGAACATCTGCCCATACGTCAATCGGCAGCCGACCCGGGTGCCCATCAGTTGATGAGATGATCATGGACTTCCTCCGTCCCGAACGGCAGCAATCACATACGTCCGAGCCGTTGCCGCCGTTTCGCGCCAATCCAACGACGGCCGGACCCAGTCACACCGAATCCGTTTTTGCTGCCCGATACTCGGCCCGCACAAACGATCAAGCGCGGAAGGCTGCGGCGCTTCTTCGCCAGACTCGTGGGGCGGTGACACGGCACATAGCTGGCCACCTACGCAGGCAGATGGACTGGTTCTTGTGTTGTGTTGTCGCCCTTGAGGCGGTTGCAGACCAGCCCCGACGCCGCGGCTCAACCTCGATCAATAGCAGGCCGGAACAGGGTATAACTGGGCTGGACTTATACCCTGTTCCGACCTGTGGCTCCAGTCCAGACCGGCCGCGACGTAAGCCCCGGCTTGCATCGACCCGGCCTCATGCAGGATCGACCGTCTTCACCATGACGCAGTTCTTCAGTCCTTTGGGCCGGTCGTACGTGAAGTCGAGTCGTTCGTACAGGCGCCGGGTGCCGTTGTAGAGGAACGACGATGACATCTTCTTGGTCTGATTGGTCAGGTCGTGGGGATAGCTCTCGACCCGCCCGCCGCCGGTCTGCGCAATCTGCTCGAGCGCCCCGTTGATCGCCAGTTCCGTCACGCCCCCTCGCCGGCGACGCTTGTCGACGAAGACGCAGGTGATTCGGTAGTCGGGCGTGACGTCAGCCTCGGCGAGATACTGCTTGCGGTGATGGAGATTCGGCAACTCATCCGGGGTGCCGTACTCAGCCCACGCGATGGCCTCGCCGCCCTCCATCACCAGCGCCGCATGTGCCTGCCCGGCCTCAACCAGCTTCTTCTTGAACGCGCGGCTGCCCTCATAGCCCGGCCCCCGCTCGGCACAGTCGTGAAAGTAGGTACACCAGCATCCACCGAAGATCCCGTTGTGCCGCTCCACCAGCGCATCGAAGGCGGGCCACGTGTCGGGGCTGAGGGGCGCGATGGCGTATGACGACTCGGTATTCATGGTGCTCCTCATCCCGTTGGGACCGCGCGCTCGCGCGTCAACCAAGTTAGCGGTTCAGTCGCCCGTCGCGGGAGACTCGGCGACGCAAGGATGCCCTTGTTGCCGTCGTGGATTTCATACACGACTGGGTATTCGCCAGTTCGCACCCGTCATTCTCGGTTGCCGCCGACTAGCTTCTTGGCTCCCGGCGGTCGCGGCTCATCGGCCAGCAGTTCGACGACGGCTTGCACACGGCGGCGAATCACTCATGTGGCGAATCAGGCCGGCTGTGCCGTGAGACCCAGGTCTGCCCTGACCTGGTCCCACGGGAACGGGGTCTCGCCGGCCGCGATCTCAGCGCGAGCCTCAGCCGCAAGCGCGCAGGTCAGCGAGGTCCTCGGCAGCCTCGATGAGGAGCGTGCCTCGGTCACAGTCATCTCGGTCTTGGTTTCCACGCTACGCGGAAGCGTACAGGCGCGCCGGAACGGCCGATCCTCGCAATTGCACTCCCGGGGGATTGCCCCCTTGGGCCCTGATGACTCCATCGCCGCCCCGTCCGTCGAACTCATGTCCTCCACGGGTTATGAACAGTCCATCGTGCCCCCTGTAGAATCAAGGAGTATGGCTGACGCTTCAGCGTGGAGATCCCGATGGCACATCGTTGCCGATGGCACGATCATCAAACAGTGGTCGAAGGGTGAGGAAGTACACCAGCAAGTGTTTCGTCGCTTCGAATCCACTCGGCGCCCGGACATCGCCGATCTGGTCGCGATCGACGAGAAGGGTGATCGGTTCGGCACATCTTGGGGTCGAGTGACCTCCGGAATGCTGTGGCTCGGAGCCCTCGCCGTCATCGGTGTGCTCAGCGGTCTCTTTATTCTGCCGCTGCTCGGTGCCGGTGCCGTGCTGTCCATGACCGTGTTGATCGCCTCGGCTGCCGTCATCGTCATCATTTCCATCGCCGCTGTCTTCATCGGCGTCCGTCTGCGAACGGGAGTTCCCCAGCATTACGCCGATGCGGGGATCGAAGTGAATTCCGGAGAGACGATGGCGGCGACAGAGGCCCGAGCGAAGATCGCCGATTCGGACACCGTGTCGAGCGAGCCCGTATCGTCCAAGGGGCCGTGAGCGAGGCCGGAATGTGAGGTCACTGGCGTGGCCTTCACCTAGACTGACCGGCCACAGTCGGCGCCCTGCCGATGGGGTGGACCAACCGCTGTAGTGTCCCCGGATGACGTCCGCATCGAGCTGATGACCGCACTGCGCGGTTCAGGTTGGACGCGGCGGCCCCGTTCATGACCGATACGCGCACGAGGAGATGCCCTGTGGGTGCCCGCTTTGAGGAACTCGACTGGCAGAACACACCCCTGGGCGAGATCAGCCTGCGCAGACGGTATGACCTGATGGCCAAGACTGACGTCTATGAGGTCAAGCTGGGCGATGAGTACCTCATGTCCAGCTTCTTCACCACAGCCGAGCGGGCACTGGCCACCCTCGCCCTCGCCACCCTCGTCGGGCGGGACCTACGCGTCCTGGTCGGGGGGCTCGGCCTCGGCTACACCGCACACGCGGCGTTGGCTGATCCACGCGTCACCGACCTCACCGTTGCGGAGGCAGCGCTGCCGGTTCTGGAGTGGCACCGCCGCGAACTGTTGCCGGAGACCAACGGGCTGGCCAGCGACCCACGCTGCCGTCTTGTCCACGAGGACTTCTTCCGCCTGATCCAGGACGAACCGGGAGACCGGTACGACGCGATCCTTCTCGACATCGACCACACTCCGCGCCACGTGCTCCACCCGAGCCACGAGGTCTTCTACACAGTCCCGGGGGTGCAGACCTTGTCCCGCCACCTCAGCGACGGAGGCGCCTTCGGCCTGTGGTCGGACGACCCGCCCGACGACGAATTCATGGCAGTCCTGGGACAGGTGTTCACCGAGACGAGCGCACACGTGATCACCTTCACCAACCCGATCGCCGGCGGCGAGTCCAGCAACACGATCTACGTCTGCCGCAACGGCATCGCGACCGCTCCATGAATCCGCCCGGTTCATCAGCGCGTTGAGGTGGAGCGGGCAACCTGCTGTCACTGGCGATTGAGCGACGCTGGCTCGGGACCGATAGGGCGGCTACGAATGCTCTTACCCCTCAGGACACCTTCGGACCTGACAAGGCAGTAGGGCAACGGTAGAGGGACGAGTTGCGTGTCGTGCACGAGGTCAAGGTTTCCGGAGCCGCCACCAGCCTGGAGTTGGCCGGG
>JBQDIN010000070.1:0-21613 GCA_052094425.1 Propionibacteriaceae bacterium
CCCAACGACTCGTCACCTCCGGCATCCGTAAAGCCTTGGTGGTGCGTGATCGTGGGTGCGTGTTCCCGGGCTGCGACCAGCCGCCGACGCGGTGCGATGCCCATCACATCGTTCCGTGGCATGCGGGCGGCGACACTTCCCCGGCAAACCTGGCTCTCCTGTGTCGCCATCACCACCAGATCATCGAACCCAACCCCCGAGCACCTGCCGGGGAGCAATGGACCGTCCGCCTGAACGCCACCGGGATTCCGGAGATCCGCCCACCGACATGCATCGACCCGAAGCGCACACCACGCCGGAACTCCCGTTTCAACCGTTAGCTCCGGTCTGGCCGCTGGGGGAGTTTCGACAGGCTCAACCTGCGGATGTCAACGCCGGTAGCCGTTCTACGGTGCTCAGGTGAGGTCGCGCCGGAGCGGGAGGGCGACTGCCACCAGTGAGGCCGCCGCGGCGTACCCGAGCAGCAACAATCCACCACCCCACACCGGCAGCAGGGCGGCCGCGCCGACGGATGCCTGTTCGGCCAGGGCGCCGCTCAGCCAGGTCGAGTGGGTGAGGGCCGCGGTGGCGCCGCCGGGAAGCCAGCCGTACAGCTGGTTGACGCCCGGGATGATCATCAGCAGGGTCTCGACCAGGTAGAAGTAGCCGAGTACGGCGACGATGGCGGCGATCTGGTGGCGGACCAGCGCACCGATGGCGACACCGAGCAGGGAGTAGACGGCGGCGGCCAGGGCGAGCCGGACCAGCGTGGCCAGGATGGCGGCAGCCGGGACACCGAGCGGTTCCGGCTGCCGGAGTGCCGCACCCGCGAGCGCCAGCCCGATCCCGCCGGCCAGGACGATCCCGTAGCCGAGCCCGACGATCGCCTGCGTGATCAACTTGGCGAGCAACACCCGCCCCCGGCGGGGTTCGCTGAGGAAGGTGGTGCCGATGGTGCCGTGCCGGAACTCCGACGTCACGCTGAAGGTGCCGAGGGTCGCCGGGATGAACAGCGTCACCTGGGTGATGCCGAGGAGTGCGCCGACTCCTTCGGGGGTGTCCAGTCCGGGCATCGGCGGGTCGGCGTTCTCCGGCCCGATCAGGACGAGCAGTCCGATCAGACCGAGCCCGGACAGCACTGCGGCGCCGAGGTTGATCATCCAGAGTCGGGTGCCGAAGAACCGCAGTAGTTCGGCACGCAGCAGGCCGGTCATGGCGCTCCTTGGTTCGTCAGGTGGGTCGAGTTCGCCAGATGCGTCGGGGTCATCAGGGGAGTCGTGTGGGCGAGGAAGGCGTCCTCGAGGGTGGCGTGGTCGGCGGCGAGCTCGGTGAGCGTGCCCTGCCAGGCGAGTCGGCCGCGGTCGATGATCACCACGTCGTCGACGCACTGCTGCACCTCGCTCAGCTGGTGGCTGGACACCAGCACTGTGCGGCCACTCTCCGCCAGGGTGCGGAGCAGGGTACGCAGCCAGGCGATCCCGGCCGGGTCGAGGCCGTTGGTCGGCTCGTCCAGCACGAGGACTTCCGGGTCGCCGAGCAGCGCGGTCGCCAGTGCCAGCCGCCCCCGCATGCCGGTGGAGAAGCCACCGATCCGCCGGTCGGCGGCCTCGGCGAGGCCCATCTCGGCCAGCACCTCGTCCTCCCGTCCGGTCGGGTGGCCCCCCAGGCCCGCGCTCACCCGCAGGTGTCGGCGCGCCGTCATCGCCGGGTGGGTGCCGGCCAGGTCGAGCACGGCGCCGACCGTACGGGTCGGGTGCGGTAGGTCGGCGTACCGCGCGCCGCCGATGGTGGCGGTGCCCCGGTCCGGGCGGATCAGTCCGAGCAGCATCCGCAGGGTGGTCGACTTGCCCGCCCCGTTCGGGCCGAGGAACCCGGTCACCCGGCCCGCTTCGGCGACGAAGTCGAGGTCGGTCACGGCGGGCACCGAGCCGAAGTGCTTGGTCAGCCCGCTGACCGCGATCCGGGTCATGCCGCACCGGGCCGGGCGAACTCCATCAGCTGGGAACGGAGGGTGTCCGCGTCCGGAGTGCTGACCAGGACCTCGTCGAACTCCTGGCCCCGTAGGCGGATTCGCAACAGTGGGAGCCCGCGGCGCATGGCCACCAGTCGGCGGGTGCCGTTCGGGTGGGTGAAGCGGGCGAGCTTCAGGAAGCCGGAGACCACCATCCCGCTGCGGAAGCCGAGCACCTCCGACGTCCAGTCCTCCTCGGTACGGACATCGGTGTTCGCCTCGTAGGGGATCGCGTACTCACCCCGCGAGACCATCAGGCGTTCCCAGCCCGGGAAGACCAGTCGAAGGGCCGGGCGGCCGGCGTGGTCGGTGTGCAGGTCGATCGTGGTCATGGTGGTCCTCTCGGCGATACTGGTGTTGCGTACCCGAGAATGATATCAATACTGATAATAGTCGCACAAGTGAGAAGGGAAATCATGCCTGCTGAGCCGTCGCGCCGCCGGGAGTCCGTGATCGATGTGTTGCTGCACCCCGTTCGGTTGCGGATCCTGCAGGAGGTGGCACAGCACGACGTCACGACAGCCCAACTGCGGGAGGTCCTGCCCGACGTCACCCCGGCGACCCTGTACCGGCACGTGAACGCCCTGCTGGAGGCGGAAGTGCTGTCCGTGGTGGCGGAGCGCAAGGTTCGGGGCGCGGTCGAGCGGACGCTGGCCGCCGGACCACGGCCCACGCAGGCGGGCGAGCATGAGCTGGAGGAGATGAGCGAGCCGCAACTGCGCCGCGCGTTCCTGGCCTTCGTCGGTCACCTGAGCGGCGAGGTGGACCGTTACCTCGACGGTCCCGCCGACCCAGCGCGGGACGGGTTCGGGTTCGGCCTCACGCCGGTCTACCTCGACGAGCAGGACCTGGTGGACCTGCAGCGGGAGATGAATGAGCTGCTGGAGGCGCGCTACCAGCGGGCCGCGCCCGGGAAGCGGCGGCTGACCCTGGGCACCGTCCTCGTTCCGTCCGTGCCCGCTCAGCCGTCAGCTCAGCCGTCAGCGGGGGCCGACGCCGCGGCCACCTGACGGCGGACCGGATGAATGCAGGCGTGCACCCGCCCGTCCTCCGCGTGGTCCGGGTCCTGCAGTGCGCCGCCGGCCTCGCCGAGGACCGGGGTGGAGGCGGTGCAGGCATCCGTACGGAACGGGCAGCGCGAGGCGAACAGGCACCCGTGGTCGGTCTCGTCGGCGTCCAGGGTGCCGACCGGGGCAACGGACTCGGTGCCCGGCACCTCCATCCCGTGCAGGACCGGGATCGAGCTGATCAAGGACTGCGTGTACGGGTGCACCGGATCGGAGATCACCACGTCCGTCGGTCCGCGCTCGATCACCTGGCCGCGATAGATGACGCACATCTGCGAGTCGTCGCCGATGTAGCGGGCGGTCGCCAGGTCATGGGTGATGTAGAGCAGGCTGACCTCGAGCCGCTCCCGTAGGTCGCGCAGCAGTGCCAAGATGCCGAGGCGCAGCGACACGTCGATCATCGACACCGCCTCGTCCGCGACCAGGAGTTCGGGGTCCATGGTCAGGGCGCGGGCGATCACCACCCGTTGTCGCATTCCACCGGAGAGTTGGTGAGGGTAACGCGAGAGCACCTGCCCGGGGTTGAGCCCGACCAGCCCGAGGAGTTCCTCGGCCCGCTCGTCGATCCACTCCGTGGAGCGACCGGTCTGCTTCGCTCGCAGCTTCAACGGATCGTTCAACGCCTGGTGGATGGTCCGGGTCGGGTTCAGCGCCGAGTAGGGGTCCTGGTGGATCATCTGGATCCGGCGGAAGTACGGCTGCTGCTTGCGTCGGCTCAGCGAGGACATCGGGACCCCGTCGATGCTGATCTCCCCGGCGTCGTGGTCCTCCAGGCCGGCGATGATCCGACCCAGGGTGGTCTTTCCGCAGCCGGACTCACCGATGAAGGACACCGCCCCGCCCCGCGGGATCTCGAAATCGACGCCACGCAGCGCCTTCACCTCAGCACTACCGAGCACCTGCCCGCGCCGCTTGAAGGTCTTCTGGATGCCGGTGCCGACGATGCCACGCCCGGTCTTCTCGGAATCACTCATCGTCGGTCTTCTCGTCCGGGGCGGTGGGTTCGGTGGTGGTGACACGCTCAACCACCGTGGGTTCGGACTCGACGGCGTGGCAGGCGACCCGGCGGTCCCCATGGGTGATCACCGCGGGAGCGACCTCGGCACAGATGTCCATCCGGATCGGACAACGCTCCACGAAGACACAGCCCTCCTTCGGCACCGAGGTCAACGTCGGCGGCCGGCCGGGCAGCGCCCTGGCCTCGGTGATGTCGCCGGTGAGGCGGGGAATGGCCTGCGTCAACGCCCGCGTGTACGGGTGCAGGGGATCGGACAGGACCTTGCGGACCGGGCCGTGCTCGACGATCTTGCCGCCGTACATCACCGCGACGTCGTCGGCGACCTCGGCCACCACGCCGATGTCGTGGGTGATCACCAGCGTGGTCAGGCCCCGTTCGGCATGGATCTCGCGGATGATGTCCAAGATGTTGGCCTGGGTGATCATGTCGAGTGCCGTGGTCGGCTCGTCCAGCACGACCACATGGGCGTTGAGCACCAGGGCCAGCATGATCCCGACCCGTTGCCGCATCCCGCCGGAGAGTTCGTGCTGGTAGGAATCCAGTACGCGTGCTCCGTCGAGCCCCATCCGCCCCAGCAGGTCGCGGGCCTCGGCGATCAATCCGCGCAGGTCGTCGACCCCGTGCGAACGGCCGAGGTCGAGGACCTGCTTGCCCACCGGCTTGAGTGGGTTGAGGGAGTTCTGCGCCGCCTGGAAGACGTAGCCGACCTGGCCGCCGCGGGCCTTGCGCAGTGACTCACCGCGCAGTTCGACCACATCGCCCACCTCGGCGATCTCCACGCTGCCCGCGCGGATCCGCCCCGGCGGCTGGACCGCATTCAGCAGCGACAGCGCCAGGGTGGACTTGCCGGAACCGGACTCACCGACGAGCCCGGTGATCGATCCGGCCGGCAGGGCGAGGTCGATCGCCGACACGGCCGGCAGTTCGCCCTCCGGGGTGAGATACACCACCGTCAGGTCCTCGATCCGTACCCCCGTCGACTCCTCGGTCGCCCCCGAATCCTCGGCTGCCACGGTCGTCGTCATCTCACTCCGTCCTCAGCCGTGGGTTGAAGATCTCGTCCATCGCGTCCACCACCAGCACGATCGCCAGCGTGAGCAGCAGGATCGACAGCAGCGGGGCCAGCATCCACGGCAGCGCGGAGGGGTTGGTCATCGCCCCGTAGTCGAACACGGCCCGGTTCAACATCACCCCCCAGTTCTCGCCGATCACGGGCATCACGCCGAGGAAGAACAGGCCCACCTGGGCATACACGCCGCCGACGATCCTGATCATGGTGTTCATCGCGATGTACGGTGCGATCGGCGGCAGCAGCTCCCGGAACACGATGTGCCTGCTCGACAGGCCCAGGCCGCGGGCCGCCTCGATGAAACCACGCTCCCGCAGGGACAGGGTCTGCGATCGGACCGCCCGGGCGATGCCGCCCCAGCCGAGCACGCCGAGGACCAGCCCCATCTCGTACGCACTGGCGAACTTCCACACCGTGGAGAGGACCAGCAGCAGGGGCAGGTCCGGGATGGTCAGGTTGATGTCGGTGATCCGCATCAGGATCGAGTCGATCCGGCCACGGCGGAAGCCGGACACCAGGCCGATGGTGGTGCCGATCACCACCCCGATCACGGCGGCGATCAGGGCGGTGAGCAGCACGTACCGGGTGCCCACCACCAACAGGGCCAGCACATCGGTGCCCTGGAAGTCGGTGCCGAAGGGCTGCGCCCACGTGGGTGGTCCGAGGATGTTGCCCGGGTCGCGGGGGAGTGGCCGCGGATACAGGTACGGGCCGATCACCCCCATGATCGCGAACACGGCGAGGATGATCACGCCGAACATCCGGGTGGGTTTGCGGCGCAGCACCCGCCACACCCCGCGCCAGAAGTTGCGCCGGATCGCGGACCCGGTGGAGACCTCGGTCAGCACGGAACTCATCAGGCTCCACCTCCTCGACGTACGCGCGGGTCGATCGCGGAGTACAGCAGATCGGCCACGATGTTGGCGATGATGATCGCCACGGTGATCAACAACAGGGCGCCGGCCATCACCGAGATGTCCCGGCCGGCGATGCTGTCCAGCAGCAGCATGCCGAGACCCGGATAGTTGAACACCCGCTCGATGAACACCGAACCGCCGAACAGGGAGGCCATCGACAGCGCGAAGATGGTGAACAGCGGCAGGATCGCGTTCCGGGCGATGTAGCGGAAGACGGTGAGCTTCTTCATCCCGCGCAACTCCGCGGCCAGGATGAAGTCGTCGCCGAGGACGGTGACCACGCTCGAGCGCATCGCCAGGATCCAGCCGCCGTAGGCGGTCAGCAGGTAGGTGGCGATCGGCAGCACCGCATGGGCGGCCAGTGAGCCGAGGTACTCACCGGTGAAACCGGGATCGACGGCGATGTCGACCGCCCCGGAGCGGGGGAGGATCGGGATCACCGTGGCGAAGACCGAGCCCAGCAGCAGCGCGATGATGAAGGGCGGGATGCCGTTCACCAGGGAACCGGTGATCGCCAGCACGTCACCGATTCGACCGGACCGCTTGACCGCCGCGTACAGGCCCATCCCGACCCCGAGCCCGAAGCTGAGGACGGTGCCGATCAGCACCGGGACGACGGTCCACTTGGTCGCGCTCGCGAGCATCGTGGACACCTCGACCCGGTTCCCGATCGACTGGCCGAGGTCGAAGCGGAGCAGGGACCCCATGTACTGCAGGTACTGCTCGAGGATCGAACCCGTCGGCTGGAACCGGGCCAGGGTTGCGGTCTGTGCCGCTGCACTCTCCGGTGTGACCCCTTGGCTGAGGAGTCGTTCGTACTCCGCCGCCACCGGGTCCCCCGGCATCACGCTGATGATGATGAACGTGAGGGTCGTGACGACCCAGATCATCAGCAGCGCGCGGCCCAGGTGGACCGCGAGCCGGCGCAGTACGGGGATCACTTCGTGGTGATCCAGCCCTGCTGGATCCAGTAGCCGGCATTCAGCCGCAGCGCCTCATCGTCGGTCGGGAAGCCCTCGAAGCGCTGTTTGACGAAGAACTGGGTGTTCTTGTAGTCCCACATCTGGATCACCGGCAGGTTCTCGTTGGTGACCTTGGCCAGTTGGCCGATCAGCTCCGGCATCTCCTCCTCGGTGGCGGTCCGCAGGGCCAGGGTCAGCTCACCCGGGTTGACCTCCTTGCCGTCGACCTCGAAGGTCTCCGAGCCACCCATCCAGTTGCCCTCCTCGCCGGGGGGCGAGTAGGAGAGCTGGTCACCCAGGACCGTCCAGCCGTTCGTCTGGCCGTAGAGGCGCTGGTAGACGTCGTACGGGGACGGGGTGATGCCGAGCAACCAGAAGCCCATGTCGTACTCGCCGGCGGCCATCTCCTCCTGGTAGACGGTGAAGTCCGGGGAGGTGACGGTTTCGGCATCGATGCCGAACTCCTGCATCTGGGTGACCATGTTCTCACCAGCGGCGATCCAGTCGGAGAACCCGGAGACCACCTGCATGGTGACCTTCCACGGTTCGCCGTTCGGCTGCATCCACTTGTCGCCGTCCTTGGTGAAGCCGGCCTCCTCCAGTTCGGCCTCGGCCTTGGCCGGGTCGTGGGCGTACGGGTCGAGTTCGCCGATGCCGTCCTCGCCGAGCCATGCCTTGCCGGCCTCGCCGTGGATGCCGGAGGTGGTGATCGGGGCGACGCCGCCCTCCGGGGTGGCGACCTCGACCAACTGCTCGCGGTTGATCAGGTAAGCCAGTGCCTTGCGGACGTGCAGGTCGTCGTACGGCTTCTTGGACTGGTTGAACGCCAGGCCCGCGACGACCGGGGAGTAGGAGGTGCTGACCTCGATGTCCTGGTTCGCCTCGAACTGGTCCATGATGTCCGGCGGGACCGCGGTGAACGGCGCGTTGTCGACATCGCCGCCGCGGAGGTAGCCCCAGATCTGCTCGTTGCCCGTGTAGTTCTTCACCACCACGTTGTCCGGCGCCACCTTGTCGGCGTTGAAGAAGTGCTCGTTCTTCTTCAACAGCACCTCACTCGGGGTGGCCCGCTCGAAGACGAAGGGGCCGGCGGTGACGTCCTGCTCGGGCGCGAAGCCGACCACGTCCTCCGAGATCGAGCCGATCTCGTCGCGAGCCTTGTCGCCGGCGTCGCCCTCCTCCTGGGCGGCGGCCAGGGTGTCGTCGAAGTCTTCGGGGAGTACCTCGGACCACACGTGCTCGGGGACCACGATGATGCCCAGGACGCCGCGGACGAAGGTGTTCGTCGGATTCTCCGAGGTCTGGGCGAACTTCACGGTCTTGTCGTCGATGATCTCGATGTCGGAGACCGAGCCGGCCGCTCCGGGGGTCAGGATGAACGCGCCCGAGCCCCGGGTGAAGGCGATCTTGGCGGAGGTGACCACGTCATCCGCGGTGACGTCCTCACCGTCGGACCACTTGGCGTCCGGCTGCAGGTGGATGGTGATCTCGGACTGGTCCTCGGCGACCTCCCACTCGGCCGCGAGGCCGGGGAAGTGCTCGTTCGGGTCGGTCAGGTGGTTCTTGCCGTACCCCAGGGTCATCGAGTTGAACGCCGGGTAGGAGTTCGTCGGCGCGGCGAACGGGTTCACCGGTGCGTTCTCGTCGATGGTCTCGATGATCGTGGTGAAGGTGCCCCCGGTCTTGGGTTCATCGTCCCCACCGGCGTCGGCACTGCACGCGGCGAGGCCGGCACTCAGTGCGAGGGCGGTCAAGAGGGCGGTCAGTCTTCCCCGCATCATGTTGTTCAACTCCCCAGTCGGCCGCAGCAACGTCGCCACGTGGTCACCTGAGCACGGAACCTAGTAAGAAGATTTCGTCTGGTCAAGACGAACAGTAAATCTTCTTCATGCCGCGGGCTCGTGCGGCACGATTCGGCGTGGTTCCGGGACGTCCGGCGGGCTACATCCTGCCGCGGACGGGGGTCACTCGGTCCGGACGGTGGCCGGGGCGTAATCGGGCTCACGCTTCTTCACCTGGCGGATGACCAGGTACGTGACGGGCAGGAGGATCACTTCGACGGCCACCTTGTACACATAGCCGACCACCGTGTAGTTCGCCAGCGTGCCGAGGCTGACCAGGCCGCCGAAGGCGATGGTGCAGAAGATCGCAGTGTCGGCGAGTTCGCCGACCAGGCTGGAGCCGATCAGCCGGGCCCACAGGCCCTTCTCCTTCGTGTACTGCTTGATCTTGACCAGGACGTACGCGTTCAGGAACTGCCCGGCCACGAAGCCGGCCAGGCTGGCGAGCACGATCCGGGGGACGAAACCGAGGACGGCCTCCCACGCCGCCTGGTTCGGCCACTCGGCGGCCGGTGGGGCGGCGGTCACCGCCAAGAAGGTGAGGGAGGCGATGACGGACAGGGCGAAGCCGGTGACGATGGCCCGGCGGGCCCGCCGCAGCCCGTACACCTCGGCCAGGACGTCGCCGAGGATGTAGGTCAACGGGAAGAGGAAGGCGCCACCGTCGGTGACGATCGGTAGTACGCCGAACAGGTCGAAGGAGATCAGCTTCGTGGCACCGATGTTGGAGATCAACAACAGGCCGCAGAACAGGGCCAGAATGACGTCGTAGTTGCCGCCGACCCCGCGGGCGTACTGGGCCACCGACGGCGACGGAGACGTCCCCGGGACGGGGTTCTCCGGGTGGGTGCTCGGGTCGGAGCCGGTCGATGGAGACTGCACGGGACCCCATCCTACGGACCCGAAACCCGCACACGGGCTGCGGTTAGGGTGGGGGCATGACTGACTCCTATGACGAGAACGTGCCCGACGAGTCCGAGCAGTTGGACCAGTTGGAGGCGGACCGGACCCTGGTCGAGCGGGGTGTGGCGGACGTCCTCGATGAGGGCTACACCGCACCGGAGGGGTGGTCGGCCGGGCAGCGCCACGGCAACACCGCCGCCGAGCAGGCCGAAGGCGAGACGTTGGACCAGCGCATCCAGCAGGAGATCCCGGAGGAGCAGGTCGGCGACGACCTCGGCGAACAGGTGAGCGACACCGAGGTGGGGGACGAGCGGTCCGGCCGACTGGTCGATCCGAACGAGGGGATCGGCGCCGATGTCGATTCCGAACTGGTCGGCGAGGAGGTCGGCATCGACGGCGGTGCCGCGAGCGCCGAGGAGGCCGCCGTACACGTGATCGAGGACGAAGAAGGACGATGACAGCCACACCGGCCGCCGCCGACCACCTCTATCCGGCCATCGAGCCGTACGCGGAGGGAATGCTGGACGTCGGCGACGGCCAGCAGTTGCACTGGGAGGAGTGTGGCAACCCGGACGGGAAGCCGGTCGTGTTCGTGCACGGCGGTCCCGGGGGTGGGGCCTCGGCGAAGGTGCGGCGCTTCTTCGATCCGGCCGCCTACCGGGTCGTCCTGTTCGACCAGCGCGGCTGCGGTCGCAGTACCCCGCACGCGAGCGCGTCGGACGCGGACCTGAGCACCAACACCACCTGGCACCTGGTCGACGACATCGAACGGCTGCGCACCGATCGCGGGATCGAGCGGTGGCAGGTGTTCGGCGGGTCCTGGGGCAGCGCCCTCGGACTGGCGTACGCGGAGAAGTACCCGGCCCGGGTGAGCGAACTGGTGCTCCGCGGCATCTTCACCCTGCGGACCGAGGAACTCGACTGGTACTACAACGGACCGGCCGGGATGATCCAGCCGGAGTGGCGGGAGAAGTTCCTGGCCCCGATCGTCGAGCACGGGCTGTCCGGTGATGCGATCGAGGCCTACCACGAGCTGCTGTGGAATCCGGACCCGGCGGTGCACGGACCCGCGGGGGTGGCCTGGACCACCTGGGAGGCGGCGACGCTCACCCTGGACCGGGACGAGACCTTGATCAACGACTTCAGCGATCCGGCGTTCGCGCTCGCCTTCGCGCGGATCGAGAACCACTACTTCCGTAATCGCGGCTGGCTCGCCGAGGGTCAGCTGATCGCCGAGGCGGACCGGATCGCAGACATCCCGGGCGTGATCGTGCAGGGTCGCTACGACCTGGCCACTCCGGCCCGTACGGCCTGGGACCTGCACCGGGCCTGGCCCAGCGCCGATCTCCGGATCGTCACCGCCGGCCACTCCGCGACCGAGCCCGCCATCGCCCGCGAACTCGTCGCCGCGACGGACCGTTTCCGCCCCTGACCGTCCCGCCGCAGCACGCCTCGGGCTGTCGATCTGTGGACGGCCGGCGAGATTGCGCCAAGCAACCATGCAGTGTGCGCGGCAAATTTGCCCGGCACACCGCATGATTGCCACGCATGCGTGGTAATCCGACGGGGTCAGGCAGTGGCGGCGCGGTGGCGGTCGCGGAGGCCCTGGTAGACCTCGGCGTTCTGGCGGAGCTTGGCGACCTCCTCGTCGGTGAGCTCGCGGCGGACCTTGCCGGGGACACCGGCGATCAGCGAGCGCGGTGGCACCTCCATCCCTTCGGGGACGAGGGTGCCGGCGGCCACCAGGCACTCCTCCCCGATGACGGAGCGGTTCAGCAGGATGGCGCCCATCCCGATCAACGAGTTGTCGCCGACGGTTGCGCCGTGCACGATGGCTCCGTGGCCGACCGAGACGCCGCTGCCGAGCGAGAGGGGCACGTCGGCGTCGACGTGGAATACGCAGTTGTCCTGGACGTTGCTGCCCTCCCCGATCTCCATCCGATCCATGTCGGCCCGCAGCACGGTGCCGTACCAGATGCTGGTCCCGGCGCCGATCGACACATTCCCGATCACGGTCGCGGTGGGTGCGATCCAGGCGGACGCGTCGATCTCCGGGCTGTTCTCCTCGAGACTGATCTCCATGGCGTCAACCTAGCCGCCGCGGCCGGTGCGCGGCAGTGCCGGGGCGTCCCGTTCGGAACGCCCGGGAACCCTTCGGCCGGCACGCGCGTTGCGCAGGGTGGAACACTTCGGCCCGACGGGGAGCTGCCGACGACGCACCACGAGAATTGATGCACCGGACCACCGACGAAAGGCCAGTGATGACCACCCCCTCCCGCCGTACCGTGTTGCGGACCAGCCTCGTCCTCGCGGGCGGCAGCCTCGCCGTCGCCGCGGGATGCAGCCCCGACGACCAGGGGGCGAGTGATCCCGGCAAGGAGACCAGCGCCCCGGACGATCCCAGCACCGATCCGTCGGCCTCGAACAGCACACCGTCCGGGGACGGATCCGCCCAGCCGGAGGGCCCGAGCGTCGCCAAGGCGGACGTCCCCGAGGGGGGCGGCGTGGTGCTGAGCGAGGGGGGCGACTTCGTCGTCACCCAGCCGGAGGCCGGAGAGTACAAGGCGTTCAGCAGTATCTGCACCCACCAGGGATGCCCGGTCGCCGAGGTGACCGACGGCCAGATCCTCTGTCCCTGCCACGGCAGCGCCTTCTCGGTCGCGGACGGGTCGGTCCTGCAGGGCCCGGCGAAGGCTCCGCTGGAGGCCGCCGCGGTGGCCGAGTCCGGCGACCAGCTGGTGATCTCCTGAACCGGTGACCCACCCGACCGATCCTGTCCGGGGCCGCGGCTACGCTGGCAGGCGTGGCTGACCCGTCCTCCTACCGTCCCGCCCCGGGGTCGATCCCGGTACAGCCGGGTGTGTACCGCTTCAGTGACGGCGACGGCCGGGTGATCTACGTCGGCAAGGCGAAGAGTCTGCGGTCCCGACTCAACTCCTACTTCGCCGACCCTGCCAGCCTGCACACCCGGACCCAGACGATGGTGCGGACCGCGGTCCGGGTGGACTGGACCGTGGTGCAGACCGAGGTCGAGGCGCTGCAGTTGGAGTACTCCTGGATCAAGGAGTACGACCCCCGGTTCAACGTGAAGTACCGCGACGACAAGTCCTACCCATGGCTCGCCGTCACCTGGTCGGAGGAGTACCCGCGGGTGATGGTCGGCCGCGGGGCCAAGCGCAAGGGCAACCGCTACTACGGCCCGTACTCGCACGCGTGGGCGATCCGCGAGACCGTCGACCTGCTGCTCCGGGTGTTCCCGATGCGATCCTGCACCAAGGGTGTGTTCCGGCACGCCCGCCAGATCGGGCGCCCCTGCCTGCTCGGCTACATCGACAAGTGCTCCGCGCCCTGTGTCGACCGGGTCAGCGCCGCGGAGCACCGCGAGATCGTGGACGACTTCTGCTCCTTCATGGCCGGCCAGTCCGGCCCGATGATCAAGCGGTTGGAGACGGCGATGAAGACGGCCGCCGCCGACCTCGAGTACGAGCGGGCCGGCAAGGTCCGCGACGACATCCAGGCCCTCAGGCAGGCGATGGAGAAGAACGCGATCGTCTTCACCGACGGCACCGACGCCGACGTGATCGCCCTGGCCGAGGACCCGCTCGAGGTCGCGGTGCAGATCTTCCACGTCCGCGGCGGTCGGGTCCGCGGCGAGCGGGGCTGGGTCGCCGACCGGGTCGACGACGTCGACACCGGGGATCTGATCGAGACCTTCCTGCTGCAGTTGTACGGCGACGCGGAGGCCGAGACCCCGACCGGAGGAGTCCCGCGCGAGGTGTTGGTCCCGGCGCTGCCGCCGTCGAAGGAGTCCCTCACGGCGATGTTGTCGCAGCGGCGCGGATCGGCGGTGTCCCTGCGGGTGCCGCAGCGCGGCGACAAGCGCACCCTGATGGACACTGTGGCCCGCAACGCCGGCGAGACGCTGGTGCGGCACAAGACCAAGCGGGCCGGCGACCTGTCCACCCGCAACCGCGCCCTGGAGGAGATCCAGGTGGCCCTCGACCTGCCCAGCGTGCCGCTGCGGATCGAGTGCTACGACATCTCCAACCTGCAGGGGACCGAGGTGGTCGCCTCGATGGTCGTCTTCGAGGACGGACTGCCTCGCAAGAGCGAGTACCGCCGCTTCGTCATCCGCGGGGTCGAGGGACAGAACGACGTCGCGTCCATGCACGAGGTGATCACCCGACGCTTCCGCCGGCTGCTCGACGACCGGAGGGCGATGGCCGCCGAGCGTACGGCCGACGACGAGGACGCCCCACTGCTGGTGGACCCGACCACCGGAGCGCCGCGCAAGTTCGCCTACACACCGGCGCTGGTCGTCGTTGACGGCGGCCCGCCCCAGGTGGCCGCGGCCTCCGGGGCCCTGCAGGAGTTGGGGTTGTCCGACATCGCCCTCTGCGGGTTGGCGAAGCGACTCGAGGAGGTCTGGCTGCCCGACGACGAGGATCCGGTGATCCTGCCCCGTTCCAGCGAAGGGCTCTACCTGCTGCAGCGGATCCGCGACGAGGCGCACCGGTTCGCGATCTCCCACCACCGGGGGCGCAGGTCCAAGTCGATGGTCGAGTCCCTGCTGGACCAGGTCCCCGGGCTGGGGGAGGTGCGCCGCAAGGCGCTGATGGCCCACTTCGGGTCGCTGCGGAAGCTGCGCGCGGCCAGCGTCGACGACATTGCCCAGGTGCCCGGGTTCGGGACCAGGACCGCCGAGGCGATCAAGCAGGCACTGGAGCAGAAGCCGACCGGCGAGGCCGTCGACATGGCTACCGGCGAGGTGCTCGGCGGCACCATCGCGCCGACCGATCCGCCGACCGATCCGCCGACCGATCCGGGTGCATCCGGTGCGGCACGGCCCACCGACGCCGACCGGGCCTGATAATGGGGGTGTGAGCACCGACCACCAACCGGACCCGACCGCCACCGACACGGATTCGACCGACCCGGATTCGACCAGCCCCGACTCGACCGAGGCCGAACCGGTCGACCAGTCCAGCGGCGCGGCCGTACCGGTGCAGGAGCCGATGCAGTTGGTGGTGGTGAGCGGGATGTCCGGGGCCGGGCGCAGCACCGTGGCCAACGCCTTGGAGGACCTCGGCTGGTACGTGATCGACAACCTGCCGCCGAGCATGCTGCCGCAGCTCTACTCGTTGGCGCGGCAGACCAAGATCAGCCGCCTCGCCGTCGTACTGGACGTGCGGACCCGCTCCTTCTTCGAACAACTCCCGACCATGTTCGCCGACCTGCGCACTGTCGGCACGGTGCCGGAGATCCTCTTCGTCGAAGCCTCCGACGAGACGATCGTCCGCCGCCAGGAGTCGGTCCGGCGACCACATCCACTGCAGGGCGACGGTCGACTGCTCGACGGGATCGCCCGGGAACGCACCATGCTGGCCACCCTGCGGGCCGCAGCGGACCTGGTGATCGACACCTCCGACCTGAACGTGCACCAGTTGTCGTCCCGGGTCGTGCACGCCTACGGCGGTCCGGACAACCACGCGTTGCGGGTCACCTGCCTCTCCTTCGGCTTCAAGCACGGCATCCCGGTGGACGCGGACCTGGTCGTCGACGTCCGGTTCCTGCCCAACCCGCACTGGGTCCCCGAACTGCGGCCGCAGACCGGGCTGAGTCAGCCGGTCAGCGAATACGTACTCGCCCAGGAGGGCGCCATCACCTTCCTCGATCGACTGGAATCCCTGCTCGAGGTGATGGCCGCGGGCTACATTCATGAGGGAAAGCGGTTCGCCACGGTGGCGATCGGCTGCACCGGCGGCAAGCACCGCAGTACGGCGATGGCCGAGGAGTTCGGTCGACGGCTGCGGGCCATGGGCATGGCCACCAAGGTGCTGCACCGCGACATCGGACGGGAGTGATCCAGCGTGGCACTGCGGCGGAATCCGCACCTGCAGGCGCTGCCGTCGGTGGTGGCGTTCGGTGGGGGCCACGGACTGTCCGCCAGCCTGACCGCACTGCGCCGGATCACCGATCACCTCACCGCGGTGGTGACGGTGGCCGACGACGGCGGGTCTTCGGGCCGGTTGCGCGAGGAACTGGACTGCCTGCCGCCGGGTGACCTCCGGATGGCACTGGCCGCCCTGTGCGGGGACGACGAGTCCGGCCGGACCTGGGCGGACGTGTTGCAGTACCGCTTCACCAGCAGCGGACCGCTCGGCGAGCACGCCATCGGGAACCTGCTGATCGCCGGCCTGTGGGAGCGCCTCGGTGACCCGGTCGCCGGCCTCGACATGGTCGGCAACCTGCTCGGTGCCAAGGGTCGAGTACTGCCGATGTCCTCGTCGCCGCTGCAGATCGAGGCGGAGGTGATCGGCCTGGACCCGATGGCCCCGGACGAGATCTCCGTCGTCCGCGGTCAGGCCCGGGTCGCGACCACCACCGCCGAGGTACGGACCATCCGGCTGCTGCCCACCGACCCACCGGCCTGCCCGGACAGCATCGGGGTGGTCCTCGACGCCGACTGGCTCATCCTCGGGCCCGGGTCCTGGTTCACCTCGGTGATCCCGCACCTGCTGGTCCCCGGGCTGGCCCGCGCGATCATGGCCAGCCCCGGCAAGCGGCTCCTCACCCTCAACCTCGAGATGACGGGGGAGACCCAGGGGTTCACCGCGGCCCGGCACATCGAGGCCCTCGCCGAGCACGCGCCGCAACTGCGCCTCGACGTGGTCCTCGCCGACGAGAGCTTCGCCGCCGACGACCCGCACCTCGCCTCGTACGCGGCCTCGCTGGGGGCCGAGCTGGTGGTGGCCGACCTGGCCATGCGGGACGGTTCGCCCCGCCACGACCCGTTGCGGTTGGCCTCGATCTACGCCGAGATCATGGGCATCTGAGCCACCGATGAGCCAAAGGTCCGCCGGGCGTGGCATCATGCAGCAATGGCGATGACGGCTCAGGTGAAGGCAGAACTGACGACAATCAAGGTCACCAAGCCCTGCTGTCGCAAGGCCGAGGTCGCCTCCATGCTGCGCTTCGCGGGGGGTCTGCACATCGCGGGCGGCCGGATCGTGATCGAAGCCGAGCTCGACACCGGCGCCGCGGCTCGACGGCTGCGCACCACCATCACCGAGGTGTTCGGACACGAGAGTGAGCTGGTGGTGGTCAACGGCTCGGGCATCCGTCGAGCCACCCGCTACGTGCTCCGGGTGATCAAGGACGGCGAGGCCCTGGCCCGTCAGACCGGGCTGGTCGACTCCCGTGGCCGACCGGCCCGAGGGCTCCCGGCCCAGGTCGTCAGCGGTGGCCTGTGCGACTGCATCGCCGCCTGGCGGGGTGCCTTCCTGGCCCATGGCTCCCTCACCGAACCCGGCCGGTCGATGGCCCTCGAGATCACCTGCCCCGGGCCGGAGGCGGCCCTCGCCCTGGTCGGGGCGGCCCGACGGCTGCAGATCCCCTCCAAGGCACGCGAGGTGCGCAACGTCGACCGGGTGGTGATCCGGGACGGGGATGCCATCGCCGCCATGCTGACCAAGCTCGGTGCCCACGAATCCCTGCTGGTGTGGGAGGAACGTCGGATGCGCCGCGAGGTCCGCGCCTCGGCCAACCGGCTCGCCAACTTCGACGACGCCAACCTGCGCCGCTCCGCCCGGGCTGCGGTCGCCGCCGGTGCCCGCGTGGAGCGGGCGCTGGAGATCCTCGGGGACGACGTACCCGACCACTTGAAGGCTGCCGGCGTGCTCCGGATCGAGAACAAGCAGGCCAGCCTGGAGGAGTTGGGTCAGTTGCACGACCCGCAACTGACCAAGGACGCTGTGGCCGGCCGGATCCGCCGGCTGCTCGCCACCGCGGACAAGAAGGCCGCCGAATCGGGCATCCCGAACACCGAGGCCAGCCTCAGTCCCGACATGCTCGACTGACGCATCGTCCTCCCGGGGTCGGCAGACCACACCGAGGGTGGTCTGCTGCCCGTACCACCGCCCGGCCCGGTCCGTACGGAGGCTGTTCCGGTTCGTTAGGCTGGGGGTGCAGGCTCGCACCCTGCCCCCGCTCGATCCTCGGCGCTGAACCTTTCCACGAACAAGGAGATCTCCCGCATGACTGTACGTGTTGGCATCAATGGATTCGGCCGGATCGGCCGCAACTTCTTCCGGGCCGTGCAGGCCTCCGGGGCGGACATCGAGATCGTCGCCGTGAACGACCTGACCGACAACGAGACCCTGGCCCACCTGCTCAAGTACGACTCGATCCTGGGCCGCCTCCCGGGCGAGGTCACCTCCACCGAGGACGAGATCGCGGTGGACGGGAAGGCCTTCAAGGCCTACGCCGAGAAGGACCCGGCGAAGCTGCCCTGGGGCGACCTCGGTGCCGACGTGGTGGTCGAGTCGACCGGCATCTTCACCGACGCGACCCAGGCAGGAGTGCACGCCGACAACGGCGCCAAGAAGGTGATCATCTCCGCTCCGGCGAAGAACGAGGACATCACCATCGTGATGGGCGTCAACGACGGCGACTACGACCCGGCCAACCACCACATCATCTCGAACGCCTCCTGCACGACGAACTGCCTCGGCCCGATGGCCAAGGTCCTCAACGACGAGTTCGGCATCGTCAAGGGCCTGATGACCACCATCCACGCCTACACCCAGGACCAGAACCTGCAGGACGCGCCGCACAAGGACCTGCGTCGCTCCCGCGCCGCCGCCATCAACATCGTGCCCACCTCGACCGGTGCCGCGAAGGCGATCGGCCTGGTGCTGCCCGAGTTGAAGGGCAAGCTGGACGGCTACGCCCTCCGGGTCCCGGTGCCGACCGGTTCGGCCACCGACCTCACCTTCGAGGCGGGTCGCGAGACCACCGTCGACGAGGTCAATGCCGCGGTGAAGGCTGCCGCCGAGGGTCCGCTCAAGGGCGTCCTCGTCTACACCGAGGACCCGATCGTCTCCACCGACATCGTCACCGACCCGGCGTCCTGCATCTTCGACTCCGGCCTCACCAAGGTGATCGGCAACCAGGTCAAGGTGGTCGGCTGGTACGACAACGAGTGGGGCTACTCCAACCGCTTGGTCGACCTGACCGTGAAGGTCGGCGAGTCACTCTGATGAGGGCGGTCGCCGACCTGGGTGACCTGCGCGGGAAGCGGGTCCTGATCCGTTGCGACCTGAACGTGCCGCTGGACGGCGACACGATCACCGACGACGGCAGGATCCGCGCCTCCGTGCCCACCCTGAACCAGTTGCGCACGGCCGGCGCCCGGGTGGTCGTGCTGGCGCACCTGGGCCGTCCGAAGGGCCAGGTCAAGCCCGAGTTCTCCCTCGCCCCGGCCGCCCGCCGGCTGGGCGAACTGCTCGGCACCGAGGTCACCCTCGCCGCCGACGTGGTCGGCGCTGGAGCCCAGGAGGTCGTCGGCGGCCTCGGCGACGGCGACGTCGCGATGTTGGAGAACGTCCGCTTCGAGCCCGGCGAGGAGTCCAAGGACGAGTCCGTCCGCGGCGAACTCGCCGACCGGTACGCGGCCCTCGGAGATGTGTTCGTCTCCGACGGGTTCGGCGTCGTGCACCGCAAGCAGGCCTCCGTGTACGACCTCGCCTCCCGGCTGCCGAACGCGGCCGGTGGGCTGGTCGAGGCCGAGGTCACCGTGCTGCGCCAACTCACCGAGGACCCGGCCCGTCCGTACGTCGTCGTCCTCGGCGGCGCGAAGGTGAGCGACAAGCTGGCCGTGATCGACAATCTGCTCGGCACCGCCGACACCTTGGTGATCGGCGGCGGGATGGTGTTCACCTTCCTCGCGGCTCGCGGGTACGAGGTCGGCAAGAGCCTGCTGGAATCTGACCAGATCGACGCGGTCTTGGGCTACCTGTCCCGGGCCGAGGCCGAAGGCAAGCAGATCGTGCTGCCAGGAGACATCATCGTCGCCCCGGAGTTCGCTGCGGACGCACCACCGACCGTTGTGGCGGCCGACCAGATGCCGGCCGACCAACTCGGTCTGGACATCGGGCCCGAGTCGGCACAGGCCTTCGCCGAGGTGGTCCGCGGCGCGAAGACGGTCTTCTGGAACGGCCCGATGGGCGTGGCCGAGATGGAGGCCTTCGCCGGCGGCACCAAGGCCGTGGCCCGGGCCCTCACCGAGATCGACGGACTGTCGGTCGTCGGCGGCGGCGACTCGGCCGCCGCCGTACGCGACCTCGGCTTCGCCGATGATGACTTCTCCCACATCTCCACCGGCGGTGGAGCGAGCCTGGAGTACCTGGAGGGCAAGGAGCTCCCCGGGTTGGCCGTCCTGGCCGACTGATCGACCCATCCCAAACCAGCAGACGCAGCAGAAGAGAGCAGACACCGTGGCACGCAAGCCCCTGATGGCCGGCAACTGGAAGATGAACCTCAATCATATCGAGGCGGTCGGCCTGGTGCAGAAGTTGGCCTGGACGCTGGATGACAAGAAGCACGACCCGGACAAGTCCGAGGTGGTCGTGCTGCCCCCGTTCACCGACCTGCGCACCGTGCAGACCCTGGTCGAGGGGGACCGGCTCAGCATCGGCTACGGGGCCCAGGACGTGTCGGCCGAGGACCACGGCGCCTTCACCGGCGAGGTGTCGGTGCCGATGCTCACCAAGCTGAACTGCTCCTATGTCGCGGTCGGACACTCCGAGCGGCGTCAGCACCACGGCGAGGACGACGCCCTGGTGCGGGCCAAGGCGGCCAAGGCGCTCGCTGGTGGCATCATCCCGATCATCTGCCTGGGGGAGGGCCTGGAAGTGCGGCAGGCCGGCGAGCACGTCGCCCACAGCCTGGCCCAACTCGACGGGGCCCTCGAGGGATTCACTGCGGAGCAGGTGCAGCAGGTGGTGGTCGCCTACGAGCCGGTCTGGGCAATCGGCACCGGCGAGGTGGCCACTCCGGAGGACGCGCAGGAGGTGTGCGGCGCGCTCCGCGCCCGGATCGCCGAGGTGCACGGTGCCGAGGTCGCCGACCAGGTGCGGGTGCTCTACGGCGGCTCGGTGAAGAGCAACAATGTGGGCCAGATCATGGCCCAGCCCGACGTGGACGGGTGCCTGGTGGGCGGGGCCAGCCTGCAGGTGGAGGAGTTCTCCGCGATCGCCCGGTTCTACGACCTGCCGGTGATCTGACCGACCGGTGTATCGGTCCCCATTCCTGCTCTCGCCGAGCCCTTTCGGTCGTTGGGCACCTCGTGAGTTAGGCTGTCGTCCGTGATTTTCGTGCCCATGATGACCGCGCCGATCATGGCGTTCTCAATCGTCGTCGTCCTGACCAGTGTGACGCTGGCGCTCTTCGTGTTGATGCACAAGGGCCGCGGCGGCGGCATGTCCGACCTCTTCGGCGGCGGCATGTCCACTTCGATGGGTGGTTCCTCGGTCGCTGAGCGCAACTTGGACCGGATCACGATCATCGTCGCCGTCGTGTGGTTGGCGGCGATCCTCGCCACCGGGCTGCTGTACCACCTGCAGTGAGGCCCGCCCGCAGCCGGACGTCGACCTGACCGGCTGCGAGCCCTCCACCCGATCAACACCTGAAAAACGTACGATCCGAACGGCACGAACCCGAACCGCACGAAGCAGGGCAACAGAGAGAAGGATGAACGTGGCTGGTGGGAATGCCATCCGTGGCAGCCGAGTCGGCGCCGGACCGATGGGCGAGGCAGAACGCGGTGATGCCGCCCCCCGGCTGTACGTCTCCTACTTCTGCTCCAACGGGCACGAGACCCGACCAGCCTTCGCCGCCGAGGCGCAGCTGCCTGAGACGTGGGACTGCCCGCGCTGCGGAATGCCGGCCAACATGGACTCCGACAATCCGCCCCCGCCGCCGAAGACCACCCCGTACAAGACGCACCTGGCCTACGTGAAGGAGCGCCGCTCCGACTCCGAGGCGGACGCCATCCTGAAAGAGGC
>JBQDIN010000071.1:0-20602 GCA_052094425.1 Propionibacteriaceae bacterium
TCCACAACGGAGCCCTGTTGTGTCCGCACCACCACAAGATCGTCGAACCCGACCCACATGCTCCAGAAAGCACGCGGTGGAGCATCGCCCTCGACCACCGGGGTTTCCACACGTGTTCCCGCCGACCCGGGTGGATCCGGAACGAAGACCGCGGCAACACACCCGGTTCCGACAACGCGGCCACCCCGATCGCCAGTAATGGTGGAGGTGGTTTGACAGGCTCAACGTTCCGTTACGTTGATCGACCCTAAATGTCGAGATCACCGGGTTTCGACGGGCTCAACCAGCGGTGCTCGCCGTGTGGCGAGCGACGTTCAGCGGGTGCGACGGTAGCGGGTGAAGAGGGTGTCGTCGTCACCGACCAGGACGTGGGTGAGAGTGAAGCCGACTGGCGGGTCGATCAGCGGGCCGGCGGCAGCGCGGAGGCCGGTTCCGGACACGGCGACCGGCGCCAGGGTGAGGCAGAACTCGTCGACCAGGTCGGCAGCGAGCAGGGCACCGTGCAGGTGGGCTCCGCCCTCGCACAGCACCCGGGTGAGTCCGCGGTCGGCGAGGGTGCGGCGCACCAGCGTGAGGTCGAGGACTTCGGCCGTGGGATCGTCGCCCACCTCCACCACAGCGGTCCCGGCATCGGTGAGGTGACGTACGGCGCTCGCCGGCTGGCCCGGGCGGGTGAGCACCAGCACCGGCCCACCCTCGGGGATCGCGATGCCCGGATCGAGGTCCAAGGTGGTCGTGATGATCACCAGGGTAGGGATGCCGCCCAGCCCGACCTCGGCCCGGGCCCGACGCTGCTGGTCGTCCAGGACGACAGCGCGGTACCCCTCCGTGCGTACGGTCTCTGCGCCGGCCAGCACGGCGTCGGCGCAAGCACGGAGGGTGGCGAAGACCAGGTGGTCGCTCGGGGTGTTGATCGTGCCCGACCGGCCGTCACCACCCTGCACCGAGCCATCGATGGTGGCGACGAAGTTGGTCCGCAGCCACCCGTCGTCGGGGGCCGGATGCCGATACAGGTCGGCGAGTTGGTCGAGGTCCAGACGCGGCTCGGCGGCCACCGGCGGCAGGAGTTGGCGCATGCGGTCATCATCCCATTCCCTCGCACCCGTTCCTCCGGCACACTGGACCCATGGCCAAGAACAAGGACGAGAAGCTCCGTCGCCCGAAGACCCCGCTTACCGAGGCATTGCGGTTACCGGCGGGGCCGGTGGACGTCACGTCCTTCGACGCCGACGCCAAGACCGCATACCCGGGCAAGGGGAAGAAGGACGCCCCGGACCTGACGGCTGCACTGGCTCCGGAACTGAACGACCTGCAGGAGCGGCTCTTCGCCGCCGGGCGGGCGGGGGACCCGGAGGCCCCCAGTGTCTTGGTGATCCTGCAGGGGATGGACACCTCGGGCAAGGGCGGCGTGATCCGGCACGCCTTCGGCCTGGTGGATCCGCAGGGGATCAATCTCCGGGCGTTCAAGGCCCCGACCAAGGAGGAGTCGTCCCACCACTACCTGTGGCGGGTCCGTCGCGAGTTGCCGAAGCCGGGCATGATCGGCATCTTCGATCGGTCCCACTACGAGGACGTGTTGGTCCCGAAGGTCAACCGGTCTGTCCTGGTGAAGGACCTGGACGTGCGCTACGAGGAGATCAACCGGTTCGAGCAGAAGATGGTCGACGCCGGTACGACCGTGATCAAGTGCTTCCTGCACGTCTCCTTCGACGAACAGCGCGAACGGCTGCTGGCCCGGCTCGACAACCCGGAGAAGTACTGGAAGTACAACCCGGGTGACGTGGACGAGCGGGCCAAGTGGTCCCGCTACCAGAAGGCGTACAACACCGCCCTGGAGCGCTGCAACACCGACGCCGCGCCCTGGTACGTCATCCCGGCGGATCGCAAGTGGTACCGCAACTGGGCCGTCGCGCAACTCCTGCTCGAAAAGCTCGACGCCCTCGACCTGTCCTGGCCCACAGCCGACTTCGACGTCGACGAGGAACGCAAGCGCCTCCGCGGGTCCTGACCCGGCCGCCACGCTTCAGGCCTGCTCGCGCACCCCTCAGCGACTCACGCACACTGCATGGAGTGTGCGTGAGTCGACCAGGGGTGCGTGAGCGGGCTGGCGGGGTCAGGCGCCGACGACGCTGAGGTGTCGGACCGGGGCGTCCTCGACCTCGGCCGGGGCGGGACCGACGTCGACCAGGTCGATGGCGGCGACCAGGTAGCGGTCCAGGGCGATCCGGGCGATCGGCTCCTCGGCGCCGAGGGGACCGGCGACGGCGACCGCCCCGGTCGCGTACGCCTGCTCGGCCTGGCGGGCGAACAACTGGCCGGGCGTGAGGAACCAGGAGCCGACGGCGATGTGTCGGCGGCCCTGGGCCTGCAGCGAGGCGACTGCCTCTCCGGCGGACATCCCGTGCGAGGTGAAGGCCGTCAGGCAGGGGAGCCTGTGGTGGGAGGCCCACTGCCGGGCCCGGCGGGCGATCAGCGCGTTGCTGCGTACGTCGGAGGAGCCCGCGGCCGAGAGGACCAGACCGTCCAACTCCGTCACCTGCCGCGCCCGGAGGGCCTCCCGGAGGCGCTGGTCGACGATGCTCAGCAGGGACGCTTCGGGTCCGATCGGGCGGGAGGCGAGCAGCCGCACCGACGGGTGCGCGGCCTTGGCCTGGGCCACTGCTGCCGGCACCTCGACCCGGGCCTTGAAGGCGTCCGAGAGCAGCAACGGGACCAGGACCGCCTCCTCGACCCTCTTGCGGGCCAACTTGCCGACCACGGTGTTCACACTCGGGCGGGAGTGGTTCAGGCAGGCGACGTGGACATCCAGGTTCGGACGGAGTTCCTGGAGTCCGGCGCGCACCTGGTGGGTGACCTCGGAGACGCGCGGATCCGGGCTTCCGTAGCCCAACAGGATGACGGAGGGTGCACTCATGATGTTGCCTTTCCTGCGGTGCCCGTGGACGGGGCAGTGTGAATGGTGGACGGGCCGGCCATCGCCGCGCCCAAGGTCCACCCGTCGTGCTCATCGACGATGATGAAGGCGCCGGTGCGCCGGTTGACGGTGTACGGGTCGATGGCCAGCGGGGCGGCGAGCCGCACCCGGATCCGACCGATGTCGTTCAGGGACAGGGAATCCGTCGGCTGCCACTGCGGCAACCGGACCGACGAGGCGGCCGCGGCAGCGTCCGTCGGAGCGTCGCCGAGGTCCAGGTCCAGCCGGGAGTCGATGCCCGCGATGATCGCTTTCACGACACTCGTACCGTGTTGGACCAGCACCCGCGCCCCCGGCCTCAGTTCCCAGTCCGACAGCCAGGAGACCGTGGCCGAGACCTCGCGGACCGGGGCCGGCGGAGCCTCGACGGAGGCCAACACGTCACCCCGTGCCACGTCGAGGTCCTGGTCGATCCTGATCACCACGGACTGCCCGGCGACGGCGGTGTCCAGCGGTCCGTCCGGGGTGTCGATCCCGGTCACGGTGGCCCGGGTGCAGCGTGGCAGGGCCACGATGACCTCACCGACACTGACCCGGCCCGATTCGACCCGGCCGGCGTACCCCCGGTAGTCCCCGTCGATGGGCGACAGGCTGGCGGCCCATGGGGCCAACCGGGCACCTTGGGGGCGCACCACCGACTGGATCGGGAAGCGGAAGTCCGCACCCACCGACTGCCGGGTGTCGTCGACGGACTCGAGGTGGTCGAGCACCGTCGGCCCCGCGTACCAGGGGGTCCGCTTGGACCGGGTCACCACGTTGTCGCCCTCGGTGGCCGACACCGGGATGGCACGTACGGCGACCTGGCCGAACCGGCGGGCCAGGACGGCGAAGTCGGTGGCGATCCGGGTGAACACCTCCTCGGAGTAGTCCACCAGGTCGATCTTGTTCACCACCAGCACCACGTGCGGGACTCGCAGCAGCGCGGCAACCGCCAGGTGTCGGCGGGTCTGCTCCACGAGCCCGTGCCGGGCGTCGACGAGTAGCACGATCACGTCCGCGGTGGAGGATCCGGTGACCGTGTTCCGGGTGTACTGCACGTGTCCCGGGCAATCGGCCAGGATGAACTTCCGCGCCGGGGTGGCGAAGTAGCGGTAGGCGACGTCGATGGTGATGCCCTGCTCCCGCTCGGCCCGCAGTCCATCGGTGAGCAGGGCGAGGTCGGTCCGGTCCAGCCCCTTGCGTCGGCTCACCTGCTCGACCGCATCCAGGGTGTCGGTGAGCACGCTGGCGGTGTCGAAGAGCAGCCGGCCCACCAGGGTGGACTTGCCGTCGTCGACCGAACCGGCGGTGGCCAGCCGCAGCAGCGTACGGCCGCCGTCGCGGGTGCCGACCCGGTCAGGTCGGTTGGTGATCGTGCTCATCAGAAGTAGCCCTCTCGCTTGCGGTCCTCCATGGCGGCTTCGGAGATCCGGTCATCGGCCCGGGTGGCGCCGCGCTCGGTCAGCGTGCTGGTCGCCACCTCGGCGATCACGTCGGTGACGGTGGTCGCGACCGACGGCACCGAGGCGGTGCACGACTTGTCCCCGACGGTTCGGTAGCGCACCGACTTCCACTGCACCTCTTCGCCCTCGCGGGCCGGAGTGACGTCGGTGACGGCGATCCACATCCCGTCCCGCTCGACCACCTCCCGCTCGTGGGCGTAGTAGATCGACGGCAACGCGATCTTCTCACTCGCGATGTAGTCCCACACGTCGAGCTCGGTCCAGTTGGACAGCGGGAACACCCGGACGTGCTCGCCCGGCGTGTGCCGACCGTTGTAGAGCGACCACAACTCGGGACGCTGATTGCGGGGGTCCCACTGGCCGAACTCGTCGCGCAGGCTGAAGATCCGCTCCTTCGCCCGGGCCCGCTCCTCGTCGCGACGACCACCACCGAAGACCGCGTCGTGCGGGCCGGCGTTGATCGCGTCCAGCAGCGGGACCGTCTGCAACGGGTTCCGGGTTCCGTCGGCGCGTTCGCTGAGCCGGCCGTCGTCGAGGTAGTCCTGGACCGACGCCACGGTGAGGTCGGCCCCGTAGAAGGCCACCGCCTCGTCGCGGTAGCTGATCACCTCGTCGAAGTTGTGGCCGGTGTCGACGTGCAGCACCCCGAACGGGATCGGGGCCGGCCAGAACGCCTTGGCGGCCAGGTGCAGCATCAGCACCGAGTCCTTGCCGCCGGAGAACAGCATCACCGGCGAGCGGAAGGTGGCGGCCACCTCGCGGATGATGTGGATGGCCTCCGACTCGAGGGTCTGTAGTTCGGTGAGGGGGTGGCTGGCGGTGCTCATCGAAGATCACGTCCCAGGGTCTGGTCGACCAGGTCGAGGACCTGGCGGGTGGCATCGGACAGGGTGACCACGCTGGTGTCGATCACCAGGTCCGGGTCGGTCGGCTCCTCGTACGGGTCGTCGACGCCGGTGAGGCCGGTCAGTTCTCCCCGAGCGGCCTTCGCGTACAGGCCCTTGACGTCGCGTTCGGCGGTCACCTCCACCGGAGTGGAGACGTGCACCTCGAGGTAGGTCGACCCGCTGGCCTCGTGGTCGGCACGGACGGCCTCCCGGGTCGAGGCGTACGGGGCGATGACCGGGACCAGTGCGACCACACCGTGCCGCGCGAGCAGTTGGGCCACCCAGCCGATCCGGGTCACGTTCAGGTCGCGGTGTTCGCGGGAGAAGCCCAGTTCGCTGGACAGGTGCGGGCGGACCACGTCACCGTCCAGCACCTCCACCGGGGTACCGGCGGTGGCGAGGGCCTCGGCCACCGCAGTGGCGATGGTGGACTTGCCGGCCGACGGAAGCCCGGTCAGCCAGACCGTGACACCGCCGCCGGCGGGTGCGTCGGAGCTCAACGGAGCCTCCTCGATCCGAGTGATGCTCACAGGTGGATCCCGCATTCCGTCTTGCCGCTGCCGGCCCACCGGCCGGCGCGGGCGTCGTCACTGGATGCGCGGCTGGTGCACGGGGCACAGCCGATGGACGGATATCCGTCCTCCAACAATGGGTTGATGATCAACTGGTGTTCGGCGATGTAGTTCTCGACGTCCTCGTCGGACCAGGTGGCCAACGGGGCCAGCTTGATCATCTTTCGCTTCGGGTCGTACTGCACGATCGGGGTGAGGGCCCGGACGGGGGAGTCGGCCCGGCGTACGCCGGTGGCCCACGCCTCGTACCCACTCAGGGCGCGATTCAGCGGTTCCACCTTGCGCAGGCCGCAGCACTGGTCCGGGTCGGAGGCGAACAGGTCCTTGCCCCATGCCGCGTCCTGCTCGGCCACCGTCTGCTGGGGCTCGACCGTGATCAGGTTCACGGCGTACGTCGCCGCCGCGTCCCGGGTCCCGATCGTCTCCACGAAGTGGTAACCGGTGTCCAGGAAGATCACGTCCGCACCGGGGCGGACCGTCGAGGCGAGATGCAACAGCACCGTGTCGGCCATCGACGAGGTGACCGCGAGCCGGTCGCCGAAGGTGCCGTAGCCCCAGCGCAGGATCTCGGTGGCCGAGGCGTCCTCGAGCCGCTCGTTCGCGTCGGCGGCCAGTCCGGCCAGGTCCGTGACGGTCATCGCTGCCCTCCGTCCGGGGAAGCCAGCCCGAGGAACTTCACCTGGAAGGAACGCAGGCAACTGCGGCACTCCCAGCCGCCGCCCTCCACCGGGAAGAGGTTCTCCTCGGCGCAGAACGGGCAGTAGTTGACCGCCTGTCGGGTGGGTGCGGTGCTCATCGAAGCACCTCGTCCTCGGCACGAGTGACCCACTGCGCGAACCGCTCACCTTCCGTACGCTCGGCCAGGTAGTTGCGGGTGACCCGCTCCACGTAGTCCGGCAGCTCCGCGGTGGTGACCTTGTGCCCGCGCAACTTGCGGCCGAACCCCGAGTCCTGGCCGAGGCCACCGCCGAGGTGGACCTGGAAACCGGGGACCTGGTTGCCGTCGTTGTCGATCACCAGTTGACCCTTGAGGCCGATGTCGGCGACCTGGATCCGGGCACAGGAGTTCGGGCAGCCGTTGATGTTCACGCTGATCGGTGCATCGAGGGCACCGAGCCGGCGGTCCAACTCCTCGGCGAGGTCCGCGGCGAGGACCTTGGTCTCGACGATTGCCAACTTGCAGAACTCGATCCCGGTGCAGGCGAGCACCGAGCGGCGCCAGGCGCCCGGCTCGGCGGAGAAGTCGATTCCCCGGTATGCCTCGATCAACGAGTCCACCCGATCGGCGGGCACGTCGAGGACGAGCAACTTCTGCATCGGGGTGGTGCGCAGCCGGCCCGAACCGTGCTCCTCGGCGATCCGAGCGGCGTCCAGCAGGATCTGACCGCTGACCCGACCGGCCGGCGCGGAGAACCCGACGAAGCGGTTGCCGTCGGCCTGCTCGTGCACGCCGACGTGATCACCGGTGCGGACCGGGGTCGGCGGCGGGGGACCGTCCGGCAGCGCCCGCTGCAGGTACTCGTCCTCCAGCACCTGGCGGAACTTCTCCACCCCCCAGTCGGCGAGCAGGAACTTCAGCCGGGCCCGGGTCCGCAGCCGGCGGTAGCCGTAGTCGCGGAACAGGCTGGTGACACCGACCCAGACGTCCGGGACGTCTTCGAGGGAGACGAAGGCGCCGAGCCGCTGGGCGAGCATCGGGTTGGTGGAAAGTCCGCCGCCCACCCACAGGTCGAAGCCGGGGCCGAGTTCGGGGTGGTCCACCGCAACGAAGGAGAGGTCGTTCAGTTCGGGCACGACGTCCTGGGATGGGTGGCCGCTGATCGACGTCTTGTACTTGCGGGGGAGGTTGGAGAAGGTCGGGTCACCGATGTAGCGGGCGGCGATCTCCTGGATCGCCGGCGTCGGATCGATGATCTCGTCGGCCGCGATTCCGGCCACCGGCGAACCGATCACCACCCGCGGGCAGTCCCCGCAGGCCTCGGTGGTGTACAGGCCGACCTCGTCGAGGCGTCGCCAGATCTCCGGCACGTCCTCGATCCGCACCCAGTGCAACTGCACGTTCTGCCGATCGGTGATGTCGGCGGTGCCACGGGCGAAGTCGACCGAGATCTGGCCGATCACCCGCAGTTGCTCGGTGGTCAGGGCCCCACCGTCGATGCGGACCCGCAGCATGAAGTACGAGTCCTCCAGCTCCTCGGGCTCCAGGGCGCCGGTCCGGCCGCCGTCGATCCCGGGCTTGCGCTGGGTGTAGAGGCCCATCCAGCGGAATCGGCCGCGCAGGTCGTTCGGGTCGATGGAGTCGAATCCGCGGACGGAGTAGACGTTCTCGATCCGGGCCCGGACGTTGAGCGCGTCGTCGTCCTTCTTGAACTGCTCGTTGCCGTTCAAGGGCTCGCGGAACCCGAGGCCCCACTGGCCTTCACCCTTGTTGCGCGACTTGCGCTTACGGGGGGCCGGGGCGGCCGGTTTCGTCGTGGTGGTCATCAGATCCTCAGGTCGACTGGGTCGGGTGCAGGGCTACTGCTGATGGGACCGGGTTCTGCGTCACACCGGTGTGGCGCTGGGCGCGGTGCGGGGTCCTCGGCGATCAGTACGCGTGATGGGGACGACACATCATCGACTTCGTCAGACCGAGGTCGAGGAAGCGGCGCACCACGAACGGGCCGAGGCCGGCCCAGTCAAGTACTCGAGGTGCGGTGCGCATGGCCCAACATTCGGCCATGCCCCTCCGGACAGGCAAATTGCATCCCGACTCATGAGACGGTTGTCCAAAATACGGACTTCCAGGTGTGGATCACCACGATGCTGCTCACCACCGGAACTCCGTGGGAACGAGTTGACCTTGCCCTCGCGCTGCGGATCACGCTCAACGCCGCCGGGTACCTCACCCTGGTGGCCATCCTCAGCTCCGCACTGGGCTTCCTCATCCGCAAGGCCGTGCCAGCCGCGGCCATCCTGCTGGTCCAGCTGCTCGTCGTCAGCCCGCTTCTGCAGGGGCAGACCTGGTACTTCCTCCCCGACATCGCCTCCTCCACGCTCTGGTTCGCCACCGTTCCTGAGACCGCACCCGCAGCAGCCGTCGCGTGGCTTGTTCTGCTCGGCTGGACCCTCGCCGTCCTGGTGCCCTCGATCATCGCAGCCAGAAGGCGCGACACCTGAGCGCCGGAAAACCCCGTTGCTGTGGGTCGGCCCGAGCGGCAGACTCTCAGGGTGACCCTTGAACTCTTCCGCGTACCCCTCGGCGCGGGCGCCGACTCCGACTTGATCATCGACTTCGCCACGGTCGAGCGGGACTTCCTCGTCGCCACCCTGGGCGATGACGATCTCGCCGACGGGCCCAAGTCGGTCGCGGTCGTCTGGGCCAACCAGCGCTACGTGACCAAGGTGTGGTTCGTGGCGCGTCAGGAGGGCCGTCCGGTCGGAGCGGCGTCGGCCCGGCTGCCGCTGACTGACAACAAGACGCTGGCGGAGATGGAGATGACGGTGACGGCGGGTGCCGACCACGACGTCGTCGCCGACGCGCTGTGGGGGGCCGTACGTCCCGAGTTGGTGCGAGCCGGCCGCTCGACCGTGCAGTGCTGGGCCGCGCACGCGCTCGACGGTCCGAACGCGAACGCTCCCAGCGAGGACTGGCTGCGGCCGGCGACCGGCGTGGGCGCCCTGCCGCCGGATCCGTTCGCGCTGTGGTTGCGCAACCGCGGCTTCCGGTTGGAGCAGGCCGAGCGGCACAGCGTGCTGGACGTCGGTCCCGCCCTGCCGATCGCCGCAGAGCTCGCCGCCGCGCGGCCGCACTCCGCCGACGCGTACGAGGTGATCAGCTGGCGCGGAGCGACCCCGGACGCGTACCAGGAGCCGATGGCGGTGCTGCGCAGCCGGATGAGTGTCGACGTCCCGACCGCGGCCCTCGAGGCCGAGGAGGAGGTGTGGGACGCCGAACGGGTACGGGTCGACGACGAAGCCAGCCTGGCCCGTGGGATGGACGTGTGCACGACCGTCGCACGGCACCGTGACTCCGGCGACCTGGTCGCGTACTCGGTGCTGCTCCAGCCGACCGACAAGCCCGCGGTCGCCTACCAGGAGGACACGCTCGTGCACGGGGAGCACCGCGGCCATCGACTCGGGATGATGGTGAAGGCCGCCAACCTGCAGACCCTGCACGACCATGCACCGGAGGTGGAACGCGTCCACACCTGGAACGCCGGTGAGAACAGCTGGATGCTCGACATCAACGTGGCCATGGGCTTCACCGAGCGCAGTGCGGAAAGTGCCTGGCAGCTCACCGGACTCGAATGATCACCCGGAAGGCCAGGGCGCCCCGGTGGGTGCCCGGCTCCGCTGTCGTCCGATGCATCCCGACAGTCCTGCTGTCGGCGCTGCTCGCCCTGCTTGTACTGCCCGGGTCTGCTGTGGCCGACGCGGGAGACGGGGTCCGAGATCCCGATCGGGTGAACGCCTTCCTGGACGAGGCGGTTCGAGCCCAACTGGCCGAGCGCCGGATCCCGGGTGCGGCCGTGGTGGTCGTGTCCGAAGGTCGTCAGGTGGCTGCCCGGGGGTACGGCACGGCTGACCTGTCGACCGGCGCGCCGGTCGATCCCGACCGCACTGAGATGTGCACCGCCTCGGTGGGGAAGATGTTCACGTCGACGGCGGTGATGCAGTTGGTCGAGCAGGGCCGGGTCGACCTGGACCGGGACGTGAACGAGTACCTGACCGAGTTCCAGGTGCCCGACACCTACCCCGGGCAGCCCGTCACGATGCGGCACCTGCTCACCCACACCGCCGGCTTCGACTACGTGGTACTGGGCGCCGGGGACGCCGACGGTCGGGACGTGGAGTCGGTCACCGAACACCTGGTCGACCACCTGCCGGACCGGGTCCGCCCGCCCGGTGAGGGCCGGGTCTCCTACGACAACTACGGGGTGGTGCTGGCCGGTGCCGTGGTGGAGGCCGTCACCGGGCAGCGCTACGAGGAGTACGTCGGCGAGCACGTGTTCGCTGCTGCCGGGATGGAGTCCGCGAGCCAGGCCCAGCCACGCACTGACGAAGCCGATCTGGCCAAGGGATACCGGGTGTCCGGGGACGTCGACGACACCGATCCGTGGACCCAGGTCCACGGACAGCTCGGGCCGCTGACTCCCACCGGCGCGGCGACCACCACCACCGCCACCGACATGGGGCGCTTCATGCTGGCCCAGCTGGGCCAGCCGGAGCACCCGGTGCTGGAGCCGGACACGGTGCAGCAGATGCAGTCCCAGCAGGCGGCCCTCCGCCCCGAACTCCCCGGCATGGGCTACCTGTGGGAACTCCGCGACGTGGCCGGCGAACGCGTCGTCGCCAAGGACGGGGACATGCCCGGCTTCCACGCGAACCTGGTGCTGCTGCCCGAGCGGGACACCGGGATCTACGTGGTCTTCAACGGCGACGGGGATGAGAACAGCGCCTGGTTGGCCGGGCGTGAACTGGGGGACCAGTTCGTGTCCGAGTTCTTCGGCGCCGACGGTGATCAGGACCAGACCGACTCCGCGGACGACCCGGCGACCGTCCAACAGACCGACGCCCTCGCCGGGACGTACCTCGGCCGGCACGTGAGCCACAGCGAGTTCCTCGGCGCCAGCGGACTGGTCGGTGGGATCACCGTCGAGCCCGGAACGGACGGCACCCTCGCTACCCACGACGCGATGGCCGACGACCCGGCCTGGGCGGCCCGGCACTGGGAACCGGTCGAAGAGGGGTTGTTCCGCGAACAGGGCGGTAGCGCCCTGCTCGCCTTCGGTGCCGACGGCGAGTCCCTGGCCATCTCGTCCATGCCCACCTACAGCTACGAACGGCTGCCGGGTTGGCAGTCGCCGCTGCTGCACCAGGTGGTGCTCTACGGGTCGGCCGCGGTGCTGGCGATCGGCCTGCTGGTGCTCCCGGTGCTGGCGCTGGTCCGGCGGCGTCGGGGTCGACTCCGCTGGCCGCGGGGTGCCCGGGTGACGCGGCTGCTGTGGTGTCTGACGTCGGTTGCACTGCTCGGCTACACCGGCGCCTTCTTCACCCTGATGGGGGACGGGGCGGCGTTGAACGAGACCCTCTTCCTCGGCGACTCACCCCTGTTGATCATGAATCGGGTGCTGTCCGGGGTCGGGATGCTCGGCACCCTCGCCCTGGTGGTGCTGACCCCGTTCGCCTGGCGACGCCGGTGGTGGCGGCTGCCCGGACGACTGGGCCTCACGCTCACAACCCTGGCGGGGATCGCCTTCCTCGCGGTCTGTGCGATGCACCACATGATCGGCCCCGGCCTCTGGTGATCGCCGCTCATCGGGTGAGCGCGTTGGGTGAGGTCGGCGCTCAGGGGAGTGCTCGGCGACGCACGAGCTGGACGAGTTGCTGTCGGGTACGCCTGCCCTCGGGCAGGAGGCGCGTCATCCACACATGGAACATCTCCGGGACCTCGTGCACGTGCAGCCCGACGACTCCCGATCGCGCGTGGTCAGCGAGGTCGTCGACGGCCGGTCGCAGGATGTCGTGGTCGCCGATGAACACGTCGAGGGGTGGGAGCCCGTCCAAGTCACCGGCCAGTGGGCTGACCCGGGGGTCGGCCGGGGAGCGTGGGCTGGCCCACCATCGCCCGGCAGCACGCAGTCCCGATGCGGCGAGCATCGGATCGCGGTCCTCCAGGTCGGCCACCGTGTCCTCGGCGAGCGTGGCATCGAGCCACGGGCACAGGGCGACGAGACCGACGGGGTGAGGCCGGCTCGGGTGGTCGCGCAGGTGGCAGGCCAGGACGATCGTCAGCGCGCCACCTGCGGAGTCGCCCATGATCACGGTGGGTAGATCGACGTCGGAGGCCTTCTCGAGGGCCGCAAGGCGGGGGAGGACGTCGTCGATCGTTCCACCCGGGGCCAGGGGGTAGGCCGGGACGACCACCTCGGCCGGCACCGTGGTCAGGGTCCGGACCAGTCGCCAGTAGTCAGCGGTGAGTGGGTGCACGTACCCGCCCCCGTGCAGGTAGATGACCCGCACCTTCGGGGGCGTGCTGCGCGGTCGGACGGTCCAGGTCGTCATACCTGCCACCGTGGCGGTCGCGACCGTGCAGCGGAATCGGGTGAGCAGGTTCGGTGGCCGGTCACCGGAACGTTGCCGCTTCCGTGCGACCGCGAGGGTGTGCTGCTCCCCTTCGAAGGCCCGCTTGTCACGGGCCAGTCGCATCCACCGGACGTACAGCCGGGTGCGGAGGGTCGCCCGGCGGTCGTCGACGTCCCAACGCACCGTACTCATCCCGATCGGCCTCCTCCCGCCGGCTGGACCAGCGTGGGTGTTCAGTTGTCGGCGCGGGCGAAGGCGAGGTTCTCCCCGCGGGCGCCACCCATCCAGATGTCCTGGCAGGCTTCGGCGAGTTCGTCCAACCCCTCGACGATGGTGGCGAACACGTTGCCCGGGACCCAGCCCTGGTCGCCGTTGATCAACAGGTTGTTCCGGCCGTAGAAGACGGCCAGGTCGATGATCGCGTTCATCGACCGGTGCTGGTCCTCGCTCTCGTACCCGTAGGCCGGGTTGCCGAGGTCGTCGCCGGAGAAGGTGAACCAGCACAGGTCCCCGGGGATCGGCGTGATGGTGGTGTTCTCCGGCCCCGGATCGCGATCGGCGAAGGTCGGCAGCAACGCGTAGATCTCGTTCCGGGCGTACTTGCCGTGGTACACCTGCCCGGACAGCGGCAGGGCGTCCCAGACGGCCTTCGCCGTCCGTGGTGCCGCCTCGTCCAACAACTTGGCCCTGGCCGTGACCCCGCGGGTCTCCAGGCTGATCGTGATGAAGCGGGTCATACGGACTCCTCAGGTTCGAGTTCAGGGGAACGGGTCAGGGGAACGGTTCAGGGGAACGGGTCAGGGGAACGGGTTCAGGGAAGACCTCAGGCGCCGCGGAGCACGGTCGGCGTGGCCCGGTGCCAGTCGGTGAGTTGCTGGTACGCGTGGCCGGCCTGCAGCACCCGGGCGTCGGCGTGCCGCGGGCCGATGATCTGCAGGCTGATCGGCCGGTCGGCCGAGGTCAATCCGCACGGCACGCTCAGGGCCGGCTGCTGGGTCATGTTGAACGGATAGGTGTACGGCGTCCAGGAGGTCCACAGGTCGGAGGGCCATCCGTCCGGGGCGTTCTGGCCGACCGGGAAGGCCGGGATCGGCGTCGTCGGTGTCAACAGCAGGTCGTACTTCTCGTGGAAGGCCCCCATGGCCACACCCTGGTCCATCCGCACCTGGGTGGCGTCGAGGTAGTCCGAGGCGGTCGCGTCCACGCCGAACTCCCGGACGGCGGCCGCCAAACGGGGATCGATCCGGTCCAGGGCGTCCGGTCCGTAGGCCTCCAGCACCTTGGCTGCGCCGGTGAACCAGAGGATGTGGAAGGCGTCCACCGGATCGGTGATACCGGGATCGGTCTCCTCCACCTGCGCACCCGCCGCGGCGAACACCTCGACCGCGGCCCGGACCGCTGCATCCACCTCCGGGTCGTTGCGGAGGTCGAAGCCGAGGGTGGGGGAGTAGGCGATCCGCAGCCCGGACAGGTCCGCGGACTCGAGCGCCTCGGCGAAGGATCCACGGGGCGGGGCGAGGGCGGCCCAGTCCCGGCCGTCCGGTGCAGTGATCAGGTCCATCAGCAGGGCGGCGTCGACCACCGTGCGAGTCATCGGCCCGGCATGCGCGAGTGTCCCGTACGCGCTGGGCGGGTAGAGCGGGATGGTCCCGAAGGTGGGTTTCAGGGCGACGGTGCCGGTGAAGGCCGCCGGGATCCGCACCGAGCCGCCCCCGTCGGTACCGATCGACCATGTGCCCATCCCCAGCCCGACCGCGGTCGCCGATCCGCCGCTGGAGCCGCCCGAGGTGAGGTCGGCTCCCCAGGGGTTGCCGGTGGCCCCGGTGAGGATCGAGTCGGTGACACCCTTCCAGGCGAACTCCGGGGTCGTGGTCTTGCCCAGGAAGACGGCGCCGGCGTCGCGGAGTCGCGCCACCGCGGGCGCGTCCACCTCCCACGGACCCGCCTCGTCGATCAGGGTGCTGCCCCGGCGGGTCGGCCATCCGCAGGTGTAGAACATGTCCTTGATCGAGGTGGGGATCCCGTCCCCGGGACCCAGCGATTTCCCGGTGCGCCAACGCTCGGCGGACTCCTCGGCCGAGGCCAGGGCGCCGGCGGAGTCGACGATCAGGTAGGAGTTCACTGCCTCGTCGTGGGTGGTGATCATGTCGAGTGCGGCCCGGGTGGCCTCCACCGGGGTGAAGCTTCCGTCGGCGTACCCCTCGGTCAGCTCGGGGGCACTCATCATCGCCAGGTCGTTCATCGGTTGCCTCCGGAGACGTAGCCGCGTTCCTTGTCCACGATGTTGTGGAGTTCCTGTCCGGCCAACCAGCGGTCGAGGTTGGCCAGGAACTGTTCCGTCAGTGCAGTCCGCCAGCCGATCACGTCACCGCACATGTGGGCGGAGATGACCATCCCGGGGGCATCCCAGAGGGGGGAGTCGTCGGGCAGCGGTTCGGTGCGGAACACGTCCAGGGTGGCCCCGTCGATACGGCCCGACTCGAGGGCGGCCAGCAGGTCGTCCTCGACCACCGTCGGCCCGCGACCGATGTTGATCACGTGGGCGGAGTCGGGGAGGGCGGCCAGGACGCGGGCGTCGATCAGGTCGGTGGTGGCCGGGGTGAGCGGGGCGGCGTTGACCAGATAGTCCACATCGGCCACGTGGTCGGCCAGGTCCGCGGAGTTGATCACCTCGCCGAAGTCGGGGTCGCCGCCGCGGGCCCGGCTGCCGGCCCCGAAGACGTCGAGTCCGACCGCGGTCAGCAGCCGGGCGATCTCACGGCCGATCCCGCCGGTGCCGACCACCAGGACGCGTCGGCCCAGCACACTGTGGCTCTCCCGGTGCTTCCAGACGTGCGCACGCTGCAGGTCGTGGCTCTCGTGCACCAACTTGGCGTGACCGAGTACGGCACCGAGGACGAACTCGGCGATCGGCCGGTCGAAGGTCCCGTGGGCGTTGGTCACCACCACGTCCGCAGAGCGGAGTTCAGGGAACATCAGCGTGTCCACCCCTGCCGCGGCGACGTGGATCCAGTCCAGATCCGTGGTCTGCGGCCAGACCTCGGCGACGGCACTGGAGAAGAAGTCCCACAGGAACAGGGCATCGGCCCCGGCGACTGCCTCGGCCAACCCGGGTTCGTCGGTGATCCGGAACCGGACGCGATCGGCGTAGCGGTCCAGACCGGGCGGGGCGTCGTCCACCGTCGCGCACAACACGGTCACGACAGGGGGATCGGCGCTCACCCGAGCCACGCTAGGAACCCCGTGTCTTATTGTCAACAATCCGTCCAGAAGGCACACTGTCTGCATGGGGAACCGGCAACGTGGCGAAGCGGGATCGGCGGTGTCCGCCGCCGAGGCCCTGGACGCGCTCGTGGCCGCCGGCGGACCACTGCCGACGGTGGGCATCGGGGTCGTGGCGCCGTACGACTTCGCCCTGGACCGGGAACTGTGGCGCTGGCTGCCGAAGTCGGCCCACCTGATGCTCACTCGGACCCCGCTGGCCGAACTCGAGGTGAGTCTGGCCCAGGCCGCGGTGGTCTCCGACCTGGAGATGGTCACCCGGTGCGCAGCTGAGTTGATCACCCCGGTGCCGAGTGCGATTGCCTATGCCTGCACTTCGGGAAGCTTCGTCTCCGGTCGGGAGGGGGAGCGCCAGTTGGTGGCCGCGATGGCGTCGGTCGGGGTGCCGGCGGCGGTGACCACGAGTGGTGCGCTGGTGGAGGCACTCGCCCATCTCGGCGTCCGCCGACTGGCCGTCGCCACCCCGTACGACGCGGAGATCACCCTGCGCCTGGAGGACTACCTGGCCGAGACCGGGACCCGGATCACGGCGGCCGCACACCTGGGCCTCACCGAGAGGATCTGGACCGTCCCGTACGCCACCACGGTGGAGTTGGTGCGCTCGATCGCGGCCGAGCCCTGTGATGCCGTCTTCATCTCGTGCACCAATCTGCCCACCTACGACATCATCGCCCCGCTGGAGCGGGAGCTCGGAGTGCCGATCCTGACGGCCAACCAGGTGACACTGTGGGCCGCCTTGCGTGCGGCTGGGCTGCGGGCGGTGGGACCGGGACAGGCTCTGCTGTCGCAACGGCGCCAACCCTCTCGTCGCGGCCGCAGTGCAGGGGCCGGACCGCGCAGGTCCCGCCGATCCGTGATGAACGAGGGAGCCCATGTCGGACCGTGATCACCACCACAGCGTCGCACCGAGCGCCGAATCGACCGACAGCGATTCGCCGTTGCGGGCGCGTCCCTTCCCGGACACCGAGTACGACGAACGGCTGGCGCGGGTCCAGGCCGTGATGGCGGAGCGGTCCCTGTCGGCCATCCTGGTCGTCGATCCAGCGAACCTCTACTACCTGACCGGTTACAACGCGTGGTCGTTCTACATGCCGCAGTGCCTGATCGTCCCCGCCGCCGGACGACCGCACCTGTTCGCGCGGGCGATGGACGCCAACGGGGCGCACTACACCTCCTGCCTGCGGCCGGAGGAGATCCACGGCTACCCGGAGGACCTGGTGCACCGCGCGGATGTGCACCCCTACGACTGGATCGCCACCACGGCACTGGAGCTCGGCCTGCTGGACGACTCCTCCGACGCAGCCATCGCGGCCGAGATCGATGCCCACTACTTCTCCCCCCGAGGCTTCCTCGCCCTGCACTCCCACCTGCGCCACACGGTGCTGGTGGACAGCCAGGAGTTGGTCAACTGGGTGCGGGTGATCAAGCGCCCGCTCGAGTTGGCGAAGATGAGGGTGGCCGGCTCGATCGCCCAACGGGTGATGCAGATCGCCATCGACAACATCCGCCCGGGCCGTCGCCAGTGCGACGTGGTGGCCGAGATCCAGCACGCGCAGGCCCTCGGCGCCCAGTATTTGGGCGGCGACTATGCCGCGATCGTGCCGATGCTGCCCACCGGCGAGACGGCAGGTACGCCGCACCTCACCTGGAGTGACCTGCCGCTGCGCACCGGGGAGGCGACCACGATCGAGCTGGCCGGGGTGCACCACCGCTACCACTCCCCGCTGGCACGGACCGTCAGCCTGGGGAAGCCGCCGCGCGAACTGGACCGATGTGCGGGAGCAGTCACCGAGGGGGTGCAGGCGGCCCTGGAGATGATGCAACCGGGGGTGCCCTGCCACGACGTGCATGCCGCCTTCACCAAGGTGATCAACTCCTACGGTTACGTGAAGGAGTCCCGGATCGGCTACTCGATCGGGATCGGCTATCCACCGGACTGGGGCGAACGGACGATCAGCCTGCGCAGCGAGGAGGACACCCGACTCCAACCGGGCATGGCCCTGCACATGATCTTGGGCATGTGGATGGACGGCTGGGGGTACGAGCTCTCCGAGCCGGTGCTGATCGGCGACCACGGCGCTGAACGCTTGGCGCCGATGCCCCAGGAACTGACCATCAACCACTGACCATCAACCACTGACCATCAACCACTGACCATCAACCACTGAAGAACCACTGACGAACCACGGCACCGCAGGGTGCCGGACGGAGTACCGACGAGGAAAGGCTGACATGACCAACCCCACCCTCCCACTGGCCGATCGAGCAGAACTCCTGGTCGGGTCGGTGATCGACTCGAGCACCTCGCTGCTCGCCAGCCAGACCCACGACATCGTCCGATTCGCGATGGGCAGCCCGGCCGCCGAGGCGATTCCGACCGAGGCCTTGGCCGAGGTCGGGGTGGAGGCGATCGGAGCGGGCTCCGCCGACGCGTTCGACTATGCCGCGACCGAGGGGGATGCCGCGTTGCGCGAGGCCCTGTTGGAGATGCTGTCCGGTACGGGGGACGCCACCACACCGGATCGGCTCACCATCACCGCCGGCGGGATGCAGGGACTCGACCTGGCCTGCAAGTTGTTCGTGAACCCCGGTGACCTGGTGGCGGTGGAGTCGCCGACGTACACCAACGGCAGTGCCACCGCCCTGTCGTACCAGGCCGAACTGGCCGAGATCGGTGTGGACGACCAGGGGATGGACGTCGACGCCCTCGCTGCGGTCGCTGCCGACGGCCGGCCACCCAAGGTGATCTACACCGTGCCCACCTTCCAGAACCCGTCCGGGGCGACGATGAGCCTCGCCCGACGGGAGCAGTTGCTGGAGTTGGCGACGCAGTGGGGGAGTGTGATCATCGACGACGACCCGTACGGAATGCTGCGCTTCGCCGGCACCGAGATGCCCAGCCTGCACGAGATGGCCGCCGGGAACCCGCTGGTCTTCTCGGTGCGTACCTTCTCCAAGATCATCGCGCCCGGGCTCCGGGTGGGCTGGGTCGACACCGACCCGTCGCTGCAACCGTTGTTGATCAACGCCAAGCAGGCGATGGACACCTGCACCAACCTGCCGATGCAGCGGCTGGTCGCGGGATTCCTGCGGGCCGGTCACCTGACGGAGCACCTGGTCACCCAACGGGCCGAGTACAAACGGCGCAAGGAAGCCATGCAGACCGCCCTGACCGAGCACTTCACCGGCGAGACCGAGTGGACCGATCCGGAGGGCGGCTTCTTCCTCTGGGTCTCCTTCGGCCCCGAGGTCGACACCCAGGCGCTGTTCGAGGTGGCCCTGGCCGAGGGCGTGGCCTACATCCCCGGGAACGCCTTCTCGCCGGGTGGACACTTCCCGAACGATCTGCGGTTGTGCTTCGCCTCGACCCCGCCGGACCGGATCGCCGAGGGCGTCAAGCGGCTGCGTGCGGCGGTCGACCGGCTGGCTGCCTCCTCCGGCCCGGCCGCTCAGGGCTGAGCATGGCTGACAGCGCCCCGGAACAGCAGGCAACGGAACAGCAGGCAACGGAACAGCAGGCAACGGAACAGGGGGTCCTCGACCTGGTCGAGGAGAGCGACCTGGTGGCCCTGACCACCGCTCTGGTCCGGGTTCCGGGGGTGAACCCTCCCGGTGAGGAGGGACCGCGGGCCGCGACCCTGGCCGCGGCCTGCCGGGACCGGGGATTCTCCGTCTCGGAGCAGGAGGTGGCGCCGGGACGACCGAACGTGCGGGCGGTGCTACCCGGCGGCGACGGCCCCGGCCTGCTGCTGCTCGGCCACACCGACGTGGTGTTGGTGGGCGACGGCTGGACCCTGGATCCGTTCGGCGGGGAACTCCGTGACGGTCGGATCCACGGCCGGGGAGCGACCGACATGCTCGGCGGTCTGGCCGCCTGTGTGGTGGCGATGGACGCGATCCGGCGCGCGGGGATTCCGCTCTCCGGCCCGGTGGAGTTGGCCGCCCTCGTCGACGAGGAGGAGACCGGTCTGGGCATCCGTGCCCACACCTCTCAACTGGTGGCCGAGGGGCGTGCTTGGGCCGGGTGCCTGGTCGCCGAGCCCACCGACCTGCAGACGATCGTCGCGGCCCGGGGGGACAGCTACCTCGAGTACGACGTCACCGGGGTGGCGGCGCACTCCGGCAGCCCCACGGACGGACGGAACGCGATCACCGGGGCGGCCCGGATCGTCGCCGACCTGGCCGCGTGGCACGACGAACTGGCGGCTCGGGCGCACCCGCTGGTCGGCCCGCCGACCTGGAGTGTCGGGATGATCAACGGCGGCCAGTCGACATCGACGGTGGCGGCCGACTGCCATCTCTCGGTGGACCGCCGGCTGTTGCCCGGTGAGGACCCCGACCTGGTCCTGGCCGCCATCCGCGCCCGGTTGGACGGGT
>JBQDIN010000072.1:0-19280 GCA_052094425.1 Propionibacteriaceae bacterium
AGCCCAGCAAAGCCGTTCCACCCAATCGCGTCCCATGCTGACTGCGGGAGCGGTTCGGTGACAAGCATGGATGAGAACATCGGCAAGATGGACCTGTGCCAGCGCTGGAACTGGGCAGTGTAACCCTCAGTCGCTATGACCGTCAGCCTACTTTGAACTTCGCCGCTGGCCGTCCGAACTCGGCGGGTTTGCACGTCGGTGACGCGAGACTGCTCGTGGATCTCGACGCCCCGTTGTTCGCAAAGGGTCGCTAGTGATGAGACCAGCTGAGCGGGATCGACAACGATGGATTGGGTGTTGAGCAGGCCTGCGCGCCCGCCCGAGACTCGAATCATTTGCGTGAGATCGTCGCCCTCATGGAAGGTGTAGTCGGTCGGGTCGCCACCCCATGCTGACTCGGCCTTGGCCTGGTCCAGGAGACGTCGCCTCTGGCTCTCGGTGCGAGCGATGTGCAGCCAGCCTCCGGTGCGCAAACTGATGTCGAGTTCGGCTTCGGCGAAGATCGCCGGGACTTCCGAGACCGCCTGTCGTAGCAGGGTTTCGGTCTCGAGCAGTTCTGGCTTCGAGGCACCGGCTGCCATCTGGCGACGACGGGTCCCGACCGGCTTGGAACTGAGCCAGCCGCCGTTGCGGCCGGAGGCTCCGTAGCCGACACTGTGGGCTTCGAGCACCACGACTCGTGCGTTCGGGCGACGCTCCTTGAGCCAGTACGCGGTCCAGAGTCCGGTCAGTCCGGCGCCGACGATCGCGACGTCGGCGGTGACGTTGCCTTCCAGGGGCGCACGAGTGGGTGTGCCCATCCCAGCTTGGTGTAGCCAGAATGAACCGGCTCCGTTGAGCAACATAAAGGTCCTCGTTCCGTTTCGCGAGTGGCTCTACAGGTAATCGCGGTCAACCGTGCGGCGGTAAGTAGTCGGGAGGAGCTTCACCAAGATGAGCAGCGCAAGGCCGCAGATCACCATGGAGTACGCGGCGGGGGCGTAGTAGCTGTCGAAGGTCGAGACCAGCCACACGGCGACGTACGAGGCGGTGCCCGCGAAGATGACGTAGGCGAGGCTGTAGGCGAGCGCGGACCCGCTGAATCGGACTTCGGTGGGGAACATCGACACCTGCAGGTAGGTGAAGCTGACTTGGACCAGCGCCTGGCAGGTCAGCCAGGTCACCTGCCCGACGATGGAGATGGTCACGCTGCCGGTGTTCATCATCCAGAAGACTGGGAGTGCCAGCAGGAACAAGCCGGAGAGCCCCACCATTAGCACGTGGCTGGGGTTGAATCGCTTGAGGTTGAAGCCGACGGCCAGTGCCAGCAGACAGTACGCCGACTGAGCGACGACGCTGATCGTCAGGGCCGCAGTCTGAGTCATCCCGCCGACGACCTGCAACATGTTCGGGAAGTAGGAGAGGGCGTAGTAGTAACACAGACCGTTGGCCGAGGCAGCGACGAAGAGGCAGATCAGCGACGCCCTGTGCTTAGCAAAGACCTCAGACAACGGAGACTTTGAGACGTCGCCAGCTTCCTTCAGTGCGGCGAAGTCGTGAGTCTCCTCAAGCTTGAGTCGCATGTACAGGCCGATCAGGCCGATAGGTCCACTCAACAGGAACGGAATCCTCCAGCCGAAGTCCACCATCTGCGCTTCGGTCAGCAACAGGTTGCTCAGCAGACCCGTAGCAGCGGCTGCCGCCATACCGAGGCCGACCGTGGCGATGATCGTGCTCCCGTACAGGCCTCGTCGGGCCTTCGGGGCGTGCTCGATGACGAACGTGGACGCTCCTTGGTACTCAGCGCCGGCGGAGAGGCCCTGGATCATTCGAAGAACGATCAGCAGGACTGGTGCCGCGATGCCGATGGCCGCGTAGCCCGGGAGGAGCCCGATTCCGACGGTGGCCGCGGCCATGATCAGAATGATCATCGCGAGAACTGCTTTCCGTCCGACTCGATCGCCTAGGCGGCCGAAGAAGACTCCGCCGAAGGGTCGGGAGATGAACGAGACTGCCAGCACCGCGAAAGTCGCGAGTAGCTGATTCGTTGGATTGCCGGAGGGGAAGAACACGGCTCCAATGTGCACGGCCATGAAGCCGTAGACGCCGAAGTCGTACCACTCGAGGAAGTTGCCGATGTTGCTTGCGACGAGTGTCCTTCGGTCGTTACCGGAGCTGCTCGAGGCGTCATTCGGGCGCACTGCATCACGTTCTGTCGTCATTGACGGTATCCCTTATTTGGGGGCCAGTTAGGGCCGCGAACGGGTTTGACTTACTGATGGTGAGATTCGAGGAGGGTGTTCCAAAATTCTTCGAGGACATCCGCAGAGAGATCCTGCGGGATGTGTTCTTCGCACAGTCGGTAAAAGTCGGTCTGAACTGTGCGACGCAGACCCGCGGGAATGTGCGGGAGCATCCTTGCCAGGTACTCGGCTGCGTCGTTGTAGAGGTTCTCCCACTGAGCTCGAGCCTCACCCACGTCGAACAGCGAGCGCTCGGACCGCTGTTGACGACTCACCGCTGTGGCGTCGCGGTCGATCTCCCCGGTGGGGCTCAGGTGCACTCCGTAGTCGCCGGCAGCACGCTGCGGTGACATGAGGCCATCGAGCACGTCAGCGACGACGGAGTCTGCGGGCCGGTCGAAGGGATGCCCCTTGCCACCGCCGCCGCCGGTCCACAGGTGAATCGTGTCGCCGTACTTGGCCTCGTGGACGGCGCGCTTGCCGATGTCCACCTTTGTTCCGTCGCGAGACTCCACGATGCAGCCGGCGGTCGTTCCCGCCAGGCCGCCGTTCGTGCCGAACGCCGTGTAGCGGTGGCGGTCCTTGCCCCTCATCACCACAGTGGTGCCGGGACGTTCGAGGGTGATGGAGTACTCCACTCCGAATCCGCCGCGGTGTTCTCCCGCGCCTGCGGAGTCGTGCCTAAGTTCCAGGCGCTGGACCAGCACGTCCGCTTCGGATTCGAGCGTTTCGACGGGAACATTTCGCAGGAACGCGGCCGGGTAGTCGATGCCATCTTCGCCATCGAGTCCAAGCCCGCCGCCGGTGCCACCTTGCAGGGAGTTGGCCACGATGACCGAGCCGCCTTGATCGGCAGTGTCTTCGGTCGAGATGTAAGTGACGACGAGCTGACTGGATCCGCCTGCTGGCACGCGGTCCGGTACCGCCTTGTTGAGCGCTCCTAGGACGGCCTCGTGGATGCGGCACGCAGTCGAGTACCGCATGCCCACCGGGGCCGGGAAGCTTGCGTTCACTACGGAGTTTTCGGGCAGTTTGAGTGTGACCGCTTGAACGATGCCTGCGTTGTAGTGGATTGACTTCGCGTGAGTCATCGCGTAGTTGACCATCGCCAGGGACAGGAACGGATGGTGTTCACTATTGCCGCTGGGCAGGTTGATCGCCGCCTTGACTTGCGGGTCTGACCCTTCGAAATCGAGCGTGACATCGCCGCCGTCGGTGACCGACAGGCAGACGGCAAGACGAACCGGTGTCTCGGAGTTGTAGTCGTCTTCGAGGTACTCAACGAAGGAGTAGGCGCCGGCGGGGATGCTCCGGAAGACTGACTTTGCGGTCTCTCGTGTGGTGGCAATGGTGCGCGTCATCGCGTTGGTGAACGAGTCGAGCCCGTAGCGATCGATGAGGGAATGCGCGCGCTGTACGCCTACCTTCAGCGCCGACAACAGAGCGGTGACGTCTCCCCAGTTGACATCAGGGATCCGTGAGTTGTCAGCGATGAGATGCCAGAGTGACTCATCCACCACCCCTTGGTTCACCAGCCTGATCGGCCGGATGCGCAAACCCTCTTGGAAGATGCTGGTGTTCTGCATGTCGATGCTGCCTGGAACGGCGCCACCGACGTCGGTGCAGTGGATAAACGCCCACGCGAAGCACACGACTTCACCGTCTCTGATGACCGGAGCAAAGCTGTAGATGTCGTTCAGGTGCATCACCATCCCCCCGGTCTGATAGGGGTCATTGGTGATCAGCACATCGCCGTCGTGCCATGTGTCGATCGCTTCGGTCCCGGCCGCCATAGGTATTCCGACGAGCGGCGTAGCGCCGAGGGTGACCGGAGCAGCGAAGACATCGCCACCGGGGGTGACCAATCCGGTGGAGAAGTCCTGCGTCTCCTTGACGAAGGTGGTGTGTGAGGACCGGAGAAGGACGTTCGCCATCTCATCGACGACGGCGCGGTACATGTTCGCGAGGATCTCGGTCTCTGCGGCCTCGCGAAGAGTGGTTGCGCTCGGTGCTGTGATGGTCGCGGTCACTTGACGGCTCCTTCGTTGCTCAGAATCATGTTTCCGGACTGCACCACGCGCAGCGTCCAGTTGGGCGGTACGAACGTGGTCGTGTCCATTTGCTCGATCACTGCCGGGCCTGCAACTGTGTCGCCTTCAGAGAGAGAGTTTCGGTCGTACACCGATGCGAGGTATTCCCCCTCGTAGAGGTGGACGGGTCGTTGCTGGACGGGGGTCCGATCGGCTGTTTGCTTCTGCCTGGCGACAGTGAGCGACTTGTCGACGGCACCGGTGATGTGCGCACGTAGTTCGTTGAGCCGAGCGGGCATCTGGGGCGAGCTGTGGCCGTATGCCTCACGGTGAGCGACGTCGAATGCCTCGCGAAGAGCATCGATGTCGTTGGTCTGGAGCACCGTTGCGTCCACCGGCACCGACACGTCGTAGCCCTGGCCCTCGTAACGCATCTCCGCGGAGTAGGACACTGTGACCGCCGAAACGGTCAGAGACTCTGTCTGCGTGGCAACCCACTGTTGAGCGCGCTCAGCCAAGGTTCGATGATGATCAGGAAGGACCACGTCGCCGGATTGATCAAGCCTGGCGTAGACGGGTTCAATGAGGTCACCCTGCAGATCGGACAACGCGGCTCCATAGGCGCTCAGTGCACCAGGAGTGTGCGGGATGAGAACCTCGTGGATTCTGATCTCTTCAGCCAGCATGGCGGCGAACATGGGGCCAGCCCCGCCATACGCCACCATGCAGAACTCGGCGGCGTCAATGCCTCGGCGGGCGAGGACATTCATGGCCTCGGCAGCCATCACCGCGATGGCGATGCGGATCGCGGTCGCGGCGGTGGTCCGGGGATCATCGTCGACGAGATCGGACATCCCCGCCGTTGCTGCATCGGCGTCAAGCTGAAGTCGGTCAGCGAGTCGCTGGCCCCCCGACAGGATGCCGGCGACCAGGAACGCGTCGCTGAGCGCGGGAACGGTGGCGGAGGGGTTGCCGTAACACAGCGGCCCGGGGTCGGAGCCAACGCTCTTCGGGCCAACCTTGATCGTTCCGTCCTGCTGCGTCCAAATCTCTGAGCCTCCGCCGGCTCCGATGGAGGACACGGCGACGGAAGGTTGGAGCAGCGGGAAACTGGCGATGTGTTCCTCAGAACTGAGGATTGCCCTACTTGACCTGATGGCGCCGATATCGGCGCTGGTGCCGCCAACATCGAAGGTCATCAGATCGCGCTCAGCCCAACCGACCTGACCCGCGACAACGGCCGCGCCGGTGACGCCCCCGGCGGGGCCAGACAGCAGCGCGCTGACCGGCCTCGTGGCCAGAGTCTCGAGGAGCTCCATGCCTCCGTTCGATCTCGACACCAGGGGCTTTGGTCCGATCCCGAAATGTGTCAGTCCCTCGATGAGGTTCGAGGCGTACGACTCGATCTTGGGCCGCACGAAAGCGTTCATGGTGCAGAGCGTGGCGCGTTCGTACTCTCGAGCCTGGGGCCAAACCTCGTGAGAGCACTCGATCCTGACATCCGGTAAATGCTGCCGAAGGATGTCGCCGACACGGCGCTCGTTGTCACCGTTCGCGTAACCGTGCAGGAGTGACACGACCACGTGATCAATGCCGCGCTCCCCCAGCGCATCCGCGATGGCTTCAACATCGGCAACGTTGACATCCTGCCTGACCGTGCCACGACTGTCCGTTCGCTCCTCAACGCCAAAGACGTTCCGCCGCTGCACTAGAGGGGTCGGCCGGCGGGACGTGAACTTCATGGGATTGGGCAAAGCGAGGCGCTGCAGATTGAGCACGTCGCGAAATCCCTTGGTCGTGACCAGCGCGACCGTCGGACCGTCCTTCTCGATCAGCGCGTTGGTGGCTACCGTGCTCGAGTGGGTATGACGCACACTCTGCCGATCGTGTTCAGTCAGCAGACCCTGCCCGACCAGTTCGGACATCGCCTTGATGGTGGACCCAGCTGGGTCATCTCGGACTGTTGCAACCTTAAGACATGTGAGCTCTCCGGCCTTGATGAGAATCATGTCGGTGAAGGTTCCTCCGACATCAGCTCCTATATAGGTGCCCGACGGTTCTGTCTGCAAGATTCCTGATCTCTCTGGGTAGCTGCTCCAATCACAGAGAGGGAGGAGTGGCTACAGAAATCAGTTGCGTGTGCTCCGAAGAGGGGTTTCTGTACCAGTGCTCGCGCTCTGGGTTGAAGCTGATGGTGTCCCCTTCCCTCAGAACCGACTCGGAGTCAGCGATGTAGACATCGGCGACTCCAGAGATGACGTGAACGACCTCCTCCCCGTGGTGGACAAAGGGGGCGTCAGACCCGTCGAATCCTGGCGGAAGGGTGGTGCGGACAACTTGAAGTTTCCGTTGCAAGTTGGGGGTCAAGATTCGGTACTGCAGGTCACTGTTGTGGAACATCAGGATCTTCTGCTCGCGCTCAGTGACCAGATTGCTCTCGGGGTGACTCCTATCGGCTTGCGCGGCGCCAGTCGGGCCGCTGAACAGGACGCTGGGTTGCACCTCCAGGGCATGCGCCAGCTTGACGATCGTTGACAACGACGGGTTTGCCTTACCAGCCTCGAGGTTGCTCATGAGACCGTGGCTGACAGATGCCAACGTCGAGAGCGCCTTGAGCGTCAGATGTTTCTCTCGACGAAGCCGCTTCACGTTCTCGGAGATCATCCGAGAGTGATCGGTAGCTCCACTTTCTGCGTTGGCCATGGTTCGCCCCTTCGTGTATCGGGACTCTCCAAGTTCACTATGATGATACATAGGTCATTTGGGTGAGTCTAGTCATTATGATGAACTTCTTGTTGGCGCAATCCTCGCCCAACTTGGGCCCGCGTTGGACTCCTTGGCGTGAGACACGCCGTCATATTGTGTCTGCCAGCCGCTAGGTGTGATGTCCAGGGAGGTTGGTCAGCCAGGTGATTGGTGGCTTGCCTCCGATGGCGGAGTGGACACGGTGCTGATTGTAGTGGTGCAGCCATCAGGACAGGGCGGTGTTGCGTTGGTCGGTTGCGTCGTAGATCTCATCTGGGCCCGCGTGGGGCGCTACCCGGAGAACTCCATAGAGGTCGGCCACGGCTACCGTCCGGGCCCCGGCGGGCGAGGCGGCCGCGACATGGTGTGCCCGCCGGCGAGGGTGCGCCGTCCGGAAGTGAATCCGTGACGTGTGTAGAAGCCGGTGATGCGCGGGTCGAGGATTCCAGTCGAATCGTGATGCAGTTCATGTCGGCCTCGCGGGCAGATGGCGTCGACGAGCTCGCTCCCGGCCTGGGTGTGGAAGGGCTAAGCGGCGACCGACTTGAGCTTCCAGCCTCCGTCGCGAGTGTGGGTGGTGAGCGCGGTCGCCCGCACGGCTTGAGTGTCGTTGTCGAGGTGACGCCACAGCTGGTCTGCGCGAGTTGTCGCGACGAGTTCAGCGGTACCGCCGACAAGGACCACCAGCCCGAATGTTCCCACGAGACCACAAACGAACGGTCGAGGAACGACTGACCCATTCGGTGGGACGGCGTGAGCAGGTCAGGCAAAGCGGAGGAAGGCGCGGCTCCCGGGCTCCATGTCGTGCGCCTCGGTGAAGCCGAGGGACTCATAGAAGGCACGCTGACCGGGCTCATTGTCGGTGATCAACACCTGTTGGCGGATACCCGGGTACTGCCCCAGGATCATGGTTACCAATTCACGGCCCAACCCAGTCCGGTGATGGTCAGGATGCACCAGGATGTCTTGCAGGTAGACGATCGTGGCGCCGTCGGAGATCGATCGGGCCAAGCCGATGAGGACGCCGTCCGCGCGAGCGACGGCGAGCCGGTGGGAGCCGGTCAGTGCCCTGTGCAGGGTGTCCGGATCATCGGTGTAGGCAGTCCAACCGACCGAGTCGTAGAGGCGGAGCACCTCGGCCCGGTCCAGGCCGGCGGCGTCGACGAGGGTGCAGGTCGGCATCCGTCAAATCTACAGGGTGCCGTACGCGCGGGACGGGGTGAAGCGGGCGACCACGCGGCGCTCAGACACCATCGCGGCCCGGTAGTCGTCCCAATCGGCGTGCTCGCCGGCCAGCGAGCGGTACAGCGTGACCAATTCCTCGACGGTTGGGTCGTCGGGGGCGGACGCCAGCGCGGACAACTCCACCTCGCCCTCGAGTACCGCATAGGACCAGAAGTTCGGTCCGTTGACGTGCAGCGCAGCCCAGGGGTCACGCTTCAGGTTGTGGTACTTCGCCCGGTCCGCCGTGATCGAGATCCGGATGACGCCGTCCGCGCCCACCGAGTGCAGCACGTTCGAGAGTTGCGGCCGGCCGTCGCGCTTGGTGGCGACGAGGACGGACTGCTGGGTGGCGCGGGCGCCGGCGAGGGCGGTGTCCAGGTCCATACTCGTACAGCCATCAGAGCCGCCCCGGTATTCCCCTCCCGCCCCGGGGGGGAAGCGGCAGGGGAGGGGTCCGGGAGGAAGGGGGTCAGTCGGTGGTGGGGCGGCCGTACGACTCCAGCAGGCGCAGCCACACCTCGCTGATCGTCGGGTACGAGGGGACCGCGTGCCAGAGCCGGTCCAGTGGCACCTGCCCGACAACCGCGATGGTCGCGGAGTGCAGCAACTCGGCCACGTCCTGGCCGACGAAGGTCGCGCCCAGCAGTACGCCCCGGTCCTCGTCCACCACCATCCTGGCCGCGCCGGCGTACCCGTCGGCGTGCAGGGCGGCCCCGGCCACGGTGCCCAGGTCGATGTCGACCACCCGGGTCCGGTAGCGCTCCTCGGCGGCGCCCGCGACGGTCAATCCGACGGTGGCCACCTCCGGGTCGGTGAAGATCACCTGGGGCACCGCGTGGTGGTCTGCGGTAGCGGTGTGTATGCCCCATGGGCCGTCGTCGATCCGGGTGCCGGCCGCCCGGGCGACGATCGCGTCCCCGGCTGCCCGGGCCTGGTACTTGCCCTGGTGGGTGAGCAGGCTGCGACCGTTCACGTCTCCCGCCGAGACCAACCACTCGATCGGGCGCCCCTCGGAGTCCAACACCCGCAGGGTCTCGTCGGTGCGCAACCAGTCACCGTCGGCCAGACCGACCACGGCCAGGCCGAGGTCGTCGCTCCGGGCGCCGCGTCCGGTGGCCACCAACAACTCCGCGGCGGTCACCGACCGCCCATCGTCGCAGGTGATCACCACGCCGGTCTCCCCCCGCTCGACCGCCGTGGCGCTCACCCCACGTCGTACGTCGACGCCGAGCTCAGCCAGGGACTCCGCGACCGCCGATCCGGCGATCGGCTCCTGCCCGGACAGCACCTCGCCCCGCACCAGCATGGTCACCGCGCAGCCGAGGGAGGCGAAGGCGGTGGCCAACTCGCAGCCGACCACGCCACCCCCGATGACGGCCAGACTGCCGGGGACCTCGGTAACGGCAACGGCCTCGCGATTGGTCCACGGTTCCGCCGCCCGCAGCCCGGGGAGGTCCGGCACCAGGGCTCGGCTCCCGGTGCAGACCGCTATGGCGTGTCGGGCGTGCAGGGTTCGGGTGGCGTCGGGACCCGTCACTTCGACGGTGCGCTCGTCGACCAGCCGGCCGTGCCCGCGGACCAGGTCGATCCCCGCGCGGGCGAGCCAGTCGGCCTGGCCCGCGTCGTCCCAGCCACTGGTGAAAGAGGTCCGTCGCTCCAGTACGGCAGCCGCGTCCACCCGCTCACCGACTGCCTCCCGGGCTCCGGCCACCCGTCGGGCGGCGGCCAGGGCTGAGCTGCTGCGGAGCAGCGCCTTGGACGGCATGCAGGCCCAGTACGAGCACTCACCGCCGATCAGTTCGCTCTCCACGATCACGGTCCGCAGGCCACCCTGCACCGTACGGTCGGCCAGGTTCTCCCCGACCGGTCCGGCCCCGATCACGATCACGTCGTAGTCGTCCTGCAGTTGCGTCACGAATGCTCCTCGTCGTTGTCGGTTCCCCTCCTCGACCGTACGCCGGAAACGCTGTACGCGGCAGTGGATAGCATCACCCTCGACCGCACGACGCGCCTGACGGACGACACTGGGAGTACGGATGAAGCTGGGCTGGCAACTGCACGGCGATGGGAAGAACGTCCGACCGAACGAGGTGGTGGCCCCCGGCGAGCGCCTGAGTTGGCCACGGACCATCGGTATCGGTGTCCAGCACGTGGTGGCGATGTTCGGCGCCACCTTCCTGGTCCCCTTGATCACCGAGTTCCCACCGAGCACCACGCTGCTGTTCTCCGGCATCGGCACCCTGCTGTTCCTGTTGATCACCGGAAACCGGCTGCCGTCCTACCTCGGATCGTCGTTCGCCTTCATCGCCCCGATCACCGCGGCCACCGCAGCCGACTCGATGGGGAGTGCGCTGTTCGGACTCGTCGTGGTCGGCCTGCTGCTGACCCTCGTCGGCCTGCTGGTGCACGCCGTCGGGACGCGCTGGATCGACGCCCTGATGCCGCCGGTGGTGGCGGGCGCGATCGTCGCCCTGATCGGCTTCAACCTCGCGCCGGTCGCGCGCGACAACTACGTGGCCGCGCCGGCGACCGCCACCATCACCCTGATCGCGGTGATCTTGTCCACCGTGGTGTTTCGCGGCCTGCTGGGACGGTTGTCGATCTTCGTCGGCGTGGTCATCGGGTACGTGGCCGCGGTGGGGTTCGGCGAGGTCGACTTCTCCGCGGTGCAGGGGGCGGCCTGGGTCGGGCTGCCGGAATTCCACACCCCGACGAACCCGATCAGCAACCCCGAAGTGTGGCTGCTGCTACCAGCCTTCCTGCCGGTGCTGCTGGTGTTGATCGCGGAGAACTACGGGCACATCAAGGGCGTGGCCCAGCTGACCGATCCGAGCGTGAACAAGCTGACCGGGCGCGCCCTGCTCGCCGACGGCCTGGCCACCATGCTGGCCGGCTCCTTCGGTGGCTCCGGTACCACCACGTACGGCGAGAACATCGGCGTGATGGCGGCCACCCGGATCTACTCCACCGCCGCGTACTGGGTCGCGGGACTGTTCGCCGTCTTCCTCGGGCTCTCCCCGAAGGTGGGAGCCGTGATCGGTACCATCCCCGCCGGGGTGCTGGGCGGCGTGACCACGGCGCTGTACGGCCTGATCGGCATCATCGGTGTGAAGATCTGGCTGGACAACCGGGTCGACTTCTCCCGGCCGGTGAACCAGTTCACCGCTGCCACCGCGTTGATCATCGGTATCGCCGACTTCACCCTGAATGCCGGCGGGCTGGTCTTCAACGGCATCGCCCTCGGCACCGTGGCCGCCATCGTGATCTACCACCTCATGCGGGTGGTCGGCATGGTGCGCGGGACCAATGACTCCGCGGGCCCGGGCCCGGACGCGGATGGTCGCGGCATGCCCGACCAGGTCGATGCGCCCGGTCCGCCGCCGAGCACGCTGCGCTAGCGCGGGCCTCAGCCCAGGATGCCGCCGAACCAGCCGCCCTTGTGGTGGCCGGTCCCGGCGGAGCGGACCGAGGAGTTGCGACGGGCCGACTGCCGGGTGCGGGTGACTGCGTCGGGTACGACTCCGGGCTGCAGGCCGCCGAGGGTGGCGATCTTGTCCGCCATCTCCGCCTGCCAGGTCGTCTCCAGGCCGAAGGCGACGGCGTAGGGCAGCAGCCGGTCGTAGATCTTGATCTGGTCCTCCGGTCCGAAGCGTTGCGCCGTCTCGGCTCCTTGGACGACCCTCATTCGCTCCGCCTCGGACAGCGAGATGAACCAGCGCAGCCCTTCCAGGTGGACGAACTCGTCCCGGTGCTCCTCCTTCAACTCCACGAAGGCGGAGAGGCAGCCGGCCAGCACCGCCAGGCAGGCGATGGTCACCACCCCCGCGATCAGGGCCCATTCCTCGAGCGCTCCTCGTTGCAGGGTGAGGATCACCACCACCGGCAGGACGACCACGGCCAGGTGCGGAACCGGCTTGCCGCGCAGGATGTCCGGTGGATAGCGGAACGGAGTCCTTCGGCCCCGCAGCCAGGTGCGGAAGGTGTTCGCGAGAAGGTTCGCGGGCCCCTTCGCGGGCTTCTCGCTGAGCAGTCGGCGGGAGTGCTGCTCACGGGTGAAGAACAACCCGACGGACGCCGCGGACAGCGCCGGGTCGGGGGCGGTCGGTTGTACCCGCTGGGCCTCGAGCCCGGCCGGGGTGTCGCGCAGCACCACCTCGCCGCGTTGGGCCGCTGCCAACAACTCGGCACTGATCCCGCGGTCCGGCCGGCCGTAGTAGACGCTCGCCACCACCGGCGGCAAGTCCGGGCGGGGTTGGAATTCGGCTACCAGGGGATGCCCGGCCACCCATCGCCGCCGCCGGGTGATTCCCAGCACCAGCAGGGTCGCGGCTGCACCCAGCAGTCCGAGGGTGATCACGGCGGGGACGACCCGGTTGATGATCGTGATGGCGGACAGGGAGGGAGCGGTGAAGCTGTCGGCGGTGAATCCGACGTCGATCGTGAAGGTGTCGCCGGGAGAGACCGCGTTCGGGCTCTCCGCCGTCAGGGTGGTCTCGTCGCCGACATCGGAGCGAGTCAGGTCACAGGACTCCATCGCGTCCACGGCACCCTCCCGACAGTGCAAGCTCCCGTCGAGCCGGCTGGCGACCTGTTCGTCCATCCGCACCGCCACCGAGGCCCGCTCCATCGTCTGCGACCAGCCGTCGCCGGTCACGTCCCACTGGAATCGCATCCGCTCCCCGGCGTCGCGCACCACGTGGTCCAGTGAGTACTCGATGACATAGGTCCGTGTCGCCGCCGTGGACGCCTGCGGATCGTTGACCTGAATCTGCCGCTGCCCGCCGTCGCTGGTCTCGGTCCAGTCCAGCCCCTGACCCGCGCCGTCGCGGATCCCGTGTACCGCGAGCCCGAGGTCGATGCCCTCGTCCTCGATGGGAAGGGTGCGGGTGATGCCGTGGTGCGGGTCCGCGGAGCTGAAATCGGCGTCGATGGTCTCGACCACGTCCATGCCGACGGTGCCATCAGCGTCGGTACGCAGGTGGTAGTCCGCGGCGAAGGAGGCGATCGTGAAGGTCGATTGCGGGTCCGCCACCCGGTCGTCCCGGAGCACTCCGGACGCGCCGATCAGCATGATCAGCACCAGGGCCAGCACCCAACCGCCGAACACCTGGCTGGCGGACCGTACGTCGAACCACTTCACCCGGACGAGGATAGGTGCTCGACCGTCAAGATCACCTGGGGCCACCTGCGAACGACGCGGCGAGCCGGTCTGCTGTCACCATGGAGGCGATGAACATCCATTCGGGCGGGATCGATCGGCGTCGCCTGCTGGGTGTGTTCGGACTGGGGTTGCTGGCCGTCGGGACGCATGCGACGACCGGTTGTTCGTCCTCTCTCGGCACGCTGCGTAGTCGGATCGTCAACGGACTCGAGGACCAGGGTTCGGACCCGATGGCGGAGATCGTGTCCGACCGGGCCACCGCATTGGAGACGGTCGACCTGCCGGTACTGCAGGGCTGGCAACTCGTGGACGTCGAGAACAGACAGATGAGCCATCCCTACCGCGTGTGCCTGGCCGTCACCGGCGAGGGGGACGCCCGCGTCGTCGTGTTGTCCAGTTTTCCGGAGCGGTGGCCGCAGATCCTCGACGGCGCCCGAGTCGCCGCCGCCGATCAGGCCCTGCTGGTGTCCCGGACGCACTTCGACGTCACCCGGACGATGGGGAAGTGGTGCACCCGGCTGGAGTCCTTCGACGACATCGACTTCCTCGGCGATGCGGACTCCGACCAGGTGGCCGACCTGCGCGCACAGTACGCCGAGCGGATCTCCGCGCCCGCTCCCGAGGCCACCGACGACGGCTGGACGATGACGCTGTGGGCGCAGGAGAACGACTCCGAACTGGTCGAGCGCCGGACCGTGGTGGGGGCCGACGCGGGCGTCTTGATCGACCGTACGGTGCACGTCGACGATCTGCCCGTCCCGATCAGCATCTGACCTCCTGCTCCTGCCACGCCACCGTCCCAAGTTCGTGAACCTCCTCCGATGACCGGCTCCTCATCTAGTCTCGAAGCACCATGAATGCTGAGGTCGAGATCACCGAGCCGGTGGACCTCTGCCTTCCGTCGGGACGGCTCAACCCGCAGGCGGTCGGGTGGACGCGCCGGCCGCTGCACCGCGCCAACCTGCGCGGCTGGGGACGGACCAAGCGCTGGGAGTACTGGGGCATTGTCTCGCCCAGTCACATCATCACCCTGATGGTCACCCACCTCGACTTCGTCGGCGTGCACGGGGTCTACATCCTCGATCGCCGGACCGGGGTGGAGACCACCGTCGACCGTACGGTCCCGCTCGGCCGCCGGACCTCCCTGCCGGACCGCAGCGGGGCGGGCCGAGTCTCGGTGGCGGCCAAGGATCTGCAGATCGAGGTCGATCAGGAGCCGGAGCAGTCATTGCTGCTGGCCGTCGGCAACGACTTCCGGCTGGAGCTGGACCTGCCGGTCGAGCCCGGACGCGAGTCGCTCGGAGTGGTCGTCGGCTGGAGTCCCCGACTGTTCCAGTACACGCTCAAGGACGTCGGTCGCTCCGTCGTCGGCACCCTGCGCCTGGGGCTCGAGGAGCACCCGATCCCGTACGAGTCCTCCTTCGCAGTGCTCGACCACGGCCGCGGCCGGTGGCCGCATCGGGTGGCGTGGACCTGGGCCGCGGGCAGCGCCGCGGACGGCGGACGGTCCCGGGCGATCCAGTTCGGGGACGAGTGGACCGACGGCACCGGGATCACCGAGAACGCGCTCGTCGTCGATGGGCGGATCAACAAGATCCCCGACAAGCTTGTCTGGGAGTACGACGGGGAGAATCTGCAACGGCCGTGGGAGATTCGCGGCGCCCGGGTGCACGCCACCTTCCGTCCCCTCCACGAGCGGGTCTCACGACACAACCTCGGTGTCTTCGCCTCGGAGATCCGGCAGGTGTTCGGCGCCTACGAGGGGTGGGCGGTGAGCGACTCGGGGGAGCAGGTGTCCTTGGACGGGCTGGTCGGCTGGATCGAGCGGGCCCGCCACCGCTGGTGACCCCTCCCCCTTCCGGGTAGCGGGTCGAGACGAAAGTCGCTGGTCCGGCACCGCTGGTTCGGGTTGCATGGGGCTACGGCGCGTCTCCCAAGTCCGCCGAACCCGTCCACAGGAGAACCGATGTCCACCCGCACCCTCACTCGGGATCGCCTCGTGGCGAAGGAGGTCCACCCCTTCGCCGGGCGCCGTGTGGCCGCCGTGACAGCCCTCGTCGCCGTGGCCCACCTGGTCGTCAGCCTGCGAGACGGGTTCTACTTCGACGAGGCCTACATGGTCGCGATCGGCCGGAACCACCTCGACTGGGGGTCGGCCGACCAGCCGCCGGTGGCACCCCTGCTCGCCGGCGCGATGGACGCGCTGGCGCCCGAGGCCGACTGGTTGGTCCACCTGCCGGCCGTCCTGACGACGGCGGCCGCCGTGGTGCTGGCAGCCCTGATCGCCCGCGAACTCGGCGGGGACGGCCGGGCCCAGTTGCTCGCCGCCGGGGCCCAGGCGACGGCACTCTGGATCACCCTGGCCGGGCACTGGTTGACGCCGTACAGCCTCGAACCCATGCAGTGGTTGGTGATCATCTTCCTGCTGGTGCGGTGGATCCGGATCCGCGACGACCGAGTGCTCTTGTGGCTCGGGGTGGCTGCCGGGATCGCGGCGAACACGAAATTCCAGGTGCTGCTGCTGTGCGCGGTGCTGTTGATCACCGTGGCGGTGGCAGGTCCGCGGGACCTGCTGCGCCGTCCGCTGCTGTGGGCCGGGGTCGGCATCGCCGCGGTGATCACCGCACCCACCCTGATCTGGCAGGCGGTGCACGGGTGGCCGCAGTTGAAGATGGGATCGATCGCCGCAGCCGAGGCCGAGTTCCTGTACGGCGGCCGGCCGGGGGTGGCCGTTTCTCTGCTGCTGATGGCGGGAGTCGCCGGCACCGTCCTGGTCGGGTACGGCCTGTGGCGGCTGCTCCGCGCGCCGGAGTTCCGCTCGTACCGCTTCCTCGCGCTGACCTTCCTTGTGTTGTACCTCTTCTTCGTGATCACGGTCGGGCGGCCCTACTACCTGGGTGGCCTGTACGGCGCGGTCGCTGCTGCCGGGGCCGTTGGTCTGCAACGCCGTCGGGAGGCCGGGAAGCGCCGGGCCACGTGGGTGGTGTGGCCGGCGTACGCCCTGTCGCTGGTCGCTGCGGCAGGGATGCTCAGTGCCTCGGCCCCGATGGTCGATCCGACCGTCGCCCGGGAGATCGTCGGTCGGGTCGCGACCGTCCACGAGTCCCTGCCGGCTGCCGACCGGGAGGACGCGGTGATCATGGGGCAGTCCTACATCCTGGCCGCCTACGCCGACGTCTACGCCGAGGAGTACGGCCTGCCGTCCGCACACAGCAGCAACCGGGGGTACGGGTACTTCGACCCGCCGACCGATGACCAGGACGTGGTGGTCTACTTCGGTTCCGATCCGGACGAACTCCGTCCGTACTTCAACTCGATCGAGCGGGCGGCGGACGGCGGTGAGGACGCCAGCGTGTGGATCTGCCGAGGGATGGAGCAGCCCTGGCAGGAAGTGTGGCCCGAGCTCCGCAACCTCGAGGTCGAATGACCACCCAGGGGTCAGTTTCTCTCCCTACCCCAGCCGGATTCAGGCTAAGACGCCGGCGGCGTCGATGGCGGCGTGGTCGAGGTGCGGATCACCAGTTCGGGGGCGATGTACGCAGTCGCGACCCCCGGATCCCCGGTGCCCTGGATCCGGTCGAGCAACCGACGGGTCGCCCGTTGGGCCAACTCCTGGAACGGCAGCAGGAGGGTCGACATCGGCGGGTCCAGGAAGCGGGCGAACGGGTGGTTGCCCCACCCCATCACGAGCACGTCGTCGGGGATGCGCAGGCCACGTTCGCGGAGGGCGCTGTACACGCCGAGGGCGTAGTAGTCATCGGCGACGATGAACGCCTCCGGTCGGCGGCCCCGGTCGAGGATGTCGCTGACGACGCGGTAGGCATCGTCGGCCTGCCACGACTGGGCGATCCGGAAGGACTGTCGCGGCGGCACGAAGGCGACCTGCTGCCGGGGGTCGTAGTCGAGCCCGTGTTGTTCCAGCGAGCGCTGAAATCCGGTGATCCGGTGACTGACGGTGGAGATCGGCCGGTCCTCGTCGAGCAGGACGACGTCGCTGAGCCCCAGGTCCAGGATCGCGTCGGTGGTCAACTGGATGCCGGCCTCGTTGTCGGTGGAGAAGAAGTCGACCTCGAGGTCGGGGAGCTCCCGACTGACGAGTACGAGGGGGATCCCCGACCTGATGACGGCTTCCCAGGCATCGGAGGCACCCTGCACGGGCGCCCCGATGATCCCGTCGAGCCCCGAGCGCAGGGCCATGCTGATGGCATTGCGTTCCCGCTCCGCCGACTCGTCGGTGATCATCAGGAGCACGGTGTAGCCGGCCTCGGCGGCCTGGAACTCGACCTCGCTGACCAGGTCGGAGAAGAACTGGTTGGAGATGTTCGTGACGATCACGCCGATCGTCTTGCGTGATCCGAGGACGAGCGAGCGTGCGTGCATGTTCGGCACATAGCCGAGCCGTTCGGCCTCGGCCTTGATCCGGGCTCGGGTGGTGGCGCTCACCCCGGGCATGTCATTGAGTGCTCGGGAGACGGTGTTCGCGGTGACGCCGACGACGCGCGCGAGGTCTTGCAGGGTGGGCGGGCGACGGCCCTGAATCGAGTCAGCCACGTGCGTCTCCGTTCGTCATCGACTGGTGGGGGTCACCCTAGCCGAATCCGGGACATTAACGCTATCGGTTCGAGCTGGTCACGCCGAAGCGCGCAGTTGCAGGAGGTGCAGCAGACATTCAATGACACAGCCGAAATGACGGGATCGTTGACCGAGATCGAGCTCTGTGTCAGAGTACGTTAACGATATTGTTCCCACCGCGTCACGCGAGTGGAACGCAGAACAGCGACCGACGATGCCCTTGGGGAGGACCACAGCGTGCTCACGGTCTACCTGACCCAGTAAGGCGCCCCATGGTGCGTGGGCGGTGGTGGTCCCACCGTCCACGCAGCCCGACCAACAAGATCAACAGGAAAGCAGCGTGTCCGCAACAGTGAGAGAGAACGTGTCGGTCATCGAGCCCAGCAGGGAGGTTCCGGTCGCAGGAGAGTTCGACGTCATCGTCTGCGGCGGCGGGCCCGCGGGTCTCATCGCAGCCGTGGCGGCAGCCCGCAACGGCGCCAAGACGCTCCTGATCGAGCGTTATGGATTCGTCGGGGGCATGTCGACCAGCGCACTGGTCACGCCGATCAGCGAGTTCCGCCACTTCGGCAAGCAACACATTGCCGGCATCCCCTTCGAACTGATGGAGATGGCGGCCGATCTCGGTGGTGCCAATGCGGCGATCGAGAGTGGCAATGTCCCGGTCAACGACGAGATCCTCAAACTCGCCGCCCAGCGGCTGCTGCTCGAGAGTGGGGTGACCCTGCTCTACCACTCCTGGTTCTCGGACTGCGTGCTGGAGGGCGACCGGCTCACCCACGTGATCGTGCAGAACAAGGCCGGCCGGATCGCGTACGCGGCGAAGGCGTTCATCGACTGCACGGGCGATGCCGATCTCGTCCGCGCCGCGGGTCTGCCCACCGTGAAGGAGGACGTCCTGCAACCAGCCAGCCTGTGGTTCCAGCTGGGCGGGGTCGACACCGACGCGCTCTCCTACCTGTTCGAGGACGCGGTCGACGGAATGCTCCCGGTTTCCAAGACGATCCGGGACCGCCTGCTGGAACTCAACGAGCAGGGCGACATCCCCATCTTCGGCGGACCGTGGATCAACAAGTTCTTCCGGGACGGCATGGTGACCATCAACCTGCTGCGCGAGCCCACCGATGCGAGCGACCCGGAGTGGTTCACGCGAACTGAGTGCAGCCTTCGCGAGAACCTGCAGTTGGTCATCGAGGTACTGCGCCGGGAATTTCCCGAGTTCCGGGACTGCTGGCTGGCGAAGTCCGGCATCCAGACCGGTGTACGGGAGTCCTACCACATCGTCGGGCTCTACAAGCTGCAGACCGATGATGTCCTGGTGCCGAA
>JBQDIN010000073.1:0-18951 GCA_052094425.1 Propionibacteriaceae bacterium
GTGGGGCAGACGGGGCTGGACCTGTGGCACTCCTGGGACGCGGACGCGCTCGTGCTCGACCGCGAGGCCCGAGTGTTCGCTGAGCCGGGCCGGGTGCACCGGGTCTCGGGTGGGCTCTCGCGTGGGCCGCTCACCCTCCCTCGCGGCCCGCAGTCGCACCCCGTGCTGATGCAGGCCGGATCGTCACCGCGCGGCCGTGCATTTGCCGCCCGCTGGGCCGAGGTGGTGTTCGCGATCGGCGACTCCGAGGAGGGAATGCGCGCACTGCGGCAGGAGCTGCGCGACCGAGCTCGCATCGATCACGGCCGCAATCCCGACTCGATCCGCGTGCTGCAGGGCCTGCAGCCGGTGATCGGCTGGACCGATGCCGACGCGCAGGAGAAGGTCCGGGCGCTGCGGGAACGGATCGACCCCGCCGAAGCCCTCGCCAAGCTCGCCCGGTTGCTCCACGCGGGTGAACTCGACCCCACGGATCGCGCGACCGACGCACTCGCCGCGCATCGAGGAGCGACCGGCAGCGCCGGGTTCGAGGACATGCTCGCCGCTGTCAGCGCGGAGCGCGGCTACACCGTCGCCGAGCTCGCGATCGAGCAGGCGCTGAACCAGCTGCACCCGCAACTCGTCGGCTCGCCGGCGACCATCGCGGCCGAGCTCGAGCACCTGTTCCGGAGCGAGGCCGCGGACGGCTTCATCGTGATGCCCGCGCTCTACCTGTCCTCGTTCGAGGACTTCGTGAACGGCGTCGTGCCCGAACTGCAGCGGCGTGGAGTCTTCCGCACGAGGTACGCCGCATCGACGCTCCGGGAGCAGCTCAACGCCGATTGAGCCTGTCGGCCACGTTGATCGAACTTGTCGAGATCCGGGGTTTCGACAAGCTCAACCAGCGGAAAGCAGGTCAACCAGCGAAGGAGGTCAGCCTGCGTTCGCGACGGCGACGGTGACGGTGACGGTCTGGTCGGTGCCGACGGTCACCTCGGTCCTCCCGCTGCCACCGTGGTCGAGGCTGGTGGCGAGGGTCTCGGCCATGATCAGGTCCCGGTGGGTGTCTGCGGCCGCAAGCGCTGCGCTGTCCCCGCCCAGGGTGAGCGCGATCCGGTCGCTGATCTCCAGGCCGGCGTCCCGGCGGGCCTGCTGGACGGCCCGGACCAGGTCCCGCGCCACCCCCTCGGCGGCCAGTTCGTCGGTGACGGCGGTGTCGAGCACCACGAAGCCCCCGCCGGGCAGCATCATCACCGCCCGCTGATCGGACGGGTCGGCGTCGGCCACCACCGTCTCCAGGCTGTACTCCCCCGGCTCGAGGAGCACCCCGCCGGAAGTGACGGAACCGTTCTCGTCGACCGCCCAGTCGCCGGACTTGCTGCCCTTGATCGCGGCCTGCACCTGCTTGCCGAGGCGCGGGCCAGCTGCCCGGGCGTTCACCTGCAGGCGCTGGGTCACCCCGAAGGCCGACTCGCCGGCACCCGCCACGTCAGTCAGGGTCAGCGTGCGTACGTTCACCTCGTCGCGGACCAGATCAGCCAGCGGTCCGGCCAGGCTTGCGGCGTCGGGGGCGACCACGGTCAGTTCCGCCAGCGGCAGCCGGACCCGCAGACCCTCGGCCTTGCGCAGCGAGAGTCCGGTGGAGCACACCTCGCGGGCTCGGTCCATTGCGGCGACCAGTCCGTCGTCAGCGGGCAGCGCCATCGCTTCCGGCCAGTCGGTCAGGTGCACCGACCGCTCCCCGGTCAGGCCGCGCCAGATCTCCTCGGTGGTCAGCGGCAGCAACGGGGCCACGCTCCGACACGTCGTCTCCAACACCGTGAACAGGGTGTCGAAGGCGGCCTGAGAGGCGGCACTCTCGCCGTCCCAGAACCGGTCCCGCGAGCGCCTGATGTACCAGTTCGACAGCACCTCCAGGAAGCTCCGGGTGGCATCGCAGGCGACGGCGACGTTCAATGCGTCCAGCTCGGTGGTCATCGTGTCCACGAACTGCCGCAGCTTCGCCAGGATGTAGCGGTCCAGTACGTCGGTGGAATCGGTGGCGGACTTCGCTTCGTAGCCCGCACCGCTGTCGGCGGCATTGGCGTAGAGGGAGAAGAAGTACCATGCGTTCCACAGCGGGATGATCACCTGCCGGACGCCGTCGCGGATGCCCTGCTCGGTGACGACCAGGTTGCCGCCGCGCAGGATCGGTGAGGACATCAGGAACCAGCGCATCGCATCCGCGCCGTCGCGATTGAAGACCTCGTTCACGTCCGGGTAGTTGCGCAGCGACTTGCTCATCTTCTGCCCGTCGCTGCCGAGCACGATCCCGTGGCTGATGCAGTTGGTGAAGGCCGGCCGGTCGAACAGCGCCGTGGCCAGCACGTGCATCAGGTAGAACCAACCGCGGGTCTGGCCGATGTACTCCACGATGAAGTCGCCCGGGAAGTGGTGTTCGAACCAATCGGTGTTCTCAAAGGGATAGTGCACCTGGCCGAACGGCATCGACCCGGAGTCGAACCACACGTCCAGTACTTCCTCGATCCGGCACATGGTCGACTGCCCGGTCGGGTCGTCCGGGTTCGGGCGGGTCAGCTGGTCGATGTAGGGGCGGTGCAGGTCATCGACCGTGACCCCGAAGTCGGCCTCCAGTTCGGCGACCGACCCGTACACGTCGATCCGCGGGTACTCGGGGTTGTCCGACTTCCACACCGGGATCGGGCTGCCCCAGAAGCGGTTCCGGCTGATCGACCAGTCCCGGGCATTGGCGAGCCACTTGCCGAACTGGCCGTCCTTGACGTGACCAGGCACCCAGTTGATCAGCTGGTTGTTGGCCGACATCCGGTCCTTGAACTGGGTCACCTCGACGAACCAGGACGAGACCGCCTTGTAGATCAGCGGGTTCCGGCAGCGCCAGCAGTGCGGGTAGGAGTGGTCGTACGACTCGTGCCGCAGCAGCACCGTGCCGGCGGTGACCGACCCGGCCGGCTCGCCGCGGGTGGCGGCCTTGAGGTCGTCGATGATCGGCAGGTTCGCGTCGAAGACCAGCATCCCGGCGTACTCGGTGACGGGTGCGGTGAACGCGCCGTCCGGGCCGACCGGGATCACCGGGGCGATGTCGTGCGCATCGGTGACCTGCATGTCCTCCTCACCGAAGGCGCCGGCGCTGTGCACCAGGCCGGTGCCATCCTCGGTGGTGACGAAGTCGGCCTCCACCACCCGGTGGGCTCCTCCGTGTCCTGCGTAGTAGCTGAACGGCGGGGTGTAGCCGCGCCCGATGAGGTCGGCGCCGGTGAGCCGCTCGACCACGTGCTCGGTCCAGTCCGCCTTCGGATCACCAAACAGTTCGCGGGCGTACGCACTCACCCGGGCCTCGGCCAGCAGGTACTTCTCGGTGGTTCCGGTCGTGTCGGAGATGACCACCACGTAGTCGATGTCGGGGCGGACCATGATCGCCAGGTTGGCGGGCAGGGTCCAGGGAGTGGTGGTCCAGATCAGCGCCAGCTCACCTGTCTCCAGTCGCAGGCCGACGGTGACCGCCGGGTCCTGCCGGACCTTGTACACGTCCTCGTCCATCCGCAGCTCGTGGTTGGACAGCGGGGTCTGGTCGTTCCAGCAGTACGGCAGCACCCGCAGGCCCTCGTAGATCAAGCCCTTCTCGTACAGGGTCTTGAAGGCCCAGATGACGCTCTCCATGTAGTCCCGATTGAGCGTCTTGTAGTCGTTGTCGAAGTCCACCCAGCGGGCCTGCCGGGTGACATAGGCCTGCCACTCGTCGGTGTAGCGCAGCACGGACTCGCGACAGGCCGCGTTGAACTTCTCGATCCCGAGCTCGAGGATGTCCTCCTTGGTCTTCAGGCCGAGCTGCTCCATCGCCTCCAACTCGGCCGGGAGCCCGTGGGTGTCCCAGCCGAAGCGGCGCTCGACCCGGCGACCGCGCATCGTCTGGAAGCGGGGGACGATGTCCTTGACGTAGCCGGTGAGCAGGTGGCCGTAGTGCGGCAGCCCGTTGGCGAACGGCGGGCCGTCGTAGAAGACGAACTCGTTGTCGCCGTCCGTGCCGGCCGGGTTCCGCTCCACCGATGCCTCGAAGGTGTCGTCGGCCGCCCAGTAGGCCAGCACCCGCTCCTCGAGCGCCGGGAACTTCGGGCTCGACGGGATCCGGAACGCGGCCTCACCGGAGGTCTGGTCCGTGGCTGTGGTGGCCCTGGGGTACGCCATCTTGATGTCCGTCCGACTCGTGTTGTCCATGATCAACACGAGGACGATGTCTCCACCGCGGTACCACCCCGCTTGCCACCGCTGTCGGAGCCGGCGACCTGCTCTGGCCGAAGGCTGTCACGGGCCCACCCGTCCGGTTCTACTGAGGAAGTCCTCGACCCGAGAACTTCCCGTTCTTCCGAAGGCTCACCGGTGATGGCCGGATCACTGCCTGTGGGGGCGATTCTAGTCCGGTCGGGCTGCCGGACACAAAAGGGTTGACCTAAGCCTACGCACGAGCATCACCGCGACCCTCTCGGGCCTCGCCAAACGAGGATGACCGCTGCCATGGCCCAGGCTCCCAGGATCACTCGAACCGGAATCCCCTGCATCACTGACGTCACGGGTTCATCGACGGTCCCGTCCACGATGATCAGCACGAGCCCTAGACCCATGGGGGGCGCCCAAGCGATCTCACCGATCACGCAGACCGCCAGCATGCCCAGTGCGGAAAGGGCCAGCGGCAAGACGAGGATCATGCGTCCCTCCGGGCCAGGAGGGCAAGAAAGATGAGCCGCGAAGAGCACTCCCAGCAGCAGAACTCCGCTCAACGCGACACGAATGGCTCGCGTCCCCGCCTCCCGAGGCAAACTTCCCTCCAACTCAGGAAAGGCGCTCATCAGGGGGACGAGCACCAGTGACGTCGCGAAAACGCCTACGAACATCCCGAGAACGACTGGCTCCTCGGCCAGCGGAACCGGCACATCGACCCGGCCGAGCACCACGGCCAGAGCTGCACACGTCACGGCACCGATGCTTGTCTGTATCCACCGGTGCGCTCGCAGGGCGGAAAGCACGATCCCGGGAGCCAGTACAGGGGATCGACCAGTCACGGGACCCTGATTGCCGGCTCGCACTCGCGCAAGCGATCGAACGCCTCTCGCACCTGAGCGTTGGCTGGATCCGGGGTGCCCTTGCGGAGATTCTCGAGAATCCATCTGCCCACCGTCTCCTGATCTTCGAGGAGCGGGGCGGCAGATTCTTCCTGGAACAGCGCCAGACACAGACGTGGGCTCACCAAAGCCGCGACCACGGTCCACATCGGAAGCCGGCCCTCCTCGAGCTCTTCGAGATTCACCTCAACGACGCCGCGATCCGGAGGCATCTCCTGATGATGGCGAATGAGGTATTGCCGCTGCCAATCGATCCCCGTCCCATTCAGGTGAATCACTGCGGATGAGAGACTCTTCTGGGTTATCTCGATCACGTGGGCACCCTTCATCGGTCCGCACACCGTGACCTCACCTGTAGAGCAATAGCTCTCGCCACCGGACGGTCGATAGACTTCGACATCGCGAGTGGCACTTACACCCACCAACGATGCAGCGACGCATACTCCGCACATCGCGAGGGCTACCGCCCGACGCCACCCGACACCCCATCGCCACGGAGCTACCGCCAGGGCGGCGACCAGTGCGCTACCTGCCAGACAGAGGTGGGCGATGATCAACGGGACCGCTGACATCTCCACCCGCTCCGAGGCAATCAGCGTTCCCGTCGCCTCGCCGACTCGCAGCAGGCCGGCCACCCCGAGTTGAGGGGTGAACATCCCCACGATGAACGTTGCGGCAGCGGTCAACGGTCCCGCCCACAAGTTCCTCATGTATGTCCCCACAGCCAGTCCCACCGACGGAAAGACCGAGATCAGCGCTAGAGACTCGACGAAGATCCACGGGTCCGGCCAGCCGGACGCGACCTTCCCGACCATGACTGCAGCAACGGCGAGGGCAAGCACCCAAACAGCCAGCATCCACAGGGCACCACCCACTGCGACAGCCAGAATGGCCTTCCGTCCGCGCACTCCGGTGGCGGCCAGGAATGCCAAAGTCGGCTCCATCCGACAAGCACGGTCGTGGGCCACGAGACCAGCCACCAGCGGCCCGACCAGCACGAGCCCGAAGCTCGCATTGCTCAAGGCCCAGTCCCACTCGTACTCCCAGCCCGAGTAGTTGAACATCAGCACCAGTTGGACCGCGAGCAGAGCCGGCGCCACTCTGCCGACACTGCCACGGCGCATCCACAACCACAGAGTACTCATCATCGCCGGCTAGTCATCCGATCCACCGTTGATCAACCGGATGAACGCTGCTTCCGCAGCTCGGTGCGAGGCCGTACCGAGTGGGGCGAGTGCGCACAGTTCGGACACCGAGCCCTGGAAAACGACCCGACCCGCATCCAGAACGATCACTCGCTCCGCCACCTCCACCACGTCTTCCATCACGTGGCTACTCAGCAACACCGTGCCCTCCAGCGCGCTGATCAAGTCCACCATCACTCGGCGTTGTTTTGGATCCAGGCCGGTGCTGGGCTCATCCAGTAGCACCACATCCGCGCCGGCAGCGAGCGCTTGGGCCAAGGCAACCCGTCTTTGCATACCTCCGGAGAGTTTGCCCACCTTGATCTTCGCCCGAGGCGCCAGACCCACCTGCTCCAATGCTTCATCGGCTAGTTTCCGGGATTCGGAGACACCTATGCCCCGCATCCACGTCAGGTAACGCACGACATCGATCGCGGTCATGTTCTTGGGCATGGTCAACAGCTGGGGCATTAACGCGACCTGTCGAAGCGCCTCAGCTCTTTGTCCCCCATAGGGATCCAAACCCGCCAGTCGCACCGCTCCGCTCGACGGACGCAGAGCACCAGCAGCAATCGACATCAGAGTGGATTTCCCAGCTCCATTAGCACCAACCAAGGCAGTGACACCTGCCCCCAACCGAATCTCCACATCATTGAGAGCGTTCGTTGAGCGATACCGGTGTTGAATGTCAATTAGTTGAATTGACTCCGAAGTCTCTTGCTTCCGACCTGGATGCAATTCAGAAATTTCCGACGACCCAGCCTGAGCACGGGTCTGGACTCAACTTGATGTCCTGGCAGACCCTGACTTGCCCCTTAAAACCAGCCGAAGAACCAGAAATCAGTTTCGACTTGACTGCCATAGCAGCGAAGCTTTTCCCACCGTCAGCACGTCGACCCGACTGGAGTTTATGGCTATTGCCCGACTTGCTTGCCCGCGCGTCGGCGTAAGTACGACCGTGTCCAGAGCGGTAGTCCCGCAGCGAGGACTTGAGTTCAACCTTGTTCAGCCCGACCCATGCAAGGCTGCCCTTGCCTTGCCCTTGGACTGCTCCCGCTTGAGCAACGCTCAAAGTACCCCAGCTAAACGCTGATGCGACCAGAGTACCCATTAGAGACAAGACCAATATCCCTAGAAGTGATTGAGTCAACCGCTTGGCGATCTTCATGATTTCTCAACTTTCGCCCCGAGTTTCTGAAGTAACTAGAAACTCCGCCAGGTGCCAATCTGCAGCCTCCATATTCTGCCAATGTTTGTTCCGGAACTTTATGCGGCTCGGCCCGTCACGTCAACAACATTGGCCTGTTCCGGAAGTCTTCAGCCGCCGGGTTCGAGCCGCAGCCGGTCGACCGTACGGGCCTCGACCCGGGCCGGGGAGGAGACGAACTCGAACAGCTCGTTGTTCGCCCACAGCGCGGTCTGGTCGTCGTAGTGCTTGTGGAAGGGGTGCCCGGAGACACCGGTCTGGTTCACCCAACGCGAGTTGTCGAGGTCGGACAGGTCGACCAGCATCCGCATCGTCGGACCGGCGTGGATCCGGTAGCCGGGCTGGCTCGCGTCCCAGGCGAGGGCGTTCACGATCCCCCCGCCACCGCCGAGCTGATGGTCCCCGCGGTTGAACAGGGCTTCGACCGGGGCGATGCCGCTCTGGCCCAGGGTCTGGTGCTCGAGGGTGAGCCGGTGCAGTTTGCCCCACTCCCAGCCGCCGGTGTCCCGCGACATCGCCGAGGTGATCTCCTTGCGGGCCTCGGTCATCGCGGCCAACAGGATGTCATCGCGGGTCTCGACCTCCTCAGTGGTCACGTCGTCCCACCACAGGCTGTCGGGCTTGTCGAGCAGGTGCGCGACGACCGCGTACCACCGGCCGCCCCCGCTCGGCCACAGTTCCTCGGGCATCTCGTCCTGGAAGGTGTGTTCGAGGATGTTCTTGAACACGACGTTGAAGTACGCCGCGGGTGCGGAGTCCGCGTCGGAGGTGTAGTCCCAGCCGACCAGGGTCTGCTGTCCCTCGGCCACCCAGCTGTCGGCGACCCGCACCTTGAGCAGCGCCGGAGTGATCTTCGAGGCGGCCCGGATCGTCGTGTCGTAGAACAGCTCGTCGGCGGCCGCAGGTGAGATCTTTCCGGGCCGGTCCAGCCGGTCCACCAACTGCTGGCTGCGCCACCCGTAAGCGTACTCCGAGCCGAGGTGGTGCTGGTACTGGTCACCGATGATCGGGTTGTTCGCCGTCACGATGTAGTCGTTCGGCGGGTTGTACATCCAGGGCAGTTCCTCGAACGGGATCATCCCCTGCCAGTCGTAGTCGGTGTCCCAACCGGGTGCCGGACGCAGACCGTTGCCCTTGCCGCGGGCCGGAATGTCTCCGGGCAACTGGTAGCCGATGTTGCCCTCGACGTCGGCGTAGATCAGGTTCTGCGACGGGGCCGCCATGTGCTTCGCCGCCTCCCGGAACTCGGTGAAGTCGGTCGCCTCGTTGAACCCGAAGAGGGCGTCCATCGTCCGGTTCGGCGTAAGGGCCACCCACTGCAGCGCGACTGCGTACTCCTTGGTGTCCGCCTGCCGGTCCTCCTCGGGCACGTGGTCCTCGCGGCCCATGCGGGCGAGTTGGTCGTCCACGTCGGACATCAGCGGGCCGTGCCGCGAGCTGCGGATGGTCAGTTCGACCGGCTCGTCCTCGCCGGCCACCTTGATCGACTCGGTCCGGACCTCCAGTGGCTCGTACGCGTCGCCGACCCGGACGGTGTCCTCGCGGACCTCCTCCAGGTAGTAGTCCTGCACGTCCGGATAGGAGGTCGTCAGGCCCCAGGTGATCTGCTGGTTGTGCCCGATGATCACGCCGGGCATCCCGGAGAAACTGAAGCCGGACACGTCGAAGGGGCAACGCTCTGACACCTCGCGGCAGTGCAGGCCGACCTGGCTGAAGACCGACGGGATCGAGGTGGCCAGGTGCGGGTCGTTGGACAGGATCGGCAGGCCGGTGGAGGTCTTGGCGCCGGAGACCACCCATGAATTCGAGCCGATCCCGGCGCCCAACGACGCGGAGTCCCCGACCAGGTCCGGGATGGCGTCGTCGGCCTTCGCGGCGTTCCGCAGGGCGGACAGGGCCTCCTCCTCCGCGGTCCCGTCCAGTCCCCAGGCGGAGCGTTCGGAACCACCGCGGGCCTTGGGGTCGAAGGCGCCGTCGACGACCCGGCCCCGATCGACGATCGGCTCGTTCGCCGCCAAGTCGTACTCGGGAAACAGGTCGGCCGTCCGACCGGCCCCGACCAGATCGGTCATCACCGTCCGCTCGACCTCCTGGGTGCGGTTGCTGCCGAGATCCCAGGCCATCGCCTTGAGCCAGGCGATCGAGTCGACGGCACTCCACTCCTCGGGCGTGTAGTCGGGACCGATCAGGTCGAGCAGGGTGTACTCCAGCGCCATGTCGCTGGTGTTCGACCGACTGTTGAGGTACGCGTTCACGCCGGAGGCGTAGGCGTCCAGGTAGCGGCGGGTCGACGGGGAGAGGAGCCGCAGTTCGGCCTCGGCGACCTGGCGCCAGCCGAGCGTACGGACGTACGCGTCGGTGGCCACCTGCTCCTCCCCGAACAACTCCGCCAACCGGCCGGAGGTGATGTGGCGCCGCACGTCCATCTCGAAGAATCGGTCCTGGGCGTGTACGAAGCCCTGGGCGGCAAACAGGTCCTCGGCGTTGTCGGCGTAGATGTGCGGGATCCCGTACCCGTCCCGCAGTACGTCCACCGGCTGGGTCAACACACTCAGTGACAACTTGTCCCGGGTCTGCGGGAAGGAGTCGCGAACGGTCACCACGGCGAGGCTGGACAGCGCACCGACGACGAGGATCACGACGAAGGCAGTGAACAGGATCGAGCGGGGCACGGGACGCACGCGCACAGACTAGTCCGTGCGCACCGGTCAGTCTGTGCGGACTGGCGCTCGCCGGCAGAAGTTCTCGAGGGAGGGTCACTGTCCTCGTGGCTGCTCGGCCAGGCCGACGGCGGGAGCGAGATCGGGACACGATTCTGCTCTTCCAGCTGGCAGTCGGTATGGTGGAGCGCCAGATCCCCCGGACCGCCGGACCCGGCGTGCCGAACCCGTCAACGGTTGACCAGAGCGAGAGAATTCATGCCCACCTACCAGTACCGGTGCACCGAATGCGACAATGAGCTCGAGGCCGTGCAGAAGTTCACCGACCCCTCCCTGACCGACTGCCCCACCTGCGAGGGTCGGCTCCGCAAGATCTTCAACGCGGTCGGCGTCGTGTTCAAGGGTTCCGGGTTCTACCGCACCGACAGCCGCACCGAGAACAAGTCCGACTCGGACTCGGGTTCGAGCTCGGACAAGTCGTCTGCCGGCAAGTCCGACTCGACCAGCGGCAGCAAGCCCGATGGCGACTCCGGCTCGAAGGAGTCCGCGTCGACCTCGGACACCGCGTCGAGCGGATCCGCCCAGAAGTCGGCGTCCACAGCGGGCGCCGCCAGCTCCTCCTGACCTGTGGAGGAGCCGCACCGCCTCCGCTGATCGTGCCCAGACTCGGGGCATGACGAAGCCCACCCCGGTCGAACGCAGTTCTCCCGTACGCGGCCTGGCGCGCGCCCTCGCCCGCGCCGTCTCTTGGCATCGCCGCAAGTTGGCCGTCACCGCGGCCGTACTCGCCGTGCTGTGCGGCGTACAGGCCGCCGCCCCGCCGGGTGCGGAGACGACCCCGGTGGCGGTTGCCGGCACCGACGTCCCCGGTGGCACCGTCCTCACCGAGGACCACGTGCGGCTCGCCGACTTCCCGCCTGACCACCTCCCGGACCGGGTCGTCACCGACCCCCGCACGCTGCTGGGCCGTACGGTGGCCGCGCCGCTCACAGCGGGGCAGGTGTTGACCGAGGTGAGCGTGGTCTCCCCCGGCCTGTTGCCCGCCGACGGCGACCGGGTGCTGACGCCGGTGGAGATCAACGCCGGGGGCCTGAGCCAGCTGTTGGTGGTCGGCGACACCGTGGACCTGGTCGCCGTGATCGCCTCGGACGGAGTCAGTACCGACACCGGTGCCGAGGTCGTGGCCCGGCGGGCGCGACTGGCCTCGATCGCCGCGGCCGACGACTCCGGCGCCTTCGGGGGCGAGTCGGAGCGCCGGACGACCGTGCTGGTGGAGGTGACGGAGCCGGAGGCGCTGCGCCTCGCCGAGGTCGGCGGCGCCGTGCGGGTGCTACTGCGGTGATCACCTGCGCCCCGACACGCCTCGGGTGCAGCGCTGAGAGGTTGGCAAGGCGTACCGTTTGGACTAGTTTTCCAACCGCTCGCAGACACACAGCCCGAGACTGGGCACTGCGCCGTAGAAACGATCGGAGAGCTTCATGAAGGGCTTCAAAGAGTTCCTGATGCAGGGAAACCTGGTTGAGTTGGCTGTGGCTGTCGTCATCGGCACCGCCTTCGCCGCCGTGGTCGAGGCCTTCACCGGCATGATCATGGACATCATCGGCAAGTTCGGCGGTGTACCGGACTTCAGTTCCACGTCGATCGCAGGCATCAGCGTCGGCGCCTTCCTGACCGCGCTGCTCAGTTTCATCATCGTCGCGGCGGTCGTGTACTTCCTCGTCGTGACCCCGTACACCAAGTTCAAGGAGCGGAAGAAGGTGGAGGAGCCGGAGGTCGCCGCCACCTCGGAGGACCTGCTGGCCGAGATCCGCGACCTGCTCAAGTCGTCCCGCTAGGCCGAACACCGGCACCGCACGTGACCATGGACCCCGCCCACGACGATCGTGGGCGGGGTCCGCTCACGTGGACCGAGTCGATCGGCCCCGGAAGCCACACCACCAGGACGGGGACGCCATGACATCCACCACCGGGCCACCCGACCACTCACCCGGCCGCCTGGTCGGGCGGCTGGACCGCGGCCGGACGTCCGGACCATGGATCACCCCGTGACCGGTCGGCTGGACCGCGTCCTGGCGGAGATCGATGCCCGGGACGGGCTGCTGAACGCCTTCGTGCACCTCGATCCGGAGGTCCGCGCGCAGTGGCGCTCCGGGCCGGTCGGACCGCTGACCGGTGAACTGGTCGCGGTGAAGGACAACATCGCGGTGCGCGGTGCCCCGTGGGCCTGTGGTTCGGCTGCCCGGCGCGACCGGGTGCCGGACCAGCCGGATGCCGCCGTGATCCAGCGGCTCCGGGCCGCCGGCGCCGTGGTGATCGGCACGACCAACCTCGACGAGTTCGCGATGGGAGCCTCCACGGAGAGTTCGGCGTGGGGACCCACCCGCAACCCACGGGACCCGACCCGGACGGCGGGCGGGTCGAGCGGTGGCTCGGCGGCCGCCGTCGCGGCGTACGACCTGTTGGGGGTCGGCACGGACACGGGCGGCTCGATCCGTGAGCCGGCCGCCTTCTGCGGGATCGTCGGGGTTGCTCCCTCACCCGGCGCAGTACCCATGAACGGGGTCGTACCGTTCGCCCCGAGCCTGGACCGGGTGGGTCCGATGGCACCGGATGTCGCTCGGACCGCGGCCCTGCACGACGTCCTGGTCGGCTCACCGGATGGGGTCTGCACCCGTGCCGCCCGGACCGGAAGGCATCATCCGGACCTGTCCGGGTGGCGGATCGGACGGGTCACCCCGATGTCCGGGAAGCGTAACGCGTCGGCAGTGCTGGAACACTTCGAGCGGGCCATCGACCTGCTGGGGCAACTCGGGGCTGACCTCGTCGAGGTCGAGCGGCCCTGGTTCGGCGACTTGCTCGACACCTACCTCACCGTGTCCAGCGTCGAGGCACTGCCGATGCTCGAGCAACAGGCGGTCGATCGTCTCGGCCCGGAGGCACGCAGTCGCGCCGAACTCGGCCGTTCGTTCGCCGGGACGGAGGAGCTCGCGGAGGCGTTGCGGACGCGGGAGCGGATCGCCGGCGACGCCCGGGAGGTGCTGTCTCGGTGCCACCTGATGATCAGCCCGACCGTCCCGCTGGTCGCACCACTGCTGGGCCACCCCGGGATGGACGACCCGTTGGCCCGGCCGCGCACCGACTGGTGGACCGTCGAGGCCAACCTCGCCGGTCTGGCCGCGATGTCGTCACCGGTCGGCGAGGTCGACAGGCTCCCGGTCGGTGTGCAACTGCTGGCGGCCCCCGGCGACGACGCGAGGCTCTACCGAGCCGGTGCCGCGTTGGAGCTTGCGCTGTCCTGAGGGAGCCGTCAGTGGTGCGGAGGCACTTCACGCAACAGGCGCAACTCGTCCGAAGTCAGCGGCCGCGACGGGGCTGGCGAGGCCGCGCGGAATGCACTGAGGCCGAGGGTGGACTGGAGGGTGCGCAGGGCGGCCGCCAACTGGGCGAAGCCGATCCCGGCCATCAACTCCACGGGCACCGGGTACGGCCACGACAGTCCCGCCGCCTGGCGCTCGGCCACCACGCCCACCAACCGGTCGTCGTAGTTGGTCCGAAGGTACGCAGCCAAGGCCGGCACGTCCGGCTTCGCCTGGGTCCCGAGGTCACCGATCACCTCACCGAGCACGGCGTAGGCCAACGCTCGGTGCCAGTGAGTCTCCACCCTGAGCAGCCTAGTGGTGCGCACCACTCGCGGGGCCACGGACCGCCGGTGCCCCGCGTGATCGGGATCACCCAGGCGGACGAAATATGCGGCAGTAGTTGAACGCTTGACTACTCATGAGCCTTGACACGAGAACCGACCTGTCCGACCGCGAAGCGCAGTTCACCGACCACCTGGCGCTCGACCGCTCCGCACAGGACCTCCTCTTCCGGCAGGCCCGGACCGCCAACACCTTCACCGCCGAACCGGTGACCGAGGAGCAGACACAGGGGATCTACGATCTCGTGAAGTGGGCCCCCACCTCGATGAACATCCAGCCGCTCCGAGTCGTACTGGTGCGTTCCGCGGAGGCCAGGGACCGACTGCTCCCCCTCATGGGCGAGGGCAACCGGGCGAAGACCGGCACCGCCCCACTGGTGGCGATCCTGGCCGCCGACGACAACTTCCACGACGAACTACCGAAGGTCTTCCCACACTTCCCCGGCGCTCGCGACCTCTTCGTCGACGACGCCCATCGTGCCGACACCGCCAGCCTGAACACGGGCCTGCAGATCGGCTACTTTCTGCTCGGCGTCCGCGCCGCCGGACTCGCGGCCGGCCCGATGACCGGCTTCGACCGGGCCGGGGTGGACGCGGAGTTCTTCGCCGGTACGGCCCGCCGCAGCCATGTGATCGTGAACATCGGCCACCCGGGCGAGAACGCCTGGCAGCAGCGTCTCCCCCGACTCTCCTACGACGAGGTCGTCACCACACTCTGACCGCACCCATACTGGGGTGATGGACCTCCCCCTGCCCTGGATGCTGGTCGCGTCGCTGGTCGCCGTCGTCCTCGGTGGCTACTGGCTCTGGCGGACCCGCCGCGGTGTGGTCCGCTACCGCGCCTTCAGCCGACGCTCGCTGGTCACCACCGGAGAGATCATCAGCCTGCGCCCGTCCACCAATCGTCGCACCGGGGACACGCACTGGTTCCCGACGATCCGTTTCGACGCTCCCGGGAACCGGCTGGTCACCGCGGAGGCGAACACCGGTTCGACCCCCGCTCCCGGCAAGCCGGGTGAGCGGGTCCAAGTACGTTTCGACCGGGAGGATCCGGACAACTTCCACCTGGCCGACTCGTTGGCCCAGCCCTCCACCATGAACGCCTTCAGTGGCTGCCTCGGCGTCGGAGTGGTCCTGGTCGGTCTGGCGATGGCGGGCGTGTGGGCGCTGATCGTCCTGGTCCTGAAGATTCCCGTCTGACCGGACGGTGGCGTACGGGCGGGCCGTTGGGGTGGGCGCGTCAGTTGAGCACGGCTCCGTCGGGGACCTCCGCCGGACGCTCCTGGTCGGCCAGCGTGACATCCCCGATCACCCGGGCCCGACCGGCGAAGGTCCAGTCGCCGTTGATGGTCAGGCTGGTCGCCTCCCGCAGGGACGGCGCACCGGCCGGGAACCGGGCCTCGAACTCGGCGATCCGCTTGTAGTGGCGCTCGTCCAGGTTGATCAACGGGGCCTCCTCGACCGTCCGCTCCAACCGGGCCCGATCGGTCAGGCGGTAGACGTCGGAACGCAGCAGCAGCAGGTCGTTGGTGGTCTTCACCGGGAGGAACCGCTCCCGGCCGACCTCGATCGCGGTGGCGCCGTCGAAGACCTCCACCGCGGCCCCCATCGCCGTCTCGAGCTGGTACACCTCGGGTGAACTCGAGTCCGCCGGGTCGACAGTCTTGGTGTTGCGGATCAGCGGCAACCCGAGCACCGACTCCCGTTCCGCCAGCGTCCGGGCCAGCACCTCCAGGTCGAACCACAGGTTGTTGGTGTGGAAGTAGGGGTGGCGGTGCTCGTCGGTGAAGTGATGCATCTCCTCGGCCGGAGTTTGCGCGGTGTCGCGCAGGATCAACCGCCCGTCGGCCTTGCGGATCGCCAGGTGACCCCCCTTCCGGTCGGCGGGGGTCCGCCGGCACACCTCCGCCGCGTACGGGGCCCCGCTGGCGACGAACCAGCCGGCGATGGTCGCGTCCGGGGCGGCCCCGAGGTTGTCCGAGTTGGAGATCGACGCATAGCGGAATCCCTGCTCCAGAAGGGACTCCAGCACACCGGACACCTCGAGCGCGGTGTACAGGTCGCCGTGACCGGGCGGGCACCACTCCAGGCTCGGGTCGGCCGGCCACTCGACCGGAGTGAGGTCGTCGACCCGCAGCTTCGGCTCCTGGTTCTGCAGGAAGTCCAGCGGCAACCCGGCCACCGGCAGGTCCTCGTACGGGGCCAGCGCCTCGAGGGTGTCCTCGCGGGTGTGGAAGGAGTTCATGAACAGCAGCGGCAGCGGCGCCCGATGGGCCGCACGGGCACGCCGGACCTGGTCCACGATCAGATCGAGGAAGGACTGTTGGTTGCGGACCGGGAGCAGCGACTTGGCCCGATCCATTCCCATCGAAGTGCCCAGACCGCCGTTCAGCTTGATGATCACCGTGGCCGACAGTGCCTCGGAGGCCGCCGCCTGGTCCACCCGCACCTCGTCGAGGGCGGGCACCTCGGCGAGCGGATCGATGGTGTCCTCACCGATCAGGCCGGTGACGCCCTTCTCGAGTTCACGGTAGTAGTGGGTGAAGACGTCGACGGCGCGCTGGTCGACGCCGGCGTCGCGCATCTTCTCGATCGCCTGGGCCAGTCCGTACTCACTCATGGCACCTGATGCTACTGGCGCCGCGCCCGTACCACCGCCACCGGTCAGCGGAAACTGGCGAGGAATTCGTCCATCGCGCCCCGGATGTCCTCCTGGGCGGTCGGCTTGTCCACCCCACGCTCGCCGTCGCCGGATTGCTCCCCGTAGTCCCCGAAGTCGGCGTGCACCGCCCCTTCCACGACATGGAAGGTGGCCCCCTCCGGGAGCCGGTGCCGGGTCTCCTCGATGTCCGCCGGCGTGGCGAGTCCGTCCGCCGATCCGGTCACCGAGAGCACGGCCAGGTCCTGCCGCTCCATCGACCGGGCCGGCCAGGAGGCCAACAGCAGCAGACCGGAGACCTTCGGCTCGTCGTCAGCGAAGGCGGCGGCCACGGTCCCCCCGACCGAGTGGCCACCGACCACCCACCGGTCGATCTCGGCATGGCCGTTGATGACCTCGTCCGGCGGCTGCGGGTCCAACACGGCCAGGCCGAGGGGTTTCTTGAGGACGACGACCAGGTGGCCGCGGGCGGCGAGCGGACGCAGCAGTGCGGCGTAAGCGCGCGGGTCGACGCGGGCTCCGGGGGCGAAGATCAGGCCGACCTTCGGCGCCTGCTCCTCGGCCTCCTCCTCCGGGGTGGGCTTCGGGTCGAAGGGGCCGCGGGGCGGCGGTGTGCGAGCCATCTCGTACCAGAGCAGCCGATCGCGCACCTGGACCTCGTCGTCCGAGGCGAGCGCAGCCAACGCGACCGGTTCGGCCGACAACGGCTTCGACCAGGCCACCGCCCCGGCCAGTACCAGCGCAACCACCAACGCGATCAACGAGCCGGTCAACCACCAACGGCGGAAGCGGTGCCGCTGGGCCGATCGGGACCGGACCGGCTCGGTCGGCCCGCGCAGCGCGGCAACGCAGGTGGCCCCGGCCCACACCAGCGCCACCAGGCCGAGGAGCGCGGCCACCACCCAGATCACGATCGAGGCCGGGTGTGCGTTCAGCAGGGCGCCCGGACCGGTGCGCAGTACCCGGACGCAGGCGAGGAGCAGCAGCACCCCCGCCACCAGCCAGAGCACGGCCAGCCAAGCATTCTCCCGGGCCGGGTTCCGCTTCGCGGACCGCCCGGCCAGGGTCTCCGCCATTGCGCGGCGGGACTCTTCGGACGGCGCAGGCATGGAGCCACTCTAGAAGGTGCGCGCGGCGCCGGTACGCCCCCGAACAAGTCGCCCGTCGGCCCTGCTCCGCCATACCCCGTGCCGGGTCCGGGGTGTGAGACGCTGGATTCGGTGCCCAGCGCGCTCGGGTCGGCACGAAGGAGGACGGCATGGAGGTGACTGCGGCGGTCTGGATCGCCACGATCGTGTTGATCGCGGGCATGTTGGTCTTCGACTACGTCTTCCACGTCCGCAAGGCGCATGCGCCCACACTGCGGGAAGCCGCGGTCTGGTCCGCCGTCTACGTCGGGATCGCCCTGCTCTTCGGCGTCACAGTGCTGGTCTTCGGCGGGCGCGTGCCCGGTCAGGAGTACTTCGCCGGCTACGTCACGGAGAAGGCCCTGTCGGTCGACAACCTGTTCGTCTTCCTGATCATCATCACCAGTTTCAAGGTCCCCCGCGAGGACCAGCAGAAGGTGCTGCTGTTCGGGATCACCTTCTCGCTCGTGGCGCGGACCGGCTTCATCCTCCTCGGGGCTGCGCTGATCAACCAGTTCGCCTTCGTCTTCTACTTCTTCGGCCTGATCCTCATCCTGACCGCCGGGAACATGCTCAAGTCCGAGTCGAACAGTGACTCCCGCAGCGGTGAGAACGTGATGGTGCGGCTGGCCCGCAAGTTCTTCCACACCACCGAGGCGTACGACGGCGACAAGCTGTTCACCACGCACGAGGGCAAGCGGGCGATGACCCCGATGCTGCTCGTGATGGTCGCACTTGCCGGTACCGACCTGTTGTTTGCGTTCGACTCGATCCCGGCCATCTTCGGGCTCACCCAGGACGTGTACTTGGTCTTCACCGCGACCGCCTTCTCGCTGCTGGGCCTGCGGCAACTCTTCTTCCTGATCGAGGGCCTGCTGGATCGCTTGATCTACCTGTCGTACGGGCTCGCGGCGATCCTGGCGTTCATCGGAGCGAAGCTCATCCTGCACGCCCTGCACGAGAACAACGTCCCGTTCATCAATGACGGAGAGCCCATCCCCGTGGTCGAGGTGAGCACGGAGTTGTCCCTGCTGGTGATCGGCGGGGTGCTCCTGGTGACGGTGATCGCGTCCTTGGTCAGCAACGCGGGCCGCGCGCAGACCGCGACCAACAACGCCCGCCGTTACGCGCAGGCCTACCTCGACCTGGACTACACCGAGGATCCGGAGGAACGTCAGCGGATCTACCGCCTGCTGGTCGCCGAGGGCGCTCGGATCCGGTCCCTCGGCGACAAGCACCGCCAGAAGGCCCGGGACGAACACGAACTGATGTCCCTCCTGGACCGGGCCAACACCGAGCA
>JBQDIN010000074.1:0-18917 GCA_052094425.1 Propionibacteriaceae bacterium
GTAGCGCAGTTGGTTAGCGCGCCGCCCTGTCACGGCGGAGGTCGCGGGTTCGAGTCCCGTCGGGGTCGCGAGAGCGGCGATGATCCATTCGTCGCCGCTTTTGTGCTTGTCTGTGACGAGCACACGGCCAGGTAGCTCAGCTGGTAGCAGCGTTCGCCTGAAAAGTGAAAGGTCGCCGGTTCGACCCCGGCCCTGGCCACCACCGCTGGACGAATTCGTCGAGACCACCCGACCGACGCTGGTCGAGCCCGTCGAGACCACCTTCCTTGACGCTGGTCGATCCTGTCGAGACCACTCCCTGCACCCATTCCACCACAAGGCACTGACACCAGAAATTCTCTTCGGAAGTGCTCGTTTTCCCTGTGCACACAGGTAAAAGTGTCAGTCGACTGCTCTAGAGTTGGGGTATGTCAACGACGCCGGACACCCTGGACAGGGATGGAGACCTCGACCTCATCGAGGCCGCCCTGGACCGGATGATGGCCGTCGACAACTGGCAACTCTCCGGCGATCACCTGCTGACGACAATGGACCGGCTCGGTGTCATCGGTGAACGGATCCACGGCATCCGGCTCCGGACCATCCGCGCAGTGGACGACCGGCGCGTCTGCGAAGATCTCGGGTCGTATGCGACGTCGGATCGGATCACGCTGACTGACCGCACCATCCCGAAGACCGCCAAGAGCCACGTGAAGACAGCCAAGGACCTCAGGCGTTTTCCGTTGCTGCAGGCCGCGGCCGAGCAGGGCCAGCTGACCCGCGAACAGCTCACCGCCATACTTCTGGGGTTGAGGTGGGTACCGGACACCGCGTCGGATGAACAGCTCGAAGCCATCCAGTCCGAGCTCCTGGCGAGCGCGGAGGTGCAGCCACCGTCGGGGATGCGGCGGTTGGCGAACAAACTCATCGCCGTCCACTTCCCTGATGTGGAGGACGACCGGCTGGCGAAGCAGTTGAAACGGGCAGAACGTGAGGCCCGCCGGAACCGATATTTCACCTGGGGGTTGGACGGCGAGGGGTCGTTCTTCTTCCGCGGGAAGCTCCCGGAGTTGGACGGGGAGAAACTCGTCAATGTCCTCACCGCCTACGCCTACACCGCCAAAGGCCTCGACCACCGCATCGACCCGGAGGGCGAGAAGCCGACCGCAGCCCAACGGTATGCGGATGCGTTGGTGGCGATGGTGGAGGAACTCCTCCGCCGCGAGGCCGCACCGGCGACGGGTGGGGATCGGCCGAACGTGTCGATTCTGATGGGTTTTGATGACCTTGTGAACGGGACCGGTGCCGCGACCCTGGCCAACTCGGGTGCCCAGGTGTCACCGGAGACGGTCCGCCACCAGGCGTGTGATGCGAACCTGATCCCGATCGTCCTCGGGAAGGCTGGCGAAGTGTTGGATGTCGGCCGCACCCAACGACTGGTGACCCCCGGCATCCGCAAAGGCCTCGTGGTGCGGGACCAGGGCTGTGTCTTTCCCGGGTGTGATGCCGGGCCGAACCGGTGCGATGCGCACCACATTCTTCCGTGGTGGGCGTGGGGTGAGACGAAACTGGAGAACCTCGCCCTCATGTGCCGCCATCATCACCGGATCATCGAACCCGATCCCCGGGCCGGACCGGGGGAGCAGTGGACGATCTCGGTGACCGCCGGTGGGATTCCGGAGATCAGACCACCCACCCGGATAGACCCCAACCAACGCCGCTGGCGCAACTCCCGATTCACCCGTTAACGCTGGTCGAGCCCGTACTCACGCTGGTCGAGCCTGTCGAGACCACCCCTGGGGTTTCGACAAGCTCAACCTGCGTAAGGGCAAGGGTTTCGACAAACTCAACTCACGGGACCGTGGCAGGGTGGAATCGTGCCCTTCACCAAGCGCAGGTCTGATGTGCCACCGGACTTCTTCGAGGCCGAGGCCGCCGGGCTGCTCTGGCTGGCCGCTGCCGGGCCGGACGCGGCCGCAGTGGTCGAAGTCCTGGACACCAGCAGGGAGCAGATCACCCTCGCCGAGTTGACCACTGCCCCACCCACCCCGGCTGCCGCCGAGGAGTTCGGGCGTCGGCTCGCCGTGACCCATGCCGCGGGTGCCGCCGCGTACGGCAGCGGCCCACCGGGGCGAGAGGGCGACGGCTACATCGGAAACCTTCCCCTCCCGCTGCAGACAGAAGACAGCTGGGGCGTGTTCTTCGCCGAGCACCGCATCCTTCACTACGCCCGCCAAGCACGCGACGGTGGCGTCCTCGACCAAGACGATGTGGCCGTGGTCGAGCGGGTGTGCCACCGAGTGGCTGCAGGCGAGTTCGACGACTCCAGGACGCCGGAGAGGATCCACGGCGACCTCTGGACCGGAAACGTGATCTTCACCGCCGACGGTGTCACGCTGATCGACCCGGCCGCCTACGGCGGTCGAGGTCTCACCGATCTGGGGATGCTGTGCCTGTTCGGTGCCCCGGAGCTGGAGACCATCCTGGCTGCCTATGCCGAGGCCGCGGATCTGCCGTCCGGCTGGCGAGAGCAGATCGGCCTGCACCAGCTGCACCCGCTGCTGGTGCACTGCGTCTCCCACGGCAGCGCCTACGGGCACTACACGATGGCGGTGGCGCGCCGCTACGACTGAGGATCTCGGCGGTCGGAGGCCGGTTCATCGACCGCAGTCGCGCCCGACCACCTCGTGTCTCGCGACCCGTCAGAGAATTGCCAGAAGTCAAGCATGACAACAACAGTTCGATCTACTCTGGCGATCAGGCAAATGAGGAGATCCCATGACACTTGCTCCCCTTCGGTGGGTGGCCCCACCCAACTGGCCGCAGTCTCCCGCCGGCTGGAGCCCACCGCCAGACTGGAGTCCGGATCCGAGTTGGGGCCCGCCCCCGGATGGCTGGCAGTTCTGGCAGGCGAGAGATTCACCCAAGCCATCGGGCTCGGTAGCCAAGGCTGAGCCTGAGGCGTCGGCGGCCCTCACGGTCGCCCGACGGAGCCCGGTAGAACGCGCGCGCATTCTCGGCGCACGCAAGCAGGCCAAACGACTGGCAAGCACAGTTGCCTCACTGCAGGGCAGCGCGTTGGAGTGGGAGCGCGAGAATCAAGAGCTGCGAGAGGCGCTCGCGAGGTTGGGCGTCCTCACCGTAACGGAGTTGGAGCAAGAACACGCCAGCCTCCAGTCAGAAATCACCCAGCGGAGGGCTGACGAGCAACTGCGTCAGCAGCATGCACTTACTCTCATGCACGAAGATACGGCACGCGTTCAGGGAGAATTGAACGTGGAACTTGAGCATCTGCAGGCGAAGATCCAGGAGAAGCAGAAACAACTGGACTGGATCCAAGTGGACCTAAGCGAAGCGCGCGGATGGCTGGCAACCGCTCAAGATGAACGGACACTTCAAGAGGTGGGTCTGTATACCTTCCGACATCCGCTCGAGGACGCACTGGCCTACAAGTCAGCGCTCAGTAAGTTGCGGGACGAGATTCGGGCCGCGAACCGCAAAGACGGTGGGGCAATATCGGCCACGACTCATTGGACGGTGAATGGCTCCGCGGCCAAGGGAGGCAAGATGGTGCGTGACTTCTCGAAGCTCATGCAGCGCGCGTACAACGCAGAAGCAGAGTCATTGGTGAAGGGGTTGAAACCCTACCGGTTGCAGTTAGCAATCGACCGGCTGACGAAGACAACTGCGGTCATCGAACGACTCGGCTCGACAATGGACATCAAGATTACCCCCTATTACCACAAACTCCGCGTGAAGGAGTTGGAGCTCACGGCCGACCACGTCGAAAAGAAGGCGCGAGAGGCCGAGCAAGCACGAGAGGAGCGGGTACGTCTTCGAGAGGAGCAACGGGCGCAGGCAGAGCTGCTCAAAGAGCGCGCCAAGGTAGAGAAGGAACGGGACCACAAGATGGCAGCAGCTAGTGCCCTTCGAGCCAAGAATGACATCGCAGCGGCGACGCGCCTAGAACAAGACGTCATAGAACTCGATTCCGCGATCGCCAGTTTGGACTTCCGGGCAGCAAACGTCCGCGCTGGATACGTGTACGTGATCTCCAACGTCGGCTCGTTCGGCCAAGACGTCGTCAAGATCGGCATGACTCGCAGACTGGAACCTCTGGATCGTATCCGCGAGCTTGGAGACGCATCAGTCCCTTTCCGGTACGACGTACATGCATTGTTCTTCTCTGAGGATGCTGTGGGTATCGAGAACACCCTCCACAAGGCGCTGGAGACCAAGAGAGTAAACCGCGTCAACCGTCGCCGGGAATTCTTCCGCGCAACGCCAGCTGAGGTGCGAGTTCTATTGCTTTCCCTCGAGGGCGACATCACGCACTACGAGGAGTTCCCCGAAGCCGACGAGTTCCGTCAGAGCGGAAAAATTGGTATCTCGCTGCCAGAAGATGCCGCCCTGACTCCTCAGCGAAAACCTTCCTACCAGACTGGCGAGATCCGACCGTCACATCACCCGGCCGACCGCCGGGATCTTGCGTAGCAGCGCAGCAAGCAGCCAGCAGGCCGGGACCGAGATGATCAACAACGCGGCGAACTTGGCGATGGCGACGGTGGAGAGGCCGGACAACAGGACGGCCACCCAGACCAGCACCACCGGGTGGATCACGTAGACCGCGAACGCATTGGCGGAGAGGAAGGCGGCGAGTCGACCGGTGTGATCGAAGAGCCGCCGGAAGACGACCAGCCACATCACACTCAGGCCGACCCCGGCGAATCCGGTCGCCAGGCCCTCGGCCAGTTGGTTGGCGGCGGTCGTACCGGCTCCGGACGCCAGCAGGGACATCCCGAACAGGGGCACGGACACGACGAAGAGGGCGGCCCCGATCCAGCCGGCCCAGCCCGGCAGCACCCGCAGCCAGTCCCGCCGGGTGACCACGATGCCGAGGGCGAACATGATCGCGTACTGGGGCAGGTACGACGGAGTCGGCAGTCCCACGACCGGCCAGTAGGTGCCCGTCGGGACGAGTTGCATCCACAGGCCCATTGCCGCCCCGATGACCAGTGCCAGGCCGGCGAGGAAACCGACCACGCGCGCTCCGGACGGCTTCGCGGCCTCCCCCAGCAGGGTCTCGGTGTCGGCTCGGGGCCGCACGGCGATGATCACCGCGTAGACGAGGGAGAAGACGAGTAGGACCTCGAGGAACCAGGTCGGTCCCGGGTCCCAGGTCAGCACGTAGTGCAGGCCGAAGGACGGTCGGTCCTCAGTGGTCAGCCACCCGTACAGGCCGGCCAGTGGACGCAGCAGGATCAGGAAGCCCAGCAAGGGAAGGCCGAGCCGAATCAAGCGGTCCCGACTGAAGCCTCCCGAGCCCTTGCGGTCGATCGAACGCGGGACGAACAGCCCGGACAGGAAGAAGAAGAGCCCCATGAAGAAGGTCTGGTTCACGACCACCACGACGTCGAGCAGCCCACCGGACGGGTCCTGCGCCACTTCGTTGTAGAACCAGAGCGGGATGTTCCCGTACGTGAGGGCACAGTGGTGGATGATCACCAGGATCGTCAGACCCACCCGGAGGTTGTCCACCCAGTGCAGCCGGGCCCGGGCGGCAGGGGGAAGGTGGGTCGGCTCGTTCGTCGCTTGGATCGAGGGCTGATCGGGCGCAGTCTGCTCGGTCATGGGCACGAACCTAGGCCGCCGACCCCTCCCTCGTCATCGGGATATTCCCCGGCACCGACCCTGAACAGGTGAGTCAATGGGGAGACGCACCACCAGCCGCCCCCGGGTCACGGCGATCCGGTCGGGAGAATCCGGTCCACCGCACGTTCGTCGCCGGCGATGACGATTCCGACCGCCGTACGGCGGTCCCGCGGGATGGCACCCTGGATCATTCCCACCAGGGCCGGTCCGGGACCTCGCACCGTGGCCAGCGGTTCACTGTCGGGATCGCACGGTCCGACCTCCACCGTTCCGTGGGAGGCCAGCACGTCGAACCCGTCCCGTACGTCACCGAACCGGACCGTCAGCTCCTCGCCGGTTGGACTGTTGTCGCGCAGCAGGTGACGTGCCGGCAGGGCCAACCAGTGCATTTGGAAGACGGCATCGGCTGGGGCATCGGGCACGGTCGCGGCCCCCCACTTGAGCAGTTCGCGAATGACCCCCTCGAGCTCGCACCCCCGCCGCGTGAGTCGGTACCCGGCCGAGCTTCCCGTGGTCGCGAGCCGATCACGTTCGACCACATCCGCACGCTCGAGTTCCTTCAACCGCGAGGCCAGCAGGTTCGGGGCGATCCCGGGAAGTCCGCGCTCCAACTCGGAGAAGCGGGCCCGGTCCCGGAGCAGGAGTTCACGCACGATCAGCAGGGTCCACCGATCACCGACGACGTCGAGTGATCGCGCCACGGCACAGAGTTGGCCGTACGACTTCATTTCTGCACACCCCTTGACATGACGTCCAAGATACTAGAGATTTTATAGTAGTTGTCCGAACACACCGACACCGAAGGACTGAATCCATGCCCATCCTGTCCCCCGCCGCTCCGACGGTGCTGCAGCAGTACTACCGCATCCTCACCGGCGGCATCGACGCCTATCGCGACGGTGCGGAGTTGCGCCCACTGCTCTCCGATCAGCTCGAGTTCAGCGGCACCCTCGCCGGCACCCTGTCCGATGCGACGGAGGGATTCCTGCAGGGCGTGTCCGGCTTCATCAGCACGGTGCGCAGCATCGACGTCCTGCGCGAGGTCCATGACGGGCAGGGCTCCGCCGTGCTGTACGACGCGACGATGCCCGACGGAACGGTCCGCTTCGCCGAGGTGTTCGGCTACACCGACGGGGTGATCGCCAGCCTGTACCTCCACTACGAGGGACCCGACTACATCGCCAAGGGCGGACGATGATCATGCGCAGCCGTACCGATCCCCGCCCAGTCCGGGCGGAGCTACAACCATGACCGAGCCACGTGCGGCGCTGGTGGAACGGATCCGGTCCGCCCTGCCGTCCGGGCGCTCCGTACGGGAGGTCGCGATGTTCGGCGGCACGGCGTTCATGCTCGACGACCGGATGCTGGTCTCCGTCGGCAAGGACGGGACGCTCCTGGTGCGGGTCGACCCGGACCAGTACGAGGACCTCCTGCAGCACCGGGGCGCCCGACCTTCCTTCATGGGCAAGGATCGGCCGATGGGCCCCAGCTGGCTCACGGTCGACGGTGACGGGCTCCGGACCGGAGCTGACCTCGCTCGGTGGGTCGCGACGGCGCTCGACTTCCACGCAGCTGCAGACCAGAAGGACTGATCCGGCACACTCGCCCGAAGTGCAGGATCAGCCGCCGTACAGCAGCAGGAACCCCCACACAATCAGCGCTGCTCCGGCCACCGGCAGGGCTCCGAGCAGAACGATCAGGAGGGGGCGATCACCCGAGGACGCGTTGCTGTTCTCCGGCTGCTCCGGGTCGTAGCGCAGTCGGAACTCGTCCCCCTTCTTCGGCCGCCGAAACATGTACTCCTTCCCGGAGTGCACCTCACCCGCGGCGTCGGTGAACCGGTACGTGGCCCAATAGTGGTTCGTCGAGGCCCCCGAGGACGCCCTCCGCGTCTCCACCTTCACTTTGGTCACAGTGGCGACGGTGCGGGACCAGTGGCGCCACCGCCGCCAGAAACCCACCCCGATCAGCGGTGCGAACACGATGAGGACGAGCCCCACCGCGAGCAGCACCATTCCGGTGTCCAATTCGTTCAGCCTCCTGGTCTCAGCGCGACGAGCAACGCCCGGTCAGAGGGACTGGTCGGGGTCGACGGCCCGCTGGGCCGGGGTGTCGTGCACGTCGCCGACGATGACGCCGGTCCGACGCAACGGGTAGGTGATGTAACGGAAGGTCAGGTTGAGCATCGTCTGGATCCGATTTCGCCCACCCAGCAGGCTGAAGAGGTGCACCGCGATCCAGAGCAGCCAGGCGATGGTGCCGCGCAGTTTCACCGCACCCTTGAACAGTTCGGCCACCGCCGCCCGGTTGCCGATGGTGGCCATGGTGCCCTTGTCGATGTAGGCGAACGGCACGGTCTCGATCCCAGCGGCGAGCCGGAGGATCTGTCGGGCCGCGTGCGTACCGCCCTGAATGGCCGGCTGGGCCAGCTGCGGCAGCGGGTTGTCCGGGTCGACCGCGGTGTCACCGACGGCGAAGACGCGCTCCGACCCCTTCACCCGCAGATCACTGTCGACCTCGATCCGCCCTCCCTTGCCGAGTGGCAGATTCCACCGCTTGAGGCGGTCCGCACCGGAGATGCCGGCGGCCCAGATGACCAGGTCGACGTCCTCCAGGGCGGTGCCGTCGTCGAACTCCACCCGATCGGGCTCGACCTTCGAGATGGCCGTCTCCACCCGGACGTCGACGTTCCGCTTCTGCAACTGCCGATAGGTGTAGTCGCGCAGCGACTGGTCGAAGGGCATCAACAGGTGCGGCGCCATCTCGACCAGCACCACGTGGCTGCGGTCGGGGTCCATCTCGGGATAGGCCTTGGGCAGTGCGAAGTCGCGCAACTCGGCCAAGGTGCCCGCCATCTCGACCCCGGTCGCGCCGCCGCCCACGACGACGGTGGTGAAGGTTCCGGTGCCGTCCTCCGAGCTCCCGGCAATCCGCTCGATCCCGCCGAAGATCGTGTCCCGGACCCGCAGTGCGTCGGCACGCGTGTACATCGACATGCTGTACTCGGCCGCTCCGGGAATGCCGAAGTGGTTCACCTTCACGCCGATGGCGATGATCAGGTAGTCGTAACTGATCCGCTTGCCGTCGTCGCAGATGATCTCCCGGGCGTCCTGGTCCAGATCGGTGACGCTGGCCCGTCGGTAGCCCACCAGGCCATCGAAGCGCGCGATGAACGCACGCAGCGAGTAGGTGATGTCGCCGGGGTTCAGCCCACCGGTCGCCACCTGGTAGAGCAACGGCTGGAAGGTGTTGTACGGGCGGTGGTCGATCAGGGTGACCCGGCATCCGTCCTTGGCCAATGTCTCGGCCGCGTTCACGCCGCCGAAGCCGGCTCCCAGGACCACTACGTGCGGTTTGTCAGTCACACCTCCATCCTCACCCATCGGGCAGGCAGAACAAACCCCCCGTCAGGGTGAGAAATGGTGTTCCTGACGGCAATAGTCGAGGGTCCAGTGCTCCATCGCGGCCAGCACCCGCTTGCGTACCTCCGGGGCGGACAACACCAGGTCGTGCAGACCGCCGTCGAAGCGGCGCAGGGTGACGTCCGAGCCCAGCCGGCCCGCGCGGGCGGAGATCTGTTCCACGTCCAGCACCGTGTCCGCCTGCTTGAAGTCCTCGCTCCACTTCCGCCGGAAGTCCGACCGCGCCGAACACATCACCAGCACCGGCGAGTCGATGTCGAGGCCGGCCGCCACCCGTTGGTGGCCCTGCAGGATCGCCCGGAGCCAGCCGACCCGCACCGGCGGCGAGGGGCTGGCCTTCAGGTCGGTGTCGTAGGTCCACTCCCCGTCCTTGTCCGCATGCAGCACCCGGGCGTAGAAGCCGGCATCGGGCAACTTGAGGATCGCCGTCCCCAGACTGGCGCCGAGCCGGTCGATCACCGGCCCGCCGAGGGCCCGCACCATGGCCGAACCCTGCAGGTCCAGCCACGGCGAGTTCAGCACCAACCCGTCGGCCACTCCCGGATGGTCCGAGGCCCACAGGGCCGCGATCAGCCCGCCGGTGGAGTGCCCCATCAGCAGCAACTCGTCGTGGTCGGCGCGGATGATCTCGATCGCGGCGTCGATCTCCTGGGTGTAGTCGTCCAAGTCCACCACATAGCCGAACAGTTGGCCGCGGCGGTGGCTCCGCCCGTACCGACGCAGGTCGAGGGCATGGAAGTCGTAGCCCATCGCGGCCCAGTGCTCGGCCAGATGGGTCTGGAAGAAGTAGTCGTTCCACCCGTGCAGGTAGAGCACCGCCCGCCGGGTGTGAACGTCCTGCCGGCGGACCAGGGTGGCGACGAGATCGACGTCCACGGGCTCACCCGCGACCGGCACGTCCTCGGAGACGGGGAGATCGCGGGACTCGAATCCGTCGAGCAGGTCAGGGTGCCAGCCGGTCATGTTCCCAGCGTAGTGGGTCACCGACTGCCGTCGTCGACACGGGAACGTGGCGACGACGGTGGGTGGAGAGCCGGACTTCTAGCCGGACTTCCTCAGGTCGTCGTAGTGACCACCATCGGAGTCGTCCTCGTCCTCGACCGCCAGATCGGCGTAGGCCTCCGGCACAGTCGGCGGAGCCCCCTGCCCATCTTCATCCTCACCGCGGAGTTCGCGCTCCAGTGAGGAGAAGTCGGTATCAATGGATCGATACTTGAGTTCGCGAGCGACCTTGGTCTGCTTCGCCTTTGCACGGCCGCGCCCCATATCGGGTCGACCCCCTTGGGTTCGTCTGCCTGCGGCCGGAGCCGCGGCGCCTGGTGGTTGATGTCGTAGGGCATAGGTTACCCAACCGATCCAACCTCGCAAATCCGGACCCGCTCAGTGCGTGCATCGGTGAGCACTCACGAGCCGATGTGGGTTCCCTCGCACGTCACCACGGCGGGCTGCCCGGCGGCCGGGCCGGCGTCGACGACACCGCAGACCCACGAGTCCACACCGCGGGCGGTGAGCACCTCCTGCGCGGGCTGCACGAGGTCGGCGGGGAGGATAGCCACCATCCCGACCCCCATGTTCAGGGTGGCCTCCACATCGGCCAGACCCAACCCACCGAGTTCGCGGACCAGCCCGAAGACCGGAGCGGGCTGCCACGTCGAACGGTCCACGACCACGCTCGTCCCGGCCGGGAGCACCCGGGCCAGGTTGTCGGCCAGTCCGCCGCCGGTGATGTGGCTCATTGCGTGCACCCCGTCGCCGCCGGCGGCCGTACGGCAGGCGGCGATCAACTCGAGGCAGTCCCGGGCGTACACCTTGGTCGGGGTGAGCAGCTCCTCCCCCAGCGTCCGCCCGAACTCGGGCACCTCCCGGTCGAGGGACCAGTTGGCGTCGGTTAGGAACACCTTGCGGACCAGGGAGTACCCGTTGGAGTGCAGCCCCGAGGAGGCCATCGCCAAGACGACGTCACCGGGCCGGACCCGGTCCGGGGAGAGCAGTTCGTCCGACTCGACCACGCCGGTGGTCGCCCCGGCCACGTCGTACGCGTCGGCATCGAGGAGTCCGGGGTGCTCGGCGGTCTCGCCCCCGAGCAGGGCCGCACCCGCCTCGACACAGGCCGCCGAGATGCCCTCGACGATCGCGGCGATCCGCTCCGGATGGAGCTTGCCGCAGGCGATGTAGTCGGTGACGTAGAGCGGCTCGGCTCCGCACACGACCAGGTCGTCGACGAGCATCCCGATCAGGTCGAAGCCGATCGTGTCGTGCACGTCCATCGCCTGGGCGATCGCCACCTTGGTGCCGACCCCGTCGGTGGACGTGGCCAGCAGCGGGTGCCGGTAGCGGGCCAACGCGGACGCGTCGAACAACCCGGCGAACCCGCCGATGCCCCCCAACACTTCCGGCCGACGGGTCCGTTCCACTGACGCCTTCATCAGTTGGACGGCCCGGTCCCCGGCCTCGATGTCCACCCCGGCAGCCGCGTACGCGGTCGGCTCAGTCACTCCTGCACTCCTCCGCTTGCCGTCCGTGGTCGTGTCGGTTTACCACGTGTGCGTGGTAGACCGTCAGTCTGCCGGGCAAATTTGCCCGGCACACTGCATGGTTCCTTGGCACACCGGCGGCCCGATCGCGCGGCTTCACGCGGCTCACGGGCGGGTCAGGGCGTCCGAGCCGCCCACTCCGGCCACCACTGCGCCGAGACCGTCGACGCCGGTACGGGGTTCCGTCTCGTCCGAGGCCACGCCGTGCTTGCCGACGCGCTCCTCCAGCGGCAACTCGACCGGGTAGACCCCGTCGAAGCACGCCCGGCACAGGTCCTGCTTGGGCAGTTCGGTGGCGGCCACCAGCCCGTCGAGGCTGACGTAGCCCAGCGAGTCCGCATCGATGGAGCGGCAGATCTCGTCCACCTCGAGCCCGGTGGCGACCAACTCGGCGCGGCTGGCGAAGTCGATGCCGTAGAAGCAGGGCCACTTCACCGGCGGGGAGGAGATCCGGACGTGCACCTCGGCCGCGCCGGCCTCCCGCAGCATCCGGACCAGGGCGCGCTGGGTGTTGCCGCGGACAATGGAGTCGTCCACCACCACCAACCGCTTGCCGGCGATCACGTCGCGGAGCGGATTGAGCTTGAGCCGGATGCCGAGCTGGCGGATCGTCTGGCTGGGCTGGATGAACGTACGGCCGACGTAGGAGTTCTTCACCAGGCCGAGGCCGTACGGGATCCCCGACTCCTCGGCGTACCCGATCGCGGCGGGGGTGCCGGACTCCGGGACCGGGATGACCAAGTCGGCTTCGGCCGGGTATTCCCGGGCCAGGGTGCGACCCACCTCGACCCGCACCGAGTGCACCCGGCGGTCGGAGATGGTGGTGTCCGGACGGGCGAGGTAGACGAACTCGAAGAGGCAGCCCTTCGGCTCCGGCTCGGCGAAGGAGCGCGACCGCAGGCCGGACTCGTCGATCGCGATCATCTCGCCGGGCTCGACCTCGCGGATGAAGGAGGCACCGACGATGTCGAGGGCGGCCGTCTCGCTGGCCACCACCCAGCCGCGCTCCAGTCGGCCCAGCACCAGCGGGCGGATGCCCTGCGGGTCGCGCGCGGCGTAGAGGGTCTCCTCGTCCATGAACACCAGGCTGAACGCCCCGCGCAGCCGCGGGAGGACCTGGGCGGCTGCCTCCTCGGTGCCGAGGTCAGAGAAGGTCGACATCAGCGCGGTGATCAGGGCGGTGTCGTTGTGGGTGTCGCCGGACAGCGCCCCCGGGGTGAGCGAGGTGCTGGCTTGGTCACGTTCGGTGAGCCAGGACTCGAGTTCGACGGTGTTGGTCAGGTTGCCGTTGTGCCCGAGGGCCAGTCCGCCGCTCAGGGTGGGCCGGAAGGTCGGTTGCGCGTTGCTCCACACGCTGGCGCCGGTGGTCGAGTACCGCGCGTGCCCGATGGCGAGGTGGCCGCGCAGCGAGCTGAGGGTGGCCTCGTCGAAGACCTGGGACACCAAACCCATGTCCTTGAAGACCATGATCTGGGACCCGTTGCTGACGGCGATCCCGGCGGATTCCTGGCCGCGGTGCTGCAGGGCGTACAGGCCGAAGTAGGTGAGCTTGGTCACCTCCTCGCCGGGAGCCCAGACGCCGAAGACACCACAGGCGTCCTGGGGTCCGCGTTCGTGAGGGTCAATGTCATGGTTCAGGCGACCATCAGCTCGGGGCACACCCTCAGCCTACAGTTCGCTGCCCGGATGCACACATCGCCGGACAGTGGTTGGGAAGGTGTCGAGTGCGCGATGTCTGCACTGCTGCAGAAGGCACGGACGCACTGTCAGAGGGATGTGATGATGACTCCGGCGGCGATCATGAGGAGCCAGGCAGCGACAACGGTGGAGTGGAAGCGGGCGAGGGCGCCCACGGATGTGCGGATTCCGGCCGGAGCACTGATCCGCAGGTGGTGCAGGGTGAGGTAGACGAAGATCACGATCATGGCCGCCCACACCACCATGCAGTAGGGGCACAGCGCACCGATGCTGGTGACGCTCTGCCACATCAGCCAGTGCACGAATCCGATCCCGAACAGCACCCCGCCTTGGGCGGCACGCCAGTACCACAAGGGGAGCCGTACGCCGGTGGTGAGGACGGCTCCGGTGGCGGCAACCACGGCGAAGCCCGCTATCCCCAGCAGGGGATTCGGGAATCCGAACACCTCGGCCTGGGGTGAGGTCATGACCGAGGTGCAGCTGAACCGCTCGCTGATCGAGCAGGTGGGCTGGTAGAACGGGTTGGACAGCAACTTGAACTTCTCCACGGCCAGCACGAAGGCCGCGACGAGGCCGACGAGTCCTGCGACGAGAAGCACGAGCCCCAGCGTGCGCGGAGTGACGAAGTCGCCCGCCGGATCGTCGGCCGGCTCGACCTCCCCCTCCTGGTCTGCCGCGTCCTCTCCCTCGGCGACTGAGTCGGGAGGTGGCGGGGCCGGGGACTCCGGGAGGCTCACTTTTCCGCCAGTGCGGCGTCGATGGCGTCGGTCAGGTCCTGCAAGGACTCCGGCTCAAGCCGTTCACCGTTGAGGAAAAAGGTCGGAGTGCCGGTGACCTCGAGTTCATCGCCCTCGTCCATGTCCTCCTGGATTCGGGCCTCAGTGGCCGGGTCGTCATAGGCGGCGTCCCACGCGTCCATGTCCACACCGAGCTGCACCGCGTAGTCGCGGAATCGGTCATCCATCGCAACCTGCTGCTCACCCCACTCGGCTTGGGTCTCGTACATCAGCTTGTACATGCCCTCCAACTGGCCCTGCTGGGCGGCGGCCTCCACTGCCCGGGCGGCGCGCATCGAGTTGAAGTGCGATTCGATCGGGAAGTACTTGATCGCGAACGTGACTTCTCCGTCGTATTGCTGTCGCAACTGCTCAATCGCGGGATAGACCGCACGGCAGGCCTCGCACTCGAAGTCCAGGAACTCGACGAGGGCCACCTCAGCGCCAGGTGCCTGGGAAAGCACCCGAGTGTCCTCGTCGACCAGGGCCTCGGGGTGCGCCACGACTGACGGCGGTCCAGCAGGCGTGGCTTGCGGCGACTGATCCACACCCCGGTAGATCAAAGCACCCGCAGTGAGAAGTACACCGACCGCGACGAGAGACACAGTGAGCTTGGTGTTGCGCCGCCGGCGTTCCCGACGCACGGTGGCCGCGCGCACCCGATGGCGGGCGTTCCCACCTGATTCTCCTCGTGAGGTGGGTGGCATACCCGACCTTCCTCGCTTTCGCATACGGCCCCGGGCTGGTGTCTGTCAGATCGAGCGCCCGCCAACGTGAACTGCCAACCCACCAATGACACATGGGATGCTCTCCGTTCAACTCACGGTTTTGCCCCAGAGTTCCCGGCGCCTCCTTCGTGGCTTTCACGGACGCTTCATCGCCTCGGGCTCGGTGAACCAATCAACTCAGCTGCGGTCAGTCGAGGGCACGCTGGGTGCCCAGTGGGACCCGGGCCGCCGACCTGCTACCGGCGTCGGCAGCCTCCGGGGCGTCGAAGGCAGCCGACCGCCGATCCCCGCTCCAGGACCCGCGGATGTTGTTCCTCCGCAGGCTCTCGGCGAAGAAGTCGTGCACTGCCACTTCCTTCTGCCGCAGGGCGAGCGCGGTCCCACCGGTCGCGCCGGACGGCCCAGCCGCCGACCCCGAGCGCTCCACGGGTCGCCCAGCCGAATCCTCCACGGTCGCCTCGCGTACGGCCTCCTCCCGGGCCCGGTCGAGGCGTCGGCCGATCCGCTCCCCGAACGCCTCGTAGAAGGCGATCCGTCGGGTGATGGTGGCGACGGGCTTGACCTCCCAGCGGCCGGTACGCCGGTTGAACCGCTCGCCGATCTCGGCCTCGGTGGTGGCCAGGTGGCGCTCGCACGCGGCGACCATCTGAACCACCAAAGACTCGTACAGCGCACGGGTGACGGCGATGTCGGACGCGAAGCCGTGCAGCTGGACGGCCGTGGAGTCGCCGGAGATGGTGCACTTCAAGTCGTTGGCGTGAGCGATGTTGATCAAGAGCCGGACGTAGCGGGCCAGCCCCCGCTGACCGCGCTGGCCGATCCGACAGGTCTCGATCACCGGCTCCTCCCGCCGCTCCTCCCGTTCGCCGTGGGCGCGGGCGACGGCGAGCGCGATCGAGTTCCGGGTGGCCAAGGCCTGGGCCTTGCCGAAGAAGGCCTGCTTCTCGGCGTCGTTGCTGGTGCGTTCGGCCTGGCGCAGCAGCTTCGCGATCCGCGTGAGAGTCGAGTCGTCGGAGGTGTGACCGGCCCCGTCGAGGCCCTCCACGGCGTAACAGGCGGTGAGCAGTCGGGCCGACTCGGTCGACCCGATGTCCTCCAACAACCGCAGGAACGTGCTGCGCCAGTGAGCCCCGTGGCCGGTCTCGTCGGCCAGGTGGTGGGCGAGTTCGTGCAGCGCGACGCCGGCGCGCAACGACCACCGGCCGCCGACCTCGAAGGAGGGCAACGCGATGGTCATCGTCGCGGGTGTGTAGTGGGCCATCCGGTTGCCCCGCCGGGATCGGACCTGCACGGGCAAGCCCTCGCGGCCACCGTACGGCCGCCCGGACTCGCGCAAGTGGGCCAGCACTCGTTCGACGTAGGCCCCGGCGGCCTCCGGATCGACGAAGCGGGGATCCACCTCGGGGGTGTAGGCGAGGCCGTCGACGGTGATCGACCCGGCCGCGGTGTCGGCTGCCGTGTCCAGCCAGTGGCACCACGCCTCCTCGGCCGCGTACACGGCGGAGGCGTCCGGATCACCATTCGCCTCCCGGCGTCGATCGGCTTGCCGCATCCCCTGACCTCCTTCTGTCTCTCCCCGTACGCTAACCGCCGCCGCGGACAGGCTGGCCCCTGATCCACAGCATGGTCCAGAATCCGGGTATGACCAGCCACCCGGACCGCACCCCTGCGCGGTTCCCCTACGGAGGGCATCCGGCGCAGTTCGCTGAACTCACGCTGCCGTCCGGCCCGGGCCCGTACCCGGTCGTCGTGGTCGTTCACGGCGGGTTCTGGAAGGAACGCTACGACCTCGCACTGGGTCGGCCACTGGCCGCGGACCTGGCCGAGGCCGGGGTGGCCGCCTGGAACGTGGAGTACCGCCGGGTCGGGCAGGACGGCGGCGGTTGGCCGGGCACCGTCGATGACGTGTACGCCGCCGTCGACGCGTTGGGGGCGGTTGCCGAGGGCCTGGCCGTGGAGCACGGCGCGGCCGTGCTCGACCTGTCCCGGGTGGCGGCCGTCGGCCACTCAGCCGGTGGACACCTGGCCGCCCTGCTCGCGGCGCGGACCGAAGGCCTGGCGCTCACCGGAGTGGTCAGCCAGGCGGGCGTACTCGACCTCGAGGCGGCCGCCCGGGACGGTCTGGGCGACGGCGCCACCCAGCGGTTGCTCGGCGGCGGACCCGACACCGCCACCGACCGGTACGCAGCCGCCTCCCCCACTGCGCTGCTCCCCTTCGGGGTGCCCATCAGTTGCGTGCACGGCGACCATGATCAGGACGTGCCGGTCGCCCAGTCGGTCGACTTCGTCCGAGCCGCCCGGGCCGCCGGCGACATCGCCGAGTTGATCATCGTCCCGGGTGCTGATCACTTCGCGATGATCACCGTCACCCACCCCGCGTGGATCACCTGCCGAGAGGCAGCGCTCCGGCTACTGGGACCATGAGGCCATGACGTCACCGCGGGTCACCATCACCTACTGCACCCGGTGCACGTGGCTGCTGCGCGACCTGAAGCGCCGGGTCCGCGATCTGGTCGCCCCGGAGAAGTCGTTGGGCCACGCAGACAAGGAATGATCAAGGTTCACACTCGGACGACAGCCGGGGTTTCTTGATCACTGCGGTCTCGGTCACCCAGCACGACCAGACCACCGATCGCCGGGATGGCCCACGCGGGGGACCCGGGGAGGGCAGTCGCGGTCGGGATCCCCCAGGCGAGCAGAATCCAGCCAAGCCAGCCCGGAACCCGCTGGCCCTTCCGTTGTGACCAGAGGATGTGGGCGCCCAGGGCCAGTATCGGCACACCGAAACTGCCGGCTGACACCCAGAACGCCTCGGAGCGCTGGTACTGCGGGACCGTCTTCGCCTGTCGCAGGGTGAACCGGCCCCACCACCCCTCTCGGGTCGCCTGCCGCCACTGCTCGCGGGTGTCGTACGGAGCCACGATCGTGTGCACGGCGCCGAGGGTGATCGCGGTCCAGCCGGCGGCCTTGGTCAAGGCAGTGCGCTTGCGGGAAAGATCCATCAGAACGTCCGATCGGTAGTGGTTGTCGACCAAACTAACATGCGTATATGTCTGCATGTAACTGCACAAGCGGCCACGGCCAGATGGCACCGATGTGCGATGCTGCTCGCGTGCCTGTGCCATCAGAATCCACCGGCCGGACGAGGCGAACCCAGGCCGAGCGCCGGGAACAGAGTCGCAACGCCCTGCTGGAGGCAGCGGCGCGTGGCATCTCCCGCCGGGGGTACACCGGGCTCACCCTGAACGAGGTGGCCCGCGAGGCCGGCTACACCCGAGGTGCCCTCTACCACCAGTTCGCCGGCAAGGAGGAGCTCGCCGAAGCGGTCGTGAACTGGATCGAGGAGAGCTGGGACGCCGAGATCGGCCATCTGTTGACCACCGACGATGACCCGGTGGAGGTGCTCTTCGCGGTCGCTCGGGGCCACGCGATCTACTCCCGGCGCGAAATGAGCCGGGCGATGCGCTACCTGGAGGTGGAGTTCCGGGACCCGAAGCACCCGGTCGGGGCGGCGGTCCAGCGGGTGATCGACCGATTGATCAGCCGCTGCGCCGAGCTGGTCGCCGCCGCCCAGCGCGACGGCAAGGTCCCGGCCGAACCCGGGGCGCGGGCGGTCGCCCTGGCCATCATCAGTTCCTTGGAAGCCGTCGCGATCGAGCTCGAGGGCCAGGCCCCCGCTGACACCGAGCTCGCCGAGCGTGTGGTCCGCGGCCTGCTGACGATGCCTCCAGCTGATCATCCGGCGGCGGATTGACGAACGAGCTCATCGAGCCCTGCGGTACGCCAGTCGGCGCAGCAGCACTTCGGCCGGGCCACGTCGCCCACTCCGCTCCAACATCAGTGCGGCACCGACGGTCAGCAGCCAGACGGTGATGGCGAGCAGCATCGCCGACCAACTGGACAGCTGGGCGCCGAGGCCGAGTCCCCAGGCGCACAGCAACGGCCCGTACACCACGGACTGCGTGAGGTATCCGCTGAGGGACCGGCGCCCCAGGGCCACCAATCCACGGACCGGGAGGCTTCCGGAGGCCGCGCGCCCGCCGAGCCGGTGGCCGATCAGTCCGAAGAGCGCGGCATAGCCGACACCGGCGAAGATGCCGGTGAAGAAGTGCAGGGGTCCGAGCGCCG
>JBQDIN010000075.1:0-18857 GCA_052094425.1 Propionibacteriaceae bacterium
GGGCGGCCTCGATCAGGTCGAGATCCTCATCCCCGGGCATCGTGTCCACCGTTGCCGACATACCCCAAGCCTAGAGATCCCCACTGACACTTTTCCCTGCATCCACAAGGAACACGGGCCGATTCCGGGATTCCGGCGTCTTTCTTCGGCAGGCGTGGAGTGGTCTCGACAGGCTCGACCAGCGGAGGGGCTCGACCAGCGGAGGGGCTCGACCAGCGGAGGGGCTCGACCAGCGGCAGCCGTGCGGTGGGCACCGCAGGGCGGAGCTCGGTGGTGGGTGAGGCAGGCTGGAAATGCTTGACGACCCGACCACCGACCATGATCACCTGGTGGTGATCAACTCAGCCAGCACCCTGCCCGATCCCACCACCGAGCGCAGCCCACGCAACCACCGCCCGGCCACCAACGAGGTCCAGTTCCGTTGCCAACAAGGGAGTGGTCTCGACAGGCTCGACCAGCGGAAGGGCGGCTCGACCAGCGGAGGTCCGACTTCAGTCGTCCAGCCAGGTGTCGCGCAGGGTGTAGCTGCCGACCGCGGTGGTCTTGAAGCCCTTGACCGAGTCGGAGAAGGAGAACACGGCCGGGGAGTAGTAGAGCGGGATCACCGCCACTTCGTCGGTCGCGATCTGCTGGATCTGGGAGTAGAGCTCCTCCCGCTCGGCCCGATCCTCCGTCTGCGCCGCCTTCGAGGCGGCGGCGTCGAGCTCGTCGTTGGCGTACCCGCTGTTGATGCGGTTGCCGCCGCGTACCAGGAAGCCGACCATCTGGTCCGGGTCGGTGATGTCGGTCGTGGCGTAGGCGGTGATCAACTCGAAGTTTCCGTTCGCCCTGTTCTCCCGTGCCGTTGCCGGATCGAGCGGGTTGATCGTGAGTTCCACCCCGATCTGGGCGAAGGCCTCCTGGGCAATCTGGGCGATGGCGCTGTCGTCCGGGTCGCCGCTGGATATGGTCATCTCGATCGACAGGTCCCCGCCGCTGTGCTCCGACTTCGCCAGCTCAGCCTTGGCCGCCTCGACATCGAACTGCAGGCCTTCGATCTCCGGGTCGTGGCCCCACAGGGCGGGCGACATGAAGGTGGTGGCCTGCTGCGCATTCCCGTACGTGACGGCGTCGATCATTGACTCGCGGTCCAGCGCCATCGAGAGCGCCCGGCGGACGTGCACGTCGTTCAGCGGAGCTTCCCGGTGGTTCACGTTGATGTAGTTGATCTTGCTGGAGTCGAAGGTCTCGACCTGCACGTTCGGCGTGGTCCGCAGCCCCTCGATCGTGGAGTAGGGCGGGAATTCGTTGATCTGCGCTTGGTCCCCGACCACCTGTTGCGCACGAGTGTTGGCGTCCGGCACGGTGTTGAAGGTGACCGAGTCCAGGTAGGGCTTGCCCTCCTCCCAGTAGTCCGCATTCTTGACCACCTTGAGGCTCTGACCCCTGGTCCAGCTGTCGAACTTGAAGGGTCCACTGCCGATCGGCTTCTCGGCGAACTCCTCCTCCGACAGGCCGGCGAAGTCCGTCGGCACGATCGAGTTGGCGAACAGGGCCAGGTCGGCCGGCAGCGGGGCCCACGGCACCTTGGTGGTCACCACGACCGTCGTCTCGTCGGGCGCCTCCACCGACTCGATCTGTTCGTTCAGGCTGCCGAACGGCATTTCCGGATCGGTGGCCCGGTCGATGGAGAACTTCACATCGTCGGCCGTCAGGGGGTCGCCGTTGTGGAAGGTCACTCCTTCGCGCAGTTGGAAGGTCCAGGTCAGCTTGTCCTCGGACTGCTCCCACTCCTCGGCCAGGCCGGGCTCGATCTCCTGCCCGTCGTCGCTGGCCACGACCAGGGTGTCGTACACGTTCTGGATCACCCAGATGGAGGCGTTGTCACTGGGTTCAGTCGGCATCAGGGTGCTCGGGTCGTCGGCGCGCACCATCACCAGGTCGCCGCCGGGCTGTGGCTCACCACCTCCACCGCTGCCACCGTCGTCACCGCCTCCTCCTCCGCAGGCGGCCAACAGCAGCACGCCGGCGGCCAATACGCCGGTGGTCCGGACAGTGGTACGAGCTCTCATCCTCGATCTCCTTTGATTTCGGACGCCCCACGGTTCACGCGGTGCGGTCAAGATGGGCGCTCTGCAACCGGGGCACGGCGGCGAGCAGTTGTCGGGTGTACGGGTCCTGCGGGTCGTCGAAGAGGGCGTCGCGGGAACCCTCCTCGACAATGCGGCCGTGGTGGATCACCGACACCTCGTCACACAAGGTCCGGACCACGGCCAGGTCATGGGCGATGAACAACACGGCGACCCCCAGGTCGTCGCGCAGGTCGGCCAGCAGGTTGACGATCCCGGCCTGGACGGACACGTCCAGGGCGGACACCGCCTCGTCGGCCACCAGGAGTCGGGGGTCCAGCGCGAGGGCCCGGGCGATCGCCACCCGCTGCCGTTGGCCACCGGACATCCCGGCGGGCCGTTGGTCGAGCAGGCTGGCCGGCAGGTGCACCCGCTCGAGCAGTTCCCGACACCGGTCCCGGACCTGCGCCCGCGGCACGATCCGGTGGTAACGCAGCAGTTCGGACAGGGTCTGGGCCACGGTCATCCGGGGATCCAGGGAGGCGTACGGGTCCTGGAAGACCATCTGCACCTGGCGTCGCTGGTCCCGGGTCCGGCGATACGTGAGCGGCTGCCCGTCGTAGCTCACTGTCCCGGTGTAGTCGCGTTCCAGGCCGCAGACGACCCGGGCCAGCGTGGACTTGCCGGAGCCGGATTCCCCCACCAGGGCACGGATCTGGCCGACCTCGACGGTCAGATCGGCCTGGTCGACCGCCACCAACTGCCGCTTGGCCCGGCCCACGCCGACGGTGTACCGGACGGTGACCTCGTGCACGTCCAACAGGACGTCCCCGGTGCCCTCCGAGGTCTCGGTCATCGCGCCTCCTCGTGGATCGCCGCCGGCTCATCGGGCCAGCGGCGCGGGTAGTCCTCGCCGGCCGGACGGTCGGTGAGTGCGGGTTGGGCCTCGCTGAGCACGGACAGCCGGGTGATCGGCCCGTCGATGCGCGGGGTCGCCCCCAACAGTGCCTTCGTGTACGGGTGCCGCGGCTCGTCGAAGACCTGCCGCAACGACCCCGCCTCGACCCGTTCGCCCGCGTACAGCACGGTCACCGCGTCGCACACCTGACCGACCACGGACAGGTCATGGGTGACATAGAGCAGGCCCATGTCCAGCTCTTCCCGGAGGCTGGCGAACAGGGCGAGGATCTGGGCCTGGACGGTCACGTCCAACGCGGTCGTCGGTTCGTCGCACAACAGCAGCTGCGGACGACCCGCGACGGCGGCCGCGATCATCACCCGTTGCCGCATCCCGCCGGACAGTTCGAACGGGTACGAGTCGACGCGGCGGCCGGGGTCGGTGATGCCGACCTGCTCCATCAGATGGATCGCGTACGCCCTGGCCTCCTTGCGCCCCAGGCCGCGGTGCTGGATGGCGGCGTCGACGATCTGCGAGCCCACCCGGGCGATCGGATTCAGCGCCACCGCGGGCTCCTGGAAGACCATCGCCATCCCGGTCCCTCGCACCTGCTTGATCCGGTCCGTCCCGCCAGCGATCAGGTCTTCCCCGCGGAACCTGACAGCACCCGAGGTGATGTTGATGTTCGGCGGCAGCAACCCCATGATCGCGCGCAGGGTGAGGCTCTTGCCGGATCCGGACTCCCCCACGAGACCCATCGCTTGCTGCGGGCCGATGGTCAGGTCGAGGGCGTCGACCGCCCGGAAGGAGCGACCGTGCAGGTCGACGTCGATGGTGAGCGCGTCCAACTCGAGCAGCGGGGTCACGGCGTCGGTGGCCCCGGAGACGGTTGGAGCTGTGTCGGTGGTCTGGTTCGGCGACCTCATCGGCGCACCTTCAGGGCTCGGGCGAGGCCCTCGCCCAGCAGCGCGAGACCGAGGCTGATGATCACCACGGCCACGCCGGGAACGAGGGTGAGCGAGTAGCGACCCGAGGCCATGAACTGCTGCCCGTCTGACATCATCTGGCCCCAGTCCGGGGTGGGCGGCACGATGCCCAGTCCGAAGTAGCTGAGGGTGACGATCACGCCGATGTTCATCACGATGTCGCTCATCGCGTACACGACTCCCTGGGTGACGGTGTTCGGCAGCACGTGACGCACCACGATCCGCCGGTGCGGCAGGCCGCCGGCGCGGGTGGCGGCGATGAAGTCCCGGTCACGGAGGATCATCGTCTCGGCTCGGGTGATCCGGGCGTAGGCCACCCAGCTGACCAGGCTGATCGCGACGTAGATGCTGGTCGCCCCGTTGCCGAGGACGAACACCAACGCGATCACCAGGACGTAGAAGGGGAAGGCGACCACGACGTCGGCGATCCGCATCACCAACAGGTCGAACCAGCCGCCGACGTAGCCGCAGAGGGCGCCGATCAGGGAGCCTGCCGTGAACGGGATGATCACCGCGATGGCGGCCACCAGCAAGTCGGTCCGTGCCCCGAACAGCAGCCGGGACCAGATGTCGCGGCCGAGGTTGTCGGTCCCCATCAGGTGGCCATCACCCCAGGGCGCAAGGGTGTTCTGCAGGTCCTGGGCGTTCGGGTCGTGGGAGGTCAGCAGCGGGGCCAGAACGGCCATCGCGACGATGCCGCCGACGATCACGAGACCGAGGTAGAGGGGCAGGTTGTGCCGGACCAGGAAAGCCGGCAACGGCAACCGGAACCGTTGCACCGGCGGGCGATCGATCACCTGGCTTGGGGCCGTCACCGCTGCACCCGCGCCCTCGGGTCGAGCCAGCCGTAGGCGATGTCGGTCAGCAGGTAGATGGCGACCACCAGTCCAGCGAAGACGACCGTGCACACCTGCACGGTCGGGAAGTCCCGGTTGAGGACCCCGTTCATCAGCATGCTGCCCATCCCGGGGATGGCGAACACGTTCTCCACCACCAGCGCCCCGCCAGCTAGGTTGCCGATCTGGATGCCGAGGATGGAGATGCCGGAGATGCTGCCGTTGCGCATCGCGTAGTGCAGCAGCACGCTGGTCTCCTTGAGGCCCTTGGACCGGCCGAAGTCGACGAATTCGCTCTCCAGCGCCTCCCCGATGGAGTTGGTCAGGCTGCGGACCAGCAACGGGACCATGTTGAGCGCAATCGCCAGTGCCGGGAGTACCAGCGAGTGCAGGTGCTCACCGAAGGTGTCCCCATAGCCGCCGACCGGGAACCACTGCAACCGCACGGCCAAGAAGGTGATCATCAAGGTGCCGAGGAAGAAGGTCGGGATGCCCTGGACCGTGGCGGTGAAGAACCTGATCACCACCGCGGCCACGGCGCTGCGGCTGGTCGCGGCCCAGACGGACAGTGGCACCGAGATGACCACCGCGAGCACCGAGGCCATCACCATCAGGATCAGCGTGGGTGGCATCCGGATCGCGAGCAGTTGACTGATCGGAACCTTGAAGTACAGCGAGTTGCCGAGGTCCCCGGTCACCAGCCCGCCGAGGAAGGAGAAGTACTGCGTGATCAACGGCTCGTCCAGGCCCCACTCGGCGCGCAGGGCCGCAACCGCCTCCGGAGTGGCCTTGTCGCCGAGGTAGGCGATCGCCGGGTCGCCCGGGGTCAACTGCATGATGATGAAGGTCAGCGTGACCACCCCGAGTCCCACGGGGACCATCAGCGCGAGTCGACGCGCCAGATAGCGGATCATTCGGTGGTGGCCTCCTGAGCCGACAGCTTTGTCGTGGCGATCCCCGAGCGGGCTAGCAACTAATCATTACCGCCGGTCAATTGTCCATACGATCCCCGGCGCGCCGGGAAACTGGCTACATCATCTCGCAGACTGGACGATTGACACCAAGAGTTCTCGTCGATACGACGGAATTCCCGGGAACCCTGCGTTCCGGTGACCAACGGCGTCAGCCGGCGGCCCCGTCATGGGTCACTTCTTGCTGAGCATGCTCCGGGCGAAGAGGGCGAGGTTGGCGGGCTTCTCGGCCAGCCGGCGGATGAGGTAGCCGTACCAGTCCTCGCCATAGGGCAGGTAGACCCGCATCCGGTGGCCGGCGTTCGCGAGTCGGTGCTGCTCGGTCGGCCGGATCCCGTGCAGCATCTGGAACTCGTAGGAGTCGATGGCACGGTGGTTGCGGTGCGCCAGGTCCTGGGCGATCGCGATCAGCCGCGGGTCGTGGGTGGCCACCAGCGGGATCCCTTCACCTGCCATCAGGATCTTCAGGCAGCGGACGTACGCCTTGTCGATGTCGGCACGATCGGTGAAGGCGACCTCCTCCGGTTCGGAGTAGGCGCCCTTGCACAACCGCACCCGGGAACCGGGACCGACCAACTCGCGCAGGTCGGCCTCACTGCGGTGCAGGTAGGCCTGGATGACGGCCCCGGTGTCGGGGAAGTCGGTACGCAGCGCGCGGAGGATGTCGAGGGTGCGGTCGGTGGTGGTGTGGTCCTCCATGTCGACCGTGACCGTGGTGCCGACCTGCTGGGCCGCGACGCAGATCATCCGGGCGTTGTCCAGGGCGACGCGATCGCCGTCGTCGAGCATCAGCCCCAGCGCGGTCAACTTGATCGACACCTCGGTGTCACGGGTCAGGCCGGCTTCGCCGAGTTGGGCCAGCAGGTCGAGATAGGCCAGCACCACCCGGTCGGCCTGCTCGTTGTCCAGGGTGTCCTCACCGAGGTGGTCGATGGTGACCAACAGTCCGCCGCCGACGAGTTGGCGGGTGGCACGGACGGCATCAGTGGTCTGCTCCCCGGCCACGAAGCGTTGGACGAGTTGGTCGGTGGTGGACCAACTGGTGGCCAGGTCCTTGATCCTGTTGTTGCGGGACACCCCGAGAAGTGCTCGACGCAGCACGTTCATCTCCTCACCGGCCCGCTCGGACCCGACGGTTGCAACGGCTCCATGTCGCCGTGCTCGGAGATTACAGGACCTCCGCCACCCCAGCCGCACCCACCGCGTACCCACTGCGCTGCGTGGTGGCCAGATGCAGCCGGGTGAAGGCCAGCGACTCGGCCAGATCGGCCTCCCGCTGGGCCCGGCTGTCCCGCTTGCGGGAGTTGATCTCAAGCACCACATGGCCGGCGAAGTCCTGCTCGGCCAGGTGCTCGAGCACCTTGTCCGCCTGTTGGTCACCACGTCCCGGCACCATGTGCTCGTCCTTCATCGACCCGGACCCGTCGGTGAGGTGCAGGTGCTTGAGCCGCTCCCCCCAGGACCGGGCCAGGTCGAGGGACTGCTGGTTGGCGGTTGAGGCGTGGGACAGGTCGAGGGTCAGGTCGGCGTAGTCGAGTTCGGTCGGGTCCCAGCCGGGCATGTACGCCTTCAGCTCCCCGCCCGGAGTCCGCCACGGGTACATGTTCTCGACGCAGAAGGTGATCCCGGTCTCCTCGGTGAGCCGGCGCACCCCGTCGACGAAACCACGGGCGTACTCGCGCTGCCAGCGGAACGGTGGGTGGACCACGACCACGTCGGCATCCAGGCGGCGGGCGGCTTCGGCGGAGCGCTCCAACTTCTCCCACGGATCGTTGCCCCACACCCGCTGGGTGACCAGCAGACAGGGTGCGTGGATCGATACCACCGGCACCCCGTGGTAGTCGCGCAGCTTCTCCACCGCGTCCACGTCGGCGGCGACCGGGTCGATGCCGACCATCACCTCGATGCCGTCGTAGCCGAGCCGACGAGCCAGCTCGAAGGCGCTCGCGGTGGTCTCGGGGTAGACCGAGGAGGTCGACAGGGCCACCTTGGCGGGCGGCACCTTGACCAGTGGGGCGACCTCGGTCGGGGTTTCAGCAGTGTGCGACACAACGCCCAGCGTAGTCCGGACTCGGGCGTCGACCCAGCCTTGCGTCACCCGGGCCGGGTACCAGGCCGTTCCGCCGCGTCCGGCTGCGTGTGCTGTCCGTGGCCGAGCGCCCCGCCGTCCACCCGCCACTACCGTGGACACGTGACCAAGCCACTGCGGGACAAGACCATCGTGATCACCGGCGCCAGTTCGGGTATCGGTGCCGCGGCCGCCCGGCGGCTGGCCGAGCGGGGCGCCCGGGTGGTGGCGGTGGGCCGCAACCCGGACCGCACTCGGGCGGTGGCCGAGTCCGTGGGCACGAAACCGCTGCTGGCTGACTTCGGCCGGTTCGCCGACGTACGCCGACTGGCGGCCGACCTGGCCGAGCAACACCCCGTGATCGACGTCCTGGTGCACAATGCGGGCGGGGTGGTGCACCAGCGGCAGCGCACGGAGGACGGACACGAGTTGACCCTGCAGGCCAACTACCTCGCACCGTTCCTGTTGCAGCACCTGCTGCACGAGCAACTGAGCGCGGCGCGGACCCACGTCGTGGTGACCAGCAGTGCGGCCCACCGGACCGGGCGGATCGAACTGGATGACCTGGAGTTCGACCGTCACCGCTATGCGCCGATTTTCGTCTACGGCACCTCCAAGCTGGCCGACCTGCTGTTCGCCCGGGCCCTGGCCCGGCGTGCCCCGGCGACCGGGATCACCGCAGTCGCCTTCCACCCGGGCATCGTCCGTTCCGCCTTCGCCGACGGGTCCTCGGTGCCGATGCGTTTCTTCTACACGAGCCGGGTCGGGCGCCTGGTCACCATCGACAACGAGGCCGGTGCGGAGCCGTTGGTCCACCTGGCCGGGATGGACAACGGGGCCCGGGTGAACGGCCAGTACTTCAATCGGATGGCCGCGCGGGCCGCCACCTCGCGCCAGGCCCGTGATGTCGAACTGGGCGAGGAGTTGTGGGCACGCACCGTACGGATGCTCGATCTGTGAGCCGCCCCGCTTGATCACAGCCGCGACAGGCGTAGGGTTCCCGCTGTGCCAGAGATTCTGCTGCCCTTCCCGCGGGCCTTCGCCGAGTTCGTCGACCCCGACGACTCCGACCAGGTGTTCCGCTGCGACCTGACCTGGCTCACCTCCCGCTACCGCTGCATCTTCGGCGAGGGCTGCCCCGGCATCTACGCCGACCGCCCCGCCGACGGCTGCTGCACCCTCGGCGCGCACTTCGCCGACGAGGAGGACGAGCAACGGGTGAAGAAGTCGGTCAAGCAACTCAGCAAGGAGCAGTGGCAGTTCAAGGCCGAGGGGAAGAAGAACGGCTGGGTCGAGTGGGAGGACCCCGAGACGGTCGCCGCCGGCGAGGAGCCCGCGCGTAAGACCCGAGTGCACGAGGGTGGCTGCATCTTCCTGAACCGGCCGGGCTTCGAGGGCGGGGCCGGGTGTGCCCTGCACCTGCTGGCCCTGGACCAGGGCCGAGACTTCGTCGAGACCAAGCCGGACGTGTGCTGGCAGTTGCCGATCCGGCGGCAGTACCGGACCGTCACCCGTACCGACGACACCACCTACACCGAGGTGAGCATCGGCGAGTACGGCCGGGACGGCTGGGGGCCCGGCGGGCACGACCTGGACTGGTACTGCACCACGAACACCGAAGCCCACAACGGGACCGAGCCGGTCTACCTGAACAACGAGCCGGAACTGGTCGCCCTGATGGGCAAGGCTGCGTACGCCGAGCTCCGTACCCTCTGCGAGGACTTCGAGAACCGGCCCGGGACGGCCATGCGGCACCCCGCCTCTCCGCTCCCCTGACTCTGCGGAATGGTCAGTTAGGGCAACCTAAACAGCGCGGAGATTTCGATGCGGGCAACAATGAACTCATGCATGTCGACCATCTCTCCTTCGCCGCCGGCCCCGAGGGGCTGGCCGCGACCGCAGAACGGCTGAGTGAATCACTGGGCCAGCCGTTCTCCGACGGTGGGTTCCACCCACGCTTCGGCACCCGCAACCGCACCCTTCCGCTGACGGACGGGCGCTACCTCGAGGTGGTCGAAGTGCTGGACCACCCGGCCGCGGACAAGGCTCCGTTCGGCCAGGCCGTCCGAGCTCGGTCCGAGATGGGCGGCGGCTGGATGGGCTGGGTCGTCGCCGTCGACGACCTCGCCCCGGTCGAGGAACGCCTGGGCCGCGAAGCAGTCCCCGGCAACCGCTACCTGCCCGACGGCGCCCAGTTGGAGTGGCGCCAGATCGGCATCAAGGGCCTGCAGAGCGACCCGCAACTGCCCTTCTTCGTGAAGTGGCTCAGTGACTCGGGCCTGCACCCGTCCGCTGCTGCCGAGGCGAAGATCACCGTGACCAAGCTGGAGATCGCCGGTGACCCGCAGCGAGTCTCGGAGTGGCTCGGCGGCGAGGCCGAGGATGTACTCACCGAGGTGGACATCGACTGGACCTCCCCGAACGGACAGCCCGGGATCATGGCCGTCCAGTTCGACACTCCGAACGGCCCCGTCACCCTCTGATCCAGACAGTTTGATCCACACAGGTTTGGTCCCTTCCCTGCGCATGCCGCCGGAAAGGGACCAAACCTGTGTTCAGGGGATGAGTGGGCGTGCCAGCGGGACCCCCGGCCGGTACGCGAGGTGGACGTGGCTGGGCGCATCCAGCACGGTGAGCCCGGCCCAACCGCCCACCCGTACGGTGCCCAGATCCGGACGACGCAGGGCGGCGGCCGCTCCGGCCGTGGCTGCCCAGACCGCCTGGGCCGGGGTCAGGTTCATCTCCCGAACCGCCAGGGCGATGCAGAAGGGCACCGAGGACGAGTAACAGGTGCCGGGATTGCAGTCGGTGGCGATCGCCACCGTGACGCCCCGCTCGAGCAGGGCGCCGGCGTCCGGGTAGGGCGACCGGGTGCTGAACTCCACCCCGGGCAGCAGGGTGGCCACCGTGTCGCTGCCGGCCAGCGCAGCGACATCGCGCTCCGACAGGTAGGTGCAGTGGTCGACACTGGCCGCACCCACCTCGACCGCGAGGCGGACACCCGGTCCCGGTCCGAGTTGGTTGCCGTGCACCCGGGGCCGCAGTCCGGCGGCGATTCCGGCCTCCAGCACCCACCGGGACTCCTCTTCGGTGAACGCGTACGGGGAGTTCGGCTCACAGAACACGTCGACCCAGCGGGCGTGCGGCGCACAGGCGGCGAGCATCTCGCCGCAGACCAGGTCGACGTACTCGGCCCGTCGGCCCCGCCAGTCGGGCGGCACCACGTGCGCCCCCAGGAAGGTCGTCTCGGGAGTGAACTCGGCCGCGATCCGCAGGGCCCGCTCCTCTTCGACCACGTCGAGCCCGTACCCGCTCTTGATCTCCACCGCGTACGTGCCCTGGGCCCGCATCTCGGCGACCCGATCGCCGACCAGCCGGCGCAGGTCCTCGTCCGAAGCGGCCCGGGTGGCTGCCATCGTGGCCGCGATGCCACCCGCGTCGTAGGACTCCCCCGCCATCCGGGCAGCGAACTCCGCGCCGCGATCACCCGCGAACACCAAGTGGGCGTGGGAATCGACGAACCCGGGCAACACCGCCCGCCCGGCGAGATCGACCTGCGGCAGATCCTTCGCCTGCTGGCGGGCCGTGTCCCCGATCGCCACCACGTTCGGCCCGTCCGGGCCGGTCTCGATGATCATCGTGGTGTCGGTGAGCAGCCCCAGCGGCGATCGGTCGCCCTGGTCGGGATCGTTGGTGATCAACTCCCCGATGCCGACCACCGCAATCCGCTGCTGGCTTGCCTCCCCACGCTGGTCGAGCCCCCCACGCTGGTCGAGCCTGTCGAGACCACTCATCGTTCCTCCTCCCACACCGGGTGCTGCCCGCCGCGCACGATCTGTCTTCCACCGACCACCACGTCGGTGACGTCCGCGGCAGTGGCCGTCATGATCAACTGTGCTGGATCACTCCCCCGGGTGCGGACCGAGTCGGTGTCCACGGCGACCAGGTCGACCGGCAGCCCGACCGAGATCCGCCCGCCCGACCGCCCCAAAGCCTGCAGACCGTTGTGGGTCATGGCCGTGATCAACTGTTCGGGGCGGAAGTGCCCCCGCACCCCGGTGACCAGCCGCTCGTGCAGTTCGACGGCCCGGGTCTCCTCGAGCAGGTCGATGACCGCATGGGAGTCACTGCCCAGCGACAAGGCGGAGCCGGCGCGCTGCAGGGCGGCCGCCGGTCCGATGCCGTCGGCCAGGTCCCGCTCGGTGGTCGGGCAGAAGCAACTCCCGACGCCGCGGGCACCCAGCAGCGCAATGTCGTCGTCGGTGAGGTGGGTGGCGTGGACGGCGGTGGTGTCCGGGCCCAGCGCGCCCACCGAGTCCAGCAGTGCCGTCGGCGTGCAGCCGTGCACGGCCAGGCAGGCCTCGTTCTCGCCCGGCTGTTCGGACAGGTGCAGGTGGAGCGGGCCACCCTCGGCCACGCTGGCCACCCCCTCGATCTCGTCCGGGGCCAGGGCCCGAACGGAGTGGATCGCGGCACCGACGACGGCCTGCTCCGCCAGATCATCGCGGAGCCGTGCGTGCCGGTCGGACCAGGCCGCGACGGAGCCGTCGGAGAAGCGGCGCTGCCGCTCGTCCAGTTCGGCGTACCCGTCGGCGGTGAGACCACCGCGCAGGTAGCAGGTGTCCAGCAGGGTCAGCCGGATCCCGACCTCCGTAGCGGCTGCCGCGAGCGCCTTGCCCATCGCATTCGGATCCTCGTACGCCCGCCCCGAGGGCTGGTGGTGCAGGTAGTGGAACTCCCCCACGGCCGTGACCCCGGCCATCGCCATCTCGGCGTATACCTGTACTGCAAGACGGTGGTAGCTGTCCGGGTCGAGCTCGGCCGCCAGCCGATACATCTGCTCCCGCCAGGTCCAGAAGGACCCGCGCCCGCCCGCGTCCCCGGCATGGGTCCGCCCCCGCAGGCCCCGGTGGAAGGCGTGCGAGTGCACGTTGGCGAGTCCCGGCAGCACCAGTCCGGGAAGCACCGTGTCATCTGGGTGGCGAAGGGACCGGTGCTCGATCACCGAGGCCGTCCCGTCCGCTCCGAAGGTGATCCGCACCCCGGGACGGACCCGGTCCTCGACCCATGCCTGCTCGCACCAGTACGTGCTCATGAAGCCAGGTGCTCCACGACGCGGCCCAGGGCTGCCACCCCGGCATGACAGTCTGCGACGTCGGCATGCTCGGCCGGCGAGTGGGAGGTGCCGGTCGGGTTCCGGACGAACAGCATCGCGGTCGGAATCCCTGCCGCAGCGAGGATCCCGGCGTCGTGGCCGGCACCGGTCGACAGCAGCGGGACCGGGCCCTCGTCGGTGACCACGGCCGCCAAGTCGGCGGCCAGCTGCGGGTCGAATCCGGTGGCAGCGGTCCACGACTCCTGCTCCGGCTCGCCGAAGGCCGTCGCCAGCTCGGAGACCACGGACCGGACCCGGTCCTCGTCCTCGCCGCGGGCGTCCAGCCAGGCGACCACCTCCGACGCGATGGCGTTGACCGCACCCGGCGACACGTCGACCTTGCCGACGGTGGCGACGGCAAGGTGCTTCTCCGCGGCGGCTCGGGTGGCGGTGATGAGGCGCGCCAGGTCCAGCATCGGGTCCTGCCGGTCGACCAGCCGGGTGGTGCCGGCGTGGTCGGCGCGGCCGGCCAGGGTGAAGCGCCAGCGTCCGTGCGGCCAGATCTCGGTGCCGACCCCGACCGCATGGTCGTGGTCCACCAGCCCGCGGCCCTGCTCCACGTGCAGCTCGACGAAGGTGCCGATCCGACGCAGGGTCTCCTCGTCTGGTCCGAGGTGCTCGACCGAGTGGCCCGCCGCGGCGGCTGCATCGGCCAAGGTACGCCCGGTGGCGTCGGTCAGGGATTTCGCGCGTTCCGGCGCGAGTGCCCCGGTGAGGAGTCGGGATCCGGCACAGGCGACGCCGAACCGGGCCCCTTCCTCGTCGATCAGGTTGGCCACCGCGACCGGCCGGTCGGGGCGGAATCCGCGGGCGACCAGGTCTCCGACCACGGCGAATGCGGAGACCACGCCGAGCGGTCCGTCGAAGGCGCCGCCCTCGGGCACCGAGTCCAGGTGGGATCCGAGCACCAGCCCGCGACCGGGTGCGTCATCCGGGTTCCCCCACCAGGCCCACTGGTTGCCGTTGCGGTCGGTGACCACCTCCAACCCCAGCCCGTGCGCCCGCGCGGTGAACCACTCCTTCAGTGCGGCATCCTCGCGTGTCCAGGCGAACCGGTTGTAGCCGCCGGTGGACGGGTTCTGGCCGAGATCGGCCAGTTCGGTCCACATCGCGTCGAAGGTGGAGAGTCGCGCGGAAGCAGGCATCGGTTCCTCATCGGTCGGCGGCAGTGACATCATGACCCTATGCCGATCGCCATCCGTCCAGCCATCTCCTCCCTGCCGGCGTACAAGGCCGGCAAGCCCGCACCGGCCGGCCCGGGTGGTGTCTCGTTCAAGTTGTCCAGCAACGAGAACCCGTACCCCCCGCTGCCCGGCGTGCTGGAGGCAGTCGCCGAGGCCAGCGCCCGGATGAACCACTACCCCGACGCCACCAATGCCGCCCTGCTGTCGGCGGTGGCCGACCGGTTCGGGGTCGAGCAGGACCAGCTGGCCTTCGGCACCGGGTCGGTCGCGCTGATCTACCACCTGCTGCAGGCGGTCTGCGAACCCGGCGACGAGGTCATCTACGCCTGGCGCAGCTTCGAGGCGTACCCGATCGCGGTGCAGGCCAGCGGAGCCGTCTCGGTGCAGGTCCCGTTGGGCCCTGGAGCCACCCACGACCTGGCCGCGATGCGGGCGGCGATCACCAAACGCACGAAGGTGATCATGGTCTGCACGCCGAACAACCCGACTGGACCGGTGGTCCGCCACGACGACCTGATGGCCTTCATCGACTCCGTCCCGGACCACATCATGATCATGGTCGACGAGGCCTACGTCGAGTTCGTCCGGGACCCCGAGGCGGCGCGCGGCCTGGAGGTCCTGCCCGGCCGACCGAACGTGGTCGTACTGCGCACCTTCTCGAAGGCATACGGCCTGGCCGGCTTCCGGGTGGGCTTCTGCGTCACGGACCCGGTGGTCGCGGCCGCGGCCCGGGCCGTGTCACTGCCCTTCGGGGTATCCATCACCGCCCAGGCTGCCGTCGTCGCCTCACTGGCGGCCGAGGCGGAGTTGCTGGAGCGGGTCGAGTCGCTGACCGAGGAACGCACCCGGGTCGTTTCTGGAATGCGCGAACTGGGCTTCGAGATCCCCGACTCCCAGGGCAACTTCTTCTGGCTGCCTGCCGGCGAGCAGACCCTCGAGGTGGCGGCCACCTTCATCCAGCAGGGATTGATGGTGCGCCCCTTCGACGGGGACGGTATCCGGATCAGCATCGGCGAGACCGAGGCCAATGACCTGGTGTTGAAGACGGCCGCAAGCCTCCCCACCGCTGGCTGAGCCCGCCCTGTTCTCCGGTCGAGCCTGTCGTGGCCAGCTCGCGCACGGACACTCGATCGCGCAGAATCCTCCCCAACTCAGCCCAGATCGCAGGTTCGTGCCCGGATCCGCCGACTTGCGGTGCATACTGCGCGGTGGTCTGACCCGAGCCGATCCTGCTCAGGCCACAGTCGCGCGGGAGGCCATGATCATGTCCTCGCGCGGGACGACCTTGATCCGCTCGCGGCCAGCCTGCTCGCCCAGGACGATCTCGTGTGCATCCAGGCGCATCCAGTCCTCGTAGGTGGTGTAGTCCACCCCACGGGCAGCGAGGTGGGCGAGGATCGCGTCCCGGTCGGCGTCATCCGGGACCGGGAGCTCGGCCAGGTCTTCGAGCAGGTTACGGATCGTCTCGGCGGCGTCGGACTTGGTGTGCCCGATCAGGCCGACCGGACCGCGCTTCACCCAGCCGGTCGCGTACAGGCCAGTGACGGCGTCGCCGTCCAGGTCGATCACCCGGCCGGCCTCGTTCGGCACCACACCGGTGCCGTGGTCGAAGGGCAGTCCGGGCACCGCCGAGGAGAGGTAGCCGACGGCGCGATAGACCGCCTGCACCGGGGTGTCGACGAACTCGCCGGTGCCGACCGCACGCCCGGTCCCGTCCAGTTCGGTGCGTTCGGTGCGGATCGCCTCGACCTTGCCGTCGCCCACCAGCGCCACCGGCGCTTGGCACAGGTGGATGTGGATCCGGTGCGGCGCGTCGGTCGGGTTCGCCTCGAGGTACTTCAACAGGGTGTCGACCACCATCCGCACACTCTTGGTCTTCTTGATCAACTCCTGGCTGGCATCATCGATGTGGAATCCGTTCTCCTCGACCAGTACGTCGACGCTCGGCGAGTGCGCGAGCTCGCGCAGTTCCATCGGAGTGAACTTCACCTGGGCGGGTCCGCGACGGGCGTAGACGTGCACATCGGTGGCCCGATTGGTCTTCAGCCCCCGGTACACGTTGTCGGCGATCTCGGTGGTCCACTGCTCGGCGGCCGGCTTGGCCAGCATCCGGGCGACGTCGAGGCCGACGTTGCCCGCGCCGATCACGGCCACCTGCTGGGCGTCCAGCGGCCAGTCCCGGGGTACGTCCGGGTGCCCGGCGTACCAGGACACGAAGTCCGCGGCGCCATGGCTGCCCGGCAGATCGATCCCGGGAATGTCGAGATCTCGGTCCGCGGTCGCACCGGTCGCGACGACCACCGCGTCGTAATAGCGCCGCAGGTCCTCGATCTTCAGGTCGCCGCCGAGGTCGACGTTGCCGAGGAAGCGGATGCGCGGCTCGGACAGCACCCGGCCGAGGGCCTTGATGATCTCCTTGATCCGCGGGTGGTCGGGCGCCACGCCGTAACGGACCAGACCGTACGGGGCCGGCAGCCGGTCGAAGATGTCGACCTCGGCCGCTGCATACTCCTTGGTCAGGATGTCACCGGCATAGATGCCGGCTGGACCGGCACCGACGACGGCGACGCGGATCTTGCGCATACAGAGTGCTCCTCACGAATCAGATAAGGCAAGCCTTACTCATAAGTGAGCACAAACCAACGCGTCTCAACGTGATCTTCGTCCCATCGGCCCGGGCAACCCGGTCAGTCGCGGTCACCGGACCAGTGCGCCAGGTGCCAGTCGATCACGGCCCGGGCTCGTTCGGGGCTGGCCTGGCCCAGCATCACCCGCAAGGTCAGTCCGTCGACCAGCGCCGCCAAGGTGTCCGTGAGGTACGGCGCGTCCGCCGCCTCGGCGACCCCCGCGGTTATCGATCGGCCGAGCTGCGTCCAGGCCTCCCGGATGATCTCCGCCAACTCGTCGTCCGTGGCGGCCGCGGCCACGAAGGTGTACCAGACGGCGGAGCCGACCCGCTCTTCAGCACTGGCTGGCAGACCCATGGTGAGCAGGTGTCGGAGGTCGTCCGCCGATTCACCGGATCGCCCTTGGGCCTGCTCGACGAACATCCGACAGGCATGCCGCACCAAGTCACCCTTGTTCGTGAAGTAGTGCTGCACCCGCCCCATCGAGACCTCGGTCGCGGCGGCCACACTCCGCAGGCTCACCGCCGCCAGACCCTGCTCCGCGATCACCCGTACGACGCCGATCGCGATCTCGGCGCGTCGCTGTTCGTGGTCCACCTGCTTGGGCATGTCCCCAGCATAGCAATGCGTTCGCATTGCAATCGTCGCCTGCATTCTTTACCATGCAAATGCATTGCAACGTCTCGCAGAAGGATGGCCGTGGAACTCCCCGACACCGCCCCGCCCCGACGCCGTCGGCTGCGCCGGATCCTCCGCCGCATCGCCACCAGTCTGGGCACACTGACCCTGGCGAGCACCGCCTTCGTCGGCACCAACTTGGCGCTCATCCATAACGACAGTCCGGTCGGCCAGTGGCGATCCCCGCACGCCGAGCAGGAGTACGACCGCCTCTATGCCACCGCCCTCGAGCTGCTCCCCGAGCCGTCCTCGGTGCGCGACGTGGCGACGCGATTCGGCCCGGTCCGGGCGTACGTCTTCGCCCACCCCGGGGACTCCGACCGCACGCCACTGCTCCTCCTGCCCGGCCACAATGCCCCGGCCCCGACCTGGCACCGGAACGTGCCCCGACTGCTCGAGCACCGCACCGTCATCGTGCTCGACCTGCTCGGCCATCCGGGACAATCCGTGCAGGAGAAGGAGATCCGGACGGCCGCGGACCAGGCCGACTGGCTCGCGGAAGCCTTGACCGGCCTGAATCAACCGACGGTGCACGTGGCCGGCTACTCCTTCGGCGGGTGGTTGGCCGCGACCCTGGCCCGGCACCATCCCGATCGGGTCGCGTCGTTGAGCCTGCTCGATCCGGTACGTCTTCGCCCCCGTCCGCGCCCCGTTCATCGTCGGCGGACTGGTCACGACCTTCCCGTTGATGCCACGCAGCTACGACCGCTGGTACACGAACTGGATCTCCGGTGGTTCCAGCGCCGCGGACTCACCCGTCGCGCCGCTGGTCGACCACGGCCGCCGCCACCACGCGATGGCCCTGCCCCAGCCGGAACAATTCACCCCGACAGACCTCGCCGCCATTCAGGCCCCCACGCTCGCCGTCCTCGCCGGTGAGAGTGTCGCCCACGATCCGGAGACTGCGCTGGCTGGTAGCGCCCCGGTCCCGGACCTGACCATCAGCATCGAGCCCGGCGCGTCCCACGCGCTGCACGCCCACCTCGGGGAAGAACTCGACCGCCGGATCCTCGCCTTCTGCGCCGACCACGAACCCTGAGCTCTTGGTCGAGTCGAGCGAGCGTGGGCGGGGTTTCGACAAGCTCAATCCAAGGATGGGGAACCGCCGAATCCACCGCGGACTCAGGTGATCTCGACAAGCTCGATCAACGTGACGGAACGCTGGGCGAGCCTGTCGAAACCACCACTCACTGGCGATAAGGGTGTCCGCGTTGTCGGAACCTGGTGTGCTGCCTGGGTCTGCGTTCCGGATCCACTCGGGTCGGCGGGAACACGTGCGGCAGACCCCGATGATCAAGAGCGATGGTCCACCTGCTGCCGTCCAGAGAGTGCGGGTCGGGTTCGACGATTCTGTGGTGGTGCGGACACAACAGCGCACCGTTGTGGAGGGTGGTCTCCCCACCCAG
>JBQDIN010000076.1:0-17800 GCA_052094425.1 Propionibacteriaceae bacterium
CAAGCCCGACGACCTGCACCCCTGGGACGTCGGAGACCAGTGGGCGGCGCACGTCTCCTTCGACGGCACAGTGGGTGGCAAGGGGATCGCGGAGGCCCTGTTCGAGAAGATGGAGGGCAAGGGCAACATCATCGCCCTGCAAGGGATCCTGGACAACGTGCCGGCCAAGCAGCGGTTCACCGGACTGCAGGCCGCGCTCGAGGAGAACCCCGACGTGACGCTGCTCGACGACCAGGCCGCCGACTGGAACCGCAACAACGCCTTCGAGGCGACCAAGACCCTGCTGGCCAAGCACAAGGGTGACGTGGACGGGGTCTGGGCGGCCAACGACGACATGGCCCTCGGCGCCATCGAGGCGCTGAAGTCGGAAGGTCTGGACGAGAAGGTGTGGGTGGTCGGCCACGACGCCGTCCCGGAGGCCCTGGACCTGCTCGAGGCCGGGAACACGAAGTTCATCGCCACCGTGTCCACCGACGCCTACTGGCAGGGTGGCGCCATGTTGGCCTTGGCCTACCGGGCCGCTCTCGGCGAGTACGACGTCGCCGCGGCCGGGAACGAGGACCGGGAGTTCTACGGGGAACAGTTCGTGGTCACCGCTGACAACATCGGGGACTTCACCAAGGAACCCACCCTCGAGGACTACCAGGCCGACTTCGACGACCCGCTCGCTCGTAACACCGGCCCGATCGAATGAGTTCGACCACGGCCGAGCCGACGACCGGACGACCGGTCGCCGGCACCAGCGCCTGGCAGAAGGTGCTCAACGCCGGGCCCGTGCTGGCCCTGGTCGCATTGGTGATCATCTTCGGGGTGCTGAACCAGCGATTCCTCTCCCTGGGGAACCTGCAGAGCGTCCTGGACCAGGCGGCGATCCTGCTGGTGCTGGCCACCGGGACCACCTTCGTGATCCTGCTTGGCGGCATCGACCTGTCCCTGGAGGGCGTGATGGCGACCGCCTCCCTGGTCACCGTCCTGGTCGCCCTGAATGATCGCAACGCCAACGACTTCGGCTGGTTGGCCGTGTGCGCCGGCGTGGCCGTCGGCGCTCTGATGGGGGCGGCCAGCGGAATCCTCACCACCGTCGTACGCATCCCGTCCTTCATGGTGACGTTGGGAATGGGCGCGATCGGCACCGGCATCGCCACCGTGCTCTTCGCCGGCCAACCGCCGCGACTGCTGGACGAGGGGCTGCGTGAACTCGGTCTGGACCGCTGGTTCGGGATCTCCCGACTCGTGCTGCTGGCGTTGCTGGTGTTCGGGATCGCCTGGTTCGTCCAACGGTTCACCCGGGCCGGCCGCTACGCCTACGTGATCGGCGGCGACGAGCAGATCGCCCGACTGTCGGGCATCTCGATCCGCAAGTACAAGATCCTCGCGTTCACGATCTCCGGCTGCACTGCCGGCCTGGCCGGCGCGATGGCCGCCACCCGACTCGGCGTGGGCGATGTGATGATCGGCGAAGGCCAACTGTTCACCGCAATCACCGCGGTCGTGGTCGGCGGCACGCTGCTCGCCGGCGGCAAGGGCGGCGTGCTGCACACCCTGGTCGGCGTACTGCTGATCTGCGTGCTGTCGAACGGGTTGATCCTGGTCGGCGTCCCCTCCACCGTGCAGCAGTCCGTGCAGGGCGTCGTGGTGATCATCGCCGTGGCCGCCACCGGATGGCGGCTGCGGGATCGGCTGCGGGTGGTGAAGTGATGACCGGGACGAATGACGTGCCCGTGCTCGAGCTGCAGGGCATCAGCAAGCGGTTCACCGGGGTGCTGGCCCTCGACGACGTCTCGCTGGAGGTCCGGCCCCGTGAGGTGGTCGGACTGATCGGCGAGAACGGCGCCGGGAAGTCCACCCTGCTCAAGATCCTCTCCGGCGTCTACCGACCCGATGGCGGGAAACTCCTGGTCCGGGGCGAGGAGCGGGCCTTCCGCACCCCGCGGGAGGCCGCCCGTGCCGGCGTCGGCACCGTCCACCAGGAGCAGTCACTGATCGGCGCGGTGAGTGTCGCGGAGAACATCCTGCTCGGGTTCGAGTCCTCCTCGGTGCGCGCCGGGGTCTACAACTGGCGTGACCTGAACCGGCGCGCCCAGGTGCAACTCGACAAGATCAACTCGCCGATCCGGCCGACCGACCAGACCGGCGACCTGACCTTCGCGATGCGCCAGATGGTCGAAGTGGCCAAGGCGCTGGCGGTGGAGGAACGGATCGCCGAGGATCAGGAACCCGTGATCGTCCTGGACGAGCCCACCTCGGTGCTGGAGGGGGACGACCTGGAGATCCTCTTTGCCCAGATCGAGCGGCTGCGCGAGTTCGCCTCCGTGGTGTTCGTCTCGCACCGTCTGGACGAGGTCCTCCGGGTGTCCGACCGGGTGTACGTGCTCAAGGACGGCCAGTGCGTCGCCGAGCGTGACCCGCAGACCGTCGACGTGGACGAGTTGTACCGGCTGATGGTCGGACGCGACACCACCGGCCAGTACTACCGTGAGGATGCCCAGGTGGCGGTCGACGAGGCGCCGGTGCTGTTGCAGGCCACCGGCCTCACCGCGGCCGGTTACCGGGACGTGGACCTGACCGTACGGGCCGGGGAGGTGGTCGGCCTGGCGGGCGTCGTCGGATCGGGTCGCGAGGACCTCTGCCGCACCCTGTTCGGCGCCGAACCGTACCGCAGCGGCGAAGTCCTGCTGGACGGCCGATCGCTGCCGCTGCGCTCACCCGCGGCTGCGGTCGCCGCCGGCATGGGCTACATCCCTTCGGAGCGGCGCTTCGAGGGCGCGGCGATGGGGCTGTCCGTCGCCGACAACATCCTGCTCGCCGACCCGGGCCCGGCCACGCGCGGGCCGGTCCTGGTCCCCAGCAAGGTCACCGCGGTGGCGAACGAGTGGATCGAGCGGCTCAAGATCAAGACACCCGGCCCGCGGACCGACATCGCCAAGCTCAGCGGCGGCAACCAGCAGAAGGTCGTGCTGGCCAAGTGGTTGCTGTCCCCGCGATTGCGGGTGCTGATCCTCGACCACCCGACCCGCGGACTCGACATCGGCGCCAAGGAGGACGTGTACACCTTCATCCGGGAAGCCTGCAGTCGCGGGCTCGGCATCATCCTGCTGGCCGACACCCTGGAGGAGACGATCGCCCTCAGTCATCAGGTGCTGGTGCTGCGCGACGGTGAGATCTCCGCCCGGTTCGATGCCGGCCCGGGGGACAAGCCGACCCAACTCGAACTCGTGGAGGCGATGGTCTGATGGCGACAACCGTTCCGGCCCCACCGGTCGCGCCGAAGCAGAGTCGCACCCGGGAACGGGTCACCGCCCTGATCCCGCTGGTGGTCCTGGCCGTGCTGGTGGTGATCATGACCATCAGCCAGCCCTCCTTCCTGAGCGTGACCGGACAGCGCACCCTGTGGGAGACCGCCGCACCGATCCTGCTGTTGGCCCTGGGCCAGACCTTCGTCATCCTCACCGGCGGGATCGACCTGTCCGTGGCCGTGCTGGCCTCGCTCGCCTCGGTGTTGCTCGGCCTGTGGCTGGCGCCGCTGGGCGGACTGGGGCTTGTGTTGATGTTGATCACGGTCACTGCGGTCGGGGCGCTGAACGGACTCATCGTGGTGGTCGCCCAGATCCCCTCCTTCATCGTGACCTTGGGGGCGATGGGACTGTGGGCCGGCGTGGCCCTGGTGCTGTCGGGAGCTTCGGCGATGCCGTTGTCGGAGAACTTCGGGGTGATCGGCTGGGTCACCGACCTGCGGATCGCCGGCGTCACCGCCTCGATCGTGATGGCGGTCGGCGCCGTGGTCGTGACCAGCGTGCTGACCCGGCTGCTGCCCCGCGGCCAGGTGCTGCACGCGATCGGCCTGGCCGAGCGGGCCACCCAGATGTCCGGGGTCCGGACCCGCGCGGCCAAGGTGCTCGCCTTCGCCCTGTCCGGGTTGTTCTCGGCCCTGGCCGGGATGGTCCTGTCCGCCTCCCAGTTCAGCGGCTCACCCACGTTGGCCACCTCGCTGTTGTTGCCGACCATCGCCGCGGTCGTGGTCGGTGGTACGGCGATCACCGGTGGCGTGGGCGGTGCCTGGCGGACCCTCGTCGGGGCACTGGTGATCGTGGTGCTGCGGGTCGGGATGGGCATCGTCGGGGTCGATCCCGCGTACGAGCAGATCGTCTACGGGCTGGTGATCCTGGGTGCGGTCAGCCTGACCCTGGACCGATCCCGGCTCGGCGTCGTCAAGTGAGTGGGCGTCGTCGAGTGAGTGGGTGTCGTGAAGTGATGGAACCGACCGAACGCGAGGAGCAGCGATGAACGTACTGGACCACTTCCGGCTCGACGGCAAGGTCAGTGCCGTCACCGGAGCGAACCGGGGGATCGGGCGCTCCTTGGCGCTCTCATTGGCCCAGGCCGGCAGCAACCTGGCCCTGCTGGTGCGGGATCCGGCCAGTTGTGACGAGGTGCTCGCCGAGCTCGAACCCACCGGCGTGCGGGTGGAGGTGGTGCGCATCGACGTCACTGATCCCACCGGGGTAGACGCGGCCGCAGCCGAGGTGGTCGGCCGCTTCGGTGCCGTGGACGTGCTGATCAACAATGCCGGCACCTGCATCCATCGGCCAGCCCTGGAGGTGACGCCGGAGGAGTTTCGCCAGGTGATGGACGTCAACGTGAACGGCGTCTGGAATTGTGCCCAGTCGTTCGGTCGGCTGATGGTGGAACGCGGCTCCGGGACCATGGTCAACATCGGTTCCATCTCCGGCGAGATCGTGAACCGCCCGCAGTGGCAGCCCGCGTACAACGCCTCCAAGGCGGCGGTGCACCAACTCACCAAGTCGCTTGCCGCGGAGTGGGCTCCGCACGGGGTGCGGGTGAACGCCCTCGCGCCCGGTTACATCCGCACCGCCATGTCCCCGGTGGACGACCCGAAGTACCGGCGGATGTGGATCGATGACTCCCCGCAGCAACGCGCCGCGCTGCCGGAGGAGCTGGGGCCGGCCACGGTCTTCCTTGCCTCCAGCGCCTCCACCTTCGTCACCGGTACCGTACTGGTGATCGACGGCGGCTACACCCTCTTCTGACCGACTCGTACGCTGATCGAGCTGGTCGAGATCACTGGGTTCCGACCGGCTCAACCCGCGGAAATAGTTGCGGGTCGAGACCACCCAAACGATGGAGATGATCATGAACCCTTCCGCAACCGGTACCCATCGCCGGGTGGTGGTGACCGCCGCCGAGCAGGTCGTGCTGGAGGAGTCGCCGATTCCGGCTCCGCAGGCCGGACAGGCGCTGGTACGGACCCAGGTCTCCGGGGTGTGCGGCTCCGACACCCATGCCGCCCACAACCGGCACCCGTTCATCGAATTGCCGTACCACCCGGGTCACGAGGTCGTCGGCACCGTCCAGGCGCTCGCCCGGGACGCGGACGGGTTCGCGGTGGGGGACCGGGTGACGGTGGAGCCGACGCTGGTGTGCCGGGAGTGCAAGCAGTGCCGGCAGGGCCGGGAGAACCTGTGCGAGAACCTGGACTTCTTCGGCTGCGGCAACGAGCAGGGTGGAATGGGTGAGTACTTCACCATCGGCGTCGATCGGTTGCACCACATCCCGGCCGACTTCACCGAGCAGCAGGCGGCCCTGGTGGAGCCGCTGTCGACCCCGGTGCACGCGGTCCGGCTCGCCTCGGTGGGCGCCGCGGACCTGTCCGGCAAGTCGGTGGTCATCCTCGGGTCCGGGACCATCGGCCTGCTGGTGTTGGCTGCGGCCCGGCACCGCAATGCCGCCACCATCGTGATGACCGACGTACTGGCGGAGAAGCGGGAGCTGGCGCTGAGGTTCGGAGCCGATGCCGTGGTCGATGCGGCGCGGGCCGATGTCGCCGACGCCGTTCGGAGCGAGCTGGGGGAGAGCGCCGACGTGGTCTTCGACTGTGTGGCGATCCAGTCGACCATCGACACCGGGGTCGAGCTGGCTCGCAAGTCGGGCACGGTGGTCGTGGTCGGTGTCGCGGCCGGGGACGTACGGGTCCCGCTGCCGATCATCCAGGACCAGCAGATCCGGATCCAGGGATCGGCCACCTACCTGCCGGAGGACTACCGGGAGGCGATCGAGATTATCGCCTCCGGCGGGGTCCGGGCCGACGAGATGATCACCGGGGTGTACGAGCTGTCCGAGGCCGCGGAGGCCTTCGAGGCGTCGCTGAGCGGCGACCACATCAAGGTGCTGGTGCGGGGAACCGGACCCGCGTCCGCCTAGGCTGCAGACCATGGCAGCGGCGGAGATCGACAAACGATCACCCATCCCGTTCTACTTCCAGCTGAAGACCCTGCTGCGCAAGGAGATCGTCGAGCAGTCGATGGAGCCGGGGGACCGGCTGTCCGGAGATCATCAACTCTGCGAACGCTTCGGTGTCTCCCGCACCGTGGTCCGTCAGGCGCTGACCGAGTTGGAGTACGAGGGCGTGCTCGAGCGGGTCCGTGGCCGCGGCACCTTCGTGGCCGCGCCGAAGGAGTCCCAAGGCCTGGTCCAGTCCCTGCGCGGGTTGCACCAGGACGTCGCCCTGCACGGGCACCGCCTGCGCAGCGACGTACGGCGGATGGAACGGGTCCTCGCCGACGACGCGCTCGCCGCGGACTTCGGGGTCGAGCCCGGCACCGAGTTGGTGCAGATCGAACGGTTGCGCCACATCAACGATGTGCCCTGGGTGTTGACCGTCACCTACCTCCCGGTCGACCTCGTGACCGACCTGACCGAGGATGACCTGCGCACCGGATCGCTCTACGCGTGGCTGGAGGAGCGCGGCGTCCGGCTGGTGCGCAGCCACCGCGGTGTGGAGGCGCGGGTGGCCTCGTCCGGGTTGGCCCGCGACCTCGGACTCGCCGTCGGCGCACCCGTACTCTTCCTCAGCAGTGTGAGCGCCGACGAGCACGGCCGGATCGTCGAGGTGTTCCACGCCTTCCACCGCGGGGACCGGAGTCGCTTCGAGGTGGACCTCACCGCCGAGAACGGCGACCCGACCCCGTCGATGATGGTCGACCCGACCCTCTGACCCGTCGCCCGGTCGCCTCGGGTCACTGCGTGGATGCAGCTTCCGGTGCCCGCCGGCCCGGCACCTCGGTCGGACTCCGGAACCACGCGCTGGCCACAGCCAGGGCGAGCAGGACGGCACCCACGACCGGTACCCACGCCACGCCGGGGCCATCGACGAGGAAGCCCCCGAGTGCTCCGGCCACCGCAGTGCCGAGGTAGAGACCGGAGATGTTCAGCGCGACCGCGCCCATCGGCGACTCCGGGCTGGCCTCGATGGTGCTGGCCTGGAGGGGCGGATTGAGCGCCCACGCGAACAGCGCCCAGACCCCGATCCCGACCGCGAACAACGGCAACGGCGCCCGGACCGCCACCAGCCCCGCCAGGATCGCCAGCGCGACCGCATGGCCACCGGTGACCAGCAGGCGGGCCGTGCGACCGCCGTACCGATCGGCCCACCAACCTCCGAGGAAGGCCGACGGCACGCCGACCACGCCGACCAACAGCAGCACGAGCGGCAGCGGGCCGGTGCCGCCGTGGACCCGCGCGAGTACGGGGGCCAGATAGCTGTAGAACATCAGACCACCGCTGCCGGAGAGGAAGGCGGCCAGGACCAGGCGCAGCACGCGGGCGTTGCGCAGCGGTTGGAGCCGTTGTCCCAGGGAGCCCCCGGCCGCCCCGGGCAGGGGCGGCATCCGGGCGGCGAGGACAGCTGCGGCGAGCACGGCCACGACGGTGATCATGACGAACGTGGAACGCCAGCCGTACAGCCCGCCCAGCCAGGCCCCGACGGGGACCCCGGTGAAGAGGGCGGCCGTGAGTCCGGCCGTGACCATCGCGAGGTAGCGACCCTGACCGCCGTCGGGTGCTCCCTGTCCCGCGGTCGCGAAGGCCGTCGCCGAGACCACGGCGGCCGCGAGCCCCGCGACCACGCGTAGTCCGAGCAGCACTCCGAAGGTGGGGGCCAACGCGGCGGCCAGGTTGGCCACCGCGAACACGGTGAGGCCCGACAGGAGCACCACGCGTCGGGGGAACGGGTCGAGGAGTACCCCCAGGACGGGGGCACCGAGCGCGAAGGAGAGGGCGAAGGTTGTCACGAGTTGGCCGGCGAGGCCGGTGGTGACGCCCAGATCGTCGGCGATCTCGGGCAGCAGACCGGCAATGACGAATTCGTCGGTGCCGAGCGCGAGCGTGGCGCCGAAGAGAGCGATGAGCCAGAGCGGGCGGGTGCGCACAGAGTGTCCTTTCTTCGATGTTCGTCGAAGATCGAACTTTAGTGGGACACTCGAGGGCATGTCGAAGCATTTGCACCCAGATCTCGGGGAGGTGCCGTTGACGACGGTGCTCTCAGCGCTCTCCGACCCGCTCCGTCTCGGGCTGGTCCGACTCCTCGCCGATGGTCGTGAATGTCAGTGGGGTGAACTCGATGCGCCGGTCGCGGCCTCCACGTTGAGCCACCACCTGAAGGTGTTGCGGTCGGCCGGTGTCACGCGGACCCGCAATGAGGGCACTCGTTGTTTCGTCCACCTGCGCCGGGAGGACCTGGAGGCCCAGTTTCCCGGTCTGCTCGACAGCGTGCTCGCATCCTCCGGACACGGGGCCACGACGGTGGGGATCAAGGCGGCACAGTAGCCCCTGTTGGCGCACCCGACGTGGTTCTGCGGCGGCGGGCCCGGCCGCTCGAAGCCCTGGTGTTCCGCAGCCGGGCGACCGCTCAGCGGTCACGCCAACAGGGTGCCGGGTGCCGCCACGTACGGCTGGAAGAAGTCGTTCGTCGGCGCCCCGGCCAGGGTCATCACCAGGGCGGGGACGGACATCCCGTCGAGCTCCTCCCGGATGATGTCCGCGTGGCCGGCATGGCGGGCCGTCTCCTCGATCAGGTGGACGAGGTGGTAGCGCGCGTTGATCGGCTGGGGCTCGAAGATGCCGTGCCACGGTGCTGGCGGCTCTGTGCTGGGGTCTGCGGGGTCGGAGGCCGCGAGTAGGTCCAGCAGTTCGGCGCGGGCCGCGTCGAAGTCCGTGATCGTCGCCGCCACGTCGGAGTCGTCATCCACGACGAAGCTGTCCGCATACGTTTTCCAGCCCGCTTCGTCGAATCGGCGCTCCTCCGCCCCGGTGCTGAGCCGCTCGATGGAGCCGCGCAGCACGAGAGTGACGTGCTTGATGAGGCCGCCGATCGAGAGAGCGCTGCGGCACGGCGTCTGTTTGGCCTGCGCTTCGGTGAGGCCGAGCGCGGAACTGCGAACCGCGGTGAGTTGCTGGTCGAGGTAGTTGACCAGGCCGGTGATCTCGTCGTGCTGGGCGGGTGCGTACATCTGCGTCCCTCTTCTCGTACGAGTGATGGAGCCGATCAGTCTTCCCGATTCTGCGGACAGATTCTGTCCGCAATGTCGGTGATCAGCTCGGAGTGGGATCCTGATCGGACTGGTTGGGGATCGCCCCGCCGTAGCGACGGTCCCGGTCGGTGTAGAGCTGGATCGCCCGCCACAGGTCCCGACGGTCGAAGTCCGGCCACAGTTGATCAAGGAACACCATCTCGGCGTAGGCGGACTGCCAGAGCAGGAAGTTGGAGGTGCGCTGCTCCCCGGAGGAGCGGACGAACAGGTCGACATCCGGGATCTCCGGCTCGTCCAGGAACTTGCGGAACCGGTCCTCGGTCAACTTGTCCGGATCGAGTCGTCCGGCGGCTGCGAGCCGGGCCACCTCCCGGGCCGCGTCGACGATCTCGGCCCGGCCCCCGTAATTCACGCAGAACTGCAGGGTGAGTACGTCGTTGTCCTGCGTCCGCTCCTCGGCATCCTCCAGTTCGTTGATCACGCTGCGCCACAGCCGCGGTCGCCGGCCGGCCCACCGCACCCGCACGCCCATCGCGTCCAACTCGTCGCGGCGCCGCCGGATCACGTCCCGGTTGAAGCCCATCAGCCAGCGGACCTCGTCGGGGGAGCGACGCCAGTTCTCGGTGGAGAAGGCATAGGCCGACAGGTTCTTCACGCCGATCTCGATGGCGCCGGAGATCACGTCGAACAGCGACGCCTCGCCCATCGCGTGACCATCCGTGCGAGGGAGTCCCCGGGCCTTCGCCCACCGCCCGTTCCCGTCCATCACGATGGCGACGTGGCGGGGCAACTCAGCCGTCGGGATCGCCGGCGGGCGAGCACCGGACGGGTGCGGATCGGGTGTCCGCGGTGCGATGCGCTCCCGCGGTGCGCCGCGCGCCGCGTCCTTGCGTGTTCTCCTGGCCACGTAGGGGAGAATAGCGGGGTGCCGACGTACCGTGATGAAGCCGTGGTCCTACGCACCCACAAACTGGGTGAGGCGGACCGCATCATCACGTTCCTGTCCCGTGACCACGGCAAGATCCGCGCGGTCGCCAAGGGGGTGCGTCGCACCTCCTCGAAGTTCGGCGCCAGGCTGGAGCCGTTCAGCCACGTCGACCTGCAATTCGCGATGGGCCGCACCCTCGACGTGGTCACCCAGGTGGAGTCCCTGCACTCCTACGGGGAGCCGCTCGCGGTCGACTACCAGCGCTGGACCTCCGGTCAGGTGATGCTGGAGACGGCCGATCGGCTGGTCGCCGAGGAGGGCGAGCCCTCCCTGCAGCACTATCGGCTGCTGGTCGGCGCGCTGCGGGTGCTCAACTCCGGCACCAGCGACGGTCCCCGGCCACCCGGGATGATCCTCGATTCCTATCTGCTGCGTGCCCTGGCCGTGGCCGGGTACGCCCCGACCTTCACCGACTGCGCCAAGTGCGGCCTGGTCGGTCCGCACGAGTCCTTCTCGCCGTCCGCCGGCGGGGTGGTGTGCATCGGCTGCCGGCCACCGGGCTCACCGCGCCCCGCAACGGAGACCCTTGGCCTGCTGGGTGCCCTGCTCGCCGGCCGCTGGACCGACACCCGCGACGTGACCGTCCTCGTCCAGCGCGAGGCGAGCGGCCTGACCGCCGCCTTCGTTTCCTGGCACCTGGAACGTTCGCTGCGTTCGTTCGCCCACCTCGAACGCTGACCCGCCGTTGGGGGACCCCGTCCGGACGCGGTCAGCGAGCCGCCGCGTGACGGAGGTGTGTGACGCGGGGGGTCTGCGCCCCGGTCGCGGTCGGTGCGCGGGGCGGCGAAGCGGACCGCGTCATCTGACATCCTTGGTCCATGTCCGATCGACCACCACCTGCCGCGCCCGGCGAGCCCGGAACTCTGCGCGCCAAGGTGTGGGGTCCGACGGAGATCGTCTTCGAGGTGCTGACCGGGCTGGTCCCACCGGTTCTCCTCGGGGCGCTACTCCTCCTGGTCGTCTTCCCGCCGCTCTACTTCCTGGAGCCGCCGATGGAGGACCTCGCCGGGGTGGGGGACCCGTACTATCCCGACTACGGCAGCGGCGGGTACGACGCCCAGGCGTACGAGATCGACGTCAGCTGGGATCCGGAGGCGAACACGCTCAGCGGGACCACCGTGATGCGGGCACGGGCCGACCAGCCACTCGGCCACCTCTACCTCGACCTGGTACTGCCCGCGACCGCAGTCCGGGTCAACGGTGAGCCGGCAGCCTTCGGTCGCCGCGGCTTCCAGGACCTGCGGATCACCCCGGACGAGGTGATCAGCTCCGGTGCCGAGTTCGTGGTCGAGGTCGACTACGCCGGGAACCCGTTCACGGTCGAGCGGCAGGGACTCACACCGGCTTACCAGACGCCGGGGGAGTTCACCATCGCCGGAGAGCCGGAGAGCTCGGCCTGGTGGTTCCCGAGCAACGACCACCCCTCCGACCCGGCGCTGATGGACGCCAAGGTCCGCGCACCGGCGGGCCTGGAGGTGCTCAGTGTCGGACGGCTGGCCTCGCGCGACCTCGCCGACGAGGAGGACTTCGACACCTGGCACTGGACCTCGGACGAGCCGATGGCGACCTACCTGAACTTCCTGTCCATCGGGGATTTCCAGATCGAGCAGGACGCCACGGACCGTCGCAACTACGTGTACGCCGTCACCGAGACCCTCGAACCGGAGGACCGCGACTATGCGATGAAGGCGCTGCAACGCTCACCGGAGATCATCGAGACGCTCGAGGGGATCTACGGTCCCTACCCGTTCACCGCGGCCGGCGGCGCGGTGCCCGCGGCGAACTTCTGGTTCGCCGGACTCGAGACCCAGACCCGACCCGTCTACCAGGCGGAATCCCTGCTGTCGAAGGACTACACCGAGAAACTCCTCGTGCACGAGCTGGCGCACCAGTGGTTCGGCGACAACGTGACCATGCGGGAGTGGAACGACATCTTCATCAACGAGGCGTACGCGGCCTACGCCGAGTGGGCCTATGCGGAGATCGAGCGGGACGAGGACCCGAACGAGAAGTTGGCGCAGTACCACGAGCGGTACGGCTCCGATGCCGAGTTCTGGCAGGTCACCATGACCGACCCGGGCCGCGACACCTTGTTCGACACCGTCTATGACCGCGGGCCGATGGCCCTGCAGGCGTTGCGGAACCTGATCGGTGACGAGGCGTTCAACGAACTCTCCCGCAGCTGGGCGCAGGAGCCCGGCACCCGCAGCACCGAGGACTGGATGGCCGCCGCCCAGGCCGTCACCGACGTCGACCTCACCCGCTACTTCGACGTCTGGCTGAAGGGCACCGAGGCACCGGAGAAGACCAAGGAGAACGGCTTCGGCTGATGCGGGCGCTGGTCGAGACCATGGGTTTCGGCAAGCTCAACCCCAGCGGATGTCAACGCTGTCGGGGCTCCGCCTTGATCAGTACGCGACCCGGCTGTCGTCTGCGCGCCATGCCTCGAAGGGGGCGAGTGCGTCGGCCGGGCTGAGTTGCTCCACGACCGGTCGACTCCACGACCGGGGCTCGGCCCGGAACAGGTCGTGGAAGGCGCTGTCGTCGAAACCCGCGCGCGCGGCGTCGTGGCGATCGGCGGCGAAGACGACCCGGTCCAGCCGGGCCCACAGGGTGGCCGCCAAGCAGAGCGGGCAGGGCTCGCAGGAGGTGTAGAGGGTGCATCCCTCGAGATCGAAGGTGCCCAGGGCCGCCCCGGCGGCTCGGATCGCGACCACCTCGGCATGGGCGGTCGGGTCGTTGTCGGGGGTGACCCGGTTTCCGCCGCTGGAGACCTCCGTACCGGCACGGATGATCACCGCGCCGAACGGCCCACCACCGTCGTCCACGTTGGCGCGGGCGATCTGGATCGCCCGGTCGAGTAGGTGTTGATCACGTACGTCGGCTCCGTCGTCGGAGGCCATGGATTCCCTTCCCGGGTACTGGTTGCTCGTGGTCCCCGAGAGTCAGCAGTCGCCGCAGGTGCCGAAGATCTCGAGGTCGTGGCTGACCTCGCGAAAGCCGTGCTCATCGGCGGTGGCCCGGGCCCACTTCTCCACCGCGGGACCGGAGATCTCCACCGTGCGCCCACAGGACCGACACACGAGATGGTGGTGGTGGCCGTCCGAGCAGCGCCGGTAGGACGCCTCCCCCTCACTGCTGCGGATCACGTCCACCTCGTCGGCGTCCGCCATCGCCTGCAGGGTGCGGTAGACGGTGGTCAGGCCCACGGAGTCGCCCCGGTGCCGCAGATCGTCGTGGATCTGCTGCGCGGTCCGGAACTCCTCCTGGCCGGCGAGGATCTCCTCCACGGCAGCCCGCTGCCGGGTACGGCGTTGCTGCGTCGACGGGCGTCGTTCGGCTTCCGTCATGGCTTCCTCCTCGCCTCAGCGTCGGTCAGTGCTCGTCGTAGTGGTCACCGTGCGGTGCGTGCCGGTGACCGTCATGGATGTAGTCCATGTGGTCCCCGTGCTGCACCCGGGGGTGCTCGCAGTCGGGTGTGTGCCGGTGCGGATGCGTCTCGATCGCCTCGTGCGGCGCTGCCGGAGTGCCCTCGAGTTCGGGAACCACGGGAATCAGCCTACGTCGTCGACCGAGCAGGGCGGCGAGCGGCCAACTGCCTGCGAACACCGCGATCGCCAACACCACGATGAGGGCTCCCGGGGGAGTGTTGGCGTAGAAGGATCCGCCCGCACCCCCGACCGCGACCGCGACCCCGATCAGCATCGAGGTGACCAGCGTCAATCGGAACCCGCGCACGAGATTCTGGGCCGCGGCGACCGGCACCACCATCAGGGCGCTCACCAGTAGCAGGCCGACGGTGCGCATCGCCAGGGTCACGGTGAGTGCTGCGAGCACCACGATCAACACGTTGTAGAAACGGACCCGCAGGCCGAGCACCCGGGCGAAATCCTCGTCGGCGCAGACCGCGAACAGCTGCGGCAACAGTCCGAGTGCGGGGACCAACACGAGGATCCCGAGGACGCTGATCATCACCAGGTCCTGGTTGGTCACGGTGGTCAGCGAGCCGAACAGGTACTGCGACAGCGTGCCGGTACCGGCCCCGGCGATACCTGCCATGAGCACGCCGGCAGCGAGTCCGCCGTAGAAGAGGATCGCGAGCCCGACGTCGCCGGTCGCCTTGCCCCGTTGGCGCAGGACCTCGACGGTGACCGCACCGAGCACACACACGACCACGGCCAGCGGGAGGGGGGCGGTACCGGTCAGCAGGGCCAGCCCGACGCCGGCGATGGCAACGTGGCCGAGTCCGTCGCCGAGCAGGCTGAGCCGTCGCTGCACGATGTAGGTGCCGATCGACGGGGCGATCAGGCCGGTCAGCAGGGCGGCCAACAGGGCGCGCTGCATGAAGGCGTAGTTGAGGAGTTCGATCACCGTCGCTCACCCTCCTCGAACGGGTCGACCGCACCCTGCAGCCAGCCCGTGTCGTCGTCGGACTCGTCGTGGTGGTGGCCGTTGCCGTTCACCGACACCAGGGGGCCGTCGTGCACGACCCGCCCCTGGCGCAGCACCACGCCCCGGTCGATCAACGGCGCGAACGGGCCGATCTCGTGCAGCACCACCAACACCGACATGCCGCCGGCGACCAGCGAGGTGATCACTTCGGCCAAGTGTTCCTGGCTCTCGGCGTCCACCCCGGCCAGGGGCTCGTCGAGCACCAGCAGGTGCGGTTGGGAGGCCAGTGCTCGGGCGATCAGTACGCGCTGCTGCTGGCCCCCGGAGAGGTGGGCCATCCTGGACTGGGCCCGACCGGTCAGGTCGACCGTCTCGAGGGCCGACCGGGCCGCCTCCCGATCGGAGCGTCGGGCCGGCAGGAAGGGGCGGCGGTGTGCCAACCGACCCGAGGCGACCACCTCGCGTACGGTCGCGCTCTGCAGTCCGACCGAGGCGCGCTGTGGCACGTACCCGACCCGCCACCAACTCCGGAAGCGTCGCTGGGGCACGCCGAACAGGTCGATCGATCCGCGCTGGTGACCGACCAGGCCGAGGGCGCTGCGGATCAGGGTGGTCTTGCCGGAGCCGTTGCCGCCGAGCAGGGCGACGGCCTCACCCGGTGCCACGTCGAGCTGGATGCCGCGCAGGACCGGTAGGCCGCCGAGGCTGACCGACAGGTCGGCCACGGACAGGGCCGGCGGCGAGTCCGCCGGGTCACTCACGAGCAGGACCCGGCTTGTTGCAGGGCCTCGAGGTTGGTGCGCATGACAGCAAGGTAGTCGTCCCCGCGGGACTCCTCGGTCAATCCCTCGATCGGATCCAGTACGTCGGTCTGCAGGCCGAGGTCGGCGGCGATGCTCTCGGCGACCGCGGGGGAGACGAGGGTCTCGGAGAAGATCGTGGTGATGTCGTGCTTGCTGACCTCATCGTGGATCTCGGCGATCCGGGCCGGGGAGGGCTCGGCATCCGGGCTCAGGCCACCGATGGAGATCTGCTCCAGGTCGTAGCGCTGGGCCAGGTAGCCGAAGGCGGCGTGGGTGACCACGAACTCGGTTCGCTCGCACTGGGCCAGGCCCTGTTCGAAGTCCTCGTCCAGGGTGGTGAGTTCGCCGCCGAGTTCCTCGGCGCCGGCAGCGTAGTCGGCGGCGTGGTCCGGGTCGGCCGCGGACAACTGCTCGGCGACGGCGGTCGCAATGGTGGCCACGTTCGTCGGGTCCAGCCACACGTGCGGGTCGGCCTCACCGTGGTCGTGGTCCTCGTCCCCGTGGCCCTCCTCCCCGTGCTCGTGGTCGTGCTGGGTCCCGGTGTTCTGCAGCGGGACGACGGTGGTGGTGTCGAGCACGGACTCGTTCCCGCTCTGCGCGACGGCCTCGTCGACGGCAGCCTGGAATCCACTCTCGTACAGGACGAAGTCCGCATCGGTGACGGAGGCGACCTGCTTCGGGTTGAGCTCGACGTCGTGCGGTTCGGTCCCGGGGGAGGTCAGGCTGGTGACTGCCGCATGATCACCCGCGACCCGCTCGGCGATGAACTGGAAGGGGTAGAAGGCCACGACGACGTCCAGCTGACCCGGCTGGGTCCCGGCCTTCCCTTCCGTTCCGCCACAGGCGCTCACCAGGAGGAGGGCGAGGCCGGCAGCGACAGCGCCGAGCGGGCGCATGGTTTTCAACATGAAAACCATTATCAATAGATCGGCGCTGTGGGGCAAGTCGAATCTCCGTGGAAGAATCCCCTCATGTCGTCCCCCACGTTGCGCACCCGGGTCGAGGAGACCAGCCGGCCCCTACTGCTCCGGCTGCACGCACTGCCGCGGCTGGTGGTGCCCTTGGTCACCGTCCTGCTGGTCGGCGTCGCCGCACTGGCGCCGCTGCCGTACGCGTGGATCGGCGCCGGGCTCGCCCTCGTGTTGGTGGCCTGGATCGGCTACCTGTCCTGGCCGGTCGCCACCGTGGGCGGCAAGGTGATGCGGATCACCATGATCCTCCTGCTTCTCGCCCTGGCCGCCAGTCGGCTGCTGCAGCAGGGATGAGCCCGTGATCGCGATCAGCCGGTTCCGGGTCCCGGTGGCCGAGGTGGACGAATTCGTGCCGCGGGCCGAGGCGGCCGCGGCGGTACTGCGGGACCGACCGGGGCTCGTATCGCTCGATCTGGCCCGCAACCTGGATGATCCGGAGTTGTGGACCATCACCAGCCGCTGGGTCGGTGTCGGCGCCTACCGCCGGGCCCTGCAGGGGCAGGAGTCGAAGATGGTGGTGGTGCCCCTGCTGTCGCTGGCCGTGGACGAGCCATCGGCCTATGACGACTGGGAACTGGTGGGGGAGAATCTCGCGCGTTCGGGCGAGTAACCTAGTGGGCTGACGACGGGCGCCAGCCGGGTGTCCGTCCTTCGTTCCGTCTGGAGTGGAAGCAGTGGCGCGCAAGAGTCGTCTCGACGAAGTGATCAACCTGTGCAAGCGACGTGGTTTCGTCTTCCCGGCCGGAGACATCTACGGCGGCACCCGGTCGGCCTGGGACTACGGCCCGCTCGGCGTCGAACTCAAGGAGAACATCAAGCGCCAGTGGTGGCGTTCCACCGTCACCGGCCGGGACGACGTGGTCGGTCTCGACTCGTCGGTGATCCTGCCCACCGCGGTGTGGCGGGCCTCCGGGCATCTCGACGCGTTCGTCGACCCGCTGGTGGAGTGCCTGAGCTGCCACCGTCGGTTCCGGGAGGACCACCTGCAGGAGGAGTTCGCCGAACGCAAGGGCCTCGACGACCCGGACGCCGTCGCCCTCACCGACGTCCCGTGTCCGCATTGCGGGACCCGGGGACAGTGGACCGAGCCGCGGATGTTCAACGGCCTGCTCACGACTCACCTCGGTGTCACCCAGGACGATTCGAGCGTGTACTACCTGCGTCCGGAGACCGCCCAGGGCATCTTCGTGAACTTCGCCAACGTGGTGAACTCCAGCCGCAGCAAGCCGCCGTTCGGCATCGGCCAGGTCGGCAAGTCGTTCCGGAACGAGATCACCCCCGGCAACTTCATCTTCCGCACCCGCGAGTTCGAGCAGATGG
>JBQDIN010000077.1:0-17695 GCA_052094425.1 Propionibacteriaceae bacterium
GCGTCTCGATCGGACACATCCGACCGTAGTGCGAGGGGTGCACGTCGCGCACCTCCATGCCGGCTCGGTCCCGAGACAAGCCGCCCGGACCGAGCGCGTTCAGGCGTCGCTTGTGGGTCAGGCCCGCGATCGGGTTGTTCTGGTCCATGAACTGCGACAGCTGCGAGGTTCCGAAGAACTCCTTCAGCGCCGCCACCACGGGTCGGATGTTGATCAGGGTCTGCGGCGTGATCGCCTCGATGTCCTGGGTGGTCATCCGGTCACGCACGACCCGCTCCATCCGGCCGAGGCCGGTGCGGAGCTGGTTCTGGATCAGCTCGCCGACGGTACGCAGCCGCCGGTTGCCGAAGTGGTCGATGTCGTCCTCTTCGACGATGAGATCGCCGCGCGGGGAGTCCAGGTTCTCCTTGCCATCGTGCAGGGCGACGATGTAGCGGATCGCCGCGACGACGTCCTCGAGGGTGAGGACCTGCTGGTCGAAGTCCTGCTCCAGACCGAGCTTCTTGTTGATCTTGTAACGACCGACCTTGGCCAGGTCGTACCGCTTCGGGTTGAAGTAGTAGTTCTCCAGCAACTGCTGGGCGGCCTCACGGGTCGGCGGCTCACCGGGGCGCAGCTTGCGGTAGATGTCGAGCAGTGCCTCGTCCTGGGTCGAGGTGTGGTCCTTCTCCAAGGTCTGGCGGATCGACTCGTACTCGCCGAACTCCTCCAGGATCTGCGCGTCGGTCCACCCGAGTGCCTTCAGCAGCACGGTGACGTTCTGCTTGCGCTTGCGGTCCAGCCGAACGCCGACCATGTCGCGCTTGTCGATCTCGAACTCGAGCCACGCACCGCGGGACGGGATCACCTTGCAGGTGTAGATGTCCTTGTCGGAGGTCTTGTCCGGGGTCTCCTCGAAGTAGACGCCCGGGGAACGGACCAACTGGGACACGACGACCCGCTCGGTGCCGTTGATGACGAAGGTGCCCTTGTCGGTCATCAGCGGGAAGTCGCCCATGAAGACCGTCTGGCTCTTGATCTCGCCGGTCTCGTTGTTCATGAACTCGGCGGTGACGAAGAGTGGGGCGGCATACGTGACGTCGCGATCCTTGCACTCCTCGACGCTGTTCTTCGGGGGCTCGAACCGGTGGTCGCGGAACGACAGCGACATGGTGCCGGAGAAGTCCTCGATCGGGGAGATCTCCTCGAAGATCTCCTCCAGCCCGGACTTGGTGTTGATGTCGGTGCGGCCCTCCGCCAGCGCGGCGTCAACGCCCGTACGCCAGATCTCGTTGCCGACGAGCCAGTCGAAGGAGTCGATCTGGATGTCCAGGAGGTCGGGGACCTCGAGTGGTTCGGCAATCTTGGCGAAGGAGATTCGACCTGTGGTGGAAACGACTGGGTTGTTCGAGGTGGTGCGCGAGGCGGCCAACTGTGGGTCCTTCCGAGGCTCGCAAGCGGGACTTGTGCGTGAGTCTGTCTGCGCACGCCGAACGACCCGTGTCAAGCGAAACGGGTCGAATGTCTGGGCGTGGGCAAACACCCACTATAGTTCGCGGCCCTCGAGTTGTAAACCCGGGCGCGCAGCGCCACGCGGAACGATGCATTTCCAGCCCGTCCTCGCAGCCGAGCATACCTCTTCGGGGGGCGGGTGCAATGCTTCTGCACCAACTTGTCCGGAGCGTGTCCGGCCGGTGGAACCGACCACAGCACCGCTGCCGGGCATGCGTGTGGGGCGGCGGGTCCGCAAACCCGTCCGCCCCACAGCGTGCAGCGTGTTCCCTCAGCCGAGGGACCGCCTCACTTGACCGTGACGGAGGCGCCGGCGCCCTCGAGGGCCTCCTTCGCCTTGGCAGCCGTCTCGGCGTCGACCTTCTCCAGGACGGCCTTGGGGGCGGCCTCGACCAGCTCCTTGGCCTCCTTCAGGCCCAGGCTGGTCAGGGTGCGTACCTCCTTGATGACCTGGATCTTCTTGTCGCCAGCGCCCTCGAGGATCACGTCGACCTCGTCGCTGACGGCCTCCTCGGCGTCGCCACCGGCGCCACCGGCGGCCGGGGCAGCAGCCACGGCCACGGGAGCGGCCGCGGTCACGCCGAAGGTCTCCTCGAACTGCTTCACGAAATCGGACAGCTCGATCAGGGTCAGTTCCTTGAACGCGTCAAGGAGCTCCTCGTTGCTCAACTTCGCCATTGTGGGCGTCCTTCCTCAGTTGTCTTCCGCAGCATCGGCCGCGTCGGTGGGGGTTGATTCCTCCGCAGCGGGTGCTGCCTCGGTAGCGTCGTCGTTCGACTGCGCCTGGGTCGGCTCCTCGGTCTGGGCCGTACCGGCCCCACCGATGAGCGATGGGTTTGCTGCAGCCGCGCCTTCCAGGGCACCCAGTACACGGGCGGCCTGCGACAGCGGAGCGGCGAACAGTTGGACGGCACCCTGCAGGGCTCCCTGCATGCCGCCGGCGAGCTTGGCGAGGAGGACCTCGCGCGACTCGAGATCGGCCAATTTCTTGACCATGTCCGGGTCCACGAACTCTCCGTCGAGGACTCCACCCTTGATGACCAGGTGCGGGTTGGCCTTGCCGAAGTCACGCAGCCCCTTCGCGACGGTGACGACGTCACCCTCGATGAAGGCGATCGCGGTGGGGCCGACGAGAACGTCGTCGAGTCCCTCGATGCCAGCTTCCTTGGCAGCGATCTGGGTCAGCGTGTTCTTCGACACGGCGTAGGTGGCAGAATCACCGAGCGAGCGCCGCAGTTCCTGCAGCTCCGCCACGGTGAGTCCGCGGTACTCGGTCAACACGACGCCCGCGGAGTCGGAGAACTTCTTCTTCAACTCTGCGACCGCTGCGACCTTGTCCGGCCTCGCCATGGGTCTCCTTCCACATGCTGGTTGGTGTCGCCACCCACCGCTGGAACGAGATCCGGACAAACGAAACGCCCCGGTGCGCAGGCATCACGGGGCGGACACGAGTTGACTCGGTTCCTTCTCGATCACCTGCGCGGGCCTCCGTCAGAACGGACTTCGCCCCGGGCGAACCCGGGCGACCAGCGGTCTGTGGCTGCGCACAGCCTACGGCCCTTGTGACCCGCAGACCAAATCGGGCCACCGGGCACCCGGTGCAGGCTCCGTCAGCCCAACCTGGGGAACGGCGACGACCCCCGGATGACCGTGGTCATCCGGGGGCCGCGCCAACCTCTTCAGGTGCCGGTGGTCACTCCACGGCCTTGGTGGCCGGGTCGACCAGCAGGCCGGGGCCCATCGTGGTCGAGAGGGTGATCTTCCGCAGGTAGCGCCCCTTCGAGCTGCTGGGCTTGAGCCGCAGGACCTCGTCCATTGCCGCGTCGTAGTTCTGGATCAGCTGCTCGGCGGTGAAGGACGCCTTGCCGATGATGAAGTGCAGGTTGGCGTGCCGGTCCACCCGGAACTCGATCTTGCCGCCCTTGATGTCGGACACGGCCTTGGCCACGTCCACCGTGACGGTGCCCGTCTTGGGGTTCGGCATCAGGCCACGGGGACCGAGCACCCGGCCCAGCCGACCGACCTTGCCCATCATGTCCGGGGTGGCGACGACGGCGTCGAAGGCGAGGTAGCCCCCGTTCACCTTGTCGATCAGCTCGTCCGCACCGACCTCGTCGGCGCCGGCGGCCTCAGCGGCCTCGGCCTTCTCACCGGTGGCGAAGACGAGGACCCGTGCCGTCTTGCCGGTGCCGTTGGGAAGGTTCACGGTGCCACGCACCATCTGGTCCGCCTTGCGGGGGTCGACGCTGAGCCGGATGGCCACGTCGACGGTCTCGTCGAACTTCGCCGACGTGCCCGCCCTGGCCAGGGCGACTGCCTCGTCGACGCTGTAGAGCTTGTCCGCGTCGATCTTCGCCGCGACGGAGTTGTATGCCTTGCTGCGCTTCATGTCTGGTTCCTCTGTTCTTGGTTGTTCGACCAGTTGTGGTCACGGGCCGCGCTGGCCCTCCCACACGTGCTTGGTTGGGGTGTGTCGGGACTCAGCCCTCGACGGAGACTCCCATCGACCGGGCGGTACCCGCGACGATCTTCATGGCGGACTCGACGTCGTTGGCGTTGAGGTCCGGGAGCTTGGTGGAGGCGATCTCGCGCACCTGGTCGGAGGTGATCTTGCCGACCTTCTCCTTGTTCGGTTCGCCCGACCCCTTCTGCAGGCCGGCCGCCTTCTTGATCAACTCCGCTGCCGGCGGGGTCTTGGTGATGAAGGTGAAGGAGCGATCCTCGTAGATCGTGATCTCCACCGGGATGACGTTGCCGCGCATGGACTCCGTGGCCGCGTTGTAGGCCTTGCAGAACTCCATGATGTTCACGCCGTGCGGACCGAGGGCGGTACCGACCGGCGGTGCGGGGGTGGCGGACGCTGCGTTCAAGGCAACCTTGACGAGCGCCGCAACCTTCTTCTTGGGAGGCATAACTGTGGGTCCTTCTTGCTGTGGCCTGACCCCTTGCCAGACCGTGGATGGGTATTACCCGCGAACGCGATCCTCAGACCTTCTGAATCTGCGGGAAGGTCAGGTCGACCGGTGTCTCCCGACCCAGGATCTCCACCAGGGCCTTGAGGCGCTGGCTGTTCACGTTGATCTCGGTGATGGTCGCGTGCACGCCTGCGAACGGACCGTCGACCACCATGACGGAGTCGCCCACCGCGAAGTCGGCGACCTCGACCTTCTTCTTCCGCTTCGGCGCCGCACCGCCTGTCTCGGTGGTCGCCGTCGCCGCAGCCACGACGGCGGGGGCGAGCATCTTCTCGACCTCCTCCAGGCTGAGCGGGATCGGCTGGTTGGAGTGGCCGACGAAGCCGGTCACCGAGGGGGTGTGCCGCACGGTGGACCAGGACTCGTCGGTCAGGTCCATCCGGACCAGGACGTAACCGGGGAGCACCGTACGGGTGACCTGCTTGCGGGCACCGTTGCGGATCTCGGTCACTTCCTCGGTGGGGACCTGCACGTCGAAGATGAAGTCCTCCATGTTGAGGGAGGCGACCCGGTTCTGCAGGTTCTGTTGGACCCGCTTCTCCATCCCGGAGTACGTGTGCACGACATACCAGTCACCGAACTGGCTGCGCAGTTCGGCGCGGAACTCCTCGAGGGCGTCCTCGGCGGCCGTGTCCGGCTCCTCGTCGTCCTCCTCATCGGCGTCCTCGTCGTCGGAGTCGGCACTGAGGTCGAGATCGATCTCGTCCTCGGTGTCCTCCTCCGCAGTGGTGGTGGCGTCGCCGAAGATGTCCAGCGTGTCGTCCGAAGAGGCCGACTCCGCCGGGAGCTCGGCGCCGAAGTCGATCTCGAAGTCGTCACTGGCCTCGGACGCAGGAGCCGAGAGGTCGACCTCCGGCTCGGCAGCGCTGCTCGGTGATGCGGGGCTGTCCGGCGAATCAGGGCTGTCCGGCGAATCAGGACTGTCCGGCGAATCAGGACTGTCCGGCGACTCCTTGTTCACGACTGCGTCACTCTGCTCAGACGTCGGGCTTTCCAGCGACTCGTCGGCTGAAAAGTTCTGTGTCACTTCTTCTCCGTAACTGTTGTCTTCGGTCATGAGCTGAACACCTTCAGGATGGCCCAACCGAACGCGAGGTCGAGCACGCTGACGAACGCGATGATGAACAACACGAACACCAACACCACGATGAAGTAGCTGCGCAACTGCGAGCCGGTCGGGTAGACCACCTTGCGCAGTTCCTCGACGGACTCGCCGATGAACTTCACCGGCGTGGTGCGCTTGCGCTTGGTGTTGCGATCCCCGGACTGCCGGGGCGTCGGAGCGTCCTTCTTCCGCGGTCCGCGCGACTTCGCGCCGGCCATCGCGGGAACCTTCTCCTCGGCCGACTCATCCTCATCGGTCGAGGAGTCGTCCTCGTCGGGACCGCCGTCGGGAACCCGGTCGCCGGCGGCCGCCAGTTCCTCGTTGGTCGGCTCGCCACTGGTCGGCTCGCCACTGGTCGGCTCGCCACTGGTCGGCTCGGCAGCGGTCGACTCGTCATCGGTCGACTCGGGAGCGGGCTCGTCGGCAGGAGACGGGTTCGACTCGTCGGTCGAATCCGGTTCCTTGTCTTCAGCCACGTTGTTCCTTCGATGTCGTCAGATTGTGACGCCCACGACCGGAGCGACGCCCGATCGGGACTCGGCGCCGCGTGTCCACGCCGCTGTCAGCTTCGCACGGCACGAGGGACTTGAACCCCCAACCTTCGGTTTTGGAGACCGATGCTCTACCAGTTGAGCTAGTGCCGTCCGGTGGCTCCAGCCCTCCGCGCGACCCGGTGGGTTTGGGGCACACGGAAAGAATGGTGGTTCCACCAAGATGGAGAGTGTAGTTGGTCCGCGGTCCGTAAGTCGAACCGGACTGACCGCTAGGCTCGGCTGGTGCCCGCCTCCCCACAGATCCGACCACGCCGGCCCGACGATGTCGCAGTCCTGATCGAGATTCTCGCCGCACAGCAGCCGCACAGCCACTATCCCCTCCGCTGGCCACTCCCCTTCCCGGCCGACAATTTCATCGTGCGCGCCAACGAGGAGGCTGCCTGGGTCGCCGAGATCGAGGGCCGGCCGGTGGGTCACGTGGCCGCCGTCGACGTGGCCGGTTCCGATTGGCCGGCGGCCACCGGGCGGAGCGCTGCAGAGCTCTGTTGTGTGTCCACCTTGTTCGTCGCGCACGAGCGGGCCGGGCAGGGCATCGGACGGGCACTCCTCGACACTGCGGTCACCAGGATCCGGGAGCGCGACCGCCTGCCGGTCCTGGACGTGACCAGGGCCCATCCGCCGACCCTGGCCTTCTATCGAAACCGCGGTTGGCGGGAGATCGGTCGAGCCCGACCGGAGTGGCTGCCCGGGGCGGCCGACGACGTCGTCCTGATGGCGCTGGAGGGCTGAGTGCTCAGTCTGCGGCGGACTCCAGCAACTGTTCGGTGGCAGCCAGCAGAACGCACGTGGTGAGGCCCTCGATGGCGGCGTCCACGTCGGCCAGCGGTGGCAGCGTCGGGGCGATCCGGATGTTCCGGTCCCGCGGGTCCTTGCCGTACGGGTAGGCCGCGCCGGCGGCGGTCATCACGATGCCCGCATCCTTGGCCAGCTGGACCACTCGAGTCGCGGTGCCGTCCAGGACGTCCAGACTGACGAAGTAGCCCCCCTCGGGATGGGTCCATTGGGCCACCCCGTACTCCCCCAGCCGCCCCTGGAGCAGCGCGAGCACCCGTTCGAACTTCGGCCCGATGATCGCCCGGTGCTTGGCCATGTGCTCCCGCACCCCCTCGGCGTCGCCGAAGAACCGGGCGTGCCGCAAGTGGTTGACCTTGTCCGGCCCGATGGTGCGGAAGGAGAGATTCTTCAGGTACCAGTCCACGTTGGCGGGCGAACTGGCGAAGAAGGACACCCCGGAACCCGCGAAACTGATCTTCGAGGTGGAGGCGAAGACGAACACCCGGTCCTCCTTCCCTGCTTCCGCGGCCAGACCCAGGACGTCGAGCGGCTCGTGCACCCGCTCGGTGAGGTGGTGCACGGCGTACGCGTTGTCCCAGAAGATCCGGAAGTCAGGCGCTGCGGCCTCGACGCCGACCAGGGCGCGGGTGACCTCCTCGGTGTAGACGACCCCGCTGGGGTTCGCGTAGGTCGGCACCACCCAGATTCCCTTCACCGTGGGGTCGTTCGCGACGAGCTCGCGGATCCGGTCCAGGTCCGGCCCGTCCGGGCCCAACTCGACCGGGACCATCTCAATGCCGAACTGCTCGCACAGCGAGAAGTGCCGGTCGTACCCCGGCACCGGGCAGAGGAACTTGATCGGGCCGGAGGACCACGGCTCGGTCGAGCTCGCGGTCCCCTTGAGCAGGGCATAGACGAGGGTGTCGTGCATGATCGCCAGGCTGGCGTTGTCCCCGGCCACCAACGCCTCGACCGGGACGTTCAGCAACTCGGCGAAGATGGCACGCAATTCCGCCAGGCCCTTGGTGCCGCCGTAGTTGCGCACGTCCGTACCAGCTGCATCGTGGTGGTGGCCGGCGCCGGGGAGGGAGAGTAGTTCCTCGGCCAGGTCCAACTGCTCGGTCGACGGCTTGCCGCGGGTGAGATCCAAGGCGAGACCCCGCTCGGTGAGGCGGTCATACGCCTCCTGCTGGGCGGTGTTCAGTGCGGTCAGTTCGTCGCGGCTCAGGGCGGCAAGGCTCATGCGGCCAGACTATCGGCCCCACCGGCCCCGGACAGGCCAAGGGCCCCTCGCGAGACGAGGGGCCCAGAACTGGTTGGGGCGCGGTCAGCGGCGGGTGATCGCCTGGCCGTACCGGGCCAGGACGATCGGCCGGGCGGCGCGGACCTGACGGGGTCGGGGCGCGCTGGAGAGGAAGCTCAAGGCGCCGAGGTGGGTGAGGACCACCAACGTGGCTACGATGAAGTCAATCATGGTCCTGCGACGACGGGTGCCGGGTGACGGTTCCCCGCGCACGGCGACTTCCCGGCCGCTGACCTCTCGACGGACGGCCGGACTGCGGCACCGGCTCTGGCGCCAGCTGTGGGTCGGCCGGCTGCAGGTCGCGACCCTCGTACTCGTGTGTGCGAATGTGGCGGTGTACACGGCGATCACCTTCGGCGGGCTCGCGGTGGCCGCACCGTGGGTCCTGTCCCCCGTGACCCAGGAACTGGTGCCGGGACTGGTCGCCCGGGGCCTCGCTGACGGCGCCTGGTGGCAGCCGCTGACCTCAGCCTTCGTCCACCTCGGCTGGTGGCACCTGGCCGCCAATGTCTTCGTGCTGTGGCTGCTCGGCCAGCAGATCGAGTACGTCCTCGGGCCCTGGCGGCTGGCCGGACTGTACGTGTGCGGGGCATTGGCGGGCAGCGCGGTGGTGCTCGTGCTGGGTCGCCCGGACGAGATCGTGGTGGGCGCCTCCGGCGCCCTCTACGCCTTCTTCGGACTGCTCGTGGTGTGGGCCATCCGCCGGCGGGCCAACCTCGGGCTGTTGGTTGCCATCGTGCTGCTCAATGCGTTCGTGTCGGTGGCCTTCGCCCAGATCAGTTGGCAGGCCCACCTCGGCGGCCTGCTGGCCGGTGTCGTTCTCGGGCTGGCGCTGCGTCCGGGTCGCCAACGGGCCGCGGGCCGGGACCTGGCGGTGTTGGGTGGCCTGGTCCTGGTGTCGGTGGTCGTGAGCTGGGCGCGGGTCCTCACCTCCTGACAAATTCTCCCGTTTCCCCTTGCCGGGCTCGGTTTCGGGTGATGATGGTTGCTGGCGAGCTCAACCGATGCTCCCCCGACATACCCGTCGGTTGGGCTCGTCCGACGTGTCGCACCCGTCAGTGTGACGGTGGCGGCACGCGCGGCGAGTCCGTCGCAGGTGGAGTCCGCCAAGGGCCCGGCCACGGGGATCACGAACCCCGGGGCCGGGCCCGAACTCCGCTACCGGGCCACGGAGGGCAATGGACCGAAGGGGTCCCGCAGTCCCGGGCGAATCGCTAGAGTCTCGACATGACGAATCCATCGGGGAATGCGAACATCGCCGTCCACGTCGCGACCTGGGCCGGGAGCCAGCCGGACGCGGCGGCCGTCAAGCAGGGCGACAGCGTCCTGGACTACGCCACCCTCGACGCACTCACCGCCCGCTGCGCCGGTCTGCTGGCCGCACACGGGGTGGCCGTAGGCGATCGGGTGGCGATGATCATGCCGAACGTCGCCTCCTTCCCACCGGTCTACTACGCCATCCTGCGGCTGGGCGCCGTCGTCGTACCGATGAACCCGCTGTTGAAAGCGGGCGAGATCGCGTACGCGTGGCGGGACTCCGGCATCCGGGTCGCCGTCGTGTTCGCCCTCTTCGCCGAGGAGGCGGCGAAGGCCGCCGAGCAGACCGGCACCGACGTCATCGTCGCCACTCCGGGCGAGTTCGACACGCTACTCGCCGAGCAGCAGCCGGTCACGGACACGCTGTCCCGCGAGGCCTCCGACACCGCGGTCATCCTCTACACCTCCGGCACCACCGGCACCCCCAAGGGGGCCGAGCTGTCGCATGCGAACCTCGGGTCCAACGTCCGCACCTCGCTGGACACCCTGATGCCGCTCTCGCGGGGAGACGTGGTCTTCGGTGGCCTCCCGCTCTTCCACAGCTTCGGCCAGACGGTCGGGTTGAATGCCGCCATCATGGGCGGCGCGTGCCTCACCTTGTTGCCACGCTTCGACGGGGAGCAGGCCCTGCAGATCGTCGCCGACGACCGGGTGACCGTCTTCCTCGGAGTGCCCACGATGTACATGGCCCTGCTGGCAGTGCCCGACCGGAAACGCTTCGACACCTCCTCACTGAAGGTGGCCGCTTCGGGCGGCGCCTCCCTCCCGGTCGAGGTACTGCACGGTGTGGAGCAGGCCTTCGGCCTCACCCTGCTGGAGGGGTACGGGCTCTCCGAGACGTCCCCGATCGCCTCCTTCAACCGCCCGGACATCGAACAAAAGCCGGGGTCGATCGGCCTCCCGATCCGCGGGGTGGAGTTCGCGCTGCACGACGAGGACGACAAGCCGGTCGGTGACGATGCGATCGGCGAGATCGTGATCCGCGGCGAGAACGTGATGAAGGGGTACTGGAACCGGCCGGAGGAGACTGCCGAGGCGATGCGCGGGGGGTGGTTCCACTCCGGCGACCTGGCTCGTCGGGACTCTGAGGGCTACTACTTCATCGTTGACCGCAAGAAGGACATGATCCTGCGCAACGGCTTCAACGTCTATCCGCGTGAGGTGGAGGAGTTGCTGTACACCCATCCCGAGATCGCCGAGGCCGCGGTGGTGGGCGTGCCGCACCCCGAGCACGGGGAGGAGATCGCCGCCCTGGTGACGCTCAAGGAGGGTGGCACCGTGACCGAAGAGGCGTTGCGGGCTTGGGTGAAGGACCGGATCGCGGCGTACAAGTACCCCCGGATCGTTCGGTTCGGCGTGCTTCCGAAGGGGCCCACGGGCAAGATTCTCAAGCGGGAGATCCACCTGGAGAACTGACGGGCCGGCCCCTCTTCGGGCGGATCGAGTGGCAGACTCGGGGGCCCGACGACGAAGGAGAGCCTGATGAAGTTCGCCGAGCAGTTGGTCGACCAACTCCGCGCAGTGGGAGTCCAGCGGATCTACGGAATCGTCGGGGACAGCCTCAACCCGGTGGTGGACGCGGTCCGCCAGACCGGCGGGGCGAAGAAGGGCGGGATCGACTGGATCCACGTCCGGCACGAGGAGGCAGCCGCCTTCGCCGCCTCGGCCGAGGCCCAGTTGACCGGCAAGTTGGCCGTGTGCGCGGGATCCTGTGGCCCGGGCAACCTGCACCTCATCAACGGTCTCTACGACGCGAACCGCTCCGGGGCGCCGGTGCTGGCGATCGCGAGCCACATCCCGAGTGCCCAGATCGGCCAGGGGTACTTCCAGGAGACCCACCCGGACCGGTTGTTCACCGAGTGCTCGGTGTACTCGGAGTTGATCAGCACCTCCGATCAGGGTGCCCGAGTGGTCGACGCCGCGATCCGGCATGCGCTGGCCGTTCCGGGAGTCGCCGTGCTCACCCTGCCGGGTGACGTCGCCGACCAGACCGCCACGCGTGCCACCCCGGAGCACGTGCCCACCCGGCGGGGCGAGCTGGTCCCCGACGCCGAGACGATCACGGAACTGGCGGACGAGATCAATCGGGCCGAGGCGGTCGCACTGTTCGCCGGCGACGGGGTGCGCGGCAGCCACGACGAGGTGGTCGAACTGGCCGAGCTGATCGGGGCGCCGGTCGCGCACAGCCTGCGGGGCAAGGATGCGATCCAGTACGACAACCCGTACGACGTCGGCATGACCGGCCTGCTGGGGTACGGCGCCGCGGCGGAGGGGATCGAGGACGCCGACCTGATGATCATGCTCGGCACCGACTTCCCGTACGACCAGTTCCTGCCCGAGACCCGAACCGTGCAGGTCGACCGGAATCCGGCAGTGCTCGGCCGCCGTACCCGGGTGGACCTGCCGATCCAGGCGGACGTGCTGCCCACCCTGCGGGCGGTCCTGCCGTTGGTGGAGCGCAAGACCAAGCGCAAGTTCCTCGAACGGATCCAGAAGTTGCACGACCGGTTGATGAACAAGGCGGTCGGCGCGTACACCCGCAACGTGGAGAAGACCAAGCCGATTCATCCCGAGTACGCGGCCAGCGTTCTGGACGAGGTGGCCGCCGAGGACGCCATCTTCACCGCCGACACCGGAATGTGCAATGTGTGGACGGCCCGCTACATCAACCCACTGGGAACGCGGCGCCTGATCGGCTCCTTCCTGCACGGCTCGATGGCGAACGCGCTCCCGCAGGCGATCGGCGCCCAGGTGGCGTACCCGGAGCGACAGGTGATCTCGGTGTCGGGGGACGGTGGTCTCTCGATGCTGCTCGGCGAGATGATCACCGCCCGCGCCTGCGACCTGCCGCTGACCGTGGTCGTCTTCAACAACTCCACTCTGGGCATGGTGAAGCTGGAGATGCTGGTGGACCGGATGCCGGACTTCGGCGTGGACGTACCTCCGGTCGACTTCGCGGCCTTGGCGGCCGCGCTGGGGTGGCACAGCGTCCGGGTGGAGGACCCGAAGAAGCTGGCTGGTGCCTACTCGGAGGCGCTGGCCCACAAGGGGCCGGCCCTGGTCGATGTGATCACCAACCCGTTGGCCCTGTCGATCCCGCCCAAGATCACCACGGAGCAGGTGTTCGGGTTCGCCACCGCGATGAGCAAGATCGTGCTGAACCGGGGTGCGGGTGAGGCGGTGTCCATGGCCCGGTCGAACCTGCGCAACATCCCTCGCGGCTGATCGGTGGACTGACCGGACCGGTGCTCAACTGGGGGCGCTGATCAACTGGGGGCGCTGATCAACTGGGGCCGCTGATCAACTGGGGCCGCTGATCAACTGGGGCCGCTGATCAACTGGGGTCGGTGTCACGGGCCACGACGGCGGCGTACGGCCCGAGCACCGGCCCGTCGCTGGTGCTGCGCTGCTCGCCCACGGTCAGCAGCACCTCGCCGAGTCCGTCGCAGCCCACCGTCGTCTCGGTCGCGGAGAAGTTGACCGCCAGCACCAGCGCGCCACGGCGTACGACCAGCCAGCGGGCCTCGTCGTCGAAGTCGGCACCCGTCTGGTCGAAGCGGGGATCGGTGAGGTCCGGTTCGCGGCGCCGCAGGGCCAGCAACTCCCGAGTGAACTCGAGCAGGTCGCGGTGCGGCGCGTGCTCGGGTTCGGACCAGTCGAGCCGGGAGTCGGTGAAGGTGCTCATCGCTTGCGGGTCCGGGACGGCGCTGGTGTCCCAGTCCATCTGCTCGAACTCGGCCAGCCGCCCCGCGACCACCGCCGCGGCGAGTTCGGGCTCTGGATGGGAGGTGAAGTACTGCCACGGGGTGCGTGCTCCCCACTCCTCCCCCATGAAGATCATCGGGGTGAAGGGACTCAGCAGGGTGAGCAGGGCGGCGAGCTTCACCTGGTCGTTGTCCAGCACCGCCGACAGCCGAGCGCCGGTCGCCCGGTTGCCGATCTGGTCGTGGTTGTCCTGGCAGACGACCAACCGCCAGGTCGGGGTGCGCAGGGTGTCGATCGGGGTGCCGTGCTTGCGGCCTCGGAACGACGAGCGGGTGCCGTCGTGGAAGAAGCCGGCGGTGAAGACCTTCGCCAGGGACTCGATCGACGCGAAGTCGGCGTAGTAGCCACTGGTGTCGCCGGTCAGGCAGACGTAGAGGGCGTGGTGGAAGTCGTCACTCCACTGGGCGGTCAGGCCCTTGCCGCCACCCTCGCGGGGAGTGATCAACCGCGGATCGTTGCGGTCCGACTCGGCGATCAGGGAGAGCGGCCGGGCGAGGTTGGTGCTGAGTACGTCCACCTCGACCGCCAGTTCCTCGAGCAGGTGCACAGCCCGGGTGTCGAGCAGGGCGTGCACGGCATCGAGGCGGAGTCCGTCCACGTGGTGGTCGCGCAACCAGGACAGCGCGTTCTCGATGATGTAGGCGCGCACCTCGTCGGAGTGTTCCCCGTCCAGGTTGACCGACTCCCCCCAGGGATTGGTGGTCCCGCTGGACAGGTACGGTCCGAATTCGGGCAGGTGGTTCCCGCTCGGGCCGAGGTGGTTGTGGACCACGTCCTGGATGACCCCGAGGCCGCGCTGGTGGCAGGCGTCGACGAACCGCTGGTACGCCTCCGGGCCGCCGTACTCCTCCTGTACCGCGTACCAGAGCACCCCGTCGTAGCCCCAGTTCCGAGACCCGTTGAAGGCGTTCACCGGCATCAGCTCGACGAAGTCGATCCCCAGCGAGGCCAGGTGGTCGAGGCGGACGATGGCGGCGTCGAGGGTGCCCGCTGGGGTGAAGGTGCCCAGGTGCAGTTCGTAGATCACCCCGCCGGCGAGCTGACGGCCGGTCCACAGGTCGTCACCCCAGGCGTACACGGTCGGGTCGAAGGTCTCCGACAATCCGTGCACCCCGTCGGGCTGGCGCCGCGAGCGCGGGTCCGGACGCGGCTCCGTGGCGTCGTCGAGCAGGTAGCCGTAGCGGACGCCGGGTACCCGGAGGTCGTCGGGAAGGCCTTGCGGCGCCCACCAGCCATCCTCGGTACGCACCATCGGCCACTCCCGCCCGTCGGCGTGCAGGCGGACCCGCTCCGGGATCGGGGCCCAGACGCGGTAGTCGATCATGGCGCTCCCACTCACAGACTGCACCCGACCAGGACCGGTTCAGGGACCAGCCGGATCCCGTAGCGGTTCTGCACGCCGGCCCGGATCTCTGCAGCCAGGGACAGCACGTCGGCCGCGGTGGCCCCGCCCCGGTTGGTGACGGCCAGGGCGTGTTTGGTGGACAGCCGGACCGGCCCGGAGCCGTACCCCTTGCCGAAGCCGGCGTGGTCGATCAACCAGGCGGCACTGGTCTTCACCCCGGTGGCGGCCGGGAATCGGGGGGCGTCGGCGGGCAGCGCGGCCGCCGCGTCCTCAGAGAGGACCGGGTTGGTGAAGAAGGAGCCGGCGCTCCACGTGTCGTGATCTGCCGGGTCCAGCACCATCCCCTTGCCGGCCCGCAGGGCGAGTACCGCGCGGCGGACGTCGGCCGGGGCGACCCGTTGGTCGAGTTCCACGCCGAGGGTGCGGGCCAACTCCGCGTAGCGCACCGGTGCGGACAGGTCGCCGAGCGCCAGTTGGAAGGTCACCTCGAGCACCAGGTAGCGGCCGGGCTCGGACTTGAACCGGGAGTTCCGGTAGCCGAAGTCGCACTCCGCGGCGGCGAAGGTGCGCTGCTGCGCGGTGCTGCGGTCGATGGTCCGGACCGCGGCGATGGTGTGGCTGACCTCGGCCCCGTACGCGCCCACGTTCTGGATCGGGGTGGCACCGACGAGTCCGGGGATGCCGGAGAGCGCCTCGAGTCCGGACCAGCCGGACTGCACCGCGTGGGCGACGAAGTCGTCCCACGGCTCGCCGGCGGCGACCCGTACGCTCGCTCCGGCACAGTCCGACACGTCGGCGGAGATGCCGCGGGTGCTGATCAACACGACGGTGCCGTCGAAGCCATCGTCACCGATCACCACGTTGGACCCGCCACCGAGGACGAGCACCGGCTCCCCGACCGCATCCGCCGCGAGCACGGTGGTGATCAACTTCTGCTCGGTGTCGGCGACCACCAGGCGGCGGGCGGGACCGCCGATCCGCAGGGTGGTCCATCGGTCCAGCGAGGTGTCCTGCGCCGCGGGCCCGGCGGCGACCGACTCAGCCAAGGTCGACTTCCGCCTTCGCGGCGCCGAGCACCTTGTCCGCGCCGACGGTCGCGGTCACCGCGATGGTCGCGATCCCGTTCTCGACGGCGGTCACGGTGCCGCCGAACGCCACCTCGGTGCCGTGGTCGTCGTCGGGGACGACGACCGGCTTGGTGAACCGGACGAAATAGGACTTCACCGCCCCCGGATCACCGGTCCAGTCGGTGACCACGCGCAGCGCGGTGGCCATGGTCAACATCCCGTGCGCAACCACCCCGGGGAGTCCGATCCGGGCGGCGAAGGACTCCGAGTAGTGGATCGGGTTGAAGTCGGTGGAGGCACCGGCGTAGCGGACCAGCGTCTCGCGGGTGAACTGCACCCGCAGTTCGGGCAGCACGGTACCGACCTCGACGTTCATGCGGCCTCCTCGCGGCTGTGGAAGAACGTGGCGGCGGCCGTGCAGACCAACTCGCCGGCCTCGGTCTCGACCCGGACCGAGGAGTAGATGATGTCGGCATTGCCGCGGTTGCGGACCTTGTCGATGGTCAGGGTGGCGGTGATCCGGTCCCCGACCCGCAGGGGGCGTTCGTAGCTGAAGCGCTGGTCGCCGTGCACGATCCGGCGCAGCGCCAGCTCGAGTTCGGTGTCGGCGAACATCTGCTCCCAGGCGGCCGACGAGACCAGGGCGACGAAAGTGGGCGGAGCGATCGCGGCATCCCCGGCGTAGGCGCCGGACGAGTCCCCGATCGCGGCGGCGAATTCGGCGACCTTGACGGCCGAGACCTCGTACAGAGCCGAGGGTGGATAGCTGCGTCCGGCATGCGCTGCGGAGATGGCCATGGGATGAGGCTACCGGCCGACGAGCGCGGCCCGGAATCGTTCCGCGACCACTGGCGCGAGCCGGGTGCCGAGAGGGGGGAGCACCCGGGTGCCGCGGGCCGCGGCCGCGGCCCCGATGCGGTCCAACAGGAGCCCCGGGGAGACGAACAGTGGCACCACCACGGTGCCGGGGATCGCCGCGGGCAGCAGTTCCGCGGTACGTGGGTCAGCGGTGGCGAAGCTCGCGGTGACCGGGCCACCGCGCCGGTGCTGCCACCGGTCGGCCAGGTCGGCCACACCGGCGTTCGCCTCGGGCCGCGACGATCCGACGGCGTGCAGCAGGAGCGGCTGATCGGCGGCAACCGCGTGGTCGGCGGTCACGTCGTCGAGGACGGCCAGCAGATCGTCCCCGGTGCCCAGTACGTCGGCGGTGACCAGGTCGACGCCGGTGGTGTCGGCTGCCGCGGCGACGGCCGCCGGGGTGTCCACCCGGGCGTGGAAGGCGGGGGTGAACAGCAGCGGCACCACCACGGCCTGCTGGTGTCCGGCAGCCGACAGCTGGGCGACGACGGTGGTCAGGTCCGGGACGGTCAGGTCGAGGAAGGCACCCAGCACCTCGCCGACACCGGTGCAGTCGGCGGTGGCCGCAGCCAGGGCGGCGATCGACGCAGTGACCTCGCGATGCCGACTGCCGTGCGCGAGCAGCACCAGGGGCGGGGTCATGGACGTACCCAACGGAGAGGGGCCGGAAATGCCGGAGCCGTCCGCACGGGCGGACGGCTCCTGGTTACGGCTGGATGGATCAGCGAGTCTCGCGGTGCGTGGTGTGGCTGTTGCAACGCGGGCAGAACTTCTTCATGTCCAAGCGATCCGGGTTGTTGCGCCGGTTCTTCTTGGTGATGTAGTTCCGCTCCTTGCACTCGGTGCAGGCAAGGGTGATCTTCGGCCGAACGTCCGTGCTCTTGGCCATGGGGGTTGTCCTCAATCCTCGTCATTGCTGTGGTGTGCGCTGGTTCAGTAGCGGGAGCGGGACTTGAACCCGCGACACAACGATTATGAGCCGTTTGCTCTACCACCTGAGCTATCCCGCTGCGGTCGTCCGGGCGGCCGAGCGACCACCACCCGATCACAGCAGACCGGGCCGAACGTCCGAGCCCCCATGCGGATTCGAACCGCAGACCTTCTCCTTACCATGGAGACGCTCTACCGACTGAGCTATAGG
>JBQDIN010000078.1:0-17556 GCA_052094425.1 Propionibacteriaceae bacterium
GCGGGGTGAGCGCACCGACGATCCGGCGGATCTCGACCAGGTTGTCCCCCGCGGTCTTCTCGATCTGTCCGAACAGGTGCTGGGCCTCGGCGTCGTGCTGACGGGTGCCCGCCCGGGCCAGCAGCAGGATCGAGGAGAGTCCTTGGGCGATGGTGTCGTGGATGTCGCGGGACAGCCGGGTCCGCTCGGCCATCACCCCGGCAGCCCGTTGGCTCCGGGCGAGTTCTCCGCTCAACTGCTCCATCTCCTCCTGCGCGTCCAACAGCGATTCCACCAAGCGTTGGCGCTCCTCGCCGTCCCGGACGAGTTGGAGTTGCCCACGGGAGAGGCCGACCGCGAAGGCCCCGCCGATCAGTGGACCGATCATCCCGGCGTAACTCGGTTCGCCGTGCTCCCACCACGGACGCAGGATCACCACCGCGAACAGGGCCATGCTGAACAGCACCGTGGTGCGCAACCGGAGCAGGTGTCCGGCGAGCAGCCACAGGGGGAACGCCAACCACACGTTCTCTGCCGACACCGCACACATCAGCAACCACCAGGCCGCGAGGACCAGGAGCCATCCGCTGCCACGTGGGCGCGGCAGCCGGCGGACCAGGATCGGTCCGCCGGCGTACCACACCACGAACAACCCGGTCGTCAGCAACTGCGCCCACGGCGCCGCCCCGGCCGACAGCGCCCGGGTCGTGCACACCACCACCAGTACGGCGGTGATCACATGCTGGCCCCAACGGAGCGCCCGGACGGTCACCGTGGTGAGCGCCGCACCGTCAGCGGGGTGCGGACGGCTCGGGCTGGACTTCGGTACGGTCGACACCGTCCCATTGTCCCGCCTCCGGCCCGGACGTGTCTCCCTGCGGTCGACCGGGCCACCAGATGCGGTCCCCGATCAGGCCGAACAGGGCCGGCACCACCATGGTGCGCACGACACAGGTGTCCACCACCACGCCGATACCGACGATCAGGCCCAGCTGCCCGAGTGTGACCAAGGGCAGGATCCCCAGTGCGGCGAACACCCCGGCCAGGACGATCCCGGCCCCGGTGATCACCCCGCCGGTGTGCGCCACCGCACGGACCATGCCCGCGCGGGTGCCGTGTACGGCCGTCTCGTTGCGGGCTCGGTGGGTCAGGAAGATCGTGTAGTCGATCCCGAGTGCAACCAGGAAGAGGAACGCCAACAGCGGCACCTGCAGGTCCAGTGCATCCAGGCCGAAGAGCCACCTGTTGATCACCGATCCGGCACCGATCGCCCCCAGGGTGCTGGCGATGTTGATCACCAGCAGTAGGACCGGGGCGAGCAGCGAGCGCAGCAGCACGATCAGTACGACCAGACAGACGCCGAGCACCAGCGGCACGATCAGGGCGAGGTCGGCCTCGGCACCCGCCCGGGCGTCCACGTCCACGGCCACGGGGCCGCCGACCAGCGCGTCGGCTCCGTCCACCGCGTGCACCTCGTCGCGCAGGGACTGCACCAGGGCCAGGCTCTCCGGCGTGCCGGGACCCGATTCCCCGACGACCATCAGGTGGGTCCAGGACTCCGGTCCGTCCCCGGTGCTGTCGACCGGGTGCACCCGGATCACGCCCGGCAGGGTGTCGATCCGTTCCTGCACCGCCTCCGCCTCCCCGGTACGGGTGAGGACGACGTGCGGTTGTGCCTCGCCCGCGGGGAAGTGTTCGGCCAGGACGGTCAGACCCTCGGCCGACTCCGAGGCCACCCGGAACCGCTCGGTCTGGGTGAGACCGACCGAGGTGGTCGCCAGGCCGCTGATCATCAGTGCGACCAGGGCGAGGCCGGCGGCCAGTACCCGGATCGGCTTGCGGACCACCGTCTGGGCGAGTCGCTGCCACAGCCCCACCTTCGAGACGTCGCCGACCCGCGGGATCATCGGCCAGAAGACCCGTCGTCCGCACACGACCAGGGCGGACGGCAGCACGAAGAGCACCGCCAGGAGTGCCACCAATAGGCCCGCTGCGGCGGCGATCCCGAGGCCACGGGTGCCCGGGATGACAGCGAAGACGAGCGTGGCCAGGGCGACCACCACCGTCAGGTTGCTGGCCAGCACGGCCGGGGCAGTGTGCCGCCATGCCGTGCTCATCGCGGTGCGGTGGTCCGGTTCGCGGCGCAACTCCTCGCGGTAGCGCGAGATCAACAGCATCGCGTAGTTGGTGCCCGCCCCGAACACCAGGACGCTGATCACGCCCGCGTCGAACTGCAGTTCGAACCGCTCACCCAGGGCTGCGGTGATCAGGGCCGCGGCCTGGTCGGCGAGTCCGACCACGGCGACCGGGACCAGCCAGAGGATCGGCGAACGATAGGTGAGACCGAGCAGCACGGCGACGATCGCGATGGTGGTCAGCAGCAGGGCGATGTCGGCTCCGTCGAAGGAGGCCGCGATGTCGGCACCGAAGGCGGGGCCGCCGGTGACCTGGACCGTCAGGCCCTCGGGCGCCTCGTCAGCGATGGTCGCGCGCAGGGCCTTCACGGTTTCGGAGGTCTCGGTGTTGTCCGCCCCGGGGGTGATCGGCAACGGCACCAGCGCGGCCTCCTGGTCGGCGCTGGCGGCCACCCGTCCGGCGTCGTGACCGGTCTGGTTCGCCAGCCCCTCCGCGAGTGTGGTCGCGTCGGCGAGGTCGGCCTCGGTGAGGGCCGTACCGTCGGTGCGGGTCACGACCAGCAACAGAGACTCGGTGTCGGCGCCCGGGAAGGTGTCCAGCAGTTCGGCGGCCCGGACGGACTCCGAACCGGCTGGGGCGCTCTCGGCGGCCGAGGGCGCCTGGGCGCCGCGGAACAGGACCGAGAGGCCGCCGAAGAGCACGAGGGCGAGGGCCAGTGCGACCCACGCTCCCCCGCGCGAGACCAGCCGCCTCATCGGACGACCGGGGCGGCGTCGGCGCTGTCGGCGGTGCTGGTTCCGGACTCGAGCGCCTTGACTCGACGACCGAGCACCAGGAAGAAGAGCACGAAGGCGGCGGTGAGGGTCATGTGGCCCAGTCCCGACACTCCGGCGATCGCCGGGTGGGTGGCGGCTTCGTGCCCCATCACCTGGAGCATGCCCTTGACCAGCATGCCGCCGGTGGTCACAGCCAGGCCGATGTTCCAGACCAGGACGAACCAGCGGAACCGTCGGTCGGCGTCGAGCGCCAGCACCTTCACCATGGCCAGCACCAACAGGGTGAAGATCGTGCCCAGCAACAGGGTGTGGGTGTGCACGACCGCCAGTTGCGTACCGCCGGCGACGTCGAACGCCTTGGTGAACTCTCGGTAGAACAACCCGCTGGCCAGCCCAACCACGGTCCAGACTGCGGCCAAACGGTACAGGGTGCGAAGCATGATGTGCGACTCCTCGGTGACTGTCGGTGACCTCGTGTCACCCAACGCTCTTCACGCTAGAGTTCGGCGCTCGTCCGAGACACCGCCGCGCATCCATCGTTCGGTTGACTCCCCCTTCCCACCTCGGAAAGTGGTTCGGCGGACCAGGACCGGGGTGGGGGTGGGCCGGCGCTAGGGTTGGCGCCATGAGCTCCAACGTGTTGACCGCGGTCGCCTGGCCGTACGCCAACGGACCCCGCCACATCGGCCACGTGTCCGGATTCGGCGTGCCCTCGGACGTCTTCTCCCGCTATCAGCGGATGGCGGGCAACAACGTGTTGATGGTGTCGGGCACCGATGAGCACGGGACCGCGATCCAGGTCCAGGCCGACAAGGAGGGTGCGACGGCCCGCGAGACGGCCGACAAGTACCACCGGCAGATCGCAGGCGACCTCAAGGGGCTCGGGCTCTCGTACGACCTCTATACCCGGACCACCACGCGCAACCACTACCGCGTGGTCCAGGACCTGTTCCTCGCTCTGCACCGCAACGGGTACGTGGTCGAGCAGACCGGGATGGGGGCGGTCAGCCCGTCGACCGGACGGACCCTGCCGGACCGCTACATCGAGGGCACCTGCCCGATCTGCGACTACGACGGCGCCCGGGGCGACCAGTGCGACAACTGCGGCAACCAACTCGACCCGATCGACCTGAAGAACCCGCGGTCGAAGATCAACGGGGAGAAGCCGAAGTTCGTAGAGACCGAGCATTTCCTGCTCGACCTGCCCGCCTTCACCCAAGCTCTCGGCAGCTGGCTGCAGCAGCGCACGGCCTGGCGTCCGAACGTGCTCCAGTTCAGCCAAAACTTCATCGACGACCTCAAGCCGCGGGCGATCACCCGCGACCTCGACTGGGGGGTGCCGGTACCGCTGGAGGGTTGGCGAGACCAGTCGATGAAGCGGATCTACGTCTGGTTCGACGCGGTGATCGGCTACCTGTCCGCCTCCGTGGAGTGGGCCAAGCGCACCGGGGACCCGGATGCCTGGCGGCAGTGGTGGACCGACCCGGAGGCCGCGTCCTACTACTTCATGGGCAAGGACAACATCGTCTTCCACTCGGTGATCTGGCCGGCGATGCTGCTCGGGCAGAACGGCGCCGGTGATCGCGGCGGCGAGACCGGTCCGTTCGGCACCCTGAACCTGCCGACCGAAGTGGTCTCGAGTGAGTTCCTGACCATGAGCGGGTCGAAGTTCGCGACCAGCCGCGGTGTGGTGATCTACGTCCACGACTTCCTGCGGGAGTTCGGCCCGGACGCCCTGCGCTACTTCATCTCCGTGGCCGGCCCGGAGAACCAGGACACCGACTTCACCTGGTCCGAGTTCGCCCGGCGCACCAACTTCGAGTTGGCCAACGAGTGGGGCAACCTGGTGAACCGGTCGATCTCGATGGCACACAAGAACTTCGGTGCAGTCCCGATGCCGGACACGTTGCAGGAGGTGGACCATGCCCTGTTGGAGACCTCGAAGTTGACCTTCACCACGGTCGGCGACCTGCTGGGGCGGAACAAGTTCAAGCAGGCCGCCGGGGAGGCGATGCGCCTGGTCCAGTCCGCCAACCGCTACATCTCCGAGACCGAGCCGTGGAAGCTCAAGGACGACCAGACCCGGCAGGGCACGGTGCTGCACACCGCCCTCCAGGTGGTGCAGGACGCCAACACCGTGCTCACCCCGTTCCTGCCGCACGCGGCCCAGCAGGTGCACGAGGCCATGGGCGGCGCCGGGGTGTGGGCGGCCCAACCCGAGATGCGTACCGTCGAGGACGAGGACGGCCCCGACTACCCGGTGCTGATGGGCGACTACGCCGCCGAACAAGCCACCTGGGAGTCCCGGCCGATCAGCACCGGCACGCCGCTGACCAAGCCCACTCCCCTGTTCACCAAGGTGGACGAGAAGTTGGGCGAGACCGGTCCCGAGTGGGCTCCGATCAACTGATCAGAGGTCCAACTGGTTCTGCCCGGTGATGTCCCAGTGGACCTCTTCGGAGCTGCCGCGGATCTCGATCGACCAGGTCTCTTGCCAGTGGCGGATGGTGGCGCGGAGCTCCTCGTCCCCACCGCCGAGGTCGGCGATGTCGCGGCTGCGGCGGACCAGGTCGGCCAGGTCCAGGTCGCGGAGTTCGGCGGCCTCGAGCCACGGACCCGATTCGGTGTGCTCGCCCTGCGACGGGGCTCGGTCGGTGTGGTACTCGACCCGGCGGAGTTCGCCGTCCTTCGTCCGACCATTGACTTGGACCCACGGGTCCCAGACGGCGATGTCGCGGATCTGCACGATGCCGATCGAGATGCAGTGGTCCATCGCCTTCGGCAGGGTCTGGGCGTCGAAGAGCGGAACCTGCACCATCGTGGTCGGAACACTGCCGGGCTCGGGCGTCTCGATCGTGTCAGGCGTCGTCGCGCTCTCGGGTGCGGCGCTCGGGCTGGACGCGTCGGGGCCGGGGGCGGCCTTCTCGCTCCGATCCTCGAGCCAGGCCCGGGTCAGCGCGTACGAGCCGCCACCGAGGGCGAGGAACAGTCCAAGCCCGGCAACAGCCTTCCGCCGGGACACCCGAGTCGCGCGTTCAGCCCGCTGCTCGTGCAGGTGGAAGGGGACGTCGTCGACGATCTGGTCGAGTGCGTGGCCGGTGGTGGCTGCCTCGACGTCCCCCAGCCGGGACCAGTACTCCTCGGCATCCAGCCGCCCGTCGGCATGGGCTTCGGCCAGCGCATCGACGTACGGCTCCCGCTCGGCCGTGGACGGGCGCAGATCCTTGCTCGCACTGGACCGTTCCTGTTCACTCACTGCGATACACCTCCCGCAACTCGGTCGCGTCCGAACTCCAGGTGATCGATCCGCCGCCGACGTCGTACTCGTCGCCCTCCACGTAGACGCGCACGTCGCTGGGGCCGAAGATCATGTGCGTCGTCCGGATGCCGCCCAACATCTCGGGAGCGACCCGGGCCATCTCCGGTACCGCGCCGAGGCTCAGCAGGTCGAGGCCGAACGGCCGTGAATCCTTGTCGAGTTGGCCCGACGGATCCACCTCCCACGGCAGCGTGTTGTTCTTGAAGATCCGGTCGAGGACTTCCGGACGTTCCGGGTTGACCGCGGTGGCGCCGACCATGTCCGGGTAGACGAGCACCTCGATGAACTGTTCGTAGTGGTGATCAGCCAGCCACTTCATGGCACCATCCAGGCCACCCGCCTCGTAGTAGCGGGTGCTCTTGCCGCCGGCCCGGGGCACCACCTCCCCGGGACTGGGGAGAGCCTCGACCAAGGGACGCCCGCCCCCCGCCAGCAGGAAGCCACCCGCGGCCGCCCCGATCCCGAGGAAAGCGCGACGGCCGAGCCGCCGCCCTGGGGTGCGGACGGTCGGCACGACCGGGGCGCGCTGGGTGGCCACCTCGATGCCGCCGCTGGGCAGCCCCTCCAGGGCCTCGAGCAGGTCATCGACCCGCTCGCCGTGCTCGATCGCCTCGACTCGGCGGCCGAAGTCGTCCTCGTCGATGCGCCCTTCGGCGAAGGCTTCAGCCAAAGCGTTCCGGAACGTCTCGCGTTCGGCGAAGGAGGGTCGCATCCGGTTCACAGAACCATGATTGCAGGTGATCAGACCGAACGTCGTCCCGATGGGTCGATGTTGATCAGGCCCGTGCGCCGGTGGACAGCCAGAGCGTCGTCATGATCAGGAACAGGACGGCGAACCCGAGGCCCAAACCGGCCACCACCCACCTGCGCGGCCGATCCTCGCCCGTGCGTGGATCTCGGCGGCGTCGTCGGGTCGGCAGGTCGCTCCAGCGCAGCCCGGCGAAAGCCACCGCTGCGGCGAACAGCAGCCCACCGACCAGCCAGGCCACGAACGGCGCCGGATCGGCGGTGAGGAGTGACCGGACCAACAGGCCCAGGGCCAGGGTCGCCAGGATCGCAGCCAGCAGGCTGGTTCGGTCCTTGACACCTACACGCCGCAGCCCACCGGGACCCGCGGGTACTGCGGTTCGGGCGAGCAGGATGGCGGCGAACAGGATGAACGGGGTCAGCAGAACAATCGAGAACATCGGAGTCATCCCTCCAGGAGTAGTTGAAAACCGGCTGCGTCCACGACAGCGGCGGTGTCGTTGAGCACGATCACTCCGTTCCCACTGTCGGGTTCGAAGCCCATGAAGGCGGTGAAGCCGCCGGTGATCCCGTTGTGCCAGCGGAAGGATCGGCCGTCGGCGGGCTCGGTGAACCACGCGTACCCGATCTTCGCCCTGCCCTCGGGATCTGCGTCGAAGCGAGGTTCGACCGCGTCGCTGCCCGGAGCCGTACCGTTCATCACCGCCTGCAGGAAGATCGCGACATCTGAGGTGGTGCTGCGCAGTCCGCCGGTGGGTGCGGAGTCACCGGCCGTCCACGGCCCCGCCGTGAGTCCGCTGGCCGTCAGCCCCTTGGGGGCGTCATCAGCCAAGCCGGCCGGGGTCACGGGGAGGTAGGTCTCGTCCATCTCCAGGGGATCGAGGATCCGTTCCTGCAGGAGCTCCCGATACGGCATCCCGGTCACCTCGGCCAGGGACTGGCCCAACATGGCGAAGCCGTAGTTGGAGTAGACCACGGTGCCACGGGTGTCGAGGGTCTCCGCTGCCAACCCGCGGACCATGGAGTCGGTGGTGACGGCATGGTACGGGTCGAGGCGTGCGTAGGAGCGCCAGGTGGCACTCCAGGTCACGGCCGGATCGTTCAGCGGGATCGGAGCGAGGCCGGAGCGGTGGGACGCCAGTTCTTCCAGAGTGATCGTCGCGGCGTCCCCGGAGGCCTCTGGGAAGACCTCGCCGAGCGTCGTGGTCGGCGTCAGTTCCCCCCGCTCGATCGCGTCGGTGAACAGGGCCGTGGTGAAGGTCTTGGTGAGGGAGGCGATCTCGAACTCCCGGTGCTCGTCGGCACCGAATCCGGCAAAGGTCACCTCGCCGTCACTGATTCGCGCCACCGACAGGTTGCGTCGGATGCCGGGATCGAGCACCGCCGCCGCCTGCTCGGCGAGGGCAGCGTCCCCGGTCACCTCCTTGGACAGCGAGCGTGGCCAGGGTGCCAACATCGCCATCAGCGCGAGGGCCAGCACTCCGGCGAGTACGGCGACAATCACAGCGCCTCGTCTCGGCCGCCGGGAACTGGGTCCCGACGGATCGGTGGGTGGGCCTTCGCTCGGCGCGTCGACGCCGAGCACGCGGGTGCTCATGATTCTCCCCTTCGATTCTGTGTGTGGCGCGGTACGTGGTGGGTGATCAGATCACTGCCGCCAAGATGGCGAGCAGCGGGATGATCCGTTCCGGCGGTACGGCGTGCCGGCCCCGGGTGGTGGTACGCAACCAACCGGCCCCGGTCAACTGGGACAGGTGGTGGTAGATCTGCCCGGTCGTGCCGAACTCCTCCTTCTTGGCCAGTTCGGCAACGGTCGTGGTTCCGTTCAGGACCGCCTGCAGGAGCGTCAACCGGGTCGGATGGCCGAGGGCGGCCAAGGCTCCGGACAGCGCCGACCAGTCGGTCGCCATCAGTGCGTCACCGGGGCGAGCAGCCTGCCATCGAACCGGCTCCTCCGCCCCGGGCGGCGTGATTTCACCCGCGAAGACGACTCCCCCGTGCTCACCGGTGCGTTCCTGCAGGCCGGCCAGTGCCCAGAAGACGTCATCCGACGAGGCTTTCTCCTCAGTCGGGTCGGAAACTCGGGAAGCCGCCGCCGCGGTGAGCGCGGTGACGGCTTCCTCCAGGGCGCTGATCCGGGTCTCGTGATCTTCCATGCGCCCAACGGTAATGTGTTTACGTAATTACGTCAATTTCGTAAAGCCGGGAAGTCGTGCGAACTCCAGCTCGCCGGCTCGCTCAGGGCCCAACCGGTCCAGGCCGGGGTCGGCTGACTTCATCGTGGCGGCGAGGACGACCATGAAGGACACCATCACCACGAAGCCGAGCCGTTCCAGCAGGCCGAACAGCGGGATCTGCGAGCCCATCGCGACCAGCGGGAAGTGGATGGCGAAGAAGGCGCCGGTCACCATCGTCACGCCGAGCGCCAGCCGGTGCAGGCGCCGCGGCTGGATGGCCTCGGACAAGGGCGCCAGTCGCCGGCTGACCAGGAATCCGATCACCGGCAGGATGGCGAAGCTGTAGGAGGCAGCCCACCGATGCACGGTGGCCATCGAGTCGAGGTGGATCGTGTCCGGCGGGTCCGTCGGGAAGATGCCGACCAACGACATGGCGACCGCGAACGTGATCAGGAGCCGGGCTGGCAGCTGGAGCCCGGGGGTACGGGAGCGCAGCAGGCCACGCGCGATCGAGATGGCCGAGAAGGCCAGCAGGAAGGAGCCGATGAACACCATCGCATAGCCACCCGGCACGAAGACGTAGTGGCTGATCGGCTGCTCGATCGGGTCGATGACTCCGGCACCGAGCAGGTGGACCGTGACCATCGGGGCGAGGGCCGCGGTGGACAGGCCGACCACCCAGCGGGTGCCCTGCCACACCCGGTCGGGAGTCGCCGAGAGGTCAACACTCGAGATCGAATGGGTGGTGGCGGGGGCTGTCAGCGTCATGATCAAAACTGTGCCTGTTCGGGCGGTCCGATCACATCGGGCTGCCCCCCGAACCATCGGTGGAGTTACCCCTACCGATCCCCGGTACCCACCCCCACCCACCCCACGGGGAGTGACGGAATCAGGAGACGAGGGCAGGGACGGCGACGAGGACCAGGGCGACCACGCAACAGATCCAGTCCCGTAGTCGCCACGGGGACGGCAGGGCGAAGGTCCGCACCCGTGCGGTCGCGAATCCCCGCGCATCCATCGACAGGGCCATCTGGGCCGAGGACCGGAAGGTGGAGATCAACAACGCAAAGGTCATCGAGCCGGCATGCCGGATTCGGCCGGGCAGTGAACGACCCGGGTGGAGTCCGCGCAGGAGGCGGACTTCCGCAAGCTGGCGCCAGGTGTCGAACAGGTGCTGCAGCCGCAACAATGCACTGGCTGCGGCCACGACCGGTCGGGCCGGCAGTCGGAGTCGCTGGGCCAGCGCATCTGCCAGCCGGCTCGGACTGAGCTCGGCCACCAGCAGGGCCCCCGGCAGCACCAGACAGAGGATGCGCAATGCCTCCGTGGCCGCGACCGGCAGCGCGGAGGCGGCGAGGAACCCGGCCGGAGACAGCAGCCAGGTGGACCAGCCGACGGTCAACGCAGCCAGCCCGACCGGCACCAACCGCACCAGGGCCGACCGGGGTCGGCGTACCCCGAACGGGCTCAGCCCGATGATCACCGCCAGCAGGACGAGGCCTGTGGTCCAGTGATCAACGAAGAAGGATCCGACCGCACCGCCCAACGCGATCACCAGTGCCGCCAACGGGTTGCAGCGACCGGCCGGTGAGGTGCCCGGTTCGATGAACTCCCGGACCCGGTGATCCGGCTGCCCGGTCTCCTGCTGGACCTGCGGCACGAGCCGTACGGTCGCACCCAGGTGGGCGGTGAACTCGGGGTCATGGGTGCTGGCCACGACGATCGAACCCTCCCCCCGCAGCGTCTCGACCACGCCGGCCACGGCGGCCCAGGTGTGCCGGTCCTGGCCGACGGTGGGTTCGTCCAGCAGGACCACGTCCGGCTGGTGGGTGACGACGGCGGCGAGGGCGAGTCGACGTTGCTCACCTCCGGAGAGGGTCCACGGATCAGCCTCCCGGAGATGGTCCAGGCGGAGTGTCGCCAGGACGCGTTCGGCTCGGCGGGTCAGCAGGTCCCGCCGTTCCGGGGACAGGTTCCGGTCGGTCCGTGCGGTGGCCAGCACCTCGTCGATCACCCGCCTGCGGGTGATCACCAGTTCCGCCTGCTGCGGCAGCCAGGCGGTGGTACCGGTCCGGGCGATGGTGCCGGCCGACGGCTCCTGCAGGCCGGCAAGGGTACGCAGCAGGGTCGACTTGCCGGCCCCACTGGGGCCGAGCACTGCGGCCGCCTGCCCGCCGGTCAGTTGCAGGTCCAGGTCGTGGACCAGGTCACTCGACCCGTCCGGGTTGGGGACGGACAATCCGTCCACGGCGACCCTCGCCACGGTTCGGCCCTCGGCCGAGCCCTCCGGGGCCCAGTCGATCGGCAGCGGTTCTGGTGCCGGCGCACCCGGCACCCAGACCCCGGCGGCCAGCAGCGCTTCCGCTGCGGACTCGAGCACCGCCCCGATCGGTCCGTCGGCCAGGACCCGACCCGTCTCCGACAGCACCACCATCCGGTCGCACACACCCGCCCAGCCGGCCAGTTGGTGTTCGGCGACCACCAGGGTGAGGCCCCGCTCGTCGGCGGCTCGCTGCACGGCGGCCCGGACCTCGGCGGCCGAGGTGTCGTCGAGCATCGCGGTCGGCTCGTCCAACAGCAGCACCTCGGGATCGAGGGCGAGCGACCCGGCCAGGGCCAGCCGGTGGAGCTGACCGCCGGAGAGCCGGGACGTGGGGCGTTCCGCGCCGTACGGGAAGGACACCTCCGCAGATGCCGCCGCGGCCCGCCGCTGCACCTCGGGCCGGGGCAACGCCCGGTTCTCCGGTCCGAAGGCCGCGTCCCGTCCGACGTGCTCGGCCACCACGGCATGGAACGGGTCCTGCAGCAGCAGACCGACCCGCCCGGGGGCATCGCCGGGAACGGCGTCGCCGATCCGTACCTCCCCGGCCAGCTCACCGAGGTTGTCGTCCAACAGACCCGCCATCGCCTTCAGGAGGGTGGACTTCCCCGATCCGCTCGGGCCGGCCAAGAGCACCCGCTCCCCCGGCCGGATGTCCAGTGACACCTCGGACAGGACCGGGGTGTCACGCCCGTGGGGGCGCCACCCGAGGTCACGGACCTGGAGGGCCCCGGTCCGCGGCACCGTGGCCGTCACGCCGGACTCAATCCTGTCCGGACTGGGCGTGACGGCGGCCGGCCTCGACGTACTCGCGGCCGGGCGGGAACGGGGCGAGTACGCCGGTCCGAGCCAGCCCCCTGACCAGCAACCAACCGACCACACCGGCCAGCAGGGCGCCGGAGACCACCATCGCCACCCCGTACAGGGCGATGTAGGAGAAGTCCCATTCCGGGTAGTACAAGAAGCGCTCGTACGGGGTCTCGAGAAGCCCGGCCAAGGCGCCCCCGAGAGCGGCCGGCAGCCAGGTCCACACCTTGTAAGCGAAGATCAGCAGACCCAGTTCGACGCCGAGACCCTGCAGCAGCCCGGACCCGAGGGTGGCAATCCCCCACTGACCGCCGAGCAGTGGTTCGACGCTGGCCGCGACCACCTCGGCCAGGATGGCGGCGCCGGGTCGGCGGATGACCAACATCGCCACCACGGCGGGCATCCACCAGAATCCGCCCAACAGCCCGGACAGGGGCGGCAGTGCGGTGAACACGACACTGAACAGGTTGTGCACGGCTCCCCAGCCGATGAAGGAGACGCCGAAGGTGACCCCGATCATCACAGCGGTGATCAGGTCCACGGTGCGCCAAGCAGGCAGCCGCCCGGTCGGTCGTCCATTGTGCGTGGTCCGGATCGCGGATGGTGTGGTGGTGTTGTTCATTTCGACGTTCGCCTCCCAGGTCAGTGGAAGGGAAGTACGGCCACTCCGCTGCGGCCGCACTTGAGTTCTCGACTCCCTACGCCGGTGCAAGCCGGATCAGGTTCGAGGGTCTGCGACTCCTGTCGCACTCTCAGTGCCTTACTGGCACTCCCCTGTCGTCGTGACAACCCTAACCCACTCCCGCCACAGGTCGGATCACGCGGTCGGCAGCCATTCCTCGAATGTGGTCGGGGCGATCTCCGCATCTGCGCTCGGAAGCAGCACGTTGCCGGCCATGGTCGCGTCGAAGATGCCAGAGTCCCAGCTCGGGACCAGTCGGACCGAACGCCCACGGGCCGCATGGGTCCGGCGCGCCATGTCAACCAAGTCCTGCCGATCCGGGCCGGCGATGTCGACGTGACGCCCGATCGGCGTCCCGGTCGCCACCCGACCCAGCACCTCTGCCACGTCCGCGGGTGCGATCGGCTGCACCAGCAGCGGCGCGATCTGAGCGACTCCGTCCACCTCGGTCCAGGACGCGACCATCTCGGCGAAGTCGTGGAACTGGGTGGCGGGAACAATCGTGTGCGGAATGCCGCCGCGGACCACCGCCTCTTCCTGGGCTCTCTTCCCGGCGTAGTGCGCGTTGCCCAGCACGTTCGAGACTCCGGCGATCGACAACGCCACGTGGTGCCCCACGCCCATCCGCTGCTCAGCGGCCAGCAGTTGCCGAGTGGTGGTGACGAAGAAGTCCACCGACTCGGACACCTCCGTTGCCGTACTGTTCAGCACGTCCACCACGCTGTCGACACCGGCCAGGGCCGGGTCCAGTCCGGCACCGGTGCGGACGTCCACGCCGTAGCCACGGCCGATCCGTACCACGTCATGTCCGTCCCTGATCAACACCTCGATCACCAGCCGCCCGATCCGACCAGCGGCCCCCACCACAGCAACGCGCATCGCCCACTCCTAATAGCCGACATTATTGATCCACAATATCTGCATTGATAGCCTCGTCAAGGTGAAATTGCCGGAGAGTACCGAATGGGCCCTGCACTGCGTGACGGCACTCGCTCAGGTGTCCGGTCAGACAGTCAGCACCGCGCGGCTGGCCGAGCACTTCGACCTGCCGATCCCCTACCTCGCCAAGCAACTGGCCGCACTCGTCCGGGCGAACGTCCTCTCGGCCACCCGAGGCCCCCAAGGCGGGTTCCGTCTCATCCGCCCGCCGTCCGAGGTCACCTTGTTGGACGTGGTCGAGGCCATCGACGGCACGGCAGATCCGTACACCTGCACCGAGATCCGACAGCAGGGCCGGGGAGCCGCACCTGCTGAGGAATGCCTGGAGCCCTGCCTGATCGCGAGCCAGATGCGGGCGGCCCACGATGCGTGGCGGGACAGTCTCGGCTCCGTGAGCGTGGCCAGCCTGCTGGACTCACTGCCCCAGCAAGTGCACGCACGCACCAGGTCACTGCTCGCCGGGCAAGCCACGGGAGAGCCAGACACACCACTAACCTGAAGCCATGACTCGTCCTCCCCGTTGGATCACCGACACCGCTCCCGGCCACTCCGCGTGGTACATCGAGCGGTTCCGCACCATGGCCCGCGAGGGTGCTGACCTGGCCGGCGAGGCACGCCTGATGGACGCCCTGCTCGCGCCCGGGGCGAAAGTCCTCGATGCCGGGTGTGGTCCAGGCCGCCTGGGCGGCGAACTGCACCGTCGGGGCCACCGGGTGGTCGGGGTGGACGTCGACCCGGCCCTGATCGAGGCGGCCGAGGAGGACCATCCCGGACCCAACTGGCTGGTCGGCGACCTGGCCGAGCTGGACCTGCACGATCGGGTGCCCGCTGACCTCCTCCCGTTCGACGCGGCGGTCATCGCCGGGAACGTGCTGACCTTCGTCGCCGAGGACACCGAGCAGCAGGTGCTGCGACGGGTGGCCGCCCACGTCCGCCCGGACGGCCCGGTGGTGATCGGCTTCGGCACCGACCGGGGCTACTCGCTGGATCGTTTCGACGCCGACCTGACCGCGGCCGGCCTGGTCGTCGAACTGCGCACCGCGACCTGGGACCTGCGGCCTTTCCACGCCGACGCGACCTTCGCAGTCACCATCGCCCGAGTCCCCGTCGCCTGAACGGGTCGTCCGTCGGGCGCCGTCCGGACCGGCATCCGTCGCGCTGGGGAGCCGAAGTGTGAAAACGCTCCCATGAGGCATAGAGTGCCGCCGTGGGGCTGACCCACGCACGACTCGAACTACGGAGGCACACCATCATGCGACGGAAGACACTCGCGGCGGCTTTCCTGGCCGCCACCCTCGCCCTGGCTGGCTGCGGCGGCTCAGGAGAGAACGCGACCGGCGGCGGCGATGCCTCCTCCGGCCCCGAACAGTCGGCCAAGTCGGTTCCCGGTGGAGCCGGCGGCGAGGTCGGCGTGTTCACCTGGTGGGCCGACGGTTCCGAGAAGCTCGGCCTGGACGCCTTGGAGGAACTCTTCACCGAGGAGTACGCCAAGGACGAGTTCGTGAACCTGGCCGTCGCCGGTGGCGCCGGGTCCAATGCGAAGGCGAAGTTGGAGGCCGACCTGCAGAACGGCAACCCCCCGGAGTCCTTCCAGGGCCACGCCGGTGCCGAGCTGATGGACTACATCCGCAACGACCAGATCGTCCCGGTGAACGACGTGATCGAGGACCTGGGTGGCGAAGAGGTCTTCCCGCCCGCGCTGCTCGAGCGGCTCACGGTGAAGGGCAACATCTACTCGGTGCCCTCCAACATCCACCGCGCCAACGTCGTGTGGGCCAACGCCGAGGTGCTGGACAAGGCCGGCGTCAGCGAGGTCCCGGCCGACATCGACGCGTGGATCGCCGACATGGAGAAGGTCAAGGCCAGCGGGGTGTCCACCCCACTGTCGGTCTCCGGCACCTGGACCCAGGTGCAACTGTTCGAGACGGTGCTCCTCGCCGACCTCGGCACCGAGGGGTACAACGGATTGTTCACCGGCGACACCGCGTGGGACTCCGACGGCGTCAAGACCGCGGTGGAGCACTACAAGAAGCTGCTCACCTTCGCCAACACCGCCTCCGACGGTGACGACTGGCCAGTGGCGACCGACCGCGTGATCGAGGGCAAGGCCGCCTACAACGTGATGGGTGACTGGGCCGTCGCGCAGTTCACCTCGAAGGACAAGAAGGAGGGCGAGGACTACACCTACTTCCCGGTCCCCGGCACCGACGGCACCTTCGACTTCCTGGCCGACTCGTTCACCCTGCCCAAGGGCGCGGAGAACCCGGCCGGCGCGAAGGACTGGTTGAACCTGGTCGGATCGGCCGAGGGCCAGGAGGCGTTCAACCTGGCGAAGGGCTCCATCCCGGCCCGCACCGACGTACCGGCGGACAAGTTCCCGCCGTACCAGCAGAGCGCCATCGAGTCCTTCCAGAACGACGAGATCGCCTCCTCGATCGCCCACGGCGCGGCCGTCAGCCAGGCCTGGGGCTCCGAGATCGGTACGGCGATGTCGAAGTTCTACGCGGGCCAGGACTCCGAGGTGCTGGTCCAGGACCTGGTCGCGGCCGCCGAGAAGAACGGCTGAGCCGGGCCTCATGCCCAAGGCACGACGCTGGCTGCCCGGGTTGGCCCTGGTCAGTCCGTCCATCATCTTGATCGCGATCTTCGTCTACGTCCTGATCGGACAGAACATCGCGACCTCGTTGCAACGGACGACCGACTTCATCACCGATGAGGTCACCAACCCGGGCGGTCTCGCCAACTACGTCAACCTGCTGACCGACGAGCGCTACCAGCACGCGCTCAAGAACTTGGCCGTACTGACGATCGTGTTCATCGCAGGCACGATGATCTTCGGCCTGCTGTGGGCGATCCTGCTGGAGAAGGGCGTCACCGCAGAGGGTGTCTTCCGCTCCATCTACCTGTTCCCGATGGCGGTCTCGTTCGTGGCCGCGGGGGTGGCGTGGCGCTGGCTGCTCTCCCCCGGGGTGGGCGAGGACCAGGCGGTCGGCTTGAACCAGTTGTTCATCAAGCTCGGCCTCGAGGGACTGCAGAACAAGTGGTGGTCCAGCCCGAACACGTTCTCGATGGCCGCGATGGCGATCCCGGCCATCTGGCAATTGTCCGGCTACGTGATGGCGTTGTTCCTGGCTGGATTCCGTGGGATCTCCGAGGACCAGCGCGAAGCCGCCCGGATGGACGGCGCCAGTGAATGGCGCATCTACCGGCACGTACTGTTCCCGCAGTTGTCCCCGATCGCACTGTCCGCGTTGATCATCGTCGGCCACATGTCGATGAAGATGTTCGACCTGATCTATGCCATCGCCGGGCCGAACTCCTACCAGGCCGAGGTGCCGGCGACCCTGATGTGGATCCAGCTGTTCCCGCAGTCCAACCCGCAGGCCGCGGCGACCAACGCGACCATCATCTTGTTGATCGTCGCCGTCGTGGTGGTGCCGTACCTGATCTACACGAACCGCTCCGAGCGGAGGGACGGCTGATGAGCGCCGCCGTTGCCGAACCGGACGCCACCCGTACCGCCCCGCCGCGTCGTCGGAAGAAGATCACCGGCACCTTCGTCGCCGGACGTACGGTGCGCTACGCCCTGTTGATCCTGTTCGCGATCCTGGTCCTGACGCCGCTGTACGTGCTGTTGGTGACGAGCCTGAAGCCGGCCACCGACATCTCGGCCA
>JBQDIN010000079.1:0-17440 GCA_052094425.1 Propionibacteriaceae bacterium
CCAGCAGCGTCGCCGAGACTCGGGTGAACGGTCGGTCGGCCCCGATCCGTGGGCGGGTGTGCATGGACCAGTTCGTGGTCGAGCTGGGCCCCGGGGCGACCGGTCGGGTGGGCGACGAGGTGGTGTTGTTCGGCGCCGCACCGGCGCCGACCGCCGAGGACTGGGCCGAGGCCTGTGGCACGATCGGCTACGAGATCGTCACCAGGGTCGGGGTGCGGGTGCCCAGGGTCCTGCGCGACGAGCAGTCCGAGGCCACAGTCGAGCAGACCGAGGGGGTGACCGATGGCCGACAATCTTCCCGCCCGGCGTGATCGCGCACCCCGCCGCGGCAAGCTGCTGTCGAGTGCCGGACTGATCGGCGGCATGGCGGTGCTGGCCGCCGGTGGGGTGGCCGCGGGGATCGAGTTGGAACGACGGATCGTCTCCAAGCGGTTGCGCCGCAACCAGCCCGAGGACGACGAACCGTTCTTCTCACTGCGTTCCTCCGGACCGAAGGTGACCACCCCGGACGGAGTGGTGCTGCACACCGAGGTGGACGAACTCCAGCCCGGAGACAGCGCCGAGTACGGCGACGTCACCGTCGTCCTCGTGCACGGCTACGTGCTGAGCCTCGACTGCTGGCACTTCCAGCGCAAGCACTTCCGCGGCAAGGCCCGGACGGTGTTGTACGACCTGCGCTCGCACGGCCGGTCCACCCGTTCGGATCCGGAACTGTGTCGGCTGCCGCAGCTCGCCCAGGACCTGGAGCAGGTGATCACTGAGGTCGTCGGCGACGGCCCTGTCGTGCTGATCGGCCACTCCCTGGGCGCGATGACGATCATGGAACTGGCCCGCCGGCGTCCGGACTGGGTCGGGACGAAGATCGTCGGCGCCGGTCTGGTCTCCACCTCAGCCGGGGACCTGGCCGAGGTGTCGTTGATCCGAGGGATGCCCGGCTCCGCGTTCAACCGGATCGCAGAGCCGCTGCTGGCCACCTTGAACCGGGTACCGAAACTGGTCGAGAAGGGGCGCAAGGCGGGCACCGATCTCGGCTACGTGGTGACCAAGCAGATGTCCTTCGGTCGCGACGACGTCCCGGTCTCGTACGTGGAGTTCATGAGCGAGATGTTGGGCGCGATGCCCCTGGAGGTGGTGGCCGACTACTACCCGGGGTTCGTCGACGTCGACCTGCGCGACGCACTGGTCGAACTGGACCGGATCGAGTGCGCGGTGATCGGCGGGATGGACGACCTGGTCACCCCGTTCCGGCACACCGACCGGATCCTCGAGCTGCTCCCGGGCGCGGAGTCGCTCCGGCTCCCCAAGGCCGGCCACATGGCGATCATGGAGTGGCACGAAGAGGTGAACGAGGTGCTGGACTCCCTCGTCGAGCGCGCCCGCCGCCACCTGCCCCCTTCCTGACTGCGGGCGCAGGAAATCCACCCCGCCTGACGAGATCGGGGTGGTTCGTGCCCGATTCCGGCCGCGTGAGGTGGATTTCCTGCGCGGAACTGCGCGGAACACGTTCCCGCTGGAACGTTGCCGCACGGGTCCGGGCGAATACTGCGGTCCCGGTCCGCGGGCCCACCCGGTGACGAGCGACGCGATCCTGCTCAGCCGACTTCCTTGTCCCCGAGGTCGGCGCTGTCCTGCCATCCCACGTCGCGAAGCACTGTGGCCAGCGCGGCCCGCGTGGACAAATTGGCGTCGAACTCTCTTTCGTGGAGCTCTTCCACCGGGTCGGAGGACCGGTACCAGGAACGCACTTTCTCCTCGGACACTTCGGCGGCGAGTGCCTTGGTGCGGTGCCTGCGCAGGGTCTCCTCCAACTCGAGGTCGTAGCGATAGCAGCACGTCAGTCCGCGATGATCCCGCCGCAGATGGACGATCATCTCCCCGTAACTCTCGGAGTGAAGGATTCCCTCGATGACAACGTGCAGGCCATGATCCAGTGCGAAGCGGGCTGACAGATCGATGTATTCGACACTCAGCGCGCCGGGATGATCTCGAACATGAAGAATCTGCCGACGGAGCACGTCGTGCCCGATGATCGCGATGCCGCGTGGTCGCGCGTCGCGGATCGCATGGGCCAGTGAGGACTTTCCGCTGCCGGAGTTGCCCCGGATCACCATCAGCCTGGAGTCGGCTGAACCAGTCCGGGGCATCGGCGAGACCTCCTGGAGGGAGTGAGGGAGACGAGGTCACGGTAGCAAGGTGGTTGGTGGCAGGCTCTCCTCTGCAGATCCCGAGCCGGAACTTCCACTCGTTGGACCGAGGCACCCACTTTCGGCCCCGATTGGCCATCGAGTGGCAGTTCTCGCGCGGAACGCGCTCCCGCGGGAACGTCTCGACCCGCGGCGGTAGCGTGGCCACTGCCGGCCGTCAGCCGGGACCGCGACTGATCCGGATTCCATCGTCCACCGGGCCTCCGCCCGATGTGAAGTCAGGGCCGCGTTCAGGTATCTTGATGTCAAGCAATCCAAGGTAGAGCCCGAACACCGCTGCACCGGAGGAGACGTCGAACCCATGGCGAAGATCATCTACACCCACACCGACGAGGCGCCGATGCTGGCGACCCACTCGTTCCTGCCGGTGATCGAGGCGTACGCCTCGACCGCGGGGGTGGAGGTGGAGACCCGCGACATCTCGCTGTCCGGCCGGATCCTGGCCAACTTCGCTGACCTGCTGCCCGCCGACCAGCAGGTCCCCGACTCGCTCGCCGAGCTCGGCGCGCTGGCCAAGCGTCCCGAGGCGAACATCATCAAGCTGCCGAACATCTCGGCCTCCATCCCGCAACTGAAGGCGGCGGTCGCCGAGTTGCAGGCCCAGGGCTTCGATCTGCCGGACTACCCGAACGAGCCCAGCACCGACGAGGAACGCGACGCCCGCGCCCGCTACGACAAGGTGAAGGGCAGTGCGGTCAACCCCGTCCTGCGTGAGGGCAACTCTGACCGGCGTGCCCCCGCCTCGGTGAAGAACTACGCCAAGGCCAACCCCCACCGGATGGGCGCCTGGAGCGCCGACTCCAAGACCAATGTGGCGACGATGGAGGCCGACGACTTCGCGTCGAATGAGAAGTCCGTCGTGCTCGCCGACGACGACACCCTCCAAGTGAAGCTGGTCGGCGCCGACGGCACCGTCACCGTGCTCAAGGAGTCGATCCCGGTACTGGCCGACGAGATCGTCGATGCCACCGTGCTCCGGGCCGCCGCCCTGGATGCGTTCCTGGCCGCGCAGGTGGCCCGGGCCAAGGAGGAGGACGTCTTGTTGTCAGTCCACCTCAAGGCCACCATGATGAAGGTGTCCGACCCGATCATCTTCGGCCACGCGGTGCAGGCGTACCTCCCCGACTTGTTCGCCACCTACGGCGACCAGCTGGCCGCCGCCGGGCTCAGCCCGAACAACGGCCTGGGCGCCATCCTCTCCGGCTTGGACGCCCTGCCGGCCGACGTGCGCTCCGGTGTCGAGGAGGCCATCCGTACCGGCCTCGAGAACGGCCCGCAGCTGGCGATGGTCGACTCCGACCGGGGGATCACCAACCTGCACGTCCCGAGCGATGTGATCGTCGACGCGTCGATGCCCGCGATGATCCGCACCTCCGGCCACATGTGGGATGCCGACGGCAACGAGGCCGACACCCTTGCTGTCCTGCCGGACAGCTCGTACGCCGGCATCTACCAGGTAGTGATCGACGACTGCCGCGCCCACGGCGCGTACGATCCGGCCACCATGGGATCGGTCTCCAACGTCGGGTTGATGGCCCAGGCCGCGGAAGAGTACGGCAGCCACGACAAGACCTTCGAGATCGAGACCGCCGGCACCGTGCAGGTGGTGAACGCGGCCGGTGAGGTGCTGCTCGAGCACGAGGTCGCCCCCGGGGACATCTGGCGGGCCTGCCAGGCCAAGGACATCCCGGTCCGCGACTGGGTGAAGCTCGCCGTCACCCGGGCCCGGGCCACCGGCGATCCGGCCATCTTCTGGCTGGACGAGAACCGCGCCCACGACGCCAACCTGATCAGCAAGGTCACGACCTACCTCGGCGAGCACGACACCGAGGGCCTGCAGATCGAGATCATGGCCCCGACGGAAGCAATCTCGTTCTCGCTGGAGCGGATCCGTCGCGGCGAGGACACCATCTCGGTGACCGGCAACGTGCTCCGCGACTACCTGACGGACCTGTTCCCGATCCTCGAGCTCGGCACCTCGGCCAAGATGCTCTCGGTGGTCCCGCTGATCAACGGCGGTGGCCTGTTCGAGACCGGCGCCGGCGGCTCCGCCCCGAAGCACGTGCAGCAGTTGGTCAAGGAGAACCACCTCCGGTGGGACAGCCTGGGGGAGTTCCTCGCTCTGGCCGTCAGCTTCGAGCACCTCGCCACCACCACCGGCAATGCCCGGGCCCAGGTGTTGGCCGACACGCTCGATCGCGCCACTGCCACCTTCTTGCTGGAGAACAAGTCACCGAGGCGCAAGGTGGGCGAGATCGACAACCGCGGCAGTCACTTCTACCTGGCCCTCTACTGGGCCCAGGAGCTGGCCGCGCAGAGCGAGGACGCCGAACTCGCCGCAGCCTTCGCCGAGATCGCCGGCGCACTGGCCGAGAACGAAGACACCATCACTGCGGAACTGCTCGCGGTGCAGGGTTCCGCGGTGGACCTCGGTGGCTACTACCGGCCGGACGAGGCGACGACGGCCAGCGTGATGCGGCCCTCGAAGACCTTCACCGACGTGCTCGGCCGGCTCGGCTGAGCGTCCCCGAGGCGGTCACCCCGATCGGCCCCCGAGCCCCCTCATGGTGGGGTCGGGGGCCGATCGGGTTCGCACCTGATGTCTCGGCGCCGAGAACAGCGCATGCTGGACACATGACGAACAACAACCCCTTCCAGAACATGAACAATCCCTTCGACGGCCTCAGCCGCCAACTCAAGGGCCGCAACCTGGTCCGCCCGACCGAGGGTCGGATGCTCTTCGGTGTCTGCGCCGGGTTGGCGAACTACCTCAAGGTGGACGCGACCATCATCCGGCTCGCCTTCGTGGTGCTGGCCCTGGTCACCGCCGGTGTCGCCGTGGTGGCCTACCTTGCCGGCTGGCTCCTGATTCCCGAGGAGGACCAGGTCTCCGGAGACGGCACCGTCGACGGTGAGCCGTCCGACAACGTCTCCGACCTGCGCTGATCACCCGGGGTTGTACGGTCGGGTCGAGCGGGCTGGTCAGTCCCGCGCGGCCCGACTCCGTTCACTGCGCAGGCTGAGCGCCTCGCGGTAGTGCAGCATCAGTTCCGCGCACACCGCCGGCCAGGTCCGGTGCTCCACCGAGGCCCGGGCTGCTCGCCCGAAGACATGCCGCTTGGCGTCGTCGCCGACCAGGTCGCGGACGTGACGGCGCATCGTGGCCAGGTCACCCGGCGGGTACAGCCAGCCGGTACGGCTCATGTTGATCAGGTCCACCGGTCCGCCGCGCGCCGGCGCGATCGCCGGAATTCCGGAGGCCATCGCCTCCTGGATGGTCTGGCAGAAGGTCTCCAACTCACCCGGTGTCACGAACAGGTCGAGGCTCGCCAGCACCCGGGGCAGCACCTCTCCGGTCAGCTGTCCGAGGAACACCGCCCCCGGCAGCACCGACTGCAGTGCGGCCCGGCAGGGGCCGTCGCCGATGATCACCAACCGGGTGCCCGGTAGGCCCGAGAGCACCTGCAGGTCGTCCACCTGCTTCTCCGCCGCCAGTCGCCCCACGTACCCGATCAGGATGGCCTCATCGGGGGCGAGGTGGCCGCGTACGAGCGGATCTCGTCGACGGGGGTGGAAGCGAGTGGAATCGACCCCGCGCCCCCAGTGCCGCAGCCGTTCGATCCCGTGCCCGTCCAACTGCTCCCGCGCGAAGGAGGACGGAACCAGGGTCAGGTCAGCCAGTCTGTGGATCGTCCGCACCCGACGCCACAGCAGCGGTTCCAGCTGCGGCACTCCGTACCGGGCGGCGAAGGAGGGCACCTCGGTCTGGTGCACCGCGACCACCGCGGCGCCGAGACGTCGCCCGGCTTGGGCAGCCCGCAGCCCGAGGGTGAAGGGGGAAGCGAGGTGGACGACGTCGGGGCGGAATCGGCCGAGGATGCGTTCCATCCGGGCCAGGCTGCTGGTGGCCACCGGGAACTGCGCGTAGCCGGGCAGCGGTACCGACGGGAGGCCCAGCACCCGGGCACCGGCGTACTCGGTCGGCATGCCGGCCGTCGCGGGGGCGATCACTTGGGCGTGGTGGCCCTCGACCTGCAGATGCTCGAGGAGGCGTAGGACGGAGTTCGTCACGCCGTTGACCTGGGGGAGGAAGGACTCGGTCACGATCATGATCCGCACGGGACCAATGCACCCGGCCCAGGTGACGGGCCGGGCCCGGGGAGGTCACATGTCGTCCAACCCCCGATGACGACTGGTCCGCGAGGGATGGCGGGAGTTCGTCGATTCGGTGCAGCGGTCACCGACTGGTAAGATCAGGTTCACCCGGTTGCGTCGTGCAATTCGGGACGCCGAGCGCTCAGAGTTGGAGTGCTCCAGGCTCGTCTCCCGCCATCCTGCTTCCACAGTTCTTGGGCCGTTGACGCGCCCGCCTGTAAGGGCCCCGCGGGGTCCGGAGAAGTGAGACCTGTTGTCCAAGCACCAGGGTGCGCCCACGCGCGCGCCGAAGTCGACCCGTCCGAAGAGCGGCAAGGCCGCCAAGAGCTACAAGGCCGACGGCACCCCCAAGAAGCGCTGGTCACCCGCTGAGCGGGCCGACCGCGGCCACGGCCCCCGCAAGGGCGGCGGCAAGAATCGCGCCGAGCGTCGTCGCGAGGAGTTCGGCAAGGACCGTTGGTCCGCCGAGCGCAAGGACATCCGTCCCTCCCGGTTCGAGCGAGATGACCGCCCGGCGCGCAACGACGACCGAGCGCCGCGCCGTGATGATCGTTCGGACCGTCGGGATGAGCGTCCGGCAAAGCAGGACCGGTTCCGAGACGACCGCCCGCGTCGCGATCATGATGACCGTCCGCGCCGGGATGACCGGTATCGCTCAGACGACCGGAGCACCGGCCGTCCTGCTCGTTCGGATGATCGGCGTTCGGATCGTCCGTCCCGACCCGATGATCGGCGCAGTGGCCGTTCGTCACGACCTGATGGTCGGCGTTCGGATCGTTCGTTCGGCTCGGATGATCGCCGCACCGATCGCTCGTCCCGTTCCGATGGCCGTCGTTCGGACCCTCCGTTCCGTTCGGACGATCGTCGTACGGACCGCTCGTTCCGGACAGATGATCGCCGCACCGATCGTCCGTCCCGTTCCGATGATCGCCGCACCGACCGCCCGGACCGCTCCTGGACCCCACGGGCGGAGCAGTCCGAGCGCTTCGACCGTGATGACCGTGACGCTGAGTCCCCGGACACGATGAGCTGGACCGCCGCCGAGATCGAAGTGGACGAGTCGAGTGTCGCCGCTGACAGCAGCTTCGCCGCGATGGGACTGCCCAAGTCCCTCGTCGCCGCCCTGCAGGCCGGTGGCATCACCACGCCGTTCCCGATCCAGTCCGCCACCATTCCGGACGCGCTCGCCGGGCGGGACGTGCTCGGCCGCGGTCAGACCGGCTCCGGCAAGACCCTCGGGTTCGGCCTGCCGATGCTGACTCGGCTCGCGGAACAGCGAGTCAGTGGTCCGCGCAGCCCACGTGGTGTGGTGTTGGTCCCGACCCGCGAGCTCGCCCTCCAGGTCGCCGACGTGTTGGCACCGTTGGCCTCCACCGTCGGCCTGTCGGTGACCCTGGTCGCCGGCGGGATGCCCTACCCCCCGCAGATCCGCGCTTTCGAGCGCGGTGTCGATGTCGTCGTCGCCACCCCCGGCAGGCTGATCGACCTGCTGGACCAGGGCGCTGCGGACCTGACAGCGATCGAGGTCGCGGTCCTGGACGAGGCCGACCACATGGCCGACCTCGGTTTCATGCCGGCCGTCACCACCATCCTCGACGCAGTCCCGGACCACGGTCAGCGGCTGCTGTTCTCCGCCACCTTGGACCATGCGGTGGATCGCTTGGTGCGCAAGTACTTGGTCGATCCGATCACCCACGAGGTCGACTCGGACCAGGCCAGCGTCACCACCATGGAGCACCGAGTGCTCCACGTGCACCCGCACGACAAGGCCACCCTGACCGCCGAGATCGCCGGCCGTCCCGGACGCACGCTCATCTTCGTCCGCACCCAGCGCGGAGCCGACCGGGTGGCCGAACAGTTGCGGGACGCCGGTGTGATGGCCGGTGCCCTGCACGGTGGCCTCACCCAAGGGGCCCGGAGCCGGATCCTGGCGGGTTTCAAGGAGGGCGTCTTGCCGGTTCTGGTGGCCACCGACGTCGCCGCTCGCGGGATCCACGTCGACGAGGTCGGCCTGGTCCTGCAGGTCGACCCGCCGGCAGGCCCGAAGGATTACCTGCACCGGGCCGGACGGACCGCGCGGGCCGGTGGCACCGGTGTCGTGGTCAGCCTCGCCCTGCCGCACCAGCGCAAGGAGCTGTCCCGGCTCACCTCCCGGGCCGGTGTGAAGCCGGTGCCGATGGAAGCCCGTCCGGGTGATCCGCAGCTGGCCGAGACCACCGGCGCTCGCGAGCCCTCCGGGGTGGCGGTCACCGAGCAGGACTACCAGCGGCTGATCGCCCCGCCCGCCCGCGGTGGCGGCCGTCCTCGGGGACGGAAGAACTTCTCCCGCCAGGACGGCCGTGGGCCGCGCCGTGACGGGGGTCGTGGTCAGGGTGGTCGTGGTCAGGGGAATCGTCACCGCTGAGGTGGCCGTACCATGACCCAGTGGTGAATCTCTCCGTCACGGACCTCGAGTTGTCGCCGGCATCGCCAGACGATGCCGGCGATCTGGTCGAGGTCATCCACGCGGCCTTCGGTGCCCGACCGGCCCTCGATCCGCCGGCCACCGCCACCGACGAGACGCCTGAGTCGATCGCCGCAGTCCTCGCATCCGGCAGTGGCGTGGTGGCCCGGATCGGGGGCCGGGCGGCCGGTGTGATCTTGATGACGGCCGTGGATGATCACACCGCCAGTCTGGGTCGGGTCTCGGTGCATCCCGACTTCCAACGGCACGGGATCGCCTCCCTGATGGTCGAGACCGTCCGCACCCTGGCTGCGGAGGAGGGCTTCCGCCGGGTGGAACTGTTCGCCCGGAGCGAGTTCGCACCCTTGATCAACTTCTGGCAGCGGCGGGGATTCGTGATCGATCGCGAGGCGCCGTACGGGGTGGTGCTCGCCGCCGACCTGCCGGTGGCCGTCGACGTTCCCGACACCGACAGCATGCACGCCCTCGGACTTCGGCTCGCCGGCATCCTGCGGGCCGGTGACCTGTTGATCGCCGCCGGCGACCTCGGCGCAGGCAAGACGACCCTCACCCAAGGCATCGGGGCCGGCCTCGAAGTGGACGGTCCGATCATCTCGCCCACCTTCGTGATCTCCCGAGTGCATGCGTCGACGAGTGGCGGACCGGCCCTGGTGCACGTGGATGCGTACCGGCTCGGCGATCTGGCCGAGGTCGATGACCTCGACCTGGACGAGACGACTGCGGACGCGATCACGGTCGTGGAGTGGGGGACCGGCCTGGCCGAGGCACTCGCCGATCACCGGTTGGAGATCGACATCCGTCGCTCCGATGACGAGCATGACGAGGGGCGGCTGGTGTTGATCACCGGGGTCGGCGAACGATGGGCCGGGGTCGACTTGCACGCCCTCGCAGCCGAGGGGGACCGAGTTCGTGTCTGATCCCACCGGACTGGTGCTCGCGTTCGACACCTCCACCGACGTCTGCGTCGGCGTCGCCCGGAACGGGGAGGTGCTGGCCCGCACCCGGTTGACCGACAACCGTGCCCACGTGGAGCAGTTGGTCCCACTGACCACCGCCGTTCTGGCCGAGGCCGGGGTTGCCCTGACCGAACTGGATCGGATCGTGGTCGGCCTCGGCCCCGGTCCGTTCACCGGCCTGCGGGTCGGCATCGCCACCGCACAGATGCTCGCCGCGGCCCTGCGGGTGGACCTGCACACCGTGTGCAGCCTGGATGTGATCGCGTTGGAGTGGGGGCGAGGCGAGCCCTCGCCCACCGGAGACTTCCTGGTCACCACCGATGCGCGCCGCAAGGAGCTGTACTGGGCGCACTACGACGCATCCGGTGCCCGAGTGGATGGTCCGCACGTGTCCAAGCCCGACGACCTGCCGGACCTGCCCGTCACCGGACCGGGCGTCGATGTCCATCCGCTGGCTCGGATCGCGGCCGGTCCGCGGAGCCTGGACGCCGGCCTGCTGGCCGCGTGGGGCAGCGACCTGCCGTCGGCCGGTTCGGCCCCTCTCTACCTGCGCCGCCCGGACGCCGCCGAACCCAGCAAGCCCAAGACGACTTTGATCAACAGGCCCCGGGTCCGGTCGCGGCGACGCCGAAGTGCACATCAGGAAGTGGTCTCGACAGGCTCGACCGGTGTGGGCACTCCGCTGGTTGAGCCGGTCGAAACCACCCCTGCCACCCTCGACGACCTCCCTGCGTTGATTGCCCTGGAGGAGACGGGATTCCCTGCCCGGGAACGGTGGAGCGCCGAGAGTTGGCGCGGCGAACTCACCGGCGACGGTCGTACGGTGTTCGTCGTCCGGACACCAGCCGGCATCGTCGGCGCGGTCACGGTGCGGACCGTTGGCCCGACCGCCGACCTGTACCGGGTCGTGGTCGACCCGTCCGTGCGGAGATCCGGTATCGGCCGCCAGTTGGTCAGCGTGGCAGTCGACGCCGCCGAACGAGCGGGCGCGCGGAAGGTGGTGCTCGAGGTCCGCTACGACAATGAGCCTGCGATCGCGCTCTACCAATCGCTCGGCTTCGAGCAACTCGGGGTGCGCAAGGACTACTACGGCACCGGGATCGATGCGTTGATCTTGAAGCTGTACGACCTCGACCCGGAGCATCCGGGTTCGGCCGTGGAGGGGACGCCGTGAGTGGACCGTTGATCATCGGGATCGAGACCTCCTGCGACGAGACCGGGGTCGGGATCGTCCGTGGACGCGAACTCCTCGCCAACGAGGTCGCCTCCAGCGTCGAGGAGCACATCCGTTTCGGCGGGGTGGTGCCCGAGGTAGCCAGTCGGGCGCACCTCGAGGCCCTGGTGCCGACGTACGAGCGGGCGCTCGCCACCGCCGACGTCGATCCGTCCGAGGTGGACGGCATCGCTGTCACGGCTGGTCCGGGCCTGATGGGGGCACTCGCCGTTGGGGTCGCCGGTGCGAAGGCGTTGAGCGTGGCCCTGAACAAGCCGTTGTACGGGGTGAATCACCTGGCCGGGCACGTCGCCGTCGACCTGCTCGACCACGGGGAGTTGCCCACCCCGTGCGTGGCCCTGCTGGTCTCCGGTGGGCACACCTCGCTCCTGCGGGTGGACGACATCGCGACCAAGATCACCGAGATCGGGTCCACCCGCGACGACGCCGCCGGGGAGGCCTACGACAAGGTGGCTCGGGTGCTCGGGCTCCCGTACCCCGGTGGTCCGCACATCGACAAGGCGGCTGCTGACGGCGACCCGGGCTTTGTCCGTTTCCCGCGGGGCCTGACGGCGCAGAAGGACTTGGTCAAGCACCGTTTCGACTTCTCCTTCTCCGGGTTGAAGACGGCCGTGGCGCGCTGGGTGGAGACCCGGCAGCGCGATGGCGAGGAGGTCCCGGTCGCCGACATCGCCGCCAGCTTCCAGGAGGCGGTGTGCGACGTGCTGAGCGCCAAGGCGATCGACGCCTGCCTACACACCGGGTCGCAGCACCTGCTGATCGGCGGTGGGGTGGCAGCCAACAGCCGGCTCCGCTCCCTGCTGGCCGAACGGACCACCGAAGCCGGGATCGACTTGCGTACCCCGCGTCCGATCCTGTGCACCGACAACGGTGCCATGATCGCCGCCCTCGGCGCAGAGGTCGTCACCGCTGTCGGGGCCCCGTCGGACCTCACCTTCGGCGCCGACTCATCCCTGCCCGTCTCCCGCATCCTGGTCTGAAGCGCGCGTTATCGTGAGGGATGGCACCCGGATGGAAGCTCGACGAGTTGGATTCGATCGGGCGAGAGAACCTCGACCCGGTTCATGTCGCCGCGTACGACTCCAAGGAGGATGCTCGGGCCGCTGACGAAGTGGCGTTGCTCCAGTCGTCGGGATGCGGGGCCGACACGATGGTGGTGGATCTCGGGGCCGGGACGGGACAGTTCGCGCTCGAAGCTGCGAAGTCCTTCGCGCGTGTGGTGGCGGTCGATCCATCGCCGGAGATGCTGGCCGTCCTACGGGAGTCCGTTCGGCGGAAGGGTTCCCCGGTGGAGGTTGTCGAGGCAGGTTTCCTGACCTACGAGCACACGGGGCCGCCTCCCGACCTGGTCTACAGCCGCTGGGCTCTGCACCACCTGCCTGACTTCTGGAAGGCACTTGCTCTGCGCCGAGTTCGAGCGATGCTCCTCGTAGGAGGTCTGTTCCGGTTGTCGGACGTCGTCTTCTCCTTCGGCGTCGAGGAGGCGGAGGATCGGATCGAGGCATGGTGTGCGGCCGTGGGAGCCGACGACACCGAGTGGACTCGCGAGGATGCGGAAGAGCACATTCGTGACGAGCACTCGACCTACTCCTGGCTGCTCGAATCGATGATCGAGAGGACGGGGTTCGAGATTCGAGCCGCCTCGTACGGCGGGGACGGCTTTCTCGCCGACTACCTCCTCGTCGCTGGGCAGTAAGCCAGCGCGTACGGTCGATCCCCCCGCTTCCGGGCGCCCTGGTGAGGACGCACGGAAGCGGTCGGTCAGCCGCCCAACTCCTTCAGGGCCTCCTCGGCACCCGGGGCGAGCGGGATCGGATCGCTCTCCTGGGCGGTCTTCGGGTCGAACTCCTCCGCGGCCGGATGTACCGCCGCGAGGGCGTCCACGTTCTCCCAGATCGCCTGGGTGATGGCGCAGGAGTTGTTCTTGGCGTAGTCGTCTCGGACCAGCAACACGTTCGGTACCACGAGGGTCTTGATGGCCTCGTCGGTCTGGTAGGTCTCCGCCGGGATCTCGGCCTCGGCGTAGACCGGGTTGATCTCCTGCATCTTCGGCGCCAGCGGGGTGATGTCGATGAACTCCACCTTGTCTGCGTCGGAGGTGAAGAGGTCGGTCAACGCCGGGGTGGGCAGGCCGCCGGACCAGAACAGGCCGTCGATCGATCCGTCCTTGATTCCGTCCACGGTCTTGCCGAGTTCGAGCCGTTGGGCCTGGACGTCGGAGTCGACGTCGAGCCCGGCGGACTCCAGCAGTCGGGTGGCGATCACCTCGGTGCCGGATTTCGGTGAGCCGGTGGAGATCCGCTTGCCCTTCATGTCCTCCACGCTCTTGATGCCGGAGTCCTTGCGCACCACGACTTGGGTGTAGTTGGAGTGGATCCGACCGATCGACTGCACCCCTTGGGGTTCGGAGAAGGAGCCGGTGCCGGCAATCGCGTCCGCGGCCGTGTCGGCGAGCGAAAAGGCGAGGTCGTAGTCGTCGGAGACCAACTGCTCGATGTTCTGCACCGAGGCCCCGGTCTCTGCTGAGGTTGCCTTCAACTCGGTGTTGTCGTTCAGGACGGTGGCGATGGCACCGCCGAGGGCGAAGTAGACGCCGGTGCTGTTGCCGGTGGCGATGGTGATCCGGCCGGGGGTTGCCTCGCAGGAGTCCTCGGCCCCTTCGGGTGCGGCTTGTTCTTGGCGTCCGCCGCAGGCGCTGAGTGCCAGGGCGAGGCTCGCGGCGATCGCCACGACACCGGCGACCCTCCGGCGAGGTCGACTGTTGATCATGGACATGGTGTTCCTTTCGAAGGGGGCGTCTTCGCCCGGGTCGGGTCAGGCGGACTTCGGCAGTGGTACGGAGGCAGCGGGCGGCGGGGTCGGCGCTTCCCGCTTGGCGATCATGTTGATCACCAGGGCGATCGCGAGGGCGGTGAGGCCGATGGCGATCGACAACGGCTGCAAATAGAGCAGGGTCACGGCGGCGACGAGGCAGAGCAGCCGCTCCACCCAGCCGGCTGGTCGGATCAGCCAGCCGCCGGTTGTGGCGGCCAGCGCAGCCACGGCCAGGCCGGCGACCAGGGTGGTCCAGATGATGCCGATCACGGAGCCCTGCATCAGCAGGTGGGATCCGTTGTCGGTCATCACGAAGGCCAGCGGAGCCAGGAAGGCCGGCAGGGTGTACTTCGCGGCCTGCCACATGGTCGGGATCGCGTTCCCGCCGGTGATCGCCGCCGAGGCGACGGCCGCCAGGGCGGTGGGCGGCGACACCTCCGACAGCACCGCGTAGTAGAAGATGAACATCGCCGCCTCCGGACCGTTCACACCGAGGGCCAGCAGGGCCGGTCCGATCACCACCCAAGAGATGATGAAGGAGGCGGTCACCGGTACGGCCAGGCCGAGCACGATGATCGCCACCGCGGCCAGGGCGGCAGTCACGGCGAGGACGACCGCCGGGTTGTCACTGGCGGCCCGGCCGACCGAGACCAGGATGTTGGCCAGGCTCTGGCCGATGCCGGTCTTGACGATCACCGAGGTGACGATGCCGGCAGAGGCACACACGGTGACCACCGGGATGACGGAACGGACACCGGCGGCCAGTGCTCGGTAGAGGGTGACGGCGTAGTTCAGCAGGGCACCGCCCAGACCGAGCTTCACCGCGTCCGGGTCGAGCGGGTCGCGCCGGGAGATGATCCGCTCCATCAGGCCGAGGGCTGCGGCGACCGCGGTGGCGTACACGACGGCCTTGAACGGGGCCAGGCCGGCGGCCAGGAAGAGGATGATCACCACCAGGGACAGGAAGTGGTAGCCGAAGCGCAGTAGCAGTTTGAGTGCGCTGCGGTCCGGCAACTTGACTGCGCTGGTGTTGTAGCGGCGGGCGTCGATCTCCACCGCGAGCAGGATTCCGGTGTAGTAGAGCAACGTGGGGATCACCGCCCAGGCGAGCACACTCAGGTAGGAGGTCTGCAGGTACTCGGCGATGATGAACGCCGCCGCGCCGAGGGTGGGCGGGGACAGGATGGCGCCGATGCCTGCTGCCGCGAGCATGCCGCCGGCGTTCTCCTTCGGGTAGCCCGCCTTCTTCAGCACCGGCCAGGCGATCGAGCCCAGACTGACCGCGGTGGCGGTGCCCGAGCCGGAGACGGTGCCGAGCAGGAAGCCGCTCATCACCACGGTCCGCCCGGGAGCGGTCCGTGACTTGCGGAAGGCCGCGAAGCTCAGGTCGATGAAGAACCTTCCTGCTCCGGTCGCGTCGAGGACGGCACCGTAGATGGTGAACAGGATGATGTACGTTGCCGCGACGTCGAGCGGGATCCCGTAGAAGCCGGACTGGTCGTTGTAGAAGCCGTTGATGATCTGGTCGAAGTTGACGCCCGCGTGGCTGATCGACCAGTCGATCGGCAGGAACCCGCCGTAGTAGGCGTACAGGAAGAAGGCGACACAGACAGCCGGCAGGATCAGGCCGGTGGTCCGGCGGCAGGCCTCCAACAGCACCAGGGTGAGGATCGTGCCCATCGCGATGTCGACCATGCCCAGGGAGCCCTGGCGGTCCAGGAACGCGTTGAACCCGCCGCCCCCGTCGCCGATGCTGAACGGCAGCACGGGATAGAGACACACCAGCACCGTGAAAGCAGCCAGGACCCAGTCCAGCACCCCGGGGGCATCGGGGCCACCCCGGTCGCCGGCCTTGCGGGCCCGCATCCGGTACGTCAGGTAGGCCAGCGGGAGGGTCGCGGCCAGGAAGAGGATCAGCGTGAACTGGTTGCCCGCGCGCATCGGGAAGAAGACCTGGAAGAGGACGAAGGCGCTGATCACGAAGCAGTACGCTGTGACGACGTGGTTCAGTCCCGTCGGCAGGTTGCGGGTCGGCCGCTCCTCGTCGTACTCGGCGATCAGGTCGTCGACCGATGGCGTGTCCGCCTCCGAGCGCAGCGGCTCGTCGGTCGCCGTCGCGCCGCGTTGCTTGGTCACCGCATCCTCGGGGCTCACGGCTGTGAACCTAGGGCAGCGGGCAGGGTCAGCGGCAGCCCCGGAGCGGCTTCCTTACATCCCCTTAAGATTGGCGGCAGGAGAATGGCATCGAGCTTTTGGGCGGTCCTGAGGTTGATTGAATCGAGCAACCACTGATCTCGACAAGCTCGATCCACGTTGGTTGAGGTGAGCGAAACCCCTCCTTCCCGGCACCGTCGAAGTCTCGCAAAGTTTCTCGGATTCCCTGTGTACACAGGGGATTCCTGTCAGAGGGGTTCTCTAGAATGGGGGTATGTCAACACCGACGGACATCACCGAGCACGGGGACCCCTCGCCCGGATCAGGTCCGCCGTGGACCAGCTGGTCGCCATCGAGGACTGGCAGGTGTCCGATGACCAGACGTTGGTCGAGCTGGATGCCCTCGGTGTTATCGGGGAGCGGATTGCCGGGCTCCGGCTCCGCCGCACCCACGCAGTCGAAACCAGGCGGCTCTGCCGGGACCGGGGCTGGACCACCGCCGACCACCTGATGACCTCGGACCGCACCCCGCTGCGTGCTGCGCGGGCGTTCGTGTACTTCTCAAGCCACTTGAACCGATTCGGTGTGATCGGTGATGCGGTCTGTGCCGGGGCGGTGACGATGGATCAGGCCCAGGCGATGGTGCACGGCCTCAAACATCTGCCGGATGAGGTCACCGAGGAACAAGTCACCGCAGTGCAGGAGAGGCTGGTCGCCGAGGCCGACGAACTCCATCCCAACGACCTCCGGCTGCTCGCCAATCGGGCGGTGGCGATCCTGTTCCCCGACGTCGAGGAGGACCGCCTCGGCACGTTGTTGGAGCGCGAGGAGAAGCGTGCCCGGCGGGATCGGTACCTGGCGTTCGGCCGCAATCCTTCCGGGTCGGTGACGTTCAAGGGCCAGTTGTCCCCGGTGGACGGGGAGAAGTTCATCATCCTGATCACCGCGTACGCCCACCAACTCAAGACCCAGCACGCGCAGGCCGAGGATCGGCTCGATCCGCTGGCCGAGTCTCCGACGTCGGCGCAGTTGCAGGCGGACGCGTTGGTGGCGATGCTGGAGGACCTGTTCACCCACCAGGCCGCCCCGGCCAGCGGTGGCGATCGGCCGCGGGTGTCGATCCTGCTCCCATTCGCAGATCTGGTGAATGGCACCACCGGCGCGACCCTCACCAACTCGGGGGAGCCGATCTCTCCCGAAGCCGCCCGGCACCTGGCCTGTGATGCGGATCTGATTCCGGTCGTCCTCGACACCGACGGGGTCGTGCTGGATGTCGGCCGGACGCGCCGGTTGTTCACCCGCGGGATCCGCCATGGTTTGGAGGTCCGTGACCAAGGGTGTGTGTTTCCCCGCTGCGAAGCACCCCCGCAGCAGTGCGAGGCGCACCACCTCACCCCCTGGCACCTGGGTGGGGAGACCACCCTCCACAACGGTGCGCTGTTGTGTCCGCACCACCACA
>JBQDIN010000080.1:0-16855 GCA_052094425.1 Propionibacteriaceae bacterium
CGGTGACCTCGTCGGGAAGGTGCTTCAGCCCGTGGACCATGGCCTGGGCCTGATCAGTGGTGACGGTCCCGTTGCAGACAGCTCCCCAACCTCGGTGGGCTCTGTCGTTGTTGACATACCCCTATTCCAAAGTCCACCACTGACACGAATGCCCCGTGTGCACAGGGAGTTCGAGAAACTTCGGAGGTTTCTGTGTGCTGTGGTGAAGAGGGGGTTCGCTACCTCAACCAGCGCCCAGCCCGGCTCGACCAGCTCGGCGGGAAATGAGCAGAGCCTGTCGAGACGAAGGTCTCGACAGGCTCGTCGTGGCTCCCGGTGTCGATCACCCGGGGCGGTGCTCGCGGGTCAGATCAGACCGGCGGTCTTGTCCCGGGCTGCGGTGAAGCGCGCGGTGGCGTCGGCCCAATTGACCACGTTCCACCAGGCGTTGACGTAGTCACCCTTCACGTTCTTGTACTGCAGGTAGAACGCGTGCTCCCACATGTCCAGCTGCACGATCGGGATCTGGCCGGCCGGCAGGTTGCCCTGCTGGTCGTGGAGCTGGTTGATGTTCAGGCGCTGGCCGAGGATGTCCCAGACGAGCATCGACCAACCGGAGCCCTGGATCGCGTTCGCGTTGGCGCCGAACTGGGCCTTGAAGGCGTCGTAGCTGCCGAAGAACTCGGAGATCGCCGCGGCCAGTTCACCGTCGGGCTCGCCGCCACCGTCCGGAGACATGTTCTTCCAGAAAACCGAGTGGTTCACGTGGCCACCCAAGTGGAAGGCGAGGCTCTTCTCCAACTGGCCAAGGTTGCCGAAGGAACCCGACTCGCGCGCCTCAGCGAGCTGGTCGAGGGTGTCGTTGGCGCCCTTCACGTAGGTGGCATGGTGCTTGCTGTGGTGCAGCTCCATGATCTCGGGGGCGATGTGCGGTGCGAGTGCGCCGTAGTCGTAGGGAAGGTCAGGAAGCGTGTAGGTCGCCATCAGCTGTTGGTCCTATCTGTGCTCGGGTCCTCATCATGCATCCGCAAGTCGCGGACCTATGGTCATAGTAGCCCGCAGGCAACGGTTTCAAACGGGGGCGTCCGGGAGTGACCGCCACGCCTCACTGGTCGTCACTTGCGCTTGCGCCAGACCGACACGTGGCTCTCGCTGTCGCCGGTGAACGGTGCCCGATTCCAACCGGCCCATCGTCCTTCGAATTCGAGCCCGGCCAGTTCTGCCATCAGGTCGCATTCGGCTGGCCAGAGGTAGCGGTAGTTGTGGGTCGAATGGCGATAGGACCCGTCGGCCTCCCGTGTGTAGTGGTGGGAGGTCGCCTCCTGCGTGGCCAGATCGTAGGTGTCGAAGCCGGTGTGCTGCTCGCTGATCTCGAAGGGCACCGCCGTCTGGCCGGGTGGGAACCGGCGCAGGCTGGGGACCGACAGTTCGATCACGAACCGACCGCCGGGGGACAGGTGCCGCGCGGCGTTGCGGAAGCACGCCACCTGCTCGGCCTGGGTCCGCAGATTGCCGATCGTGTTGAACACCAAGTACACCAGGGAGAACTCGCCCGGAACCCTGGCGGTCGCCATGTCGCCGACCACGACGGGGATCTGCTCCTCGGTCGCCTTGGTCCGGAGTTGGTCGACCATCGGTGCGGACAACTCGATCCCCGACACCTTGACCCCGCGCTGGCTCAGCGGTACCCCGATCCGGCCGGTGCCGATCGCGAGTTCCAGTGCGGGTCCGTCCCCGGCCAGGGCGGCCAGGAAGTCGATGGTCGGCCCGATCACCTCCGGCGCATTCATCTCGGCCAATTCGGCGTCGTAGCGTCGCGCGGTCTCCGCGCCCCACAGGTCACTACTGGTCATGGATCCACCCTGCGGGACGAGCGCCGTCCGCGCCACGGGTTTTCCGGTCGGCCGACTGGTGTTGATCTTGACGGGTGGTTTCGACCGGCTCGACCAGCGTTATCGTACGCTGATCGAGCTGGTCGAGATCACTGGTTCGACGGCTCAACCAGCGGAGCCGGCGGCGAGGGCCTCGATGGTGGCCCGGGCACCGCGGTCGACGAGGGAAGTGAGGGCGGCGAGGTAATCGGCGACGAATCGTTCGTCCTGGGCGAGGTCGCCGAACAGGGGTGTGTAGCGCAGGAACGCCAGCGGATCCTCGGCGCGTTGCCGGGCCAACGGGATCAACTCGTCGCGCAGTCGGTCCACGATCTCGATCGGCTCGCCCTGCTCGTCCACGCCCTCGGCGTAGCGGGCCCAGCTGGCGACGATCGCCGCCGAGTTGGTGACCCGCCCGCCGGCAGCCAGTTGTTCTCGGACCACCGGGAGCAGCCAGCCGGGGATCCGGTCGCTCGACTCCGCGCACAGCCGGGCGAGGGTGTCGCGGACCTCCGGATTGCGGTACCGCCTGATCAAGGTCTGCTGGTACTCGTGTAGGTCGATCCCGGGTACGGGCGCCAACGTCGGCTCGGCCTCGAGGCGCATGTAGTCCAGCAAGAAGGTGGCGAAGGCCGGGTCCGCGGAGGCCTCGTGCGCGTAGCGATAGCCCGCCAGGTAGCCGAAGTAGCACATCCCCTGGTGGGTGGCGTTCAGCAGCCGGAGCTTCATCAGCTCGTACGGCACGACGTCCTCGACGACCTGGACGCCCGCCTCCTCGTACGGCGGTCGCCCGGTCGGGGTGTTGTCCTCCAGGGCCCATTGGGTGAAGGGTTCGGCCACCACCGGCCAGGCGTCGGTCTGGCCGATCAGTCGGGACACGTCCTCGCGGTCCTCGTCCGAGGTCACCGGCGTGATCCGGTCGACCATCGAGTTCGGGAAGGCGACCTCGGCCTCGATCCAGTCAGCCAACTCCGGCGATCGCATCCGGGCGTAGGCGGTGAAGGCGCGCTGGGCCACGTGCCCGTTGCCCTGCAGGTTGTCGCACGACATCACGGTGAACGGCGCGATCCCGCGCTCCCGCCGCCGCGCCAGCGCCTCGACCACGAGACCGAAGACGGTCGTCGGCGGGGCCTCGCCTGCTGCGTCGCGGGCCACTGCTGCGGTGTCGGTGAGGAACTCCCCGGTGACCGCATCGATGTTGTAGCCGCCCTCGGTGACGGTGAGGGAGGTGATCCGCACCGCAGGGTCGGCCATCCGCTCGATCACCCGCTCCGGATCGTCCGGCGCCAACAGGTAGTCGACGATCGACCCGATCACCCGCAGTTCCAAGGTCGCATCGGGGTTCTTCTGCGCCAGCGTGTACAGGTGGTCCTGGGCCGACAGCGCGTCGCGCATCCGGGCATCGCCGGGCATCACGCCCACCCCGCAGATACCCCAGTCGAGCGCCTTGCCCTCGTTCATCAGCCGGTCCAGGTACATCGCCTGGTGGGAGCGGTGGAACCCGCCCACGCCGAAGTGCACGATGCCGACCTGCACGGCGGTGCGGTCATACGTGGGCCGACCCACCTCGGCAGGGAGCTGGTCGAGCGTGGCGTTGGAGAGTTGCATGGCGAACCCCTTCGGTGCGACGCAAGCGCAGGTCTCGCTTGGTCAGGCGATGTCGACGTCAAGGGACAGTTTCTCACTGCCGCGCCCGGGTGTGCGCGTCGGTCGGTGAGACGGCGCTGGCATACTCCGAAGCATGAGCTCACCGACGCCTCCCGCCGTCGCTCCGGGGGAACAGCCAACGTCCGTACCGGCCATGTCGCTGCGCGGCCTCACCAAGGTGTTCGGCACCAAGGTCGCTGTGGACGGACTCACCCTGGACGTACCGGCCGGCTGCATGTTCGGTGTGGTCGGTCCCAACGGGGCCGGCAAGACCACCACCTTGTCGATGGCGACCGGATTGCTGCGGCCCGACCGCGGCAGTGCCGCCATCCTCGGCGACGACGTGTGGTCGGACCCGATGCGGGCGAAGGCACGGATGGGCGTCCTGCCGGACGGCCTGCGGCTGTTCGACCGGCTCAGCGGCAAGGAGTTGTTGTCCTATGTCGGCCGGCTCCGCAGTGTTCCGGGCCCGGACATCGAGAGCCGCTCCGCCGAACTCCTCGACACCTTGGGGTTGGCCGAGGACGCCAACACGATGGTCGTCGACTACTCCGCCGGCATGACCAAGAAGATCGGCCTCGCCTGCGCACTGATCCACGCGCCGCGGTTGCTCGTCCTCGACGAACCCTTCGAGGCCGTCGATCCAGTCTCCGGTGAGGGGATCCGCTCCATCCTGCGCGGCTACGTCGCCGGCGGCGGCACGGTGGTGCTCTCCAGCCACGTGATGGAACTGGTGGAGAGCCTCTGCGACGCCCTTGCCGTGGTTGCCGCCGGGCGCGTCCTGGCGGCCGGGAGCATCGACGACGTACGGGCGGGCAGTTCCCTGCAGAAGCGGTTCCTCGACCTGGTCGGGGTCCGCGAGGCCGACGGAGAGGCTCTGGCGTGGCTGCGCTCCTCGTCCGTCTGAAGCTCACTCTGCTGCGCAACAGCCTGCGGCGCAGTGTGTGGCGGATGGTCGGCCTGGTCCTCGGCGGACTGTACGGCCTGTTCATCGTCGGCCTGGTGCTGTTCGGCATGTTCGCCCTGCGGACCTTCGGCACGGTGCAGTTGACCACCGATGTGACGATCGTCGCGTTCAGCGCCCTCACCGTCGGCTGGCTGCTCCTCTCCCTGCTCGTGTTCGGGGTGGACGAGACGGTCGACCCGGCCCGCTTTGCGCTGCTGCCGGTGAACGCCCGACGGCTGCAGCCGGGCCTGTTCCTGGCCGGTCTGGTCGGTATCCCCGGATTGGCGACCGTGATCGTGGCGCTCGGGCTGGTGCTGGCCTGGTCGCGTGGGGTCGCGCCGCTGGTCGCTGCGATCATCGCCGTCCCCCTCGGCGTCGCCGCCTGCTTCCTGCTGTCCCGCGCCGCCACCGCCGCCTTCGCCAGAGCCCTGCGCTCACGACGATTCCGCGACGTGGCCGCCGTCCTGATGGTGTTCGTGGGCGTCGGCTTCGGCCTGTTCGCCAACATCTTCGGCAACCTGTCCGGCAGCAACCCGGCGGAGTTGTTGGCCGTCCTCACGAACGCCGCCGAGGTGTTGTCGTGGACCCCGTTCGGCTGGCCGTGGGCGATCCCGGCCGATGTCGCCGCCGGAGCCTGGGGACTCGCCGCCGTACGGCTGGTGCTGAGCCTCGCCCTGGTGGCCGGGCTCTGGTTCGCCTGGGGGCACTTCCTGGACAAGCAGTTGGTGTCCCCATTGGACGGCGGCGGGGAGGGCGGCCGGGTCCGGGCCGGAAACCGGATCGATCGCTTGTTCCCGAACACCCCGGCCGGTGCGGTGGCGGCGCGCACCCTGCGTTACTGGCGCCGCGACCCGCGCTACCTGTCCGCCGCCGCCGGCGTACTGGTCGGCCCGGTGATCTTGATCGTGTCCCAGCTCGCCTCGCCCTACTCCTCGCAGTACGTGATGATGCTGGCCCCCGCCCTGGTGGCCCTGCTGATCGGCCCGTCCCTGGCCCAGGACATCTCCTACGACGGAAATGCGGTCTGGCAACACGTCGTGTCCGGGATGTCGGGACGCGACGACCGGATCGGCCGGATCTGGTCGATGTCCTTGGTCCTGGTCCCCGTCATGCTGATCTTGCTCGTCGCCGTGTTGATCATCACCGGCCGGTGGGACCTGGCCCCGGCGGCCGCTGCGGCCGCGATCGCGCTCACCCTGATCGGACTGGGTCTCGGGGCGTGGATCGGCGGCATCTGGCAGTGGCCGGCACCGCCACCCGGATCGAGCCCGTTCACCAAGGGGTCCGGTGGCGGGATCGAATCGGCCCTCGGCTTCGGCGTCACCACCGGTCTCACCTTCGTCGGTGCGCTCCCGACCGCGGCCCTGATCGTGGTCAGCTTCTGGATCCCGTGGGTGGTCTGGCTGGCCGTGCTGGTGGCCCTGGTCAGCGGTGTCGTGATGCTGCTCGTCGGGATCCGCAAGGGGGGCGAACTGCTCGATCGGCGGTGGCCGGAGGTGTTGTCGGCGGTCACGGCCCGGGCGTGATCACCAGGATCCGGAACCCCTTCGCGCTGGCGACCCGATCGCAGTCGTACCCCTGGTCGACCAGCCAGCGCTGCAGCGAGTCCGCGCCCAGATTCTTGCCGACCACCAGCCGGGCTCGTCCGTGCGGTGCGAGCCGGGGCAGCCAGGTCAGCAGCAGCGTGTGCAGGGCCTCCTTGCCGATCCGGATCGGGGGGTTGGACCAGATCTCGTCGTAGCGCTCGGCCGCGTCGAAGTCCTCCGGCCGGCCAGCTCGGATCCGGTCGGCCACCCCGTGTGCGGCGGCGTTGTCCCGGGTGAGGGCGAGGGCCCGGTCGTTCACGTCCACCGCGTCCACCTCTGCCTCCGGGCAGTGCGTGGCCAGGGCGATCGCGATCGGGCCGTACCCACAGCCGAGGTCCAGCAGTCGGCGTACCCCGGTCGGCGGTGCGGACTCCCGGAACAGGATGGCGGTGGCGCGGTCCAGTCCGCCACCGGCGAACACCCCGTTCGCGGTGATCAACTCGACGTCCTCGCCCCAGACCTCGCACCGGATCGTCCGGCGCTTCTCCGGGCCCTGCGGGGTGGCGAAGTAGTGCTCGGTCACGGGGCCGGCACCGTCCGTACGGTGCGTGCCTCGGCGGCGCGGGTGGCCAATTGGTCGTCGGCCGGGTAGCGGACCTCCTCGAGGGTGAGGCCGTGGGCTGGCATCACCGTGATCCTCTCATCCCGGACGGGTCGGGTGGCCGCTTCCCGAAGCCAGTCGGTGTCGCGGCTTCCGAGACCTACCGCCACCAGGGCACCGATCAACGATCGCACCATCGAATGGCAGAAGGCGTCGGCCCGGACGGTGAAGGCGCACGCCCCGGCCATCGGCCCTTCCGTCACTCGGCTGCCGTGGAGCTCCAGCAGGGTGCGGATCGTGGTCGCCCCCTCGCGGCGCCGACAGAAGGGCGCGAAGTCCCGTAGCCCGATCAGGGTGGTGGCGGCGTCGTTCATCCGGTCCAGGTCGAGTGCCCCGGTGGTCCTGGCGACCTGGAAGCGGTGCAGCGGGTCCACCCGGTGGCCGTGGTCCCACAGCCGGTAGCAGTAGCGGCGCCAGACGGCGGAGAAACGGGCGTCGAAGCCGGCTGGGGCGGCGGACACCGCGGTCACCACCACGTCCGGGTCGAGTATCCGGGTCAACCGGTTCACCAGGACCGAAGGCATCTCGCCGGCTGCTGTGTACCGGGAACCGGAGAGGTCGAGGTCGACGGGGAGGTCAACGTGAGCCACCTGACCACGGGCGTGCACCCCCGCATCGGTCCGGCCGGCGCACACCAGGGTGACGGGTTCGGGCAGCCGCAGCACCTGGGTGATCCGGTGCTCGAGTTCGCCCTGCACCGTACGTCGACCCGGCTGGGTGGCCCAGCCGGAGAAGGCGGCTCCGTCGTAGGAGACGTCGAGCCGCCAGCGGCGTACGGGCCGGGCGTCGGGGGAGGGCGTGGCGGTCATCTATCGACGGCGGTAGGAGAGATCGAAGATGTGCCGGCCGGCGTCGATGCCACGCTGCTCGAACTTCGTCACCGGGCGCTTGTCCCACCGCGGGGCCCAGCCGCCGGGGCTGAGGTTCTCGAAGTCGGGGTGCTCGTCGAGCACGTCCCGCATCTGCGAGGCGTAGTCCTCCCAGTCGGTGGCGAGCCGCCACAGCCCGCCCGGCTTGACCCGGGAGGCGGCCAGGTCGGCGAAGGCAGGCGTCAGCAGCCGGCGCTTGCGGTGCCGCTTCTTGTGCCACGGGTCGGGGAAGAACATCCACAGCCGATCGATCGACGCCTCGGGCAGCAGGGCCGACAACCCCTCCACCGCATTCGCCTCGACGACACGTACGTTCTCCACGCTGTCGCGGGCGAGTTTGGCCAGGATCCGCGCCACGGCCGGGTGGTAGACCTCGAAGGCGAGCACGTTGGCGCCGGAGCGGACGGCGGCCATCGGGGAGAGGGACTCGCCCATCCCCGGGCCGATCTCCACGATCAGCGGGGCCGCCCGGCCGAACGCCTCCGTCAGGTCCAGACTGAACCCGGGTGCGATCGACGTGTCGGAGTCGCGGCGCGGAACGTCCAGCACCCACTTCTCGTGGTGGGCATCCCACGACTTCCGTTGGGCCGGGCTCAGCCGGGCGCTGCGGCGTACGAACGAGACGACCTCGCGGCGGCCACGGTCCCCGGTACGCATCGGTTGTCCTCCTCCAGCCATGCAGAGGAATCTACTAGGTGCCTGATCGGCTCGCAGCAGGCCCGGTGGGATCTGAAACCCGTTCGCTCCGGGAGGCGCCGAGTCCCTAGAGTCGCGGTCATGGGCCACATCGAGTTGTCGGGGATCTCCTACCACCTGCCGGACGGACGGGTGCTCCTCGACGACGTCTCCTTCCGGGTCGCGGACGGGGCGATCATCGCCCTGGTCGGGGCCAACGGGTCGGGCAAGACCACCCTGATGCGGATCGTGGCCGGCGACCTGGACCCGACGGCCGGCAGCGTGTCGCGTTCCGGCGGGTTGGGCGTGATGCGCCAGTTCATCGGCAGCATTCGCGACGCCACCACGGTGCGCGACCTGCTGATCTCCCTGCAGCCGGAGCGACTGCGGCGGGCGAGTGCGGCCGTCGACCGGCTGGAGGACGAGCTGATGGTCGACGACGCCGAAGCCGTGCAGCTGCGCTACGCCTCAGCCCTGGCCGAGTACGCCGACGCGGGCGGGTACGACGCCGAGGTCACCTTCGACGCGTGCTGCACCGAGGCCCTTGGGCTGTCCTTCGATCGCTGCAAGTGGCGCGAGGTGAGCACCCTCTCCGGGGGTGAGCAGAAGCGGTTGGCCCTGGAGTCGCTGCTCCGCGGACCGGACACGGTGTTGTTGCTGGACGAGCCGGACAACTACCTGGACGTGCCGGGCAAGCGCTGGCTGGAGGAGCAACTGGCCGCGACCCGCAAGACGGTGCTGATGGTGAGCCACGACCGCGAGTTGCTCGCCAATGCCGCCACCGGGATCGCCGCCGTCGAGCTGGGAGCGGCCGGCAACACCGTGTGGATGCACGGTGGCGGTTTCGGCACCTTCGCCGCGGCGCGGGCCGAGCGGTTCGCCCGGTTCGAGGAGTTGCGGCGCCGGTGGGACGAGGAGCACGCCAAGCTGAAGGCGCTGGTCGCGATGTACAAGGCGAAGGCGGCCTTCAACTCCGACATGGCCAGCCGGCTGCAGGCGGCCCGGAGCCGACTCGCCCGATTCGAGGAGGAGGGGCCGCCGCAGGCGATTCCGTTGGAGCAGAAGGTGTCCATGCGCCTGCAGGGCGGGCGGACCGGCAAGCGCGCCGTCATCGTCGAGGACCTGGAACTGACCGGGTTGATGCAGGCGTTCAGCAGCGAGGTCTGGTTCGGCGACCGGGTCGGGGTGCTCGGTTCCAACGGGTCCGGCAAGTCACACTTCCTGCGGCTGCTGGCCCGAGGTGGCTCCGACCCGGACATCGAGCACCGGCCGGTCGGGTCCCTCGACATCGCCCCGGTGGGGCACACCGGCCGGGCCAAGCTCGGTGCCCGGGTCCGGCCGGGCTGGTTCGCCCAGACCCACCACCATCCGGAACTGCTCGGGCGCACCTTGCTGGAGATCCTGCACCGCGGCGACGAGCACCGCGACGGGATGGGCCGCGAACTCGCTTCCCGCACCCTGGACCGCTACGAGTTGGCCCATGCCGCCGAGCAGGTCTTCGAGTCGCTCTCCGGCGGCCAACAGGCCAGGTTCCAGATCCTGCTGCTGGAGTTGTCCGGGGCCACCCTGTTGCTGCTCGACGAACCGACCGACAACCTCGACATCGAGTCGGCCGAGGCACTGGAGGCCGGCCTGGACGCCTTCAAGGGCACGGTGGTCGCCGTCACCCACGACCGATGGTTCGCCCGCGGGCTGGACCGCTTCCTGGTCTTCGGTGCCGACGGTTCGGTGTACGCCTCCGACGAACCGGTCTGGGACGAAGGCCGCGTCGTACGCGCCCGCTGAGAACCACACGAGCCCGTCGCCACACCGGGTGGCGACAGGCTCGGAAGGGTTCAGCGTTGTTGATCAGCGCTGGTTCACCGGGATGTAGTCCCGGGTGCGGCTGCCGGTGTAGATCTGCTTCGGCCGGGCGATCTTCTGCTCGCCGTCGAGGACCAGTTCCTGCCACTGGGCCAGCCAACCCGAGGTGCGGGGGATCGCGAACAGGACGGTGAACATCTCCGGCGGGAACTCCAGGGCCTCGTAGATCAGCCCGGAGTAGAAGTCCACGTTCGGGTAGAGCTTGCGGGAGACGAAGTACTCGTCCTCGAGCGCGATCTTCTCCAGTTCCTGGGCGATCTCGAGCAGCGGGTTGACCCCGGTGACCGCGAAGACGTCCTCGGTGGCCTTCTTGATGATCTTGGCGCGCGGGTCGTAGTTCTTGTAGACCCGGTGGCCGAAGCCCATCAGCTTCTCCTTGCCGGCCTTGACCCCCTCGATGAATTCGCCGACCTTGTCCTTGGTGCCGATCCGGCGCAGCATCTTCAGGACGGCCTCGTTGGCGCCACCGTGCAGCGGACCGTAGAGGGCGCCGACACCGGCGGCCACGGCCGAGTACGGGTCGACCTCCGAGGAGCCGACCGAGCGTACGGCGTTGGCCGAGCAGTTCTGCTCGTGGTCGGCGTGCAGGATGAACAGCACGTCGAGCGCGCGGACGATTCGTTCGTCGGCGAGGTACTTGTGCTCGCTCATCTTGTACAGCATCGCCAAGAAGTTGGCGGTGTAGGAGAGTTCGTTGTCCGGATAGACGAACGGCTTGCCCTGGCCGTGCCGGAAGGCCCAGGCGCCCAGGGTCGGCATCTTGGCGATCATCCGGGTGATCTGCAGCTGCCGGTTCTCCGGATCGGTGATGTCCTTGGCGTCCGGGTAGAACGTGGACAGGGCGCTGACCGAGGCCATCATCATGCCCATCGGGTGGGCGTCGTAGCGGAAGCCGTGGATGAAGCGCTTCACGTTCTCGTGCAGGAAGGTGTGGTAGGTGACGTCGTGCGTCCACTGGCCCAGCTGGTCCGAGGTCGGCAGTTCGCCGTTCAGCAGCAGGTAGGCGACCTCGAGGTAGCTCGACGACTCGGCCAACTGCTCGATCGGGTAGCCGCGGTACTCCAGGACCCCGGCCTCGCCGTCGATGTAGGTGACTGCGCTCCGACAGGAGGCGGTGTTCACGAAGCCGGGGTCGTAGGTGGCCAGCCCCGGCTGTCCGTCGACGGCGATCTGCTTCAGGTCCGCGGCGCGGATCGTACCGTCGGTGATGTCGAGTTCGTACTCGGTGCCCGTCCGGTTGTCACGGACCGTGAGCGTCTCTTGGTTGGGCGTATCGGTCATGAGGTCAACGTACGCGGAGTGGGTGTCTTGGAGCCAGTCGGGGTTAGGGTGGGTGGTATCAGGAGGCGAGCCTGAGGCGGGGAGCGGCCGCGTTTTGACCCAGTGTGTCCCTCGCAGGTAATCTGGCTCGCTGTTGCGCTGCTGCGTGCCTGCACCGGGCGTCCCGCGCACCCAATATCTGTCAGTAACTCATGGAAGATGGTCCACGACCTTGTCTACGTACAGCCCGAAGCCTGGGGACCTCACCCGGAATTGGCTCGTGATCGATGCCGACGATGTCGTCCTCGGTCGGCTTGCCACCACCACCGCAAACCTGCTGCGCGGCAAGCACAAGCCGACCTTCGCGCCGCACGTCGACGGCGGTGACTTCGTGGTGATCGTGAATGCCTCCAAGATCGCCCTGACCGGCGCCAAGGGCACTGACAAGATGGCCTACCGGCACTCCGGTCGTCCGGGTGGACTGAAGTCCACGCCGTACGGCGAGTTGCTGGCCAAGGACCCGCGCAAGGCCGTTGAGTTGGCCGTGTGGGGCATGCTCCCCAAGAACCGGCTGAGCCGGAAGCTCATCAGAAAGCTCAAGGTCTACTCGGGCCCCGAGCACCCGCACACTGCGCAGAAGCCGCAGTCGTACGAGATCACCCAGATCGCCCAGTGACCTCACGCGAGGGGTCGAGGAGAACAAGGATCATCAGTGTCTGACACCACCATCGAGAACGTCGAGGAGACCGAGGCGCCCGCCGCCCCGTTCACCGAGGACGACAAGGAAATCACCTACCGCTCGGAGGCCGCCGGCTCCGGCCAGGCCGCATCCACCGCGCGTCCCGCGGTCGTGGCCCCCGCCGGTGCCACCGGTCGCCGCAAGGAGGCCGTGGCCCGGGTGCGCATCGTCCCCGGCTCCGGCCAGTGGAGCGTGAACGGCCGCACCCTCGAGGACTACTTCCCGAACAAGGTGCACCAGCAGATCGTCTCCGATCCCTTCGACACCGCCGGTGTCGCCGGGTCGTACGACGTGGTCTGCCGGATCCACGGTGGCGGCGTGACCGGCCAGGCCGGCGCGCTCCGGCTCGGCGTGGCCCGTGCCCTGAACGCCGTCGACACCGAGGCCAGCCGCCCCGCGCTGAAGAAGGCCGGCATGCTGTCGCGTGACGCCCGGATCAAGGAACGGAAGAAGGCCGGCCTGAAGAAGGCACGAAAGGCTCCCCAGTACAGCAAGCGCTGATCGGATGGGTCGTCTCTTCGGCACCGACGGCGTCCGGGGCATTGCCAACGTCCACCTGACGGCGGAGTTGGCCTTGGACCTGTCGGTGGCTGCCGCCCACGTGCTGGGCGAGTCCGGTGAGTTCAACGGACGCAAGCCGGTGGCACTGGTGGGTCGCGACCCGCGTGCCTCAGGTGAGTTCCTGGAGGCTGCCGTGGTCGCGGGGCTGGCCAGTGCCGGGGTGGATGTGGTGCGACTCGGGGTGGTCCCCACCCCGGGTGTCGCCTACCTGGTCGGATCGACCGGTGCCGACCTGGGCGTGATGTTGTCGGCCAGCCACAACCCGATGCCGGACAACGGCATCAAGTTCCTCGCCCGCGGCGGGGTGAAGCTCGGCGACGTCCTCGAGGACGCGATCGAACGGCGGATGGGCGAGACCTGGCAGCGGCCCACCGGTGCCCGGGTCGGTCGGGTCACCGACGATCGTCAAACCGTCGAGGCCTACGTGGCCCACCTCGTCTCCAGCCTGGAGACCGGCACCGACGCCATGGTCAGCCTGGAGGGCATCAAGGTCGTCGTGGACTGCGCCAACGGCGCCGCCCACCTGACCGGACCCGGCGCCTTCGAGGTGCAGGGTGCTGAGGTGATCCCGATCCACGCCGATCCGGACGGCACCAACATCAACCACAACTGCGGCTCCACCCACATGGGCGACCTGCAGCGTGCCGTCGTCGAGCACGGCGCCGATCTCGGCATCGCCCTCGACGGGGACGCCGATCGATGCCTGGCCGTCGATGCCACCGGCACCCTGGTGGACGGCGACCAGATCCTCGCCGTCCTCGCCGTGGGCATGAAGGAGGCCGGCAGTCTCGCCCACGACACCGTGGTGGCCACCGTGATGAGCAATCTCGGTTTCGTGAACGCGATGACGGAGAACGGCATCGCGGTCGAGCAGACCAAGGTCGGCGACCGCTACGTGCTCGAGGCGATGAACGCCGGGGCATTCACCCTGGGCGGGGAACAGTCCGGCCACGTGGTGATGTCGGAGTTCGCGACCACCGGCGACGGCGTGCTCACCGGCCTGCACCTGATGGCTCGGATGGCCAAGACCGGCCGCAGCCTCGCCGATCTGGCCGACGTCATGCAGCAACTGCCGCAGGTGTTGATCAATGTCCCGGGAGTGGACAAGAACCGCGCCGGGACGGACCCCGAACTCCTGGCCGCCGTGGAGGCCGCCGCCGCCGGACTCGGTGACTCCGGCCGCGTGCTGCTGCGGCCCTCCGGCACCGAGGCCCTCGTTCGCGTCATGGTCGAGGCGCAGACCCACGACCGGGCCCAGCAGGTCGCCTCCGACCTCGCCGCAGTGGTGAAGTCGACCCTCGCGCTCTGACGCTCACCCCCCGACCCCGGACCGCTGGCTCAGAACTGGTTGAACATGCTGAAGCCGACCGCAGCGAGGACGACACTGACGACCAGGGCGATCACGCCGAGGATCAGGGAGAACAACACAGCGCCGAGTGAGCCGAAGAAGCCGATCTTGATCGCTGTTCCGGCGCTGATGGTGACGGGCGATTGGGTCCCATACGGTTGATTGCTCATGAGCCGAGATTAGGCCACCACCCGGCCCCGGTGCAGCAACTCGCGGGGTGAGAACTGATGTTCAGCAGCCGGACCGCCGGGGAGGCGTTCGTTCGGGTCGGTCAGGTGGATAAGGTCCAGGTCTGCCCGCACGGCAACGGGGTGCGGAAGAACGGTGCGGCAACCGGCTGGACCTGCGCCTCCCGGGCCCAGCACTCAGAGTTTGCGGATCCGTACCCACTTCACCGCATGCTCGGCGTCCTTGCGCAGTACGGCGGTGGCTCGCCCCCGGGTCGGCCGGATGTTCCGGGCGAGGTTGGGCCCGTTGATGGTGTCCCACAACCGGGATGCCTCCTCGACGGCCTCGGACTCGCTCAGGTCGCCGTACTTGGTGAAGTAGGAGCGCGGATCGCGGAAGGCGGTTTCGCGCAGCGACAGGAACCGTTGGATGTACCAGGACCGGACGTCGGTGGGGTGCGCGTCGACGTAGACGGAGAAGTCGAAGAAGTCGCTCAGTGCCAGCCCGGTGGTCCCGTCCGGTCGGACCCGGGCCGGCTGCAGCACGTTGAGTCCCTCCACGATCAAGATGTCCGGTCGGTGCACCACCACGCGCTCGTCGGGAACGATGTCATAGCTCAGGTGGCTGTAGACCGGGGCGGTGACCTCGTCCTTGCCGGACTTCACGTCCATCACGAACCGGAGCAGCGAGCGACGGTCGTACGACTCCGGAAATCCCTTGCGGTGCAGGATTCCGCGGCGTTCCAACTCGGCGTTCGGCCACAGGAATCCGTCACTGGTGAGGAGTTCGACCCGCGGGTGGTCCGCCCACCGCGACAACAACTCGCGCAACAGCCGGGAGGTGGTGGACTTGCCCACTGCGACCGAACCGGCCACCCCGATGATGAACGGGGTGCGGCCGACGTGCAGGCCGAGGAAGTCGTTGGAGGCGTGGTGCAACTCGCCGGTGTGGCGGACGTACTCGCTGAGCAGCCGGGTCAGCGGCAGGTAGACCTCGGCGACCTCGACCAGGTCGGTGGGGTCGCTACGGCCCCGGAGCCGCTGGACCGTCTCCTGGTCCAGGGTCAGCGGCGTCGAGGCGGCGAGTTCAGCCCAGTCCGACCGACTCCGTTCCACGTACGGGCCGTTCGGCTGGTGGTCCTCCGTTTGAGACATGGGCGCCATTCTGCCTCCTCCCCGGGGTCCGTGGTGCGCAGCGGTAGCCTGTCGGGCATGTGTGGAATCGTGGGGTACGTGGGCCCGCAGGCGGCTGGCGGGGTGGTGGTCGACGGTCTGCGTCGGCTGGAGTACCGGGGTTATGACTCGGCCGGGATCGCCGTGCTGGCCGACGGGGGGATCGTCTCGGCCAAGAAGGCGGGCAAGTTGGCCAATCTGGACGCCGAGCTCGCCGCGAACCCGCTGCCTGCCGCCGGCACCGGGATCGGGCACACCCGCTGGGCCACCCATGGTGCGCCCAACGACGTCAACGCGCATCCGCACCTGTCCGCGAACGGGCGTGTGGCCCTGGTGCACAACGGGATCATCGAGAACTTCGTCGCGCTCGGCGACGAGGTCGCCGCTGCCGGCATCAGCCGGGAGTCCCAGACCGACACCGAGGTGGTGGCACACCTGCTCGGCCTCGCCGTCGAGCAGGGGGCGGACCTGGCCGACGCGATGCGTCAGATCAGCCGGCGGCTCGAGGGTGCGTTCACCCTGGTCGCGGTGGACGCGGCCGACGACTCGCGGGTGGTCGCGGCCCGGCGCAACTCGCCGCTCGTGGTCGGGGTCGGCGAGGGGGAGAACTTCCTCGCCTCCGATGTCGCGGCCTTCATCGAGCACACCCGGGAGGCGGTCGAGCTCGGCCAGGACCAGGTCGTGGTGATCACCCGGGACGAGGTCACTGTCACCGACTTCGACGGCCAGCCCGCCGAGGTGCAGCCCTACCACGTCGACTGGGACCTGTCGGCTGCCGAGAAGGACGGCTACGACTGGTTCATGCGCAAGGAGATCCACGAGCAGCCGCGGGCCGTGGCCGACACCCTGCTCGGCCGCCACGACGACGCCGGCCGGCTGGTGTTGAACGAGATCAGGATCTCCGAGGAGGACCTGCGGCAGATCGACAAGATCATCGTGATCGCCTGTGGCACCTCCTCGTATGCGGGCATGGTCGCCAAGTACGCGATCGAGCACTGGACCCGGATCCCCTGTGAGGTGGAGCTGGCCAGCGAGTTCCGCTATCGCGACCCGATCGTCGGCCCAACCACCCTGGTCGTGTGCATCTCCCAGTCCGGCGAGACCGCCGACACGCTGATGGCGATCCGCTACGCCCGGGAGCAGAAGGCCCGGGTGCTGGCGATCTGCAACACCAACGGGTCCACCATCCCGCGGGAGGCGGACGCGGTCATCTACACCCACGCCGGCCCCGAGATCGGTGTGGCCTCGACCAAGGGGTTCCTGACCCAGCTGGTGGCCTGCTACCTGCTCGGCCTCTACCTCTCCCAGGTGCGCCGGACCCGCTACGACGAGGAGATCGCGGCCTCGATGGCCGAGCTGCAGCGGATGCCGGAGCTGATCCAGCAGGTGCTCGACGACTCCGCGACGGTGCTCGCCCTGGCCGCCGAGTTCGCCGAACAGCCGTCGGTGCTGTTCCTCGGCCGGCACGTCGGTTACCCGATCGCCCTCGAGGGGGCGCTGAAGCTGAAGGAACTGGCCTACATCCACGCCGAGGGCTTCGCCGCCGGCGAGCTCAAGCACGGCCCGATCG
>JBQDIN010000081.1:0-7214 GCA_052094425.1 Propionibacteriaceae bacterium
CATCGCCTGGGCCTGCAGCGCCTCGTTCTCCGAGACGGGCACGGCGACGATCTGGCTGAACTTGACGGTCAGGGTCTCGCCGTCCTTGGCGTAGTAACCGTCGTCTCCCATCGCCCAGCCCTCGTCCTCGAGGAGCTTCTTGGCGCCGTCCGGGTTGTAGTTCAGACCGGTGGCTTCGGCGGAGTCGGCGTAGCCCTCCTGAGTCTCCATGAAGACGTGGTTGTTCAGCGGCTTGGCCGGCCAGTCGATACCGGCCAGGTCGGAGACGCCGATCTGGGCGCGGTCGAGACCCATCACGATGGCCTGGCGAACGGCCTTGTCCTGGAGCATCCCGGCTTCCTGGTTGAGCGTGAAGTGCCGGAAGTTCGGACCGGCGGCGGCACGGATGGCGCCAGCGGCCACGCCCTTGGCGCGGGCGTAGGCATCCGGGTTGGGACCGATGTCGAAGGTGTCGATCTCGTTGTTCTCGTAGCTGGACGCGGTGGCGTCGGCCGAGATCACCCGGAAGGTCAACTTGTCGAGCAGTGGCTTCTCGCCCCACCACTTGTCATTCGGGACCAAGGTGATGATCTGCTGGGTCTTGTCCAGGTTGTCGAGCTTGAAGGGGCCGGAGAACCAGTCACCGATCTTGTTCAGGTCCGTCCAGCCTTCGTTGAAGGTCTTGGCGTCCTTGATCGACTCGGCCTTCTTCAGCACGAAGGTGCCGGTCCAGTCGGGGTACGGGCCGCTGTAGGTGACCTTGACCTCGAAGTTGTCCGCCCCGGCCTCGATCCCGGTGATGGAGTCGTAGCCCTGGGTGGAGACGCACTGGAAGTCGCTCTCGGGGTCGCCGCAGGCCTTCCACTCGGCAATGAAGTCATCCACGTCGATCGGCGAGCCGTCGTTCCAGACCGCTTCCGGGTTCAGCTTGTAGGTGACGACCAGCGGCTCGTCGGCGGACTCGCCGCCCTCGGTGGTCGCCTCCAGGAGGTAGTTCGGATCAGGCGTGGCCGCACCAGTCTCGTCGTACTGGAACAGGCTCGGCGACATGGCCTCGCGCACGTCCGTGAAGTCGGCGTTGTTGCCGTTCACGTGCATCGGGTTCCAGTTTTCCGCGAACGCTGAGACGGCCTGGCGGAGTTCGCCGCCCTCGGCCAACTCCGAGCGATCCTTGGCGTTGATGTCCTGCGCGGTGATCGGGGCGCTCGTGGGCTCGTCGCCCGGGCCACCCCCTTCACCGTCGCCACCGGGTCCACCACAGGCACCGAGTGCCAAGGCGCCGGCGAGGAGCGGGACCGCAATCAGCCTGCGTGTCTTCACATTCCCTCCAAAAAGAGTCAAATAGGGGCAGCCGGTGGGCTGCCGGGTCCCGACTCTACGTTGGGCACGTGGCGCGAATCACCGTTCTGCGGTCACGGACTGCTAACGAATCACGCCTTTTCGTCACAATCGGGTCACACCTGTGTGGAGGGCTGGTCACCCGACGTCAGATGGGATTCTTCGCGTCGTTGTAGTGACAGGCCGAGGTGTGGTCGGAACCCACTTCGAGCAGGTCGGGCATGGTGGACAGGCACAGTTCCTGCTGCGATTCGCTCAGGGTCGGGAACTTCTGGCACCGGGTGCGGAACTTGCAGCCGGACGGGGGATTGGCCGGGCTGGGCAACTCTCCGGACAGGATGATCCGGTTCCGGGTGCGTTCCTTGTCCGGGTCCGGCAGCGGGATCGCCGACAACAGGGCCTGCGTGTACGGGTGGGTGGGATGGTCGAAGACCTGCGCCACGTCCCCGATCTCGATGATCTTGCCGAGGTACATCACGGCCACCCGGTCGGCGATGTGGCGCACCACCGAGAGGTCGTGGGCGACGAACAGGTAGGACAATCCGAGCTTGGACTTCAACTCGTCCAACAAGTTGATCACGCCGGCCTGGATGGACACGTCCAGGGCGGAGACGGGTTCGTCCAGCACGATCACCCGCGGTTCCAGAGCGAGTGCTCGGGCGATGCCAATGCGCTGGCGCTGGCCGCCGGAGAAGTGCTGCGGGTACCGGCTGGCTGCGGACGGGTCCAATCCGACCAGATCCAACAGTTCGGCGACCCGTTCCTCGATCTTCTCCTTGCTGATCTTGTGCACCCCCAGCGGCTCGGCGATGATGTCGAAGATCGGCATCCGCGGGTCAAGGGAGGCCATCGGGTCCTGGAAAACCACCTGCAGATCGCGCCGCAGGGCTTTGCGCTCGGATCGCTTCAACTTCTGCACGTCCTTGCCGAGGACGGCGACGTTCCCCTCGGTGGGGGCCTGCAGGTTCAGGATCTCCAGCAGGGTGGTGCTCTTCCCGCAGCCGGACTCGCCCACCAGACCGAGGGTCTCGCCCTCCTTGACCTCCAGGTCGATGCCGTCCACCGCGTAGACCGTGCCGACCCGGCGACGGTAGATCGCCCCCTTCATCAGCGGATAATGCCGCTTCAGGTTGTCGAGCTTGAGCACCGTGTCGCGTTCGTCGCGCGGTAGCCTCTCCAGCTCCGACGGGGGGATCTCCGGGATCGGGTAGATGTCAGCGTAGCCCAGGTCCCCCTGTGCGATCTGGTCGGAGTGCAGACAGGCCGCCAGGTGGTCGGTGTGGTCGGTGTGGGTCAGGTCCGGCTCCACCTCGCGGCAATCCGGCTGCACCATCGGGCACCGTGGCGCGAACGGGCAGCCCGGTGGCAGGTTGACGACCGAGGGGGGATTTCCCTCGAGGGTCGCCAACGGCTCCTTCTCCACCGCGTCCAGGCGCGGGACCGAGCCGAGCAGCCCGATCGTGTACGGCATCCGGGGCCGGTAGAAGATCTCGTCGACAGTGCCCTGCTCGACCGGCCGGCCGGCGTACATGACGGTGACCCGGTCGGCGATCCCGGCCACCACGCCGAGGTCGTGGGTGATCATGATGACGGCTGCGCCGGTCTCCTGCTGCGCCTTCTTCAGCACCTCGAGCACCTGGGCCTGGATGGTCACGTCGAGGGCCGTGGTGGGCTCGTCGGCGATGATCACGTCCGGGTCGTTGGCGATCGCCATGGCGATCATCGCGCGCTGGCGCATGCCGCCGGAGAACTCGTGCGGGAAGGACTTCGCCCGCAACTGCGGGTTCGGGATGCCGACCAGGTCGAGTAGCTCCACCGCGCGGTTCATCGCGGCCTGCTTGGAGACGTCGTGGTGGACCAGGATGCCCTCCACGATCTGGTCACCGATCGTGTAGACGGGAGTGAGCGCAGAGAGCGGGTCCTGGAAGATCATCGCCAACTCGCTGCCGCGGGTGCGCGACATCTCGTTGTCGTGCTTGCCCAGCAACTCGTCGCCGTGCAGGCTGATGGACCCCTCGACCCGCGCCGAGTCTGGGTGCAGGCCCATGATCGCCAACGAGGTGACCGACTTGCCCGAGCCGGACTCTCCCACGATGGCCATCGTCTCGCCGGCCTGCAGGTCGAAGTTCAGGCCGCGGACCGCCCGGACCGGGCCGGCCTCGCTCGGAAACGTAACGTGCAGGTCCTTGACGGACAGGACGGTCCCGGATTCGGTCCGGCGCACCTTGTGCGGGGCGGGAGCGTCGACGCTCATGCGGCCTTACCTCCAGAGTTCGAGCTCGGGTCGAGTGCGTCTCGCAACCCGTCGCCGACCGCGTTGACGGCGAGGATCAGGATCACCAGCAGGGTGGCCGGTGCGAGGAAGATCCACGGGAAGGTGGTGGCCATCCGCTGGCCGGTGCCGATCAGGGTGCCCAGCGAGGTGTCGGGGGACTGCACGCCGAAGCCGAAGAAGGACAGCGAGGTTTCCGCCAGGATGGCCATCGCGACGGCGAGCGTCGCATCGATGATCAGCAGTGAGGAGATGTTCGGCAGGATGTGCCGGATGATGATCTTTGGTGCGGGCAGGCCCATGAACTTGGCCGCCAGCACGTACTCCCGTTCCTTCACCGACAGGGTCAGGCTGCGGACCACTCGCGCGGACAGCACCCATCCGAACAGGGCGATCATGGCCACCAGCAGCAGCCACGAGTAGGGACCCTTCGGCCCGCCGGTGGAGATCACCGCGATCAGGAAGAAGGAGGGGATGACCAACAACAGGTCGATCACCCAGAGGGCGATCCGTTCGCCCCACCCGCCGAAGTAGGCGGCCGAAGCGCCCACCGCGGCGGCGATGCCGGTCGACACGAGGGCGACCAGGAGACCGATCATCAACGACTTGCCGAGACCGCGCATGGTCAGCGCGAGCACGTCCCGACCGGCTTGGGTGGTCCCCATCAGGTGGTTCGAGTCGGGTGCGGACAGGAAAGCGGTTCGGTCCACGTCGTCGAACTTCCAGTAGGACACGTACGGGCCCACGAAGGCCAGCAGCACCAGGAAGGCCACCACGGCCAGCCCGAGCACGGCGGTCTTGTTCCGGAAGAAGCGGCGGAGCACCAACTGGCGACGGGTGAGTCTCTTCCCCCTCACCACCTCGGTCGCCGCAGCGGCCTCGTCCTCGGCGAGGTGGGAGGCGTCAACCATGTGTTCAGTCATTTGCTACCTCCTCAGCTCAGCCGGACTCGGGGATCGAGAATGGCCACCATGATGTCGGCCAGTACAGCGCCGACCAGCACGCAGACACCGCCGAAGGCGGCCACCGCGACCGACCCGTGCACGTCCTGGCCCTGGATCGCGGTCACACCGTAGATGCCCATCCCGTGGAAGGTGAAGATCAATTCCATGAAGGCCGACCCGGTGAAGAGGGTGGCGACATTGAAGGCGAAGTACGTTCCGGTCGGGATCAGGGAGGTGCGCAGTGCGTGCCGCATCACGGCCTTGCGGCGGCGCAGTCCCTTGGCCCGCGCCGTCCGGACGAAGTCCGAACCGAGGGTGTCCAGCATCAGGTTGCGCTGGTAACGGCTGAAGCTGGCCGCACCGAACAGTGCCAAGGTGAGGGTGGGCAGCAACAGGTGCTGGATCCGGTCCACCAGGGCGGCGCCGGGATAGTCACCCCGGGCACCGGTCTCACCCGTGAACTCGAAGAAGCCGAACCCGAGGGCGCCGTTCACTTTGGTGGCCACGATGACCAGCAGGGTCGCCACCACGAAGGTGGGCATCGAGACCAACAGCAGGGAGAAGAAGGTCACCACCCGGTCGGACACCTTGTACTGCTTGGTGGCGGCCCACGCGCCGAGGACGACACCGGAGGCGATCCCGATCAGCGACCCCAGAGTGATCAGCCGGAGGCTGACCCACATCCGGCGGCCGATCTCGTCGTTCACCGAGCCACCCAGCGGGGTGTGCCCCCAGTCGCCGGTCAGCACTCCGGTGAACCAGGTCCACCAGCGCTCCAGGAGTGGCACCTCGTCACTCAGGTTGTAGGCCCGCAGCGACTGCTCGATCGACTTGGGGTCGATGGGTGGGTTCACGATCTCGTACAGGGAACGTGGGTTCAACTGGGTGGCGGCCAAGAAGTAGGTCAGTGTGACCGCGACGAACAACAAGATGATGTAGTTCAGCAGCCGCCGCAGCAGGTATTTGCCCATAGAGCGTGCCAGTCCTTCCCCTGGGTGTGGGGTTTGCGTCGTTGCAGGTGAGGTGATTGACCCCGAAGTGGGACCAACCTAGCGGGACTCTAACGTGAGAGGAAGTTCACTTGAAGGTGACATGCGCGCTGTCATCAGTTCGCAATGTGCTGCTGAGACAGGCGTCCCGAAGAGTGGTCATCAAATCCAACTCTTGAACCACATCCGGGCCAGCCATTTGCTGTGCGGGAGCACCTCGTCGGTGAGAACGGGGTAGAGGTAGGCGAAGTTGGCGCCCACCAGGGCGATGAAGACCCCCACCGTGACCCCGCCGATCATGCGTCGGTCGCCTCCCACCGCCGGCCCCAGCACGCGGCCCAAACAGAGCGCGACGGCCATCACCGAGAAAGGCAGGAAGGCGATCGCGTAGAAGAGGAACTGCGGTCGGTCGGTGTATTGGAACCACGGCAACCACGAAGACAGGACCCCGACCACCGGAATGCCGAAGCGCCAGTCGCGGTGGCCGACCCAGAACAGTGCGGCGACCAGCAGGCACCCGACGGCCGCCCACCACAGCACGGGGGTGCCGATGCCGCTGATCACCCGCAGGCAGTTCTCACCCGCGTCCAAGGGGCAGCCGTCCGTGCCGGGGGCGATGTCGTTGACCGCGTCGATGCCGATCGGTCGGGCCAAGATCAACCAGCCGGCCGGGTGGGCATCGTAGGAGTGGTCCTGGCCGTTGATGTAGTCGCCGGTGTGGAAGCCGTAGATCTCGCGATGGTAGTGCAGCAGCGAGGCGAGCGGCTTGCCGAGTACGGCCACGCTGGTGGCCTCTGGGTTGTTCTCGCCCCAGTCCCGTCCCCAGCCGCCGGAGGTGGCGAGCCAACTGGCCCAGGTGGACACGTACACGATCAGGCTGAGGACGACGAGGGAGACGAAGGCGGGGATGCCGTCACGGAGTATCCCCTGGCGGGCGCGCCGGCCGGCACCGGCGAGGCGGCGGGCGCCGACGTCCCAGGCGAGGCTGACCAGGGCGAAGGCGGCCAGTGCATAGATCGCATTCCACTTGGTGCCCAGGGCGAGCCCGAAGGACACCCCGGCCGCGATCCGCCAGGGCCGGATCCACAGTCGTGGCCCGAAGGAGCCGCCCAGATCGGACAGCGCACGCCGGTCGAGGTGGTCGGCCAGTCGGCCGCGGAACCAGTCCCGGTCGGCGGCCAGGCAGGCGACCGCGGCGACCAGGAAGAACGCCATGAAGATGTCCAGCAGGGCGATGCGCGACATCACGAAGGCGAGGCCGTCCAGGGTGAGCAGCAACCCGGCGATCCCGCCGATCAGGGTGGAGCGGGACACCCGGCGGACCAGCCGGATGGTGACCAGCACCAGCAGGCAACCGAACACCAGTGGCATGAACCGCCAGCCGAAGGAGTCCATCCCGACCAGGTGCTCGCCGATGGCGATCAGCCACTTGCCCAACTGCGGATGCACGATGAAGGACGGGTCGTCCAGCAGCACCCCCGGATTGCCCGCCAGGATCGAGTCGTTGGCGTCCTCGGGCCAGTCCCGCTCGTAGCCGGACTGCAGCAGCGACCACGCGTCCTTGGCGTAGTAGGTCTCGTCGAAGACGAGGTCATCGGGCCGGCCCAGGTTCACCAGCCGTACCCAGAACGCGAGCAGGGTGATGCCGAGGGTGACGACCCAGCCGAGCACCCGGTCGGTCGGCATCGGCAG
>JBQDIN010000081.1:7314-16821 GCA_052094425.1 Propionibacteriaceae bacterium
GGGTGATGCCGAGGGTGACGACCCAGCCGAGCACCCGGTCGGTCGGCATCGGCAGTCGCAGTGCCTCGAGTGCCGAGAGTCGCGCAGGGGAGGGCGGGGTGACGGACCGTCGGGCCGTCACCGCGGCAGCCTCCGGATCGAGCACCTCACGCGTCACGGGCACAATAGTAGGCAGGGCCCGGACCGACTCGGTGTCCTGTGGCAGGCTGACCCGGTGAGTGGAACCGGGCTGTTGGTGTTGGCGGCGACGCCGATCGGGGACGTCGAGGACGCCAGTCCGAGGTTGCTGCGCGAACTCACGACCGCGGACGTGATCGCCGCCGAGGACACCCGCCGGCTGCACGGACTCCTGCAACGCCTCGATGTCCGGACCGAGGCTCGGGTGGTGTCCTACTTCGAGGGCAACGAGGCGGGCCGGACGCCCGGCCTGGTGGCGGACCTCCGGGACGGGGCGCGGGTGCTGCTGGTCACCGACGCCGGGATGCCGTCGGTCTCCGACCCCGGGTATCGGTTGGTGGTGGCGGCGATCGAGGCGGACCTGCCGGTGACGGCCGTCCCCGGCCCGTCCGCCGTCCTCACCGCGCTCGCGCTCTCCGGGCTGCCGGTGGATCGGTTCTGCTTCGAGGGTTTCCTGCCGCGCAAGAGCGGTGAGCGCCGACGCCGACTGACCGGGCTCGCGGAGGAATCCCGGACGATGGTCTTCTTCGAGGCCCCGCACCGGACAGCGGCGATGCTGGCCGACGCCGCGGAGGTCCTGGGCGCGGATCGACCTGCGGCCGTGTGCCGGGAGCTGACCAAGACGTACGAGGAGGTCCGGCGGGGTGGCTTGGCCGAACTCGCCGACTGGGCCGGCGAGGGGCTGCGCGGCGAGGTCACGGTGGTGATCGCCGGCGCGCCGGCCGCGGAGCCGGACGAGGGGGCCGCTGTGGCCGAGGTGCTCGACCTGGTCGCGGGCGGGGCCAAATTGCGCCCGGCTGTCGCCGAGGTGTCGGCCCGAAACGGCTTGGCCAAGAACGCCCTGTACGAGGCTGCACTCGCTGCCCGCCGTACCAACTGACCCAGCCATCAGGCCCGCTCACGCAGCGCTGAGCCCATCGCGCAGCGTGCATGCGGGCTACGGGAGGCGCTGGGCGCTGCGTGGGCGGGGGTGGAAGGCTGGCCCCATGAGCAAGGACGATCCAGCGACCAAGGACCAGCGGCATACGCTCCCGGACCCCGCCGAACCGCTGCCGGTGGACGTGGCTGACAGCCACTGCCACCTGGATCTGGCCGCGCAGGTGACCGGACTGGACCCCGAGGACGCGATCCGGCAGGCCGCCGCGGTCGGGATCACCCGGATCGCCCAGATCGGCTGCGACGCGGCCGGGTCCCGATGGGCCGTCGACCTGGCCGCGCGGACCCCCTCCGTGATCGCGGGCGTGGCCCTGCACCCGAACGACGCGGCCCGGTTGGTCGCCGAGCAGGGCCGCTCCGCCTTCGAGGAGGCCTGGACCGAGATTGAAGGGCTCGCCGGCGCCCATGACCGAGTCCGGGCGGTGGGGGAGACCGGGCTGGATCACTTCCGCACCACCGACGAGGCCGGCCGCGCCGTGCAGCGGGAGTCGTTCGCCCGGCACATCCAGCTCGCCCGCCAGCACGGACTCACCTTGGTGATCCACGACCGGGACGCGCACGCCGAGATCCTCGACGTGCTGGACGCGGAGGGCGGTGCCGAGCGGATCGTGATGCACTGCTTCTCCGGCGACGCCGACTTCGCCCGCGCCTGCCTCGACCGGGGCGCGTGGCTGTCCTTTCCGGGCACCGTCACGTTCAAGCCGAACGAGCATCTTCGGGAGGCGCTGCGGATCAGCCCGCTGGACCGGCTGCTCACCGAGACCGACGCCCCGTACCTGACTCCGATGCCGCACCGCGGACGGCCGAATGCGTCCTTCCTGATCCCGCACACCGTCCGGTTCATGGCTGGGGTCCGAGGGGACGACGTGGCCGACCTGTGTCGGGCCCTCGATGCGGGTACGTCCGCCGCCTTCGGTGGCGACTGGGATCGGGCCGCCTTCACTGGTCAGGGAGTGCGCTGATGGAGTTCGACGAGGTACTGCGGCGGCGCCGGATGGTACGGCGTTACGACCCCACCCGCCCGGTCGAGGGGATGGTCATCGAGTCCCTGCTGGCGGCCGGCCGCCGGGCGCCGACCGCCGGCTTCAGCCAGGGCGTCTCCTTCCTGGCGCTGGAGTCCGCGACGGATCGTACGACCTTCTGGACGGCGACGTCCGGACCGCAGCCGCCGCAGGCCGGCCCCAATCCCTGGCTGGACGGGTTGCGCACCGCGCCGCTGCTGGTCTTGGTCTGGACCAGCGAACGGGCCTACCGGGAGCGCTACGCCGAGCCGGACAAAGGTTGGCCGATCGACGCCGACCGCTGGTCCGCGCCCTACTGGTACGTCGATGCCGGGATGGCGGCGATGGCGATCCTGCTGCGGAGCGTCGATGCCGGTCTCGGAGCCTGCTTCTTCGGGGTCCCGCCGGACCGGCAGCAGGCGGTCCGAGAGGCTTTCGGGGTACCTGCCGAGCAGGCCTCGGTCGGTGTGGTCAGTGTCGGGCATCCGGTCGCCGGCGGGGCCGGCGGATCACCCGGTCGACGCGCCCGTCGCAGGGACGGCGTGCTGCACCGCGGCCGGTGGGGCGAGGCCTTCTGAAGGACCGCGGATCCCCTTTCTCTCAGGTTTTTCACACCTGAATTTTGGGTCGACCCGTTTTCCCGTTATGATTCCGTGACCGATCGGGTCTGGGAAGGATCCGAAACACTGATTGTGAGCAGGCTCGGGCCCGCACTGGGGTGAGCCGAATTGTGGGGAGTTTGTCGTGCGGAAGATCATCCCAGTCGTGGTGGCCGGAGTGGCCGCCCTGGCCGTGGCGGGGAGCGCCTTCGGGTACGTGACGTTGGAGAAGGACATCACCCTGTCCGTCGACGGCGCGCCGACCGAGGTCAGCACCTTCGCCGGAACGGTCGGCGACGTCCTGGCGAAGGAGGGCATCGAGGTCGGCAAGCGCGACGTCGTCGCCCCCGCCGTGGACACCAAGATCGCCGACGGCACCGAGGTGGCGGTGCAGTTCGCCCGCCAGGTGACGGTGAACGTCGATGGCGAGGAGCAGGCGTACTGGACCACCGCCACCAGCGTCGACGAGGCACTGGAGACGCTCAAGATCAAGGCCGAGGGTGCTGACCTCTCCACGAGCCGCAGCACGTCGATCGGCCGGGATGGCCTCTCCCTCGACATCGCCACCCTGAAGAACGTCGAGTTGACGGTCGCGGGCAAGAAGAAGGACGTCAAGACCACCGGACAGACGGTCGCCGACGCCCTCGAGGCTGCGAAGGTCCACAAGGACAAGGACGACAAGCTCAGCGCCAAGCCGACCGACAAGTTGACCGACGGCGCGAAGATCACCTACGTGAAGGTCGACCAGAAGAAGGTCACCAAGGAACACAAGATCAGCTTCGGCGTCCAGACCAAGAAGAGCAGCAGCCTCGCCAAGGGCACCACCAAGGTCGAGCGGGAGGGCAAGACCGGCTCCCAGGACGTGGTGTCCCTGCAGGTCAAGCACGACGGCAAGGTCGTCAAGACCAAGAAGTTGTCCACCAAGGTGACCGCCAAGCCGTCCGACAAGATCCTCCTGGTCGGCACCAAGGAGAAGGCCCCGACCCCGAAGAAGAAGGACTCCTCCGACTCCGGCTCTGGTTCCGACTCCGACTCCGGCTCTGATTCCGGCGGCGGCTCCGGGCCCGCCGTGCCCAGCGGCTCCGTGTGGGACGACCTCGCCCAATGCGAGGCGGGCGGCAACTGGTCGATCAACACCGGCAACGGGTTCTACGGCGGCCTGCAGTTCACCAAGCAGACCTGGAGTGCCTTCGGCGGCTCCGGAATGCCGCACGAGAACAGCCGCGAGGCCCAGATCGCCGTCGGCAAGAAGGTCCAGGCCGGTCAGGGCTGGGGCGCCTGGCCCGCCTGCGCCTCGAAGCTCGGCCTCCGCTGACCACAGCACGGCACGCCACCGGCCTGCTGGACCCCACCTCGGTGCGGGATCTGGCAGGCCGGTTGGCGTTGCGGCCCACCAAGCAACGCGGCCAGAACTTCGTGGTCGACGCCAACACCGTCCGCCGCATCGTCGCCACCTCCGGCGTCACCGGTGATGATGTCGTGCTCGAGATCGGTCCCGGGCTGGGATCGCTGACCCTCGGCCTGCTGGAGGTCGCCGACCGGGTCGTCGCGGTCGAGATCGATGCGCTGCTGGCCGGGGCGCTGGCTGACACGATCGCCACCCGAGCCCCGGAGCGCGCCGAGCGCTGCACCGTGGTCGAGGCGGACGCGCTGCGACTGACCGAACTGCCTGACCCGCAACCCACGGCGGTGGTGGCCAACCTCCCGTACAACGTGTCGGTCCCGGTGCTGCTGCACCTGCTCGCCACCTTCGCGGGGTGGCGGACCGGGTTGGTGATGGTGCAGGCCGAGGTGGCTGACCGACTGGTCGCCGGGCCCGGCTCGCGCACCTACGGGGTGCCATCGGTGAAGATGGCCTGGTACGCGGCCGCGCGTCGGGTCGGCACCGTCTCCCCGCAGGTCTTCTGGCCGGTCCCGAACGTCGACTCGGGGCTGGTGTCACTGGTCCGGCGGGACCCGCCCGTCACCACGGCCCCCCGCGAACGGGTGTTCGCCGTGATCGACGCCGCCTTCGCGCAGCGACGCAAGATGCTGCGGTCCGCCCTGGCCGGACTGGTCGGCTCGTCCGCCGCCGCGGTGGCGGCACTGGAGGCGGCCGGAGTGGACCCGCAGGCGCGGGGTGAGGTGTTGGACGTGATGGATTTCGCCCGGATCGCCGAACAGTTGCCGGACCTACCCGACACCCCCGTCCGCCGCCGGGGCCGCTAGCCTCGGTTCGTGGCATCCCCTCTTCCGCCGGCGCCGACGACCGTACGGGTCCGCGTCCCGGCCAAGATCAACTTGGCGCTGTGCGTCGGGTCGCCCGGTGCGGACGACTTCCACCCCCTGGCCACCGTGTTCCAAGCAGTCTCGCTGCACGACGAGGTGTACGCGGAGTGGGCCGACGAGGGCACCTTCGCCGTGGAGACCCAGGGGGTCGGGGCGGACCTGGTGCCGTCCGACGACACGAACCTCGCCGTCCGCGCCGCCCGTCTGTTGGCCGAGGCCCACGCGCCTGCGGAGCCGCTCGGCGTGCGGATGTCAGTGAAGAAGTCGATTCCGGTCTCCGGCGGGATGGCCGGCGGATCGGCTGACGCCGCCGCGGCCCTGCTCGCCTGCGCGGTCCTGTGGGACCTCGACGTGGACCCCGACCAGTTGCGCGAACTCGGTGCCGAACTGGGCAGCGACGTGCCCTTCGGGCTGCTGGGCGGTACGGCCGTGGGCAGCGGCCGCGGGGAGCTGCTGGTGCCGGCCCTGGCCCGGGGTACCTACCACTGGGTGCTCGCTTTCGGCAACCACGGATTGTCGACCCCGGCCGTGTACAGCCGCTTCGACGAGCTGGGCGGCGCCGACCTCCCGATGGAGGTGCCCGCCGGACTGATGAACGCCCTGTCCGCCAACGACCCCGTCGCGCTCGGCCGGTCTCTGCGCAACGACCTGCAGCCCGCCGCCCTGGACCTGCAGCCGCAGTTGGGCAGCACCCTGGAGGCGGGGCTCGAGTTGGGTGCGGTCGGGGCGGTCGTCTCGGGCTCCGGCCCGACCTGTGCCTTCCTGGCTCGCGACGAGTCCGCGGCCGTCGACCTGAGCGTCGCCCTCAGCTCCGAAGGGGTCTGCAAGGCCGTACGTCGCGTCTCCGGCCCGGTCCCCGGCGCGCGCATCCACAACTGATCGGCCGCACCACTGATCGTCCGGTTGATCCTGTCCGCGTCGGCGTGCGCGGTGCGCCGTCGAGCAACGTGTGCTGATTCAGGCTCAGTCGGCGCCGGGGTGGAAGTGCTCGACCGGGCCGAGGTCGGGGGTGTCGCGGACCTCGATCGTGGAGCCGGGGGACTCGAACTCGCACACGACCACCTCGTTCACACCCGCACGCCACCACGGAGCCGGGGCGTACAGGGTGACCTGTGGGCCGGCGGCATTCCAGTACCGCCCCAGGTTGACGCCGTTCAGGAACACGTACCCGCGACCCCAGCCGGGGAGGGCGAGGAAGCCGTCGGCGGGGGTGGTCACCAAGATCTCGGCCCGGTGGAAGCCGGCCCCGTCGAGAGCGGTGGGAAGGACGGCCGCACCCCAGGCCACCTGGTACGTCTCGGTGAGGTCGATCCCGTACTGCTCCCAGCCGTGCAGGTGCTGGAAGTCCAGCCGGGCCCCGCGTAGTCCCTTGGGGTCGAACAGATGCCGGCCGAAGTTCACCCGGCCGAGGGACTGTACGTCGATGTCGAGGACGGCCGGCCCGTCGAGGGTGAGTCGGCACTCGCTCGCGTGTGACTCGTCGATCACGGTCCGGGCGAGTCGGGCCACCACGACGTCGTCGAGGTACACGGTGGCGAGATCGGCCAGTCCGTCCAGGCGCAGGGTGAACTCACCCTGCAGGTCCGGCAACCGCGTACGGTAGCGCAGCACGCCGTGGTGGAGCCCCAGTTGTTCGAAGGACTCGGGGGTCTTCGCATCCCGCAGCCGGTGGGCCGCGAAGGCTTGGCCCAGCGACCGCGAGAGCATGATCGGCACCTGCTGGGCGGGCAGTCGCGGGGCGTCCGGGGGAGGATCGGGAAGGCGGCGACCGGTGTGCGCGGTGATCACCTTCCGGAAGGCCCAGAACTTCGGGGTCAGCCCGCCGTGCTCGGCGATCGGGGAGTCGTAGTCGTAACTGGTGACGGTGGGTTGGTACTGGACCGCGGGTCCGTCGTCGGTGGTGTTCGCCCCCGCCCAGACGCCGAAGTTCGTGCCCCCGTGGGCCATGTAGAAATTCACCGAACGCCCGCCGGTGAGCATCCCGCGCAGTTCGTCGGCCACCTCGGCACCGTCGCGGACGTGGTGTCGGGTGCCCCAGTGGTCGAACCAACCGTTCCAGAATTCCATGCACACAGCGGGGCTGCCGGGCCGGAACTTCTCCAATTCGGCGAAGGCCTGTTCCTGCCGCGAACCGAAGTTCACCGTCGCCCAGACGTCGGGAAGGGTGCCGCCGGCGAGCCAGAGCGGGCCGGGTCCGTCGGAGGTGAACAGCGGCACCTCGACACCGCGGCTCAGCAGGCCCGCCCGCAAGTGCGCCAGGTAGTCCGCGTCGTTGCCGAAGCTGCCGTACTCGTTCTCCACCTGCACCGCCACCACCCGGCCACCCTGACTGGGTTGTCGGGACACGATGATCGGCAGCAGGGTGTCGAACCACGCGTCCACGTGCGCCAGGAAGGCGGGGTCGCAGGTACGCAGGCGTTCCGGGGCCAGGTCCTTCTCGGCGAGCAGCCAGGAGGGCAGCCCGCCGAAGTCCCACTCGGCACAGATGAACGGCCCCGGCCGGACCAGGACATCGAGGTCGAGGTCTGCGGCCAGGTCGAGGAAGGCGCCGAGGTTGCGGTCGCCGCCGAAGTGGGCGAGCCTTCCGGCGTACGGTTGGTGGAAGTTCCACGCCACGTACGTCTCCACCGTGTTGCACCCCATTGCCGCCAGCCGGCGGAGCCGGTCCGCCCACATCTGGTGCGGCACCCGGAAGTAGTGCAGCGCGCCGGAGATCATCTGGTGCGGTTCACCGTCGCGCAGGATGGTGCCGGGGGTGCGTGCGTCGGTGGCGTCCGTGGGGCGGGGCGCGAAACTCAACGGGGACAAAGAACTCATCAGGGCTGCCTCGGGTCGGGCGTCACGGGTCGGCTCCGAGCATAGGGGGCCCGGGCCGGCCGCGGCGGGGGCGGATCAGGGCAGGTCGTGGACGGTGAGGGAGTTGCGGTCGAACGCGACCAGTCGGCCGTCGACCACGGACAGGTCCCGGCTCTCGGCCTCAGCCGTCCACAACTCCTCCCCGGTGGCCGGGTCCAGACCGGTCAGGGGTGATGTGGTCACCACCGTCGCCCCGCCGACCACGAGCCCGTGACTGAGGCTGTTCGCGTCCGGGACCTCGGCCGTCCAGAGCACCTTCCCGCGGTCAGGCGAGAGACGGAGCACCTCCTCTTGGCGGATCACGTAGGTCTCATCCGGCGGACCATTCAGCTGAAGGGTTCCGGACGAGTCGTCGAAGGTGTGGATCGGATCGGACAGTTCGCCGGTTGCCGGGTCGACGCTTCGCAGGTCGCGCTCCGAGGTCCCGAGGTGCAGCAGGCTGCGGGCCGGACGGGCCTCGGTGCTGCGGACCAGCTCGACGTCGGGCTGGTGCCACACCTTCGTGCCTGCCGCGTCGTAGCCGACCGACCCCGGCGAGGTCTTGTAGAAGAACCGATCGTCGACCACCGCCAGGTAGTTGCCCTGGTGGACCTGTACCTGTTCGGTGTCCGGCACGATGTGGACGAAGCTGTCGTGGCCGAGGAGGACCGCGTCACCGACGTCGGTCCAGGCAGCGCTGCTGTCCAGGGTGACCTCCTCGACGTCCTCGGCCGTGGAGCTCTCGCGGAACAGCGTCTCGCCGCCGACCAACTCCAGCAGATCGGTCGACCACCGTGCGGCACCGTCGGCCCCGAGGTGGGTCAACTGGGAGTACACCGACGGTTCGGACTCGCCCACGACGAGCAGTCCGTCCGCGACCAGGTGCACCTGCCGGGGCTCGGAGACCTCCGCCGGGACGGACTCCGCCACCTCGCCGGTGCTGAGGTCCACCCGGGTGATCTGCCACCCATCGGTCTGCTCGGACAGGCAGGCGAGGGTGCCGTCCGCACTCGGCCGATCCGCGCAGATGGCCCCCGGCAGTTCGAGATGCCAGGCCGGGTCCCCGGAGTCCGGATCGATCCCCAGCAGTTGGGCGGGTGCGTCGGTGGTCCGATCCATCAGAAGGGCTACCCACACGGAGTCGGTCACCAGGAAGTCGGTGCCCTCCGTTCCGTCCAGGGTCTCGCTGAAGCGGTAGCCGTACTCGCCGGGGAGGACGTCCTCGGGCGTCAGGGACCACACGGTGGTCAGGTCTGCGTCCGTGTTGTTGAGCACGGTGCTCGTGATCAGTCCGCCCACCAGGCAGATCATCACGGCGACTGCGAGCACCAGGAGCTTCCCGCGGAGCCCGGAGCGGGTCGAGGCCACCGCATCGGTGGCGGGCTGTGTGGAACTCGGTGCGGCGGGGCTCGGTGCGGCGGGACTTGAAGTCGGCGCTGACGGGCTCGAAGCCGGCGAGGTCGGGGTCGATGGCGGTGCCGTCGGCGGTGTTGGTGGCGGGTGCTCGGCGGGATACCCCTTGATCACCGGGGTGTCCGGTGGCGGGTCGGACACGGACGGCTCGTGCTCGGGTGACGGGTACGCCTCCCACGGGTCGTCCGAGCGGTTCCAGGGGTCGTTGGCCCGGTTCCAGGGATCGTTCGATCGGTTCGTCATGACGTGGGTGGCCGGTCGTCGTGCGGGCCGGTCAT
>JBQDIN010000082.1:0-5790 GCA_052094425.1 Propionibacteriaceae bacterium
ACCCCTGACCTCTTCCATGCCATGGAAGCGCGCTACCAACTGCGCCATAGCCCCTCGATGCGAGTGTCGCCCGCACGGCGAGCGACCTCCGAGATACTAGCGCGTTGGCTCCCGTTCCGCGAAATCGGGGGGAGCCGCCGCGATCACCGCGCGGAAACCTCCACTCGTCGTCGAATCCGGGGCCCCGAGAGCCGTTCTCGGCCCGCGAGGGGTGGATTCCGCGCGCGGGCCAGCGGCTCAGGCGCCGAAGCCGCGGATCCGGTGCTGCATCACCCGGTACGGCCAGCCGGCGTCGGTGTTCCACTGGCTGACCGAGAGGTGCAGGTCGTCCAGGGTGGAGCCCGGGATGATGTAGCCGCCGTACAACTGGGCGACGTGGGAGTCGTCCTCGTTGCCCCAAGCCCCGCCCCGGATGAGGGTCTCGCGGTGGGCCTCGTACAGGTTCGAGGTCGGGGTGTCCATGATCAGGCCCTCGATCTTGTAGCCGCCGTTCTCCGCCGTGGCCCCGTTGAACCAGGTCAGCACCCACTTGCCACCCAGCGGCCGCAGGCACAGTTCACCGAAGGCACCCTCCAAGATCGGGGTGGCGGGGTTGCCCCAGCCCCAGGAGCCGTTGTGGCCCCACGGTTCGTACGCGGTCGGATCGGCGATCTTCTCCGCCCGCACCCGGGTCAGGATGATGGGCCGCGAGCGGGTGAAGGAGGTGGAGTAGACGTACACCCAGCCGTCGTCACCCTCAGCCCAGGACAGGCACTGAAACAGGCCGCCGTGCGCATCGGCCGGGAACTCGGCGCCGGTGTGCTGCCAGGTCTCGCCGGAGTCGTCGGAGCGCCAGATCTCGGTCCAGACGACGTTGTGCAGGCCTTTGGTGACCATCGCATGCAGATACATCGCGCCGCCGATGGTGATCACGTCCGAGGGCAGCACGGTGGAGAACTCCGGATTGTCGTGCGGGTAGTCCCAGAACTGCTCTGCGGCATCCCCACCGACCGCACCGGACCAGGTCACCCCAGTGTTCAGGTCGGTCGTGGTCGAGTAGAGGCCGACCGGGGAGCGCCACCAGCCGCCGCCCACGTGGGCCTGCTCGAAGGTGTCGCCGAAGACCCACAGGGTGCGTCCGTCGGGGGTGGTCGCCGGGATGCCCAGGTCGGTGGCCTCCATCCGGAACCGGGTGGTGAGTCCCGGGCCGGTCAGGTCGGCGACCTTGGTGACGGACAACGCCCGGGTGGACGGCTCGGCGGCGGCTCGGCCGCTGCCGACGGCCACCCGACCGCCGGTTCCCGCTGCGGCCCCGCCCATTGCGGCCGCCTTCAGGAAGGTGGAGCGAGTCATCGGCGTACGGAGCAGGTTCTCTTCGGTCGACATCCGGGACCTCAGTGAGAAAACGATTACTTTGATCGTGACAAGGAACGCTCGGGAATGTCCAACGGTTCTGCCGGTGGCGGAAGGCGGGTCTGGACCGGCTCAACCGGCGGGTGGGTTCAACCGGCGAGAGTCGCGGTGAGGTTGTAGCCGTCGATGCGCCAGTGGCCGGTCCGGCTGAGCTCGAGAACGATCCAGCCGCAGTTGACCATGCCGGCCAGGGCATACCACGCCGGTTCCGGGAGACCGACGAAGTGGCAGGCGCCAACCCGGCCGGACAGGCCGTGCATGGCCACCACCACGGTGGATTCGTCCGGCGCTCCGGCGGCGATCTCGATCAGGGCCTCGGCGGCTCGTTCGGCCACTTCGACCGAGGTCTCCCCGGTCGAGGAACGACGCATGTCGATCCCGCGGGCCCAGTGGTCGGCGAACTCCGGGTCCTGCTCGGCGATCTGCTCGGCCGTGAGTCCCTCCCAGGAGCCGACGTGGATCTCGCGCAGCCGCTTGTCCAGGCGCACCTCGAGCCCCGTCAACTCTGCCAGGGCGCCGGCCGTCTCGCGGGCCCGAGAGAGATCGCTGGCAACGATGGCGTCCGGGCGGTATCCAGCGAGCACCTGCGCGGCCACTGCGGCCTGGCTGCGACCGACTTCGTCCAAGGCCACATCCGCCTGCCCCTGGAAGCGCCCGGTGTGGTTCCACTCGGTCCGCCCGTGGCGCCAGATGATCAGTCGGCGGGCGGTCATCGACGCACGTCCACGCGCAGATCGATGGTCGGGCAGTCGCCCCACAACCGTTCCAGGGCGTAGAAGGTGCGCTCCTCCTCGTGCTGCACGTGGACCACCACCTCGAGGTAGTCGAGCAGGACCCAGCGCTGCTCGCGGTCCCCCTCCCGGCGGGTGGGCTTGGCGTCGAGGGCTCGCAGTGCCTCCTCGACCCCATCCACCACCGATCCCACCTGGCGTTCGTTGCTCGCACTCACCACCAGGAAGACGTCGGTGATCGCCAGCTGGTCGGACACGTCGTAGGCGACCAGGTCGGTGCCCAGCTTGTCGACGGCGGCCGCGGCGGCGGCCCGAGTCAGTTCGAGGGCGCGGTCGGTTGCTGTCATCGGCTTCCTTCGTGGGTGTGCTGGATCGGGCGGTCTGTGATGATCATGGTCAGGCGTCGGAGTCGTAGAGGCCGCGCTTGGCGATGTACTGCACGATGCCGTCCGGGACGAGGTACCAGATCGGGTCCTCCGCCATCACGCGTTCCCGGCAGTCGGTGGACGAGATCGCCAGGGCGGGGACCTCCATCAGGGTGATCTTCTCCGGCGGCAGGTGCTGGATCGCGGCCGACTCCAGGTCGACGCCGGGCCGCGTACAGCCGACGAAGTGGGCCAAGTCGAACAGCTCGTCCACGCCACGCCAGGTGAGGATCTGCGCCATCGCGTCCGCACCGGTGATGAAGTAGAGGTCGACATCGTCGCCTCGCTCGGAGCGCAGGTCCTTCAGCGTGTCGACGGTGTAGGTGTCCCCGCGGCGGTCGATGTCCACCCGGCTGACGGTGAAGCGCGGGTTGGAAGCGGTCGCGATGACGGTCATCAGGTAGCGGTCCTCGGCCAGTGACACGCGCCGGTTGACCTTCTGCCACGGCTGCCCGGTCGCGACGAACACCACCTCATCCAGCTCGAACCGGCTGGCCACCTCACTGGCGGCCACCAGGTGTCCGTGGTGGATGGGGTCGAAGGTGCCGCCCATCACGCCCAGTCGGTAACGCCGATCGGGCGATGCGTGCGGATCCCGGGCCAGCCCCGAGGCGGCCGCTGCAGTCAAGTTGGTGACCGTCGCTCAGCTGTGCAGTCGGCCCTTGCCGATGGCGAGCGTCATCAGCAGGAACGAGGTCAGGATGACGAAGGCGATGATGCCGAACCCCCACGCCGGGATGGGCAACTCGGTGTGGCCCGCCGTCTCGAGCAGAGTCAGTCCGAAGTTCATGCCCGCAGCCTACCGCGCCCGACCCCGGATGCGCCCGTCCCCTCGGCGCATCCGTCCCCTCGACGAATCCGTCCCTCAGCGGATCTGGCCCGCCCCGGTCACCACGTACTTCGTGGACGTCATCTCCGCGAGACCCATCGGCCCGCGGGCATGCAACTTCTGGGTGGAGATCCCGATCTCGGCCCCGAAGCCGAACTCGCCCCCGTCGACGAACCGGCTGGAGGTGTTGACGAGCACCGCGGCCGCATCCACCTCGGCGACGAACCGATCCGCGGTCGGACCGTGGTCGGTGACGACGGTCTCGGAGTGGCCCGACGAGTAGCGGGCGATGTGCGCGAGCGCGTCGTCGAGCGAGTCCACCACGGTCGCGGCCAGGTCGAGGGAGAGGTACTCGTCGGTGAAGTCGTCCTCGGTGGCCACCACCACCTCGCCGTACGCCCCCACCCGGTCGTCACCGTGCACGGTGACTCCGCTGGCGGTCAGCACCCGGAGGGCCTGCGGCAGGAAGTCGTCCGCGATGTCGGCGTGCACCAACAGCGTCTCCACCGCGTTGCACACCGACGGCCGCTGCGTCTTGGCGTTCAGCAGGATCGCCAGGGCCATTCGCTGGTCGGCCGCCGCGTCGACGTAGAGGTGGCAGTTGCCGGTGCCGGTCTCGATCACCGGTACGGCACTGTCGCGCACCACCGCCTCGATCAGGCCCGCCCCACCGCGTGGGATCAGTACGTCGACGAGACCGCGGGCACCCATCAGCTCCGACGTCACCTCGCGCGGGCCGACGACCAACTGCACCGTGTCCTCGGGCAACTCGCTGGACCGGAGTCCGAGCCGCAGGGCCGCCACCACGGCAGCGTTCGACTCCGCCGCCGAGGAGGACCCGCGCAGCAGTACGGCATTGCCGGACTTCAGGCAGATGCCGGCGGCGTCGGCGGTCACGTTGGGCCGGGCCTCGTAGATGATCCCGATCACCCCGAACGGAACCCGCACCTGGCGCACCTGTACCCCGTTCGCGTTCGTCCAGCCCCGCACCACGTCACCGACGGGATCGGCCAGGCCCGCGAGCGAGCGCAGGCCGGCCGCCATGTCGGCGACCCGCTCGGGGGTGAGCCGGAGCCGGTCGATCAGGGCCGCGCTGGTCCCGTTCGCCTCGGCCGTGGCCACGTCCCGCCCGTTCGCCTCGACGATGTCCGCCTCGGCGGCGAGCAGCGCGTCGGCCATCGCGAGCAGGGCGGAGTCCTTGGCAGCACGGGTCGCCTGCCCGGCCACCCGGGCGGCGACGCGGGCCCGTTCGGCCTGGTCGGTGAAGGTCATGGCCCGAGCCTAGCCAGCCTGCCACCCGACGGCACCGGTGTCCCAGCCAACGGCCGTACGGGCAATTCCGCACAGTCGCCCCCGGGACGGGAGATCGAATCCATACTGGAGGGGTGCGCGCACCCCTGGGACGCCTGACCCTGGCGACCTATCGCCTCGGCCGGAGAGTGCTGTCCAAGTCATTCTCGGTGTTGGCCGCAGGTGCCTTCGCCGAGTTCGGGTCCGCCAGCACGATCCAGCCACCCCTGCGAGTCTCGGGCGAGCGACGGATCAGCATCGGCGCGCGGGTGTTCATCGGGCCCGACTGTTGGCTGCAGGTGCTCGACGACGAGCCGGGCCACACCCCGGCACTGGTGGTGGGCGAGGGCACCAAGATCGTCGGTGGCGCAGTCCTCTCCGCCGCCCGCTCAATCCGACTCGGACGGCAGGTGTTGATCGCCCGGAACGTGTACGTGTCCGACCATCAGCACGCGTACGCCGACCCCACCCGGGCGGTACTGGAGCAGGGCATCGCGAAAGTGGCCCCGGTGGTCATCGGCGACGGCGCCTGGCTCGGCGAGAACGTGGTGGTGGGTCCGGGGGTGACCATCGGCCGGGGAGCAGTGATCGGCGCCAATGCGGTGGTGCTGTCCGACGTGGCTGACCACGCGGTCGCGGTCGGGGTGCCGGCCCGGGAGGTGCGCCGGGTCGACCCGGCCCGATGAGGGTCCCGAGGGGCCGACCCGCCCGGCCGCTGTCCGCCAAGGTGCTGAGCCGCCGCAGCGGCCTGAGCCTGGGCACCACCTACAACCTGCTCCGTACCCTGGCGCACGAGGGATACCTCGTCGCCGACCAGGACGGGTACGTGCTGGGTGACCGGTTCCCGGGCATGGCCGACACGACTGACGGGGTGCTGATTGCGCGCGGCCGCGCGTCGCTGAACACCCTCTGCCGCGACCTGCGGGCCGCGGCCTACCTGACTGTCTACCACGACGGCGAGATCCGGCTGGTCGACATCGTCGACTCCCCCGACGCGCCCCGGGTGAACCTGTGGGTCGGGATCCACGACAGCGCCCACGCGACCGCCTTCGACAAGCAGATCCTGACCGAGCTGGCCGGGAATCGATCGAGCGGCAGGAGTACGCCCTGGGCAACCGGTGCA